>JBKEDP010000023.1:0-28668 GCA_047975485.1 Vibrio sp. | reverse complement strand
GTGGAAAGTATGCTTACCTAAATCGATTCCTAAGATATGAATAGAAGACATATGGTTCACCTCATTTCTGAATGCCTACTCTAAGCATAGAGCTTGAGAGTGAGGCGGACCATATAATTAGTAAGCAAAAAGGCCGCTGCTGGAAATTTTGTTATCTTTGTTGCACTTGTTTTTTTGTTAACGGCTTCAAGAGGACATCCCTGTCCTCGAGAAGCCTAACCGTCATCCATGACGGTTTACACAAAAAAACTGGCGCTTCACAAAGCAAAATTTAGGCAGAGAGAAAGCAACTCAACATTTGAGCCTTTATACTAAAAATTATTGATATCAATTTATTCAAACCAAAAAAAAGCGAGTCCCAGATGGGACCCGCTTTATCAACTATGAGAACGCAGCGTGCGTTACTTCTTAGCCAACTTCTCTTTGATACGAGCTGACTTACCAGAACGCTCACGTAGGTAGTACAATTTGGCACGACGTACTGCACCACGACGCTTAACTTCAATGCTATCAACCATTGGAGAGTGAGTTTGGAAAGCACGCTCAACACCTTCACCGTTCGAGATTTTACGAACTGTGAATGCTGAGTGAAGACCACGGTTACGCTTAGCGATAACAACGCCTTCGAATGCCTGTAGACGCTCACGGTCGCCTTCTTTAACTTTAACCTGAACTACAACAGTGTCACCTGGTGCAAATGCAGGGATGTCTTGTTTCATTTGCTCTTCTTCAAGAGCCTTGATGATATTACTCATTTGTTTATATCCTAGATTAAACTGATACTAAATTTATTAGGCTAGTTGCTTCTATCTTCTAAATGCGAATTAGGCTTTAGAAGATCGCTGTTCAATAATGAACTGAGCCAGCAATTGTTCCTGTTCGTCAGTCAGAGCTAGGTTTTCCAGAAGCTCTGGTCTTCTAAGCCAAGTACGGCCCAGCGATTGTTTTAATCGCCAGCGACGAATGTCCTCATGGTTGCCGGAAGTTAGTACGCTAGGCACTTGCTCATCGTTTAACACTTCAGGACGCGTATAGTGCGGACAATCTAACAAGCCATTTGCAAAAGAATCTTCTTCTGCTGACGCGAAATCCCCTAGAACCCCCGGAACAAACCGAGCGACTGAATCAATCAACGTCATGGCTGGGATTTCCCCACCCGTCATTACAAAATCACCAATCGACCATTCTTCGTCAACGTATGATTGAATAATGCGTTCATCTACTCCTTCGTATCGGCCACAAATTAGAATTAAATTCTCGTTTGTCGCTAATTCTTCAACTCCTTGTTGGTCGAGTTTACGACCTTGAGGAGATAAGTAGATTACTTTCGCCTTTTTGGGAGCGGCTTGTTGGGCTGCTTGAATGGCATCGCTCAAAGGCTGAACCATCATTAACATACCGGGGCCACCACCATAAGGTCTGTCATCAACTGTGCGATGTTTATCATGAGTGAAATCACGAGGATTCCATGTTTCTAATGATAAAAGACCTTTTTTTACCGCTTGACCAGTCACACCATAATCAGATACGGCTCGGAACATGTCGGGAAATAGGCTAATAATGCCAATCCACATTGCGTTTCTCGCTTATCTTGAGTGTGATTAGAATCCAGGATCCCAGTCAACTTCGATCCGTTGAGCTTCGCGATCAACATTCTTGATCACTTGCTCTTCAAGGAACGGAATTAATCGTTCCTTTTGGCCAAAAGCATCTTTAAGATTTGCTTTCACTACCAATACATCGTTGGAGCCAGTTTCCATCAGATCAGTAACTTCACCTAAGTGATAGCCTTTATCTGTGTAAACTTGCATTCCCACCAATTCACGCCAGTAGAATTCTTCATCTGACAGTTCTGGTAGTGTTTGTGGATCAATTAAAATTTCAACGTTAGCGTATAATTGCGCATCTTCGCGAACATCAATGCCTTCTAGTTTGCAAACATAACCATTGTTATGGCGTTTCCAACTTTCAACATTGTATTGAACCAACTCACCCTTTTGTTTAATAAACCAAGGGGCATAATCAAAAATACTTTCAGCATTGTCGGTGTAGGAAAAAACTTTAAGCCAACCACGAATGCCGTAAGAAGAACCAAGCTTACCTACAACAATTTTTTCGTTCTTTTGTTCACTCATGTTTTAACCCTTAACCGTTACAACTTTATAGATGCTAATAATTAAGCCGCTTTTTGAGCGTCTTTAACTAGTTTAGCAACGCGGTCAGATACAGATGCGCCTTGACCAACCCAGTGGTTAACGCGATCAAGATCTAAACGAAGACCTTCTTCTTGACCTTTAGCTGTAGGGTTAAAGAAACCTACGTTTTCAATGTAGCGGCCAGTTGCTGCACAACGGCTGTCAGCTACAACGATTTGATAAAATGGACGCTTTTTAGCGCCGTGACGTGCCAAACGAATGGTTACCATGTCGTCCTCTTTTGCTTTCTCAATAATAAATTTAGCCCCAAATTGGGTTTTCTCACTCTCGATATATCGAATATAAAGGAGGATAAAACGATTTGGGGCCACGTGCCAAAATAAAGCCCCCGAATTTTACTCTTATTCAGAGTCAATGCAAGAGCTTTAAGTATCTTTATGTATAACTTTTCACCAAGGCTAGAGTGTGACAGGCTTCACACTCTATATTTGATTGGAATTTCAGGTTTGGAATCTGTGAATCAGGGGGAAATTAACGACCAAAGCCGCCGAAACCGCCCATACCACCGCCGCCCATCATGCCTTGCATGTTACGCATCATGCCTTTCATGCCACCTTTTTGCATTTTCTTCATCATCTTCTGCATTTGGGTGAACTGTTTAAGCATGCGGTTTACGTCTTGTACTTGTGTACCAGAACCAGCAGCGATACGTTTTTTACGTGAGCCTTTGATTAGTTCAGGGTGTTCACGCTCTTTCATGGTCATGGAATTAATCATAGCTTCCATTTGAGTAAACATTTTGTCATCGACTTGGTCTTTCACGTTCGATGGCAAGTTACCCATGCCCGGCAATTTGTTCATCATGCCAGCCATACCGCCCATGTTTTTCATTTGTCCAAGCTGCTCGCGGAAATCTTCTAAATCGAAGCCTTTCTTCTGCTTGAACTTCTTCGCCATTTTCTCGGCTTTAGCTTTATCTACGTTACGCTCTAAATCTTCAATTAAAGAAAGAACGTCGCCCATGCCAAGAATACGAGAAGCTACGCGATCTGGGTGGAATGCTTCTAGTGCGTCAGTTTTTTCACCAACACCTAAGAATTTAATTGGTTTGCCAGTAATGTGACGAACAGATAATGCCGCACCACCACGTGCATCACCATCCACTTTGGTTAGGATCACACCAGTTAGAGGCAGAGCATCACCAAACGCTTTTGCAGTGTTTGCCGCATCTTGACCTGTCATTGCATCAACAACGAACAGAGTTTCAACTGGGTTAATTGCAGAATGAAGGGCTTTAATTTCACCCATCATTTCTTCATCAACCGCTAAACGACCTGCGGTATCGAGAATAACAACGTCGTAGAATTTCTTCTTTGCGTGTTCAATTGCAGCATTCGCAATGTCGATAGGCTTTTGGTCTGCGCTTGATGGGAAGAAGTCTGTACCCACTTCATTAGCTAAAGTTTCAAGTTGTTTGATCGCCGCAGGACGGTAAACGTCGGCAGAAACGACCAGAACTTTCTTCTTATCACGCTCAGTTAATAGCTTAGATAATTTACCTACACTGGTGGTTTTACCCGCACCTTGTAGACCAGCCATTAAGATAACTGCTGGCGGTTGAGCCGCTAAGTTAAGCGCTTCATTAGATTCGCCCATCACTGACTCTAGCTCAGCCTGAACGATCTTAATGAACTCTTGACCCGGAGTTAAAGATTTCGAAACTTCAATACCTACCGCGCGTTCTTTAACTTGTTTTACGAAGTCACGAACAACGGGTAATGCAACATCCGCCTCCAATAAAGCCATACGGACTTCACGCAGCGTGTCTTTGATGTTGTCTTCTGTTAGTCGACCTTTACCGCTGATGTTTTTCAGCGTCTGGGAAAGTCTATCGGTTAAATTATCAAACATGTTTACGCCTAAACTAAGTAACTCTTTTTATTAATTAAAAGTGGATTCAATTCGAGAATTAAAAGATAAACATATCCACTTTTATGAAATTGGGTGAACGAAATGATTCGTTGTGGCTCGGTAGTATATACCCAAGTAACTTCAAGATGCGAGTTTCAGCAAGAATAAAACAAGCTTTAGGCAAGGCAAATTGAACCAGATCATAGTAATTCTATCTCTGTTCAATTTAACGCAGCATAAGGCTTGTTTTAACTTGCCCTTCGGGAGCTTCATCCAAGCATTTATGCTGCGGCAGATTTATTCGAAAGGTGTTTACATTCCTTCGTAAATCTTTCTTGCCTAAAAACTTGGATGATAGCTCTGAATTCTGCATATTGAAGTCACTTGGGTATACAATCGAACTAGTATGTTTCACTGACTTTAATAACATTTAAGCCGCTTTTGTTTGGAAATGCGGACTCTTTCATTAGTTCGAATATGTTATTATGGTTCAACTTTTTATCGAAATCATCCATAGCCCGTGTTAAGCAAGCGAGTTATACTACTATCCCGAATGGATTTAACTAATGAGTAATATGGAAAACCTGCTTTCAATTGTTGCGGTTCTTTTTTATTTTGCAGCCACCTGCATGATTGTTCCCGGTTTAGTCAACCGTTCAGGAATTCAAATCAAACTGGTCTTTGCGCTAGCTCTTTGTGCGTTGGCGGCTCATGGCTGGTTGGTTAGCGATCTCATTTATAATCCTCACGGACAAAACTTTAGCATTTTGAATGTGGCTTCCCTCATCGGTTTTATCATTTGCTTCGTGCTTACGGTTTCGATGTGGAAAACACGCCTCTGGTTCTTGCTGCCTGTTGTTTATAGTTTTGCTGCAATTAACCTCTGTGCAGCCAACTTCTTACCAAGTACCTTTATGACGCATTTTGAAGGTAAGATTGAGTTACTGGTTCACATCACGATAGCCTTATTTGCTTATTCAACCTTAACCATTGGTGCTTTATTTGCGCTGCAATTGGCATGGTTGGATTACCAGTTAAAAACGAAAAAATCGCTCGTTATCAATCCGAATCTTCCTCCTCTAATGATGGTAGAAAGACACTTATTCAAAATCATCTTGATTGGTACTTTGCTTCTGACCGCAACTCTTGTCACCGGCCTTATTTATACCGATGGCATGTTCTCATCTGAGAATGCGCACAAAAGCGTACTTTCTTTTATTGCATGGATTCTGTACTGCATTTTATTGTGGGGGCATTTCCAACAAGGTTGGCGTGGTCGTCGAGTGTTATGGCTGTCCATTAGCGGAACAACCTTATTAACGTTAGCTTACTTCGGCAGCCGATTTGTTCGTGAAGTGATTTTGAATTAACTTCTGCTGCAGACAGGCTTAAGAAAAACTGACTTGAGAAAATTGACAGAAAGCCCAATTTTCAGCATAAAATCGAACTAACAATTAAATAATCAATCAGACTATTTTTAGTCACAACTTTTAATAAAGGAAAACCTAAACTTGGGTGACATATCAACAGGGCTGCTGTTTGCTCTACTGGCAATACTGATCTTAATTTCTGCTTATTTTTCTAGTTCAGAAACAGGCATGATGGCTTTAAACCGTTATCGTCTACGTCATCTTGCTAGCCAAGGACACAAAGGTGCAAAACGTGTTGAAGCTTTATTGGAACGTCCTGACCGTTTGATTGGCTTGATCCTTATTGGCAACAACCTTGTTAACATCCTCGCCTCTGCGATTGCGACTATTATCGGCATGCGTTTATATGGTGATTATGGTGTTGCTATTGCCACTGGTGTTCTAACCTTAGTCATCTTGGTTTTTGCTGAAATTACCCCTAAAACATTAGCTGCGATTTATCCTGAACGTGTTTCTTACACCAGCAGTATTTTATTAAAAGTGCTGATGAAAGTGATGGCACCTTTGGTTTACTTGATCAACTTGATCACCAATGGCCTATTACGTTTACTTGGCATTCGTCCTGAAGACTCCAACGGCGATCCTTTAAGCTCGGAAGAATTACGCACAGTAGTGAATGAAGCTGGTAGCTTGATTCCTCGTCGTCACCAAGAAATGCTGATTTCTATTCTGGATTTAGAGCATGTTACTGTTAACGACATCATGGTTCCGCGTAACGAAATCACTGGTATTGATATAAATGACGATTGGAAGTCGATTGTTCGTCAGTTAACCCACTCAGCTCACGGACGCGTAGTACTTTATCGAGATAATATTGATGAAGTGGTTGGCATTCTTCGCCTACGCAAAGCAAACCGTTTGATGCTTGAGAAAAACGAATTCAACAAAGAAACCTTGTTGCGTGCTGCGGATGAAGTGTATTTCATTCCAGAAGCAACGCCACTTAACGTCCAACTCTTAAAATTCCAACGCAATAAAGAACGCATTGGCATGATCGTGGACGAGTACGGTGACATCATTGGTTTGATTACGCTTGAAGATATTTTGGAAGAAATCGTTGGTGAGTTTACGACTTCAATGTCCCCTAGCCTTGCCGATGAAATTACTCCGCAAAGCGATGGCAGTTATTTGATTGAAGGTAGCGCCAACATTCGTGATATCAACAAAGGGTTGAATTGGAAATTACCGACAGATGGCCCAAGAACCTTAAACGGTTTGATTTTGGAACATTTGGAAGATATTCCTGAAAGCTATTTAAGCTTAGTGATCGCAAATCATAAAATGGAATTGATCGACATTGCGGAAAATAAAATTAACTTAGTTAAGGTGCATCCAACTAAGAAAAAAGCGAAGAAAGCCGCTGCTTAAAAACTTAAAAATGTTGTTGTCCATACGGACATATTTATAAGGAAATAAGCATGAAAATGATGAAGTACGTTATCGGTTTAGTAGCTTTAACAGCAGCTATGACAACATCAGCAGCCAATTGGCCGCCAGAATCAGGTGCAAAAGTAGCAGGTAATGCATTAGAAGTACCTACCAAATTAGAAGCAGTCAGCACTTCTCTTGAATCGATGCTCAATAATGGCGCAGATATTATTACTTCTTATATTGGCGAGAATGGACCTGTTGTCACAATCAAACACCATCACCGTTATGTCATTTGCAGAGTCACTGGTGCTGGTACAGGTTCCGACCAGAACGTTGCCACTTCAAAATGTTATGCGCTGAATTAAGAAATACTTATCTAAAACACAAAAAAATGAGAAGCCAGCAATGACTTCTCATTTTTTATAATCGATAGAAAGTAAGAGTTACTTAACTTTCAATTATTTCACTTTCAACTCTTGCAGCATGCTTTCAGGCAAAGCTAGTTCATCGTTTTTGTTTACCTTGATGCCAGCAGCAATGATCGCTTTTGCAATCTCTTGTGCTTCGTTCAGTGAGTGCATTGAATACGTACCGCATTGGTATTCATTCAATTCAGGGATCTTGTTTTGATCTTCAACTGTTAGCACATCTTCCATTGCTGCAAGCCATGCGTCTGCTACTTTTTGCTCACTTGGCGTACCGATTAGGCTCATGTAGAAACCAGTACGGCAGCCCATTGGTGAAATATCGATGATCTCAACATCTGAACCATTCAGGTGTGCACGCATAAAGCCAGCGTAAAGGTGCTCAAGAGTGTGGATACCTTTTTCAGATAAAATCTCTTTGTTTGGTGCACAAAAACGTAAATCAAAAACCGTAATTGTGTCACCTTTTGGTGTTTGCATTGTTTTTGCTACACGTACAGCTGGTGCATTCATACGAGTATGATCAACAGTAAAGCTATCTAATAAAGGCATTGCTCTTTCTCCTAATGTGGTCGATTAAAACCAACCACGATTGTCTTCAAGTTCGGCTTGGCAATTTTTTAACTGCCAACCATAATCTTTTGCAGTTTGTTCTACACGACGTGCCACTTTAATTAAAGACGGTTTATTCGCATAGGTTTTTCTTTGAAAGCCACCACGACCCTCGTGATAAGCTAAGTATTGGCTATAAGCATCCCATTTGGAAATGCCTAATGTTTTTTGTGAACCGTCAATGTACCAACCGATGAACATGATTGCATCACCAAAGTCATCACGCGACGACCAAGAACTTACTTGATCTTGAAATTCATCCCATACCGGATCTTGCGCTTGAGGATACCCATAAGCACTGCTCACTCGTCCCCAAGGAATAAAGCCTAAGAAGTAATAGCGCGGTGGTTTGGCATCGGCAACAAATGAGCTTTCTTGCTTCATGATAGCCATAGAAATCTGAATCGGCACGCCATACTCATCTTTCATATCAAGCGCATCATCATACCAATCTGGATATTGGCGAAAAATCGAACATATATTGCTCTGATTCTGTGGTGGAGCAGTGGCACAACCGGACAAAATTAAGCCCGTCATAAAAAGCACAGTGGTATAAATTATCCGGCGTATGTTCATATTCTTTACTACATCTGAAAGTTAAAGATAATTGGTTCAGGTTATTTAAGATAAGAAAAGTAGTCCGCTAAGAAGTCATCAAAATTCAATATGTCTGCTTGCTCAATAGCCGCTTGTTTTTGCACTGAATTTAGAACTTCTTGCTCCATCATTTCTTGGTTATAAATTTGATATTGGTGAGCCAATAATTCATCACGATATTGCTCGCCAAAATCACAGCCCACTTTGCCAATGCCACCCGCTTCTCGGATCTTATTTAACAAGCGAGCTGAATTCGTTAGCTCAGGATCATCAATCCAACCGCGTAATGTTTGGCAAACAGCTTGGTATTCATTTCCACCGTTGGCTTTGTCCATTTCAACCGCAATTTCTGTTAGCTGATCAAAAATGACATGTCCCCAATGTTTAAGCGTATTTTCTTCTTGGTTAGCACAAAGTTTAAAGCTTAAATCAGGCTTACGACCTTCTAAGATCACCTTGTTCCAAGTTGCACGCCAGCAGTCTTTATCCCCTGCCTTCATTGGTTCGGAATTTTTCAGAGCACACCAAGTGACAAACAAATCTAAAAATAGAATCTGTTCTTTTTGCAAACCAACAGCACTAAACGGGTTCACATCTAAAGAGCGCACTTCAATGTATTCAACGCCACCACGCTTTAATGCTTCCGATGGTTTTTCACCATTTTTAGCGACACGTTTAGGACGAATTGGCGCATAAAGCTCATTCTCGATTTGCAGCACATTGGTGTTCAACTGACGATATTCATCACCAACTTTAATGCCAATTTTAGCGAACTGAGCAGATGGCTTATGCATGGCATCATTCAAGCCTTCAAGATACTCATCTAAGCCATTAAATCCAATATTCAAATCACTTTGTGCGCTGTTTGTGTAACCTAAGTCACTCAAACGTAAAGCGGTTGCGTATGGAAGATAAAGAGTGCGACCAATTTTTTCGAATGGTAAACCGGTATCACGACCTTTGATAAACGAAGGACACAAAGCAGGCGATGCACCAAACAGGTAAGGAATGATCCAACCATAACGATAATAGTTGCGGATCAGAGCGAAATAGCCTTCTGATTTAGCATCCGCTCGTTCTTGCTCGGTTTGCTCACCATACAAGCTATCCCAAAAACTTTCTGGGAATGAGAAGTTGAAATGCACACCAGAAATGATCTGCATTAGGCTGCCGTAACGATGCTTCAAACCTTGGCGATACAGGTTTTTCATTCGTCCAGAATTCGACGAACCGTATTCCGCTAGTGGAATTTCATCTTGATCACTGACAAAGCATGGCATCGACATTGGCCATAGCTTTTCTTGGCCCATTTTTGAAAGCGTGAAGTGATGAACATCTTTTAATTGCTGTAAAAGCTCATCCGCATCATGGGAAACTGGGGTAATAAATTCTAATAAAGATTCAGAAAAGTCTGTGGTAATCCATTTATTAGTTAAGGCTGAACCTAATTCCTGAGGGTGTGGCGTTAAAGCAAGCTGATCATTTAAATCATAACGTAAAGCTTCACGTTCAACTCCGCGTCCAAATTTTTTAAAAGTTTCAGGCTGTTGGGCAACCTTTTGGAGGCGTGCAGAAAAATCCGTCAAAATAGCACTCACTTATTGTGGTTTGCGATCCGAGTAGAATAGTCATTCTTGGTAACAATTACTATTGCACAAGTCAGATATTTTTAAGAAAAAGAAGAGCAAGGCATGGATAACAAGCCTTGCTCTGATTGGATATAGCTCTAATCAAGAGTTAACTCAGTGCACCAAAGGCATTACAACTCTCAAAAACATTACTGCTAAGTTATGGGCATTAACGCTGAACTTCAAGGGTTTTCACTGGGATCCCTAATTTTTTCAGCTCAGGCATCAGTTTTTGGCTATCTCCCACCACGATGATTTGGTAATCCTGCGGTTTAAACCATTTAGTTGCTAACTTATCTAAAGTCGCTTTATCGACCGTTTGAACGATTTTCGCTTTTTGATCGATAAAGTCATCAGGCAACGAATAGTTCAGGATCGAGTACAACAAACCAGCCTTTTGTGATGGTGTTTCATATTTCAAAGCATCTTGTTGCCCTACCGCCAAACGCATGAATTTCAGTTCATTATCTGTCATACCGTCTTGGCTGTATTTTTTCATTTCAGCTAAGAATTCGTGGATAGACTGCTCTGTAGAATCCGCACGCACTTGGGCATTGAATACCACTAAACCCGTTTCTTTATTGCCGTAAACTGCACCACCCGCGCCATAGGTAAAGCCTTTATCTTCACGCAAGTTTTGGTTGATTCGGCTATTAAAGTTGCCAGCTAAGTTGTAATTCGCCAATTGAGTTTTAAACATTTCACCAGTGGCATCATAAGGCATACCAATGCGCGCCAATTGCACAACACTTTGCGGTGAGTTTGGTTTATCCACTAAATAAATAGTTTGCTCGCCAGTTGGTTGTGGTGTACCTGCATCTGGTTTAGATACTGCTTTACCTTGCCATTGTTTTAGGAAAGACAAAGCTTTGGTCGCTTGCTCTTGAGTAATCGAACCAACCACAACCGCTTTCGCATCAACTGGTGTGTAATGAGTTTGATAGAATCCTTTTACATCGTCCAAGGTCAAACTTTTCACTGATTCCAAACTGCCATCAGCATCACGGTTAAACAAACTGCCTTTATATAGCACTTGCTTAGTTGCTTGAGATGCTAACCAAGATGGCTGCTGATGCTCATAAATCAAGCCTTGTAGTGTTTGGTTTTTCAAACGATCAAAATCTTCTTGTTTGAATGCCGGTTTGAATAGCATTTCATTAGCAAGTTCGATGGTTTGATCTAAGTTTTTCGTCAGCGAGGTAATAGTCAAGTTCGCTTGGTCGCCACTTGCTGAAAAGCCAACACTGCTACCAAGTTTGTCTAAAGCGAGTTGCAATTCCTCACTCGAATGCTCGGTTGTACCTTCTTCCAACATATCCGCAGTTAAACCAGCAAGACCTTCTTTGCCATTTTCAAGGTATCGATTACCTGCAGGAAAAGCGATTTGAATAGAAACCGTCGGTGTTTCCGTTGTGGTTGTTCCAAGAACTTTGATGCCGTTATCTAAATCAAAACGGTATAACTCAGGCATTTTACCAGCAACTGGTTTACCAACCGGAGGCGTCACTGAACGATCAAAGTTATCTTTTGGTTCTCGAATCTCTAGCTGGTCATCGGTGATTTTTGGATACTTAGGTAAATCACGAGCAGGCGGTACAAAGTTTGGCTCTTGAACAGCAAGTTGAGTCTGTTTTTTCGGCACCACACTTAATACAACCTTGTGTTTACCATCAACAAATTGTTCAAATGCATCCTCAACAGACTTTGGTGTCACGTTGCGAATTTGCTCTAACTCAGTTTGTAGACGGTCTGGTTGATTGTAGAAAGTTTGGTTTGCAGCGAGTTGCGATACCTTGCCGCTCACGCTTTGCAGCGCATAAATCACACCCGCTTCAGCTTGGCCTGTTATCGCATCTAAACGATCTTGCTTCACGCCATCTTGTTTAATCGAATCAAGAGCTTGGTTTAATGCTTTATAGATTGGTTTTAGATTACCTTTCTCGCCGTCATCGCCCATAGCATAAACGTATAAAGTACAAGATAGTTCGGCACAATCTTGGAATGCACCCGCATCAATCGCTTTCTGGGTTTTAACCAGTTTTTGATACAAAATGCTGTTCTTACCATCGCCTAGAATAGACGCTAAAGCATTCACGGATGCTTCAGATTTTGCATCACGATATTCAGTTGGGAACGCCATCATTACCATAGGTTGGCGAATGCGATCTTCTAATGTAATAAAGCGATCTTCAGGCAAGGTCACAGGTTGTTTGTCAGCATTTTTCACTTCTGGCCCTTTTGGAATCGAGCCAAAATATTTTTTCACCCAAGCCAGTGTTTGGGCTTCATCAATATCACCACCTATGGTTAATACTGCATTGTTCGGGCCATACCAGCGTAAGAAGAAAGCTTTTAGATCATTTACATCAACACGATCCAGATCTTCTACATAGCCGATTGTTTGCCAAGAATAAGGATGATTTTTTGGATAAAGCGCTTCACCAATTCGCTCATACATCAAGCCATATGGGCGGTTATCGTAGTTTTGACCACGCTCATTTTTTACGGTGTCGCGCTGAATTTCAAATTTACGTTGTGAAACCGCATTAACTAAAAAGCCCATACGGTCTGATTCCAACCACAACATTTTTTCTAATTGGTTTGATGGCACGGTTTCAAAATAGTTGGTGCGATCTCGGTTGGTTGTGCCGTTAAGATCACCGCCAGCTTCCGTTACAATCTTAAAGTGTTGTTGATCGCCAACATGCTCAGATCCTTGAAACATCATGTGCTCAAAGAAATGAGCAAAACCAGAACGGCCAATCTTTTCTCGAGCAGAACCAACGTGATAAGTCACATCAACATGCACTAATGGATCGGAATGATCAGGAGAAAGAATAAGGGTTAAACCATTATCCAATTTGTATTTAGAGTAAGGAATCGAAGCCTCGTCTGAAGAGGTGTTTTTAGTGGCTTCTTGAGATTCAATTAATTTAACACCATCAGGTAATGCAGCATGACTGACTTCCTTTGTTTCAGACTGGTTGCACCCAGCTAAAACAAGAAAACATAAAGCCAAAATGTGTTTTTTCATTTACATCAATCCTTTAAATACAAGCGCCAGAAAGGCATAACGTAATGCTTTTCCAACGGCAATAAACACCAAACAAAGTGTTGAATTCATTCGTAGCCAACCAGCTACTGCGCACAAAGGGTCACCCACAATCGGCAACCAACTTAACAATAAAGCCCAATAACCATAGCGTTGAAACCAAGCTGTTAATTGTTGACCACGTTTTTGGGAAATTGTTCGATTAGGAAGTAACAAACCGAGGAAATAATTGGTCATGCCTCCTAAGGTGTTACCCAAGGTTGCGACTAATATTATCACTAATGTTGGAGGAGAGTTGAGCGATAATGCTGCATATAAGCTCAGTTCTGAACTTCCGGGCAGCAAAGTGGCACTCAAAAAACCAGAGGCAAAGAGAAACCAGAGAGGATGCCCTACAAACAACTCTTGTAGGGCTAAATAGAATTCAGACAAAGCTGATTAACCTGAATCTAGGTTAATTACGGGTGCATGTTCAGTAAGATTTTACCGCGAGCACGTCCTGTTTCGATCTTACGGTGTGCGTCGACTACGTTTTCAAACGGGATCACTTGCTCTACTTCGACTTTGATCATGCCTGCGCTGATCAATTTCAGTAGTTCTTCAAGCTGAAGAACATCCGGCTCAACTAACATACCAATGCCAATAATGCCTTCTTTCTCAGCTTGTTCACAAACCGTTGAAGCGGTAATGGTTGGCACTGTTACCATGCGGCTTCCTGGGTGTAAGCATTGCATTGCCGCTTTGCCAACATCACCACCAACAAGGTCAATTAACACATCAACATCAGTCAGATCTTTTAAGTAATCGGCTTCGTTGTAATCAAGCGGTGTTGCACCTAATGATTTAACGAACGCTTTGTTGTTTTTACTACAGGTTGCATACACTTTGGTTTTCGCTGCCAATGCAATTTGAATCGCAATATGACCAACACCACCTGCGCCAGCAAGAATTAATACGGTTTCACCTGATTGAATTTGTGCTTTTTCTAGTGCTTGAGCTGCAGTTTGACCAGCAAGAGGAATAGCTGCCGCAGCATTAAGAGAAATATCTTCAGGCACTAAAGCTAGTTCAGATTCAGGAACACAAACATATTGACTGTAACCACCGCCACGCAATGGAAAACCAATAAAGCCAGCCACCATGTCATTTAGGTTGAACTTATGACAACCTTGACCTTGTTTTAGCACCATGCCTGAGATGTCATAGCCCGGTGTCCAAGGTAGGTTGTTTTTATTGTGTTGAGCAGCCCAACCTAAACCCGCACGAGTTTTCACATCAATCGGGTTAACGCTGGCATAAGCCACTTTCACTAATACTTCGCCTTCTTGTGGCGTTGGGATTTCCGTATCAATGATCTGCAATTGTTCTGGCTCACCAAATTGAGAAATAACAATTTTTGCATTAGAAGCCATGAATTCGTCCTTTGTTTATAAAGCTAATTACAACGTCGTTTCCTTCTTTAAGTTAAGCTTAATCACTATCGAAAGCACAACGGGAAACAGCGTGGTTTAGAATAAGTATAGTTATTTAATGTATACAATTTTTAATCATTTGCTAGTAATTTTACGAAACCTAAACAAATAATTACCAAATAGATCTTTCTTTGCTTATCAAGCACCTAGAATGTATAACGAGAGTTAGCCTGCGGATATAACTCAACAGTATCCTACTCTTTTTCAAACGAAAAGCATCGAAGTGTGAGATAAGTTTAATTTATGAAAATCAAAAAAGCCCCACACATAAGTGCAGGGCTTTAAAATATGGCGCGCTCGGAAGGATTCGAACCTTCGACCGCCTGGTTCGTAGCCAGGTACTCTATCCAGCTGAGCTACGAGCGCGCAAATTTTTATTTCTACTCATTTTATTTTCACTAATTATTTCAGTAATCAGTAAAGAGCAGATTCAACACCCAACATTGTAAATTGAAATGGCGCGCTCGGAAGGATTCGAACCTTCGACCGCCTGGTTCGTAGCCAGGTACTCTATCCAGCTGAGCTACGAGCGCGCAGTCTTTTCAATATTCACAACATTCAATGTTTTGAATGATGGCGCGCTCGGAATGATTCGAACCTTCGACCGCCTGGTTCGTAGCCAGGAACTCTATCCAGCTGAGCTACGAGCGCGCAATGATTTGATGTCTAAACACGGCTATAAGACATACAGTTGCAAACCTGAAGCTTATTGCAAACAAATGGCGGTGAAGGAGGGATTCGAACCCTCGATACGGCTACAAACCGTATACTCCCTTAGCAGGGGAGCGCCTTCGGCCTCTCGGCCACCTCACCACATTATGTTTTTAGAATGGCGCGCTCGGAAGGATTCGAACCTTCGACCGCCTGGTTCGTAGCCAGGTACTCTATCCAGCTGAGCTACGAGCGCGCAGTATTCTAATTCTCTATGTTTAGAGCGACTTCTTTTTTACTTATTGCTAGCCAAAGTAATTCAAAGTCTCTCAAGATGGCGGTGAGGGAGGGATTCGAACCCTCGATACGGCTACAAACCGTATACTCCCTTAGCAGGGGAGCGCCTTCGGCCTCTCGGCCACCTCACCGTCTTGAGGAGGCACATATTACGGTTTACGAAAAATATGTCAAACCTTTTCTTGGTGAAAATTACGAAAAAACTTCCGATAGCGCACCATTCAACCAAATTAGCTGAAATGTGAGCTATTTTCCCTAGTTTTCATACTTGTTATTCGTAATTTGGTCCGAATATATCATTGGAATGTTCAGACTTTCTTTAAAGCCCATCACACAAATTTAGTGAGAATTTCTTTTCTTCTCAGTAAATATCTCTGCGGGTGGTGCATTTATGTACAAAGGAATTGAGAGGATGTGCGCAGTCAACAAAGCTGCAGCTCAAAATACCAATATTTATACCCAAAGTAGTTGGAGTTGCAGTGAGGCGACAAGTGAATGAGGCCCATGAGCATAGCTTGCCTATGCCTATACATATCTTTAAAAACAAATAGCGGGTGAATGAACGCAGTCAACAAAGCTGCAGCTCCAAATACGAAGGGTATAACAGAAAAAATAAAGGCCAGCACATAAGCTGACCTCTCATTTCTTCACCAGTAATTAGAAATTACCTGAAGGTGTCGTACCTTTTTCTGCTTGAATGCGCATGTAAATTTCTTCACGGTGAACAGATACTTCTTTAGGTGCGTTAACACCGATGCGTACCTGATTACCTTTCACACCAAGAACGGTAACAGTGACTTCGTCACCAATCATTAAAGTTTCACCAACTCGGCGAGTCAAAATTAGCATTGTATGCTCCTTGAGTAATCTCTATTTATTATGTCAATACAGCTAGT
Source organism: Vibrio sp. (assembly GCA_047975485.1). Lineage (GTDB taxonomy): Bacteria > Pseudomonadota > Gammaproteobacteria > Enterobacterales > Vibrionaceae > Vibrio. The sequence continues at coordinate 12,170 of JBKEDP010000023.1, read as the reverse complement.
ATCTAATAGATAGTTATATTTTGGTTGTAATCTTAATCAATAAACACAAACATTTTAAGCATTTAGATACCAAATGTCTGTAAATATTCTCATTTAGTGATAAAACCATTAATTGCAGTAATATTGACAATCATTCCATTTACAACAAAAATCAAAGCAACACATCACGATTACAAATCTTTATCGTTGCTTAAAATTTGCGCCTAGTATAAGCATACTTGCTCAACATGGCTACTATTGATCGCTATCTACTTCTATCAATTGTAAGAAAATGATTTATCTAACAATCTGACACTTTTTATACATGGATCTTCCGACATAAAAAATGGCAGAACTCGCCTGCCATTTTATTTACTGATTTAATTTTGCTAAACGATTAAAGCTTTTCAGTGATCCAAGCTTCTGCCGCTTCAAGCGCTTTAGGTAGTGCAGCGTAATCAGTACCACCAGCTTGAGCCATATCAGGACGACCGCCACCTTTACCGCCAACTTGTTGAGCAACAAAGTTCACCAACTCACCCGCTTTCACTTGGCCAGTTAGATCTTTAGTTACGCCCGCAATCAAGCCAACTTTTTCGTCTGCCACGTTACCTAATAAGATAATGCCGCTGCCGATTTGGTTTTTCAGTTCATCCATCATGCCGCGAAGTGCTTTGTTATCAGCGCCGTCTAATTGGCTTACCAATACTTTCACACCAGAAATTTCTTTCACTTGGTTGATCAAGCTTGCACCCGCTTGTGATGCTAGTTTTTCTTTAAGCTGCTGAATTTCTTTTTCAAGTTGTTTAGCTTTAGATTGACCATCTGCAATTTTTTGCTCGTATTGAGCTTGTTGTGCATCAAGTGCGTCTAGTGCTGCTTCGCCGGTTACCGCTTCAATACGACGAATACCTGCTGCGATACCGCTTTCAGATAGGATCTTAAATAGACCGATATCGCCAGTGCTTGATGCGTGAATGCCACCACAAAGTTCTGTTGAGAAATCGCCCATTGAAAGCACACGAACTTGCTCATCGTATTTCTCGCCAAACAACGCCATTGCGCCTTTTTGTTTAGCTGATTCGATATCCATAATGTTCGTTTCAACATTGTGGTTACGACGGATTTGTTGGTTTACGATACGCTCAATCTCATGCAATTCAGCAGGTGTTACCGCTTCAAGGTGAGAGAAGTCGAAACGTAGATTTTCAGCGCGAACCAAAGAACCTTTCTGCGTTACATGCTCGCCCAATACTTGACGCAATGCAGCGTGTAGTAAGTGAGTTGCTGAGTGGTTTAATGTAATTGCTGTACGACGTGCAGCATCAACTTCTGTTGAAACTTTGTCTGCTTTCGCCAATACGCCTTCAACTAATTGACCGTGGTGTGCAATTGCGTTACCCAATTTTTGAGTATCTTTAACTGCAAACACGCCAGATTCAGATTTAATCAAACCTGCGTCGCCACATTGACCACCTGATTCTGCGTAGAATGGTGTTTCGCTAAGAATGATGATTGCATCTGTACCTGCGCTAATGCTGTCAGCTTGTTCGCCTTCAACAAAGATTTCAGTTACAGAACTTGAACCTGAAACATGGCTGTAGCCGCAGAATTCTGTATCTGCTTCCGTTTTGATTGCTTTGTTGTAGTCTGTGCCGAATTGACCAGCTTCACGAGCACGCGCACGTTGTTCTTCCATTGCTTTTTCAAAACCAGCTTCGTCGATAGTTACATCACGCTCACGAGCAACATCGTTGGTTAAGTCAGCAGGGAAACCGTAAGTATCGTAAAGTTTGAATACCGTTTCGCCATCAAGAACCGTGTTGCCTTCAGCTAGACCATCAATTGCTTCATTTAAGATAGCCATGCCACGGTCAAGAGTACGTGCAAAGTTTTCTTCTTCAATGCGTAGTACTTTCTCAACAACAGGTTGCTGCTTCTTAAGCTCTTCGCCAGCAGAACCCATTACTTCTGCCAATTTAGACACAAGTTTGTAGAAGAATGCACCTTGAGCACCAAGCTTGTTACCGTGACGAACTGCACGACGGATGATACGACGAAGTACATAACCACGGCCTTCGTTTGATGGCATTACACCGTCAACGATTAGGAACGCACATGAACGAATGTGGTCAGCCACAACACGTAGTGATTGGTTACCAAGATCTTCAGTACCAATGATGCTTGCCGCTTCTTTGATTAGAGTTTGGAATACGTCGATTTCGTAGTTTGAGTGAACGCCTTGCATGATTGCAGAAATACGCTCGATACCCATACCAGTATCAACAGATGGTTTTGGAAGCGGTTCCATTGTGCCGTCTGCGTGACGGTTGAACTGCATAAATACGTTGTTCCAGATTTCGATGAAACGGTCACCATCTTCTTCAGGAGTACCTGGACGGCCCCCCCAAATGTGTTCACCGTGATCATAGAAAATTTCTGTACATGGACCACAAGGACCTGTGTCACCCATTTGCCAGAAGTTATCTGATTCGTAAGCTTTACCGCCTTTTTTGTCGCCGATGCGAATAATACGGTCAGCCGGTACGCCTACTTCTTTATTCCAAATATCAAACGCTTCATCATCAGTTTCATAAACTGTAACCAGCAATTTGTCTGCAGGAAGTTGTAGAACTTGAGTTAAGAATTCCCATGCAAAAGCAATCGCATCATGTTTGAAGTAATCACCAAAGCTGAAGTTACCAAGCATTTCAAAGAATGTGTGGTGACGAGCTGTGAAGCCAACGTTTTCAAGGTCGTTATGCTTACCACCAGCACGAACACAACGTTGAGCAGTGGTCGCTCGTGTGTAGCTGCGTTTTTCTGCACCAAGGAAACAATCTTTAAATTGGTTCATCCCTGCGTTAGTAAATAGCAAAGTTGGATCATTAGCTGGAACTAATGAAGAACTATCAACAATTTGGTGTCCTTTACTTTCAAAGAACGATAGGAACGCCTTGCGAACCTCATCTGTGCTCATGTACATGCAATTCTTCCGGAAATATTCAAGATGTAATTTTGCGCTATTGTAAAGTAAGCCGAGGGTTTAGTAAAACAAGGTTACAAGCTTGTGGTTTATTTTTTCCTCAGTCATTTTCTATATCGCTGTTCGATAGTGCGTATTGAATTTGGTCAAAATCAAAACCACGATATTGTAGAAAACGAACTTGTTTAGCGTATTCTTTTTGGTCTGCTGCTTTTTTGCCTTTAAATTTTTTGTAAGCCAACTCTTTAGCCAACTCAAACCAATCTTGTGGCTCTTCATCAAAAGCTTGTTCAATAACAAAATCTGAAACTTGTTTTAGATTCAATTCTTGCTGAATACGGCGTTTACCGTGGCCTCGGTAAACATGCTGTCGCACCTGACTTTTCGCATATCTCAAGTCATCCATCCAGCCGTTGCTCTTACAATATTCAACCGCTTGAAGCACATCTTGTTCTTCAAATTGCTTTAGTAGCAGTTTTTGCTTTAACTCGAACTCACCGTGATCACGACGACTCAGCAATTGCACCGCCACTTCTTTAGCTGAAAGCTTCATTTTCTTTCTGAACATATTCTTTTATTACGCAATATTTTGGCTGGAAATAATTTCTGATAACAAAAAGCCCCACACTAGGTAGGGCTTGTTTATTCATCTTTATACCCTTGATAATTGGGTATGTGAGTTATTAAAACTCGTCACCAGATTCAATTTCAGCTGGCTCTGCTGAAGTTTCTTCTTCCATCACTACAGGAGAAAGCAACAATTCACGCAGTTTAGTATCAATTTCTTGAGCGATTGCTGGGTTTTCTTTTAGGTATTTACAAGCGTTTGCTTTACCTTGACCAATTTTATCGCCTTGGTAGCTGTACCAAGCACCTGCTTTATCAACTAGCTTGTTCTTCACGCCTAAATCAACTAGCTCACCTTCGCGGTTAAAGCCTTGGCCATAAAGAATTTGAGTTTCAGCTTGTTTAAATGGTGCAGCGATTTTGTTCTTAACCACTTTGATACGAGTTTCGTTACCTACTACTTCGTCACCATCTTTGATAGCGCCAGTACGACGAATATCTAAACGTACAGATGCGTAGAATTTAAGTGCGTTACCGCCAGTTGTTGTTTCTGGTGAGCCAAACATTACACCAATCTTCATACGGATTTGGTTAATGAAGATAGCCATACAGTTTGATTGCTTTAGGTTACCTGTTAGCTTACGCATTGCTTGAGAAAGCATACGAGCCTGTAGGCCCATGTGAGAATCACCCATCTCACCTTCAATTTCAGCTTTAGGTGTTAGTGCTGCAACTGAGTCGACAACCAATACATCAATTGCACCTGAACGAGCTAGAGCATCACAGATTTCTAACGCTTGCTCACCAGTGTCTGGCTGAGAAACCAATAGATCATCAATGTTTACGCCAAGCTTTTTCGCATAGATAGGATCAAGTGCGTGTTCCGCATCGATGAATGCACAAGTTTTACCTGAGCGTTGTGCTGCTGCAATCAATTCTAAAGTTAGTGTTGTTTTACCTGAACTTTCTGGGCCGTAAACTTCAACAATACGTCCCATTGGTAAACCGCCCGCACCCAATGCGATATCTAAAGCTAGAGAACCTGTAGAAATAGTTTCAACGTCCATTGTGCGGTTGTCGCCCAACTTCATAATTGAACCTTTACCAAATTGTTTTTCGATTTGGCCAAGTGCTGCTGCGAGCGCTTTTTGTTTATTCTCGTCCATTCATTCCACCTATCGGATGCGTTAATTCGGTTCTAAATAAGATGCAGCCATTATACTGTTGATTTGTACAGTGTCTATACCTGTATATAAATTTTTTTGCATTAGAGATCAGTTTTTGTGATTCATTTCTTCATCTAACAAATCTTCTAATCGCTCTAACGCATGCCAACACGCTTGAAGTCGCACTTCTTCACGGTCACCACTAAATTGCATGGTTTCAACTTCAAGCATTCCTTGAGTGTCTGCCCAGCCAAAGCATACAGTTCCTACTGGTTTTTCTTCTGTTCCGCCTGTTGGCCCTGCGATGCCACTAACTGAAATCGACACCGTACCATTGGAATATTGCAACGCACCTAATGCCATTTCTTTAACGGTTTCTTCGCTGACCGCACCAAATTCATTTAGCGTTTCCGATTGAACATCCAGCATTTCCATTTTGGCTTCGTTGCTATAAGTCACAAATGAACGATCAAACCATGCTGAGCTTCCTGAAGCGTCAGTAATTGCATAAGAAATGCCACCACCAGTACAAGATTCAGCCGTTACCAAAACTTGCGATTGTTGTTTCAGCTTAATGCCAACACGTTTACTCAAAATATGTAGTTCTGATTGGTTCATAGAAATTCCTTTAACGCTTTCAATCAATGCCTCTACAAAACCACATTTTCAATTTTTATTAAAGTCTAACCTCTGTTTATCTTCGTTTCCGTTGCTTTCTTATGGCATGAAAAATATCATAGCGGCTGATTTTATTAAGACAGACAACTCAGGTGATATCGTGGCGAAAACAGAAACTCATACTCCGATGATGCAGCAATATTTGCGTTTGAAAGCAGAAAACCCAGATATTTTGTTGTTCTATCGTATGGGGGATTTTTATGAGCTGTTTTATAACGACGCCAAAAAAGCCTCGCAACTCCTCGATATTTCTTTGACCAAGCGTGGTGCATCCGCAGGTGAACCTATTCCTATGGCGGGCGTGCCTTTTCATGCGGTTGAAGGTTACCTAGCGAAACTCGTGCAACTTGGTGAGTCGGTAGCAATTTGTGAGCAGATTGGCGATCCTGCCACCAGCAAAGGCCCTGTTGAGCGTAAAGTGGTTCGCATTGTCACACCGGGAACCGTAACCGATGAAGCCTTATTGCCTGAACGCATTGATAACCTCGTTGCGGCTATTTACCAACAAGGTGAGAAGTTCGGCTATGCGACTTTGGATATGACTTCTGGCCGCTTCCAACTTTGTGAGCCAGAAACCGAAGAAGCGATGCAGGCAGAACTGCAACGCACCTCGCCAAAAGAGCTTTTATATCCTGAAGATTTTGCGACTCCAGCTTTACTTGAGCGAATTAAAGGTCAGCGTCGTCGCCCTGTTTGGGAATTTGAGTTAGATACTGCCAAGCAGCAATTAAACATGCAGTTTGGCACCAAAGATCTGGTTGGTTTTGGTGTGGAAAATGCCAAGCTTGGCCTATGTGCTGCGGGTTGTTTGATCCAGTATGTGAAAGATACCCAACGTACGGCTTTGCCACACATTCGATCTTTAACTTTTGATCGCCAAGATGATTCTGTGATCTTAGATGCTGCCACCCGTCGCAATTTAGAGATCACTCATAATCTTGCAGGCGGAACCGATAACACTCTCGCAGAAGTGCTTGATCATACGGCAACACCAATGGGCAGTCGTATGTTGAAACGTTGGCTTCATCAGCCGATGCGCAATCAGCAAATTTTAGATCAACGTTTAGATGCCATTGGTGAACTGAAAGACAACACCTACTTTGCCGATCTTCATCCATGCCTAAAATCCATTGGCGATATCGAACGAATTTTAGCGCGTTTAGCTTTGCGCTCTGCTCGCCCACGTGATTTAGCTCGTCTGCGCAATGCCATGCAGCAATTACCAGAACTGAGCAGCATCACCACATCTTTTGTTCATGCTCACTTGCAAAAGCTAGCGCAAAATTGCTTACCTATTGATGATATTTGTTCGTTATTAGAAAGAGCTATCAAAGAAAACCCACCGGTGGTTATTCGTGATGGTGGCGTATTAGCAGAAGGTTATAACGCAGAATTAGATGAACTGCGCAACCTTGCTGATGGTGCGACCGAATATCTTGAGAAGATGGAAGCGGAAGAACGTGAAACTTATGGCATCGACACGTTAAAAGTCGGCTACAACAATGTGCATGGTTTCTTTATTCAGGTGAGCCGTGGTCAAAGCCATTTAGTGCCTCCGCATTATGTTCGTCGTCAAACATTGAAAAATGCCGAGCGTTACATTATTCCTGAATTAAAAGAACACGAAGATAAGGTTCTAAATTCGAAGTCTCGTGCCTTAGCGTTAGAAAAGCGTTTATGGGAAGAATTGTTTGATTTACTGCTACCAAGTTTAGAAAAACTGCAACTTCTGGCTGCGTCGCTTTCTGAATTAGATGTTTTACAAAACTTGGCTGAGCGTGCGGATTCATTAAATTACTGCCGTCCAACGTTAAGCAAAACTCCTGAACTGCATATTGATGGTGGCCGTCACCCTGTTGTTGAGCAAGTTCTGGATGTGCCGTTTATTGCCAACCCTGTAGCGCTAAATTCAGATCGTCAAATGTTGATCATTACTGGCCCGAACATGGGCGGTAAATCGACTTATATGCGCCAAGCCGCTTTGATTGCGTTACTTGGTCATATTGGCAGTTATGTTCCTGCTGAATCAGCAACAATTGGTTCGATTGATCGTATTTTCACTCGAATCGGTGCACAAGATGATCTAGCTTCAGGCCGCTCTACTTTTATGGTGGAGATGACAGAAACCGCTAACATTCTTCACAACGCAACCGAAAACAGCTTAGTGCTAATGGATGAAATTGGTCGAGGTACGAGTACTTATGATGGTTTGTCTTTAGCTTGGGCGAGCGCACATTGGTTGGCGACAAAAATCAAAGCTATGACTTTGTTTGCGACTCACTATTTTGAATTAACTGAATTACCAAGCCAGATCCCGCATTTAGCCAATGTGCATTTAGATGCAATTGAACACGGTGACAGCATTGCGTTTATGCACGCCGTTCAAGAAGGTGCAGCAAGCAAGTCTTATGGTTTAGCGGTAGCGGGTTTGGCTGGCGTTCCAAAAGGCGTAATTAAACAAGCCAAAGCAAAACTGCAACAACTTGAAGCATTAGGTCATCAAAAGGCGGAACCAAAAGCAAAAGCGACTTCATCTGCAAAAGCAAATGTGGTTGAGCATCAGTTAAGCTTGATCCCAGAATTAAGCGAAGTGGAACAAGTGTTAGAGGGTATTAACCCAGATGACTTAACACCTCGCCAAGCGTTAGAGGCTTTATATCGTTTGAAAGGTTTAATGTAATAAAGTTAGTTTCAGCTCAAAATAAAAGGGAAGCACGTTCGCTTCCCTTTCTTATAAACAAATTAGACGTTATTGCTATTCGTAATCAGCATCGAATAAGGATTCCATGCTCAAGCCTTGCTTCATCAAGATTTCTCTTAGACGACGCAAACCTTCCACTTGGATTTGACGCACACGCTCACGAGTTAAGTTAATCTCGCGACCCACTTCTTCCAAAGTCGATGGCTCATAACCTAGTAAACCGAAACGACGCGCCAACACTTCTTTTTGTTTCGGATTCAATTCATCCAACCAATCAAGCAATGACGCTTTAATGTCGTTATCTTGAGTGGAGACTTCCGGATCGTTGTTGTTTATGTCTGGGATGATGTCGAGCAATGCCTTTTCACCATCCCCGCCAATTGGTGTGTCCACTGAACTTACACGCTCATTTAAGCGCAGCATTTTACTGACATCTTCCACTGGCTTATCAAGTTGGAAAGCGATTTCTTCTGCGGTCGGTTCGTGGTCGAGTTTTTGCGCCAACTCACGAGCGGTACGCAAATAGATATTGAGCTCTTTTACTACATGGATCGGCAAGCGAATAGTACGAGTTTGGTTCATCAAAGCACGTTCGATGGTTTGACGGATCCACCAAGTGGCATAAGTTGAGAAACGGAAACCACGTTCAGGATCGAACTTCTCAACCGCACGGATCAAGCCGAGGTTACCTTCTTCAATAAGATCGAGCAGTGCCAAGCCGCGGCTATTGTAGCGGCGAGAAATTTTTACCACTAAACGCAAGTTACTTTCGATCATGCGTTTGCGTGCGGCTTCATCGCCTCTTAAAGCACGACGAGCATAAAGCACTTCTTCTTCAGCGGTTAAGAGAGGAGAGAAGCCTATTTCACTCAAATAAAGCTGAGTGGCATCAAGGCTTTTGGTTGATGCGTCATATTCTTCTCGAAAATCTTTACGAAGCGTTTCTTCTTGTTGTTCTTCTGCTTCAAATGCTGCGGCATCGAAATCTGAATCATCAATGTCGTTCATTTTTGTTACTGTGTTGCTGATACTCATAAGCGCCTCCCCTTGGCGAATTAAGTTAGCAAGACATAACTGCTTAATATGTCGTTAAGTAAGTCTTTGGTTGAGGTTACTTACTTAACGCTTCTATTAATTTGAACGTTACTGTAAATAACTCTCTGGATTCACCGACTTACCTTGGTATCGGATTTCAAAATGTAAGCGAACGCTGTTCGTTCCTGTACTACCCATCGATGCAATTTTCTGGCCAGTTTTAACAGTTTGACCTTCTTGAACAGTCATACTGTCATTGTGAGCATAAGCACTTAAGTAGTTGTCATTATGTTTAATAATAATGAGGTTCCCATAACCTCGTAGAGCATTACCTGCATACACAACAGAACCCGCTGCGGTTGCGACCACGTCTTGCCCTCTTTGTCCTGCAATATCAATGCCTTTATTGCCTTGATCACCCAACGAGAACTTACTGATCACACGACCTCTCGTTGGCCATTCCCAGTGGTCAATCCTATTGGTTGACGATGGCGTTTGTGTGACAGAAGTGTTATTGCTTTGTGAATTCTGGCTATCAACATACCCTGTCGATTGGCTTTGTACAACAGGTGAGGAGGTTTGTTTTTGTGCAACTTTAGTCGAATTTTGACCACGATAAAAACCAGAGCCATCATACACCGGTGGTATATAAGCCGTAGTCCAAAGGTTTATTTTTTGACCAGGATAAATGGTATAAGGCGGCTTTAAATGGTTGAAACGAATGATGTCATTAACGTCTTTATCAGCCAGATATGAGATGAGATAAACCGAGTCGCCATTTTTAACTTCATAGTAACTTCCTTTGTAGCTACCTCGGTCATTTTTCGGTTGAAGTGAACATCCAGAAATTAATGTAACAAAACATAAAGCGATAATAAGTTTTTTAAACGATAACAACTTTCATACCTTCTTCTATAACTTATCGATATCTTGAAAGATTAAGCTAACGCACCAGCAATAAGCGGTACAAAACGCACGGGCTCTACCAAAGTAGAAATGTACTCATTATTTTTCTTTTCAATTTTTATCAATTGTTGCTTTTCATCACCAATTGGCAAAACCATAATTCCACCTTCTGCCAATTGAGAAGCTAACACTTGTGGTAATGAACTAGCTGCTGCAGTCACTATAATGGCATCAAATGGTCCTTTCGATGCCCAACCTTCCCAACCATCACCATGTTTGGTGGAAATATTATAAATATCGAGGTGCTTGAAGCGACGTTTCGCATCCCATTGCAGAGATTTGATTCGCTCAATGGTGTACACATGATTAACTAATTTTGACAACACAGCTGTTTGATAACCAGAACCGGTTCCAACTTCTAACACTCGGCTGGTTGGCGTTAAGTTCAGTAGCTCTGTCATCTTTGCCACTATATATGGCTGAGAGATAGTCTGACCTGAGCCGATAGGCAGTGCATTGTTTTCATAGGCTTGATGACGCATTGCTTCCGACAAAAAATTCTCTCTTGGAATAGTGCGAATCACTTCCAAAAGTTTGTTGTCTGAAATCCCTTTCTCTTTTAAAAAAGACACCAAATGGTCTGCTTTCGTATATTTCATTTTTGGTCAGCTTTACCTACAAAAAGTTACCTAATAAATTTGCCTACAAAATTCTTATTTTAATATGTTAATAAGCGCAAACTTTCCCTTGTTGTGCCTATTCAATTACTTACTGTTATTTTATCGCCCAACTTTCTAATTTTGAAAGCGCTTCGTGGGCGGTTAAATCGACACGCAAAGGTGTAATGGATACTTCGCCTTTCTCAATTGCGTAAAAATCTGTGCCTTTTCCTGCATCCGCTTGTTTACCCGGAGGACCAAGCCAGTAAATTTCTTCACCACGCGGATCTAGTTGCTTAATCATATCTTCGGAGTGATGACGTGCACCCAATCGAGTAATGCGAGTTGCGCCTAACTGATCTAACGCCAAATCCGGCACATTCACGCTAATCAATTGACGTTCAGGTACAGGATTTTTCACATGTTGCAGCACTAATTCTTTTGCAATGTGCGCAGCGGTATCAAAATGTGTTTTGCCCACTAAAGACATAGCGATAGATTGCACACCTAAAAAGTGCCCTTCCATCGCAGCAGCTACTGTACCTGAATACAATACGTCATCGCCAAGGTTTGCACCATGATTGATCCCTGAAATCACCAAATCGGGCAGATCATTTTTCAATAACTCATTCAAAGCGAAGTGAACACAGTCTGTTGGAGTTCCTTGAACAGAAAAAACATTTGGACGAATTTCTGTTACACGAAGCGGAGTTTCCAGTGTTAAAGAGTTTGAAGCCCCTGAACGGTTGCGATCCGGAGCGACAATAATGATCTCGGCGATCTCTGAAAGCACTTTTGCCAAGGTGTTGATCCCTTGAGCGTGAACGCCATCATCATTACTTAATAGAATTTTCATTTAACACCTTTTCACTCATTGAACACTTAACTAAACAAAAACAGATACAACCTAACTTATCAGTTATACCGATAAAACATTCAGGCTAGTCAAATACACGTTCAACTTCAATTTCATTGATTAATTCACGCAAGATAGAAGTCGCAAAGCAGCCTGCTGGTAATGAGAAAGTCACAATAAGATCATCACCTTCTACTTCCCAATTCATGTTTTGTGCATGTAATGAAACCGCACGACGATCATGGCGCATACGATTACCACGGATCAGCTTCATTAAATCTTCTTCGGCATCTAAAAACGGCTGCTCTAATGCTTGCGCCTGACCTTGTGTTGGCAGCGCATTATCACCAGCTAGTGCCGCAGTTAGGTGGATTTGACCTTGCTCTAACTTCGTTTGCAGTTCAGCGATAGTGGCAGCATCAACCAGTTGTTGTCTACCTTGCTCGTTCTGAACAATGTCACCTTCTAATAAGGTAGAAAAAGATCCCGTTTCAATACGGTGTGAAACAATGTGATTAAAGATCCATGAACGAGCAGTAGATAGATACATGCTGCGTTTGTTTTGATTACGAGTGCGACCATTATCACGCCCCCAGCGACGAGCTTCAGACAGGTTATTACCGTCACGACCAAAACG
>JBKEDP010000013.1:0-7209 GCA_047975485.1 Vibrio sp. | reverse complement strand
TGGGGGCAGTAAAAAAGCTGTATAAATGATCATGTATTTTTAATGATGATTTAGATAACTCTTTGTTTTACCTTGTTTATCCTTTAATTCAAAGACTTGTGTTTAATTACTATTACACTCCGCCCAGAATTTCGGGTAAGCGTTGATTGGTGTTGGCTTTGTAGAAAGTGGGATATCGCTGTACATAATTTCACCTCAAATTTGGGATGCCAAAGTATACAGATTAAGCGTGAGATCGACTAGGATAAAAAGAAGTATTTTTATGTTATAACCGTATAGAAATAAAGGTTTAAACCATTCATCAAGGAGTAAACATGTCTAAGAAGGTTGCGGTAATTTTAGCAGGAAGTGGCGTATTTGATGGTTCTGAAATCAATGAAGTCGTGGTGACGCTATTGGCTTTGGAAGAACAAGGAGCGAGTTATCAGTGTTTTGCACCGAATATTGCTCAAGCGCATGTGATTAATCACACATCGGGTGAAGAACATGATCAAACGCGTAATGTATTAGAAGAAGCCGCTCGAATCGTGCGAGGCAATGTCAAAGATGTAGCCGAGCTGAAAGCTGATGATTTTGATGCCTTGATCATGACTGGCGGATTTGGGGTAGCGAAGAATCTTTCTTCTTTCGCATTTAAAGGTCAAGAGTTCGATATTCTGCCGTGTATCACGAAAACCATGAAGTCGTTTACTCAAGCGAAAAAGCCAGCAGGTTACATGTGTATTGCGCCAGTATTGTTGCCAAAAGTGTTTGATGGTGTGAAATGTACCATTGGTAAAGATGCAGATACCGCAGCGGTGATCACGTCTTTAGGTGGTGAGCATATTGAATGTAACGTCGATGAAATTGCGGTTGATGAAGAATACCAAATCGTTACCACACCAGCGTACATGCTAGCGGAAAACATTAAGCAAGCTAAGTTGGGTATCGATAAATTGGTAGCGTGGATTTGTCGTTAAGTTTGAGATAAACCCCGCGTTTCTATTCAATAAAGTCTTTGCTTTGAAATAAACAAAATGCCTTAAAGGTCTGTTCCGATAATGAATTGGAACAGGCTTTTTTTTGCTCTTTGGGTTGTAATGTTTTTGAGAATAGGTAGAGGCAGGATGCGTTGGTTGTATACGGTGTTGTTATGTGTGATGACTACGGCTTGTTCAATGCCACCTGAAATTAAAGAGAATAAAGTCACGGCAGAACGAGTAAGAAAAACACCGAATCTAGTGTTTGATCATTATGTTAATGCTGAAGGTTATAAACTTCACTATGTTGCTTCAGAAGATTTCAGCTCTAATAAAAACGATAAAGATTTCAATAGATCAAATCTGGCCGAAACCCTATTAGAGAAACATAAACCTGCGGTTGTTTTCATTCATGGAACGCCAGGAGGATGGGGCACTTTTGCGTCTTATTACGAACAACCTGCTTTTTTAGATAAATTTTCCGTGTTTTCGATTGATCGCCCTGGTTGGGGAGAATCGACGTATCCCAATGAGGAATATCCTTACACTTTACAAGAACAAGCTGAATTACTTGCGTCATTAATTAAAGATATTTCATTGAAAACTAATCAGAAACTCATTGTTGTTGGCCATTCTTATGGTGGTTCGCTTGTACCTGTTTTAGCGGCAGAATACCCTGAATATATTCGTGGAGCTGTCATTCTAGCTGGAGATATCGAACCACAAAAAGCGGAAGCTCGTTGGTTTAATTTTACATTGGATTATGTGCCGGATTTTCTTATCCCAGAACCTTGGGCGCAATCGAATAAAGAAGTGTTAGCTATTGCGCCGTCATTGGAAAAACTGCAATCAAAATTTGCCACCATTAAGCAAAACTTGATCATTATGCAAGGCACGCAAGATGATTTAGTGCGACCAAGTAATAGTCATTACGCACCTAAGATTTTTTCTAATGCTAAATTGGAAGTGATTTGGCTTTATCAAGCTGGGCATATTATTAATCTCACTCATGTTGAAGAAGTCATGATGACAATTAAACAGTTGAATACCAAAATTAATGAACTTGAGTTTTTACCATCTGCATGATCTTTTAAAGCGATTTTGATAAAGTCGCACCTCTTTTCAAAATCGGCTTATGGTAGTTATGTTTTCTTTTTTGCTTAATGTCTTTCCTCCCATGTTATTTGGTGCTCAATGTGTGCTGTTAATGGTTCTCACCAAAGGGGAAATTTGCCCCGGACAACGTGGCCGAATCCATAAGCAATTGCCGATTTTAGCCGTAGCTTGGCTTGTAGTGAGTGTTTTATATTGGCCTCTCGCTTTGGTGGGCGTATTGATTTTTGCTTTCTTTTCGCAAGTGAAAGTAAGCAAAACTCGTGATGCTGGGCCACTGTGGTTATTGCAAGTCGCATTAGGTTTTGCCTTAGCGTTTAACGTGATTTTCATGCTAGGCGCAGAAAGACCACAAAGTTTGTTTATGTTATTTAGCATGGTTTTCTTAGGCGCAGGATTAAGCCATGTGTTATTAACGATTGCACGCAGCCGCTTACAAGCTTTCCATCGAATTTTACCTGTTGCGACCATCGTTGGCGCTATGCTGATTTGTTTAGCGATTTTGTGGCAAACACAGCTTTATAGCTTGAACTATATTCATCAAATCATGAATCAACTTATCATCTGTTTTGTGCTGATTTTGTGTGGATGTGTCGCATCGTCTTGGCATTTGTTCACCCAAAAAACGATCACAAAAATTCAGCCAGTTTGCGCTTTAGTATTGAATTTTGCAGCGGCTGCTACTTTGTCTAGCTTGTTGTTTTAACAATATTTGAAGTTAAAATTTATCCATTTTTTAACGTTATTTTTTCAAACGATCACAGAAATTGTCCTGTTTTCAGTCTACGATTAATTCGTGGCTTTTAATTAAGGAGTGCATTGGATGGATTTAAGCAATGTTAAACGTTGGGATAACGTCATTCTACTTGGTATTGTGAACGAAAAACTCAGATTGGAATGCGACAGTTTTGATGAACTGGTCAGCATGTATGAAATGGATGTGGAAGATGTCGTCGGCAAATTGGATATGCTTGGCTACCATTATGATCCACTGACGAATCAATTTAAGTCGTATTAAATTTAAACCATTAAAATATTTCTAAGCCAGATCTTATCGCTAAGTTCTGGCTTTATTTTTTTACCGATTTTAGTCTGTATCTAGTTATATTGAATATGCCGTAGAACCGCTGTCCTGTCCTAGGCGCTTTGAAAAGTACGTCCATGTACTTTTAGATTCTACTCTATGCTCAATATAAATCAGCTCAGGTAATTGCCGGAACTGGTATGAATAATTCACACCATTTTTATACCATCTAAATGCGCTTGGCACTGTTGTTTGGCGGTGCTGAAGAAAGCTTGTAGATAACGCTTTTCTTTTTCTGCATGACGGGTTGCGGCAAATAGTCGACGCCATAAACCTTTACCAAGTGGTTTACTAGTAATCAAACCTTGGCGAGAAAATTCGCTGATCGCCCAATTTGGCAGGGCTGCGACACCTAAACCAGCAGACACCATTTGTACCAGCATTAACGTATTATCCGCTTGTTTCCATTTAGCCGGTTCAATTCCCGCAGGCTGCAGAAAATGTTTCACCACATCTAAACGTTGTTTTTGCACAGGGTAGGAAAGCATGGTTTGATCTTTTAAATCATCAGGTTCAATGAATTCTTTGTCGGCTAATGGATGATGGGTTGCCGTAATTAAGCGCATTTCAAAATCAAACAGAGGCTCATAATGAATTTCTGAACGAGGTTGAATATCAGACGTGATCACTAAATCGAGTTCTCCACCTACCAAAGCAGGTATAGGCTCAAAGCCAAAGCCCGATGAAAAATCTAGCGTCACACTTGGCCAAGTAATTTGATATTCCTTTAATGCCGGCATAAGCCACTGGAAGCAAGAGTGGCAATCAATCGCAATATGCAAACGACCATTCACATCTTCTTTTAATCCCGCCACTTCATTCTCGGCTCGTGCAATTTGTGGAAGCACTGAATCCGCAAGGTTTAATAAAATCTCACCTTCTTGAGTGAATTTAATCGGTCTTGTTTTTCGCAAAAAAATCTTGCCGCCAATACGAGATTCTAGATCTTTCAACTGATGAGATAAGGCTGATTGCGTGAGGTGCAAATTGGTTGCCGTTGCCGTCAGTGATCCTGTGTCACGCAAAACGGAAATCGTCCTTAAATGTTTTATCTCGATCATTATTCATCCTCATAATGAACTTTCCTTGTTTAGATTAATTCATAAACTACGCTGAAATTTGTCTGTTGTAAACGTCTAGATGGCTATAAATGTATTCTTTAATTTTCAAAAATGAATTTTTTTCATAATCAATGTGAATAATTAGACATTGCTCATCTTCCTGAAAAACACAATTATTTAGACATCCAGACGGGTAAACATAAAGTTCTCCACGTTAATGGAATTAAATTCAAACTTACAGGGACATCAAGATGGCAAATGCACAAAGTCAAACAAACAAAACAATTACTCACATTCTTGGCTATCCACGCGTTGGTGAAAAACGTGAATTGAAATTTGCACAAGAAAAATATTGGAAAGGGGAAATCAGCCAAGCGGAATTAGAGCAAGTAGGTAGTGAACTGCGGTTACGCCACTGGAATGATCAAGCAGCAAGCGGTTTGAATTATGTGACCGCGGGCGACTTCGCTTGGTACGACCATGTATTAACTACTAGTTTGTTGCTTGGTCATGTTCCTGCCCGTCATTCAAATGGTGAAAAACCAACCCTAGATACTTTATTTAAAGTGGCACGTGGCCAGTCTGCGCAAAATCAGTCTGCGCTAAATAAAACAGCTGAAGCAGAACAAGCTTGCGGTTGTGGTACAAATCATCAACATGAAGAAACAGGCAACGCAGCCGCTTCAGATATGACTAAATGGTTTAATACCAACTACCACTATCTTGTACCTGAATTCAGCCAAGATGATGCTTTTGAAATCAGCTGGACACAATTGTTTGATGAAGTGAAGCAAGCTATTCAAGCTGGACACAATGTAAAACCGGTTTTGCTAGGTCCTGTTAGTTATTTGTACCTTGGCAAAGAAGTGAACCCAACCGAAGTAGAAAATGGTTTTGAGCGTTTAGAGTTACTTGATCGTCTGTTGCCGGTTTACCAACAGATTCTGGCTAAACTCGCAGAAATTGGTGTTGAATGGGTACAAATTGATGAACCGATTTTGGCGCTAGAACTTGAAGATAAATGGACGAATGCCTTTAAACCGACTTATCAGAAATTAAAATCTGAAGTTAAGATCTTGCTAACTACTTATTTTGATTCTGTCGAAGATAACCTTGCGAAAATTACTGAACTTGATGTTGATGGTTTGCATATCGATCTTTCTGCTGCGCCAACTCAACTTGAAGCAGTGAATAAAGCGATTCCTCAAGATTGGGTGCTGTCTGTTGGTGTAATCAATGGTCGTAACGTTTGGCGTGCCGATCTGCAATCTTGGCTACAAACGCTTCAACCTGTTAAGGCGCAACGTGGCGAAAAGCTTTGGATTGCAAGTTCTTGTTCGCTATTGCATAGCCCTGTTGATCTCGAACTCGAAACCGAACTCACCGAAGAAGTAAAAAACTGGTTTGCCTTTGCTAAGCAGAAATTAAATGAAGTGAGTTTATTAGGTGCTGCACTTGACGATAATCAACACGCTATCGAAGCCTGTGAGAATTACAGCCAACCAATTAAAGCTCGTAAGCAAGCTACGCATGTTAACAAGCCTCAAGTTCAAGCCCGTTTAAATGCATTAACTGCTGAATTGGCTGAACGTGCTGCGCCTTATGCAGAACGTGCTCATCATCAAAAAGAAGTGTTGGGTTTGCCTTTATTGCCAACCACAACCATTGGATCTTTCCCGCAAACTGCAGAAATTCGTCAGCAACGTAGCGCATTCAGAGCGGGTAATTTGTCCCAAGCTGATTATGAAACCGCATTAAAAGGGCATATTCAAGATGCAGTGAAACGCCAAGAAGCTTTAGATTTGGATGTGCTTGTGCATGGTGAAGCAGAACGTAACGACATGGTGGAATACTTTGCGGAAAACCTAGCTGGCTTCCAAGTGACTCGCTTTGGTTGGGTGCAAAGTTACGGTTCTCGTTGCGTGAAACCTGCGATTGTTGTTGCCGATATTGAACGTGAAAAACCAATGACGGTTGATTGGTCGGTGTATGCGCAATCTCTGACTGCAAAACAAATGAAAGGCATGTTGACTGGCCCAGTGACGATTCTATGTTGGACATTCCCGCGTGAAGACATCACTCGCAAACAAATTGCTCAACAGTTGGCGTTTGCCTTGCGTGATGAAGTAGATGATTTGCAAAATGCCGGTATCAATATCATTCAAATTGATGAGCCTGCCATTCGTGAAGGTTTGCCTCTGAAAAAACGTGATCATAAAGAGTATTTAGATTGGGCAGTGGAAGCATTTAAGATTTCCGCAGCAAGTGCCAAGCCTGAAACGCAAATTCATACACACATGTGTTACAGCGAGTTCAATGAAATTATTGATTCAGTTGCGGCACTGGATGCTGACGTGATCACCATTGAAACCTCTCGCTCAAACATGGAACTGCTAAAAGCGTTTGAAGACTTTAATTACCCTAATGAAATTGGCCCAGGTGTTTACGATATTCACTCGCCAAACATTCCAACGCAAGAATGGATTGTCGATTTGCTGAAAACGGCAGCGCAGAAAATTCCAGTTGAGCGTTTATGGGTTAACCCAGACTGTGGCTTAAAAACTCGAAACTGGGCAGAAACAGAGGCTTCATTACACAATTTGGTGGAAGCGGCGAAGACATTAAGAACAGAACTTCAAGGTTAATACCAAGTTTAATATTTACCTGAGCAACTTTAACTTCAGGTTATTCGGGGGCTTCAGGTGATTGCCTTCGGCGACCTACTTTTTGCAACAGCCCAAAAAGCAGGCAAAAAGGCCGCTGCTTGAAATTTTGTAATCTTTGCTTCACTTGGTCATTTTGCTAACGGCTTCAAGAGGACATCCTTGTCCTCGAGAAGCCTAACCGTCATCCATGACGGTTTACACAAAATGTATGGTCCGCCTCGGAATTGCAACTACAATTAACTAATGACGGAGTTGGTTTGCGCTAATGTATTCGGAGTCACGTTTGGTGAGCCCATGGCTTACCAGCTCCACGATGATATCCGCGC
>JBKEDP010000034.1:0-38050 GCA_047975485.1 Vibrio sp. | reverse complement strand
TAAAGCTTGTTTTAACTTGCCCTTCGGGAGCTTCATCCAAGCCTTTATGCTGTGTTAGATTTATTTGAAAGGTTGACACATTCCTGCATAAATCTGTCTTGCCTAAAGACTTGGATGATAGCTCTGAATTCTGCATCTTGAGGTCACTTGGGTATATAACAAGAACCCACATAAAAGTAATAGTTTTCTAAAATTCAAAAAGCATATATATTAGCGGTTGGTTTTGTTTTTATTGGTTTTTTAGCCAACAAAGAAAGCTAATAGCTCAAAAATAGAACATTTGCTACAAGAAAGTAGCGTAAAACAGTTAATTCAATTTGAATTGTTGGTTGTAAATAAGGAAAAATTCATGGCTGCAGAAGAAACAGTGCAAGAACAAGTTTCAGAAGTGATCCCTCAAGTCCAACATTGGCTAACAGGTAACTCTGACTTAATCATTCAGTACGGAGTGAACATTCTTTCCGCACTGGTTATTTTGTTCATTGGTAATATCATTGTAAAAACAATCAGTAACAGTGTTTCTAAAGTTTTAGAAAAGAAACAAATGGACCCAGCAGTAATTCACTTCGTTGGTTCTTTAGTTCGTTACGTGTTGTTTGTTATCGTATTAATTGCAGCTCTAGGCCGCGTAGGTGTTGAAACAGCTTCTGTTGTTGCTGTAATCGGTGCCGCTGGTTTAGCTGTAGGTCTAGCACTTCAAGGTTCACTATCTAACTTTGCTGCTGGCGTATTGATCGTTGCATTCCGTCCATTCAAAGCTGGCGATTACGTTGAAATCGGTGGCGTTGCAGGTAGCGTTGAAGCAATTCAAATCTTCCAAACAGTTCTGACTACTCCAGATAACAAAATGATCGTTGTTCCAAACAGCGCTGTTATCGGTGGTGCGATTGTAAACTACTCTCGTCACGCAACTCGTCGTGTTGATTTAGTAGTTGGCGTTTCTTACAAAGCTGATCTACAAAAGACTAAACAAGTTCTTGCTGATGTAGTTGCAGCTGATGCTCGCATCCTAAAAGATCCAGCAGTAACTATCGGTGTAACAGCTCTTGCTGATTCTTCTGTAAACTTCGTTGTTCGCCCTTGGGTGAAAAGTGAAGATTACTGGGGTGTGTACTTCGATTTGCAACAAGCAATTAAAGAAGGCTTGGATGCTGCAGGTATCGAAATCCCATTCCCACAAATGGATGTCCACCTAAACAAAATCGAAGGTTAATTTATCCTTCGTATTTGACATTCATTTAATCTAAAGGCGCCTCGTGCGCCTTTTTGCTATTTGTTAATAAAAGCTATATACAATTTGAACAAGACTATATTCAAACTGTCCAAAAAGTTTTAAGGGAGTAAGTTTATGATTCGTGAATTTATAAAAAATACGCCTAAGCAAATGCTAGCGATTTTCGTTTGTTGTGCTGCGTTAACTTCTACTGTTAATGCCGCTGAATTATCTATTCCGACGTTATCAACCACCGGTTATGGTGAAGTGATTGCTAAACCTGATATGGCAGAGTTTAGCGTTGCAATTCAAGCGGAAAATAAGCAAGCCGCAGAAGCTAAAAAATCTGTTGATCAAGTGGTGACAAAGTTCATTGATGACTTAGCTAAGCAAGGTGTAGATCGTGCGGCTATTCAAAGCGGCAACCTGCAATTATCGCCGCAATATATTTATCCGAAAGATCAAAAACCTGAGCTAACAGGCTATCAAGCTGTTCGTTCGATTACGGTAAAAGTCAGCGATCTTGAAAAACTGAATACGTATTTGGATGCATCACTTAAAGCGGGTGTGAATCGAGTCGATAACATTCAGCTTAAAGTAAAAGATGAAGCCGCTTACAAAAAACAAGCTCGCCAAGCTGCAATTGCTGATGCGAAAGAAAAAGCTGCAGAGTTAGCTAAAGGTTTTGATGCTCAATTGGATGGCGTGTGGACGATTGAATATCGCTCGAATACAGTTCGCCCTGTTGTTATGGCAAAAGCGATGATGATGGATGCACGTTCAGCTAATGAAAGCTATCAAGATGAATCTATGACCATAAGCGATCAGGTGAATGTGGTGTTTAAACTGAAGCAAGCTAATCAGTAATTAATAGCTTTCAGAAACAAAAACAGCGACCACTTGGCCGCTGTTTTTTATCTATAAAGAAATAGTTTTAGAGCTTAGTGCAGGATACGAGCACGGATTGTGCCTGGAACTGCTTTCATTTTTTCTAGTGCTTCTTCAGAGCGATCTGCTTCGATGTCGATAACCACATAACCCATTTCAGCATTTGTTTGTAGGTACTGACCTGCGATGTTAATACCAGCTTCAGCGAAAATGGTGTTAATTTGCGTCAAGATACCTGGGCGGTTTTCGTGAATGTGCAATAGACGAGAAGTGCCGGTGTGTTCTGGTAGCGATACTTCAGGGAAGTTAACACAAGAAAGTGTAGAGCCGTTGTCTGAATATTTCGCCAGTTTACCTGCCACTTCAATACCGATGTTTTCTTGTGCTTCTTGAGTTGAGCCACCAATGTGAGGAGTTAGAAGCACATTATCAAACTTCATTAATGGAGATTCAAACGGGTCGTTATTTGTTGCTGGTTCAACAGGGAATACGTCAACAGATGCACCGCTTAAATGACCAGATTCCAAGGCATCGCAAAGAGCAGGAATATCAACCACTGTACCACGAGCGGCGTTAATGAAAATCGCACCTGGCTTCATTTGAGCAAACTGATCTGCACCCATCATATTCTTCGTACTTGGTGTTTCAGGAACATGCAAAGTGATCACATCACATTTATTCAAAAGCTCGCTCATGGTGGCAATTTGCGTAGCGTTACCAAGTGATAGTTTGTTTTCAATATCGTAGTAGTAAACACGCATACCCAAGTTTTCAGCCAAAATGCTCAACTGAGTACCGATGTGACCATAACCAATAATACCTAGGCGTTTTCCGCGAGCTTCATAAGAGGCATCAGCGCTTTTCTTCCAAATACCACGGTGAGCAAGTGCATTTTTCTCAGGGATGCCACGTAGCATTAGTAGCGTTTGACCTAGAACCATTTCCGCCACACTACGAGTATTTGAGAACGGAGCATTAAATACTGGAATACCGCGTGCCGCAGCTGCTTTTAGATTTACTTGGTTAGTACCGATACAGAAACAGCCCACTGCAACTAGTTTCTCAGCTGCATTAAATACTTCTTGAGTAAGGTTAGTACGTGAACGTAAACCAATAAAGTGTGCATCTTTAACCGCTTCTAGCAAGTCACTCTCAGATAGGGAACCTTTGTGATATTCAATGTTGGTGTAACCAGCTGCTTCAAAAACTTCAACCGCAGATTGGTGAACACCTTCGAGTAGAAGAATTTTAATTTTTTCTTTACCAAGAGAGACGACTTTTGACATGTGACATTGTCCTTAATGAAATGAATAGAGATTAATTTTTTGCAACGTTTTCGTTTTTATTTATTTATCTTGTATAGATTTATCTTTTGTACGTTTTAACGTTTGCACACATTGTGTTTGCACATTGAGGGTGATGTGGGAACTTGCAGCCAAGCGCAGTGAGATAACGGATGGGAGAAGAATGAACATTCCTTGTGCATTGCTTGAGAATTAAAATAACAAAAAAATGTGAGCTTGGGTAAGGTTTTTCTAAAATAAAGTATAAAAAAACGGCACATATTTGCACCGTTTTGGGATTGTCTGTAAATCAGGTTATTTCACCTGCTTTATAGAGAATTATTCTTCAATCTTGGCACCTTCTGGTGTGCCTGTGATCACGATGTCTGCGCCACGGTGTGCAAATAGACCTACAGTAACCACACCTGCGATACCATTGATTTTATCTTCTAATCCTTTTGGATCGACAATAGCAAGATTGTGAACATCTAAAATGATGTTGCCGTTATCCGTAACCACACCTTGACGGTATTCAGGAGTACCACCTAGTTTCACTAATTCACGAGCAACATAAGAGCGAGCCATTGGAATTACTTCAACTGGTAGAGGGAATTTACCTAGAACATCAACTGCTTTAGTGTCATCAACAATACAGATGAACTTTTTAGACATAGCTGCAACGATTTTCTCACGAGTTAATGCTGCACCGCCGCCTTTGATCATCGAACCTTGTGGGTTGATTTCATCAGCACCATCAACATAAACATCTAAGCCATCAACTTCGTTAGAATCGAATACGTGAATGCCTAATTCCTTCAAACGCTCAGTAGAAGCAACAGAGCTTGAAACTGCACCTTCGATTTGACCTTTCATTGTCGCCAATGCATCAATGAAGTGATTTACCGTTGAACCTGTACCCACACCCACAATTGTGTCTGGTTTAACGTATTTTAAAGCTGCCCAACCTGCTGCTTTTTTCATTTCATCTTGCGTCATGTTAACTCCTAAAAGTAATCGATTGCGTTTTTTGAACTGGATGTTCTGAATTGGGCGGGATTATAACGGCTAAATCAATTATTCCCAACTATTCCCAGTGCCAAATTTTATTAGGTGTGACAATTATAGGTAAAGGAATGTCCCAATGTTCAGTCGGTAAGGTTTTCACTTGCTGGCAATTGTGAGCAAGACCAATAGCGAATGGCTTTGAACCCGTTTTCGCACTGCGTTCTAAAGTGCGATCATAATAACCGCCCCCCATGCCTAATCGTTGACCTGTTTCATCAAAGGCGACCAGTGGTGTGAAAATAATGTCGAGATCTTTGACGGGGCAAACTTGAGTTTGATCGAGTTTAGGTTCAACGATCCCGTATTTGTTTAGCACAGTAGGGGAGTCTGGCGTGTAATTGAGAAAGAGTAAATGACCGGCAGAAAATGGATGCAAGACCGGCATTACCACTTGTTTACCTTGTTGCCACAACCAATGGATTAACGGTTGAGTATCGACTTCGCCATCGTTGGAAAGATAAATCGCAATACGCTCAGCTTGTTGGATATGTGATAAAGCTTGCACCTGCTTTAATAATTTCAAACCAGCTTGAGTTTGCTGTTCAGATGAAAGAGATTGGCGCTGCTTACGAATTAGTTGACGAATCGCTTTGCGAGACAAACCATCGATTGTCGTTGCTTCAAGAGAAAAAGAGTCAAACGAGTTTACATCTGTTAAAGATGCATCGCATGAAGATGATTGATGAGTTGGTAATTCTTTCATAGAGAAGGAATACCCCAAAGTGCCGTTGAGAATTGATGGACCTATGAACCAGCGAGTTCAAGGCGGATCCGCAATGAAGACCGTAGACTTCTCGGTACTAGCCGAGCATGCACAATAGCCTCCTAATGCCAATCCTTTGGTGTTGCTTATCGGCTCAGGGACTTAAATCCTCTGACGAACACTCCAGGGTAAATTTTGTAATGCTTTCACATTTGATGTATTCAGTATGCGTCATTTCAACGCATTAAACACCTTATTCCTTGGCATTTTTTGAACTAGGTTTAGGTTTTGCAAAACCTAGTTACTATCAAATTTGTTGCGCAAATATAACGGGTTTCAAAATCAAAATCTATTATAAATTGCTGACTATTTCTGAATTTTACGCTTTTCTTAATTATGCGGACAAAACGTGAGCTAATTTTTCTGCAAGCTGCTGAATGCGACGGTTGATCTGCTCTGCGGTTTGCGTTTTTTCTGATGCCAATTGCGAGAACTTTTGTTCAACTTGAGAAAGCTGTTGCTCAATGTCATAACGTTGCTGATCAGCATTAGCAAAGTTTTTCTCTGCTTCCATCAGCTTTTCTTCCATTTCAGCAAGTTTGAGTTCTGCTGCATCTAATTTTAACTGAGCGTCAGTAGCTGTGCTTTCTTGCTCGTGCTGATTTTCTTTCAACTCTTGAATTTCATAACAAGCGTTTAACGCAGCAAAAGTTAATAACTGTTCAGCATTATTAATCTTAGAACGTTCAGTCAGTAGCGTTAGTCGCTGGTTTAATTCATTAGCTGCCGCTTGTAAGGCTGCTTCTTGCCCTTCAGGACAATTAACACGTGTGAGTTTTCCTAAAATTTCGACTTCCACAGTTGTGCACTCTCAATGGCTAATAATGAATTTTTCCGAGGGTCAAACTATAGGATAAATTGCCTTGAATGTTCAAGCATTTCGATGCGTACAATGTCTATTTTGCTGAATGTTGACCGATTCGCTCATAAAGTGACTCATTTGGTGGCTTTTAAGGTTTTATGGCGAGCAGAGGACTTGGTATACTTTGGGGCATACTTTATTAAATGGAAACACTCATGAGCGAACGCCACTTGCCTGATTACACGCAAACTCTTGCTGAACTGACTTCAGCTTCATTATCTGTTACTCCTGCTGAATTGCATGGCTTAATTGCTGGCATGCTTAGTGGCGGTATGAAAGCAGATTCTGACCAATGGAAAGCGATTTTAGTGGATTACACCAATGATGGAATGGGCTGGCCTTCAAAAGCGATGGCAGCTGCAGAAGCTATTTTCGCATTTACAGCAAAAGAACTGTCAGGCACATCGATGGAACTCTCGATGATGTTACCAGAAGATGATGATTTGATGGATTATGCAGATGCAGTTTCAGAGTGGAGTAATCACTTTATTTCAGGTTTAGGTTTGTCGGGTGCAAACTTAGCGAAGCTATCTTCAGAAACCAAAGAAGCGTTGGCTGATGTGGAAGAAATTTCCAAGCTTGGCATTGATGAAGATGACGATCTAAATGAGCAAGCGATTTTGCTAGAGCAAGTGATTGAACACGTTAAAGTTTGTGTGTTAACCATTCATTCTGATCTTGGCGCTAAACCTGCAGCACCAGTGAATAAAACACTGCATTAAGAGACACTTTAATCGTTAACAGGGATGAGAATAAGACGCTAGGATGAAAAAATACGATATTGCGATTGTAGGATCGGGAATGGCGGGTGCAACGTTAGCGCTTGCCATTGATCGCTTGTGTAAAGGTAAGCTGAAAATTGCGGTCATTGAAGCTCAGCAAATGGACGAACAATCGTCGCATCCGGGCTTTGACTCGCGTGCGATTGCTTTATCGTATGGCACGATTCAAATATTAAAGCAGCTCGATTTATGGTCTTTGTTTGAACCGATTGCCACCCCTATCACGGATATTGAAATTTCCGACCAAGGACATTTAGGCTTAGCGGAAATTACAGCTAAACAAGAATTGGTCGATGCCCTTGGCGTTGTGGTAGAACTCGAAACCGTCGGGCGTATCTATCAAAATCAAATCCAACAATGTGCTGCGATTGATTATATTTGCCCTGCGAAAGTAGAACAGATCAAACGCACGGTGGATTCAGTTTCCATCTCTCTATCTAATGAAGTTCAATTAGAAGTGAATTTGCTGGTGGCTGCGGATGGTGCTCTCTCTGAAACCTGTCAGCAAATTGGCATCGCACTAAAAGAAATCGACTTTGAACAATATGCCGTGATTGCCAATGTAAAAACGGATATTGAGCCGCAAGGTCGAGCTTACGAGCGATTCACTCAATTTGGTCCATTAGCGTTTTTACCCATGTCCGAAGGGCGCAGTTCGGTGGTATGGTGTATGCCGAAAGCGAGAATGGAGCAAGTTCTGCAAGCAGATGAATCTCAACTCATCGAACAATTACAGCAAGATTTTGGTTGGCGACTCGGTAAAATCCAGAGAATTGGATCTTTAGCAAGTTATCCCCTAATTCTGCGTTATCGTGAATCAGTGGTTTCTCACCGCTGCGTCGTGATTGGAAATGCCGCACAAACGCTACATCCTATTGCCGGCCAAGGCTTTAACTTGGGTATTCGTGATGTGATGAGTTTGGCGGAAGAAATTGCTCACACATGCCAATCCCAAGAACAAGAAAGTGATCTACCAGAAAGTAAGCAGCCGGATATCGGGTCTTATTCTCTATTAACTCGCTATAAACAGCGTCGAGAGCAAGATCGTGAGCAAACCATGGCTTTGACTTCCAATTTGGTGACGATTTTCTCCAATCATCTGCCTGCAATGAGAGTCGGACGAAACTTAGGTTTATTAGCAATTTCGCATTTCCCTTTTATCAAATGCCCGCTAGTGAAACGAACTATGGGTTTAGTGAAGCGATAGATTGCAAGCCATACAACATATAAACAGTTAGCGCGTAAAGAGGTAGCAACAGATGCAAAGTTTTGATATCACAATTATTGGCGGTGGAATGGTTGGCTTAGCTTTTGCTGCCTCATTAGCTGATAGCGACTTGCGTGTTGCTGTGATTGAAGGGCAAACCCCAGATCAAACGCTTCAAAGTGAGCCTGACACTCGTGTTTCTGCGTTAAGCCGTGCCAGTGAAATCTATTTAAAGAATATTCAAGCTTGGAATGGTATCACCGCTCGTCGTTTGTCTCCTTATAGTGCGATGGAAGTGTGGGAGCAAGATAGCTTCGCCCGTTTAGAATTCAATGCTCAAGACTTAGCACAATCGAATATTGGTCATATCGTTGAAAATCGTGTGATTCAATTAGCTTTGTTGGAAAGAGTAGCGCAACTATCGAATGTGCAACTGTTCATGCCCGATCGCTGCGCCAATATTGCGGTGGGTGAAACAGAAGCCTTCTTAACCTTAGAAAGTGGCGAGCATATCTCAACCAAATTAGTGGTTGGCGCAGATGGTGCAAACTCTTGGGTTCGTCAGCAACAAGATATTCCATTAACTCATTGGGATTACGGACACAAAGCGATTGTGGCAAACATTCGTACCGAAGAACCGCATCAAAATGTAGCAAGACAAATCTTCACGCCTCAAGGGCCGATTGCGTTATTGCCGTTATCTGATCCGAATTTATGTTCACTGGTGTGGTCAACTCAACCCGATCGTGCAGATATGCTCACTACATGCCCTGAACGTTTATTTGATCGTACGCTGACTACGGAATTCGATGCTTGTTTAGGCTTGTGTCATGTCGAAGGTGAACGTTCGTCTTATCCGCTTAAAATGCGCTATGCACGTAACTTTGTGGTGAATCGTGTTGCCCTGATTGGCGATGCAGCTCACACCATCCACCCGTTAGCAGGACAAGGTGTTAACTTAGGTTTCCTTGATGCAGCTAGTCTTGCAGAAGAAGTCTTAGCCTTGTGGCATAAAGGGGAAGACATTGGTTTACAGCACAATCTTCGTCCTTATGAACGTTGGCGCAAAGCAGAAGCGGCAAAAATGATCGCGGCAATGCAAGGCTTTAAAGATTTGTTTACAGGCGATAACCCAGCTAAAAAATTAGTGCGTGGTTTAGGTATGCAGTTTGTTGGCCATCTACCGGGCATAAAAGAAGAAATGATGAAAAGGGCGCTTGGGATTACCGGTAAGCTGCCTGAATTAGTGAAGTCTTAATCGCTCAAATTCGACAGATATGAAAAAGGTTGGCCTTGTGAGCCAACCTTTTTAGTTTCTATTTTTATATTTGTTTTGAATCTTGTGTCGCTTTGTTTGCATTTCTCTGTAGGGAGAGGATGTTTTCTATCTTTTTAATTGTTTTTTATGATTTTTCTCTTTGTACTTAATTAACATTTCTAACCACTTTTCACTTAATCCTTAAAGCAAAAAGCGTCGAAATTTTGTTTAAGCTGGCAAACAACGTAGTCGGTTGATCTCCTGATTTACTTCTTTAACCATTCTGTAAAGTTTGGTGTCTGCTTGTGTTGGAGCAATCAACTTCGAGTTGTCGAATTCAAACTTACCTACACCGTTAATGTAGATGCGCCCTTTGAAGAAACGGCTGACATGCTTAGCAATAGCCCTTGGCGAATATTTGTTAAATAATCTCATACTAACTTCCTTATAGTAACTAAATGCTATTGTAACGTGTAATTCATTACGTTTTTGTTACTTTTTGGTTTTTTGTATGAGAAATGTTGTGTCGATCAAACTTTAATTCTAATTTTTTTAAAATCGGCAATTAAATATTTTGATGTTTTATTTCTTTGGTTTCAGGTATTTGTTTGGGTGATGTTTTTGGTTAAAAAAAGCCCACACATTTTGAGTGTGGGCTAAATATCTTAGTAATCATCAGCTTTGAGAGTGCATGTGATATTTGAATACATCATGCTTATTAAGGTTAAAAAGTGACCTTAATCTTCTTTGTCTCACTTTAGATTCTTACTCAGCATCTTCCAATGAATAAGGCAAAGCTGAAAATTGTAATTCTTTTTCTGGATAATCGGTCAAGCGGAACAAGGTATCGGCTTCCAAATCGTTAGGAAGAACAGCCAAACCAACAAACACACCATCTGCATATTGATAGTGGCTGTTGAAAGTGCCCGCGCTGCGCCAGTTATCACCGACTTGACGCTCCAGTTTTAATTCTGCACTTGGTGTATTTGCTACTGAGGCATCAAGTTGGCCTGTTAATTGGAAAAGTGCGCGTTTGTTTATGCCACGGTATTTGGCACGAGCGACAGTTTCTTGACCTGTGTAGCAGCCTTTCTTAAACGAGATACCATCAAGCGCCTGTAGGTTCATGGCTTGAGGAATATGCTCTAGTTGCTCATGGGCGTTTAATCTTGGTAAGCCGGCTAATGCATCGGCTAGATCCCATAAACCTTCGTCAGCGGTAACTGTGTCTTCATCTAAATCAGCAACTAAAGCAGAAGCTTGGTCTGCAGTTAGCATAATTAACCAGCGCTGGCTTTCAATTTGTACTGCTGTGCCTTTATCAAAAGCAATAACCTGTCTATTAGCATCAGCAACCGCTTGGCCTGTTAAGCCTTCAATAAAAGAAGAAGCTTTAGAACCGATAACGCCAAGGAAAACCTCATTACTTGCTTCAATAGTGACCTTAGAAAAAATGGCGTACTTTTTAATTTCTACCAACTCTTTTTCCATCGCAGATAAACGTTGGAACATCGCATAGCCGTCATTATGGTGAAATAAACGGAAAGTGCTGATCATCTTTCCTTTAGCATCACAATGTGCGCCAAGCGTTGATGTGTTGGCATCAAGAGCAACGACATCACAAGTCACTTGCCCGTGAAGATAAGATTTTTTGTCATCACCGATCATGGTGACTGCGCCCCAAGAAGGTAAAGTGCAAATAGCTAACTCAGGGAAAGGTTGCGAAGAAGTGAGGGGATAAGCCGTAAAGCGTTCTGCGCCATTCCATTCATTATTGTTCATTGTGATTCCTAAACTCTTGTTGGTGTCATTGCATTATTGCCGTTATGTTAATCCTGATAACTCTGTTTGTCAGTAAATTGCTCTTATGATTAACACTCATTAATTAGATATGCTTTCAGTAATTGAATTAATCGTATAAATAGATAGCTAGTCTGTGATTACTGCACTGGTTGATGCGCCAAGCACCTGATAAACTGATTTCAGATATATTATTAGACGGAATCAATATGTATACACCAGAAGAAAAAGCACGTATTAAATGGGCTTGCCGCCGTGGCATGCTAGAGTTGGATGTCGTTATCATGCCTTTCTTTGAAGAATGTTTTGACGACTTATCAGAGCAAGAGCAACAACAGTTCGTTTCATTATTAGAATGTGATGATCCTGATTTGTTTATGTGGGTGATGGGACAAGGCCGCAGCGAGCATTTAGGTCACGCAAAGCTGGTGGATAAGATCGTTGCCCACAATCTTAGTAAAGTGCGTTAACTCTCAATCTCGTCGTATAGAGTACTTTTCATATCGAAATAACATTATCGCTCAGTGGTTTTTGGTCACTTCTTTTCTCATCACCATTTGGGCGGTAATGATTTCCTCGTTTCCACTTTCTCCCTCTTTAATATTGATAGTTTTATCTTTTCAGTACTTTCAGTATTTTTCTCGGCCCTTTGAGGATCCCGATCAAACCTTTTTTGAAGTTCAACGTATCGATAGGCAATGGCGAGAGTTCGGTTTACAAATTCTGTTAGAAGAAGGAAATGTGCTGCGCTTGATGCGCTACCAGTTTGAGGATGCAGAATACAAGGCGTTAAATGCTATGTTAGATGAAGGTGCTGAGAATCTGTCGATATGTATTTGGAAAAAATAGGCATTAAGTCGGTAAAAACTTAATGCCTAATCATGTTGGATTTAGCTCAACTTTAAATACAAACTAGAATAGCGGTTTGGCCTTATAATCCTTTGGATCCAAAATTGTTGGGCCACTGTTTTCTAGCTTATCAGGGTAGTCCAAGGTGTAATGCAAACCACGGCTTTCTTTACGTTCCATTGCACAACGCACCATTAACTCTGCAACTTGCAAAAGGTTACGCAGTTCCAATAAGTTATTAGAAACACGGAAGTGGCTGTAATACTCGTGGGTTTCTTGTTGCAACAACTGGATACGACGTAATGCACGCTCTAAACGTTTATTAGTACGCACGATACCCATGTAATCCCACATAAATAAGCGTAATTCATGCCAGTTATGTTGCAGAACCACTTCTTCATCAGAGTTAGTGACTTGGCTTTCATCCCACGTAGGTAAAGTGCCCGGTAAGGTCTCACCATCAATTTTTGTCACAATATCTTTTGCTGCCGACCAAGCATAAACCACACATTCTAATAATGAGTTTGATGCTAAACGGTTCGCACCATGTAAACCGGTATAAGTGACTTCACCAATTGCATACAGGTTTTTGAGATCGGTTTGACCTTGCTTATTCACCACCACGCCACCACAAGTGTAGTGAGCAGCTGGAACAATTGGGATTGGCTCTTTGGTCATATCAATACCAAGATCCAACAAACGCATATTGATGGTTGGGAAGTGTTTCTCAATAAAATCCGCAGGCTTATGGCTGATGTCTAAATACATGCAGTCAGCACCTAAACGTTTCATTTCATAATCAATTGCACGAGCCACAATATCACGCGGCGCTAATTCAGCACGTTCATCAAAATCCGGCATAAAGCGAGTGCCGTCAGGACGTTTCAGATAAGCACCTTCACCACGCAAAGCTTCGGTTAATAAGAAATTACGTGCTTCAGGGTGGAAAAGACAAGTCGGGTGGAATTGGTTGAATTCAAGGTTTGCAACACGACAACCGGAACGCCACGCCATAGCAATACCGTCGCCAGAAGATACATCTGGGTTTGAGGTGTATTGATACACTTTAGATGCGCCACCTGTTGCGAGAACAACAAATTTTGCACGAACTGATTCCACATGCTCAAGATTGCGGTTCCAAATATATGCGCCGACAACTTTATTTTTGTCGCCACCGATACGATCTTCAGTAATTAAATCGAGTGCGTTATAGCGTTCTAAGAAGTGAATGTTTGGATGATTGTTGACGTTGTCTGAAAGGTTGGTTTGCATTGCCATGCCAGTTGCATCGGCAGCGTGAAGAATACGACGATGGCTATGACCGCCTTCACGGGTTAAATGGTGTTTTGGATTGGCACTGTTGTCATTTTCATCCAAATCAAAAGGCACGCCACCATCAATTAACCACTGCACACATTCTTTGGCATTTTCCGTAATGAAGCGCACCGAATCGTCTTCACAAATCCCTGCACCAGCAATCAAAGTATCTTCAATGTGGGACTCAACACTGTCTTCCTCATCAAACACCGCAGCGATACCGCCTTGTGCATAATAGGTCGAACCTTCGTTTTTCGGGCCTTTGCTTATTACTATGACCTTACCATGAGGTGCGACACGCAGTGCCAAAGACAACCCAGCTGCGCCACTTCCTATAACTAGCACATCACATTGGTGTTCTGTATTCGTATTCATAAGTTTATTCAGTTCCTAAGCGATACCCTTCGCTTTGAAGCAGAAGCCTCTTGGGTATGTGTTTGATTTTACGGCTAATCATACTGTTGTTTAAAAAGTGAAATTTGATTTAACTTAAGTTCGAGTCACACTAGAATGAAATCTCACTTTTCATTATTTCGCTTTATACGGATTTCAATTTTACAAAGAACAACAGTGCGATTTATTTCATCTTATTTATTATTGTTATATTTTCTCATAAAGCTAGTTCGGATAAGGTGTATGAGCAAATGCCTTAACCGCAACTTTCGTGATGATTACATCATATTTTTTATATCAAAACGGGAAAAGTTTTATTTTTGTGAACTTTTCTCACCGACTCGTGTCACAATAGTGGTCGGTGATAACCATCATTCCGAATGACGTCTTTAAAATGGCTTTTCTGATCCGTTGGGATAAGAAGTAATCAATGATGAAGTTGTTCACGGATAATAAGAAAAATGTCTATCTTTGTGAAGCGATGAAAGCAAGCAAAGCCTTAAAGACAAGCTAATAGGAGTGGGTGCTCGAAATGAGCGAGCAGTTAACTGATCAAGTTTTAATAGAAAGAGTTCAAAACGGAGATAAACAAGCTTTCAATCTGTTGGTGATGAAATATCAAAACAAGGTTTGTAGTTTGATTTCCCGTTATATCAAGAACTCTGGCGATGTGCCCGATGTGGCCCAAGAAGCCTTTATCAAAGCATATAGAGCGATTCCTAACTTTCGCGGGGAAAGTGCGTTCTATACTTGGTTGTATCGGATCGCAGTGAATACCGCGAAAAACCACATTGTTGCACAATCACGTCGCCCACCAGCGAGTGATGTTGAAGCTGAAGACGCAGAATTTTATGAATCTGGTGGTGCGTTAAAAGAAATTTCGAACCCTGAGAACTTAACGTTGTCAGAAGAATTAAAGCAGGTCGTTTTTCAGGCTATTGATGATCTGCCAGAAGATTTAAAAACCGCAATGACTCTGCGTGAATTAGATGGTTTAAGTTACGAAGAAATTGCGGATGTGATGGATTGCCCTGTGGGGACAGTTCGTTCTCGAATATTCAGGGCTCGCGAAGCAGTGGAACAAAAAATTCGCCCACTGATCCAGCGATAAATTTTTTGAGTATGGCTCGATAGGTAATAGCTCGGTGACTCAAATCTCGATGACTAATATGGTGAGTAATATGACCAATAAACAACAGATCTCAGCTCTAATGGACGGAGAGCTTATTGATCAAACTTTGATTTCGGAGATTGAGCAAGACTCAGAAGCTCAAGAATCTTGGAATCATTACCATTTGATTGGTGATACGCTCCGTGGTGAAGCGCCAAGTAATCCTAGCTGGAATATTGCCGCTAGCGTTGCTATGGCATTAGAAAATGAGCCTGCACATTCTAAAGTATTCTCTGCTCATTCAACCACTACTGAAACTTCTGACAATAAAGTGACGCCAATTCTTGAGGCGCAACCTAAGCCAGAAAAAGCTCGTTTCACTATGCCTTCTTGGTTAAGTAACTTAACTCAAATTGGTGTTGCAGCTTGTGTGTCTTTAGTTGTGGTTTTAGGTGTTCAACAGTATTCAAGTTCAGAGAGCACGAATGTGGCTGCTGCGGATGCCGATCAACTTCCTGTATTACAAACCGTTCCTTTCGCTGGCTCGGCTGAACCTGTGAGTTTAACTCGTGATTCAGTTCGTCCTACATCGGATGAAGCTCAAGCAATGGAACAGCACCGTAGAGCGAACGCTTTACTGCAGGACTACGAATTACAATTACGTTTGAACCACGTTAATGAATAACACTTTGATAAAAAGACAAGTGATGGTTCAATCGTTTACAGCGGTATTGAAATGAAAAAAATCCTGATTAGTACTTGGTTGCTACTCAGCTTATTTAGTCAAACAGCCTCAGCGGAAGATCAACCAACTTCTGCTGAGGCTCTGTTGCATAAAATGAGTGAAGCAAGTCAAACGCTCAACTATGAGCTGTCTTATATTTTGGTTCGCAAAAACAGCATTGAACCATTGCTTTACCGACATGCGGTCGAAAACGATCAAAAACTCGCCCACCTTATGTATTTGAGTGGTCCGATCCGAGAAGTGATCCGTCGTGGTGATGAAGTCAGTTATATTGAACCGGGCATCGATCCGTTTTCGATCCGTTCTGGCAACATGGTGGCGCCACTTATTCCTCTTATTAACAGTGATATTTCTCAACTTAGCCAACTATATGACTTTGTGAAGATCGGTCGATCTCGTGAAGCGGGTGCAGCTTGCCAAGTGGTGCGTGTTGTACCAAAAGATGGACAGCGTTATTCGTATATCGTTTGGATTGATGAGCGTTCTAACTTGCCGTTACGTGCTGACTTAGTCGAACGAAATGGTGAGATCTTAGAGCAATATCGAACTGTTTCTTATGCCGTTGATGATCATATCGCTAGCATGATGGAAGGCTTAGAAAACGCAAAATTACCTGCGGTTTTAAGTTTGCCAAAACCACAAGATACCAAGACAGATTGGAAAGTTACATGGGTTCCAAATGGCTTTGAGCCAAATGAACTCAACCGTTACCGTATGTCTGTGACAGGCACAGTGGTGGAAAGTCAGCTTTATAGTGACGGTCTATTTAACTTCTCGATTTATGTCTCTGAAGAAACGAAACGTGCAGACAGCAAAGCATTGGTTTATCGCCAAGGTCGTCGCACGCTACAAACCTTTGTTAAAGACAGTAAAGAGATTTCGGTGATTGGTGATATACCTCCTTCAACAGCCAAGCGAATTGCTGAGTCAGTAACATTTACGAATATCTCTAACGACAGTACAACTAACGGTAGCACTGCACCATGATGACGGCTTTAGCGACCGTGGTTTCAGTAACGGAAAACCACGGTATTAACTATGTCGAATTAAGTTGCGAGCAAAAGACCAGTTGCAATAGCTGCCAGTCGCAAAAAAGTTGTGGCACCGGCATGGTTTCCAAAGCGATTGGCAATAAAGCTCATTTGTGGAAATTGAACACTCCCCAAAATCTGAAAGCAGGGCAAATCGTTGAAATTGGATTACCTGAAAAAAGTTTAGTGCTTTCTGCGCTGGTGGTTTATTTGCTGCCTTTATTAGCTATGATTATTGGTAGCGTTGTCGCTCAAATGGTTTTGCGCCCGTGGCTAAACTTAGGCGAAGGTATTGTGATCGCCATGTTCTTTTTATGCGGTGGTTTGGGTATTTATTTTGCCAAGCCGATGACGCAATGGCTGGAGCGTAAAGTAGATAGCGAAGTGTCGTTAATTCGAGTTCTCGGTGAGCCTATTCTCTAACGCTCAACGTTAACAATTGGACTCTAAGTTTTCACGAAAGTTATCGCTAATTTTTACCAAAGTGATGACTACTTTTCACCAAGGTATCGCTTAGTTTTTACCAAGGTATAGCTACCCAAGAGGAAATTGGGTAGAATCCCTGCCTATTTAAATGAAATCGGCCTCATACTCCAAGAATTAAGGATATATTTCGTCGGTTTTATACCAATTCACCATTATTTGAGTATTGTCTCCATCTATGAAGCACATTCGTAACTTTTCGATTATCGCCCACATCGACCACGGTAAGTCGACTCTTTCTGATCGCTTAATTCAAGTTTGTGGAGGCTTGAGCGAACGCGAAATGGCTGCTCAAGTACTCGATTCTATGGATCTTGAGCGTGAACGTGGTATCACCATCAAAGCACAAAGCGTAACACTAGATTATAAAGCGAGTGATGGCGAAACTTACCAGTTAAACTTTATCGACACCCCAGGACACGTTGACTTCTCATACGAAGTATCACGTTCTTTAGCTGCATGTGAAGGTGCGCTATTGGTTGTTGATGCTGGCCAAGGTGTGGAAGCACAAACATTGGCAAACTGTTACACCGCAATTGAAATGGATCTAGAGGTTGTGCCGATTCTTAACAAGATCGACTTACCTGCAGCAGATCCAGAGCGTGTAGCCGAAGAAATTGAAGACATCGTTGGTATCGACGCAATGGAAGCTGTACGTTGTTCAGCGAAAACAGGCGTGGGTGTTGACCTTGTTTTAGAAGAAATCGTGAAAGCGATCCCTGCTCCAGAAGGTGATCCTGAAGCGCCACTACAAGCACTGATCATTGACTCATGGTTTGATAACTACCTAGGCGTGGTTTCTTTGGTTCGAATCAAAAATGGTTCACTGAAGAAAAACGACAAAATCAAAGTAATGAGCACTGGCCAAACTTGGGGCGTTGACCGCATTGGTATCTTCACACCAAAACAAATTGATACAGATGGTCTAAACACTGGCGAAGTAGGTTGGGTTGTTTGTGGTATCAAAGACATTCTTGGCGCACCAGTGGGCGATACATTAACGCACTCTAAAGGTGGCTGTGAAAAAGCATTACCGGGTTTCCAAAAAGTTAAGCCACAGGTTTATGCGGGCTTGTTCCCTGTATCTTCTGACGATTACGAAAACTTCCGTGATGCGCTTGGTAAATTAAGCCTGAACGATGCGTCTTTGTTCTATGAGCCAGAAAGTTCAGCAGCACTTGGTTTTGGTTTCCGTTGTGGCTTCCTTGGCATGCTACACATGGAAATCATTCAAGAGCGTTTAGAGCGTGAATACGACCTTGATTTGATCACCACTGCACCGACCGTAGTGTATGAAGTTGCTAAAACTAATGGCGATATTCTTTACGTTGATAGCCCTGCGAAATTGCCAGCGGTTAACGACATCGATCAAATCCGTGAACCAATTGCACGTTGTAATATCTTAGTACCGTCTGATTACCTAGGTAACGTTATTACTCTATGTATCGAAAAACGTGGTACTCAGGTAGACATGGTTTACCACGGTAACCAAGTTGCACTAACTTACGATATTCCAATGGCGGAAGTGGTTTTAGACTTCTTCGACCGTTTGAAATCAACATCTCGTGGTTATGCGTCGCTAGATTACAACTTCCACCGTTTTGAAGATTCAAACATGGTGCGTGTAGATGTATTGCTTAATGGCGATACAGTGGATGCACTTGCGATTATCACGCACAAAGATCAAGCACAAACTCGTGGTCGTCAATTGGTTGAGAAGATGAAAGAATTCATCCCTCGCCAAATGTTTGATATCGCAATTCAAGCGGCTATCGGTAACCACATTATTGCTCGCTCAACCGTAAAACAATTGCGTAAAAACGTTATCGCAAAATGTTACGGTGGTGACGTGAGTCGTAAGAAGAAACTGTTGAAGAAACAGAAAGAAGGTAAGAAACGCATGAAGCAAATCGGTAACGTTGAATTACCGCAAGAAGCGTTCCTAGCGATCTTACACGTAGGTAAAGATTAATCGTCAATGACTTTCGCAGGTTGTTTTAATCTGCGCTGTTGATGTGTTTGACTCTATGAACGGAACTGTCATAGAGAAAATAAAGTGAAAGGATCTTGATCCTTTCACTTTTACTATTTGAAATAACTAAGGAAACTCCAGTCGGATGGCGAATACATTTTCATTAATTTTAGTGGTCGTTACCTTGGTAACTGGCATCGTATGGGCATTAGAACGCTTTGTATGGGCGAAAAAACGTGAACAAGCGATTGCTAATGTTGAAGCGCAGACCAAAGAAGGTTTAACCAAAGAACAAGCAGCAAAAGTACATCCACAACCTTGGTGGGTAGAAAACAGTGTTTCTATCTTCCCAGTTATTGCCTTTGTATTGGTTCTTCGTAGCTTCATTTACGAACCGTTCCAGATTCCATCAGGATCTATGATGCCAACACTTTTGGTTGGTGACTTCATTCTGGTTGAAAAATTCTCATACGGCGTAAAAGATCCAGTTTTTCAATCTAAAATTATAGAAACAGGTGAACCTCAGCGTGGTGATATTGCGGTATTCCGTTACCCACCACAGCCAAATATCGACTACATCAAGCGTGTAGTTGGTCTACCGGGTGACACCATTCGTTATTCAGAAGACAAACAAATTTGTATTCAACCATCAGGCAGCGCAACTTGTACGCCTGTTGAACAGTTCGATGCCAAAGCAAGCGAGTTTATGCAAGATGGCGTTGCACTGATCCAGTACCAAGAAAAACTGGGTGAAGTTGAACACAATATTTTAAAAAATCCACTTCGTCGTGATAACACGCAGGCTTACCAACCTCGTGCTTACCGCAATGAATGGGTCGTTCCAGAAGGCGAGTACTTTATGATGGGTGATAACCGTGATAACAGTGCTGACAGCCGTTATTGGGGCTTTGTGCCAGAAGCGAACTTTGTTGGTAAAGCAACCGCTATCTGGATTAGCTTTGAATTTGATCGTGATGCGGACAGCGTATTGCCATCTTGGATCCCAACCGGCGTGCGATTTAATCGTGTCGGCGGCATTAAATAACGAGAGAGTATGAATTCTCAGATCACTAGATTACAAAAAAAGATTGGCTATCAATTTAACGATGCCAATCTTTTGAACTTGGCACTGACACACCGCAGTGCCAACAGTAAGCACAATGAACGCTTAGAGTTTTTGGGCGATTCAATTTTAAGTTTTGTTATTGCAGACGAGTTATACCATCGTTTCCCTAAAATCAATGAAGGGGATATGAGCCGTATGCGTGCGACCTTGGTTAGAGGCCATACTCTAGCGGAATTAGGTCGTGAATTTGATCTGGGTGACTGCTTAAAATTAGGTCCAGGTGAGTTGAAAAGTGGTGGTTTCCGCCGCGATTCTATTTTAGCTGATGCAGTTGAAGCCATCATTGGCGCATGTTACCTCGATAGTGATATTGAAGTTGTGCGCAAAGTGGTTTTGGCTTGGTATCTTGAACGTTTAGAGGCTATTGAGCCGGGCGTTTCACAAAAAGATCCTAAAACCCGTTTGCAAGAATTCCTACAAGGTCGCCGCAAACCGTTACCGATTTATACAGTAGCGAAAATCAAAGGCGAAGCGCACAACCAAGAATTCACAGTTTCTTGTGAAATCATGGGTGTTGAGAAAGCGATTGTGGGTAAAGGCACAAGCCGCCGCAAAGCTGAACAAGCCGCTGCTGAATTGGCATTAGGAGTATTAACTAATGACAAATAAACACGATTCAAACGAGCATGACGCAAATGAATTGCCAGAGTTCGACTTAGATGCTTATTTTGCCGGTGAAGCTCAGCCTTCTGCGCAAGATGAAGTTGAGATCGATCCAAGCGAACAGCATTGTGGTTTTGTGGCGATTGTAGGTCGTCCAAACGTAGGTAAATCGACGCTATTGAACCAACTACTGGGTCAGAAGATTTCGATCACTTCACGTAAACCTCAAACGACTCGTCACCGCATTATGGGTGTTGATACAGAAGGCGCATATCAAGCGATTTATGTGGATACTCCGGGACTTCACATTGAAGAAAAGCGTGCGATTAACCGTTTGATGAACCGTGCGGCAAACAGTTCTCTAAGTGATGTAAACCTAGTTTTATTCTTGGTTGACGGTACACACTGGACTGCTGACGATGAAATGGTGCTAAATAAACTGCGTACAGCAAACTTCCCAACTATTTTGTTGGTGAACAAGGTTGATAACGTAAAAGATCGCAACGAAGTGATGCTTCACATGCAATCTATGTCGGATAAGATGGATTTCGTAGACATCATTCCGATCTCAGCTAAGCATGGTCGTAACATGGATGCAATTCGCAAGCATGTTCGTGAAGCCTTGCCACAAGCGGTTCACCACTTCCCAGAAGAATACGTGACAGACCGTTCACAGCGTTTTATGGCATCGGAAATCATTCGTGAAAAACTAATGCGTTTCACTGGTGATGAATTGCCATACTCGGTGACAGTTGAAATCGAACGTTTTGACTACAACCCAGAAACAGACGGTTTCCACATCAATGCTTTGATCTTGGTTGAACGCACTGGTCAGAAGAAAATGGTGATCGGTAAAGGTGGCGAGAAAATCAAAACCATTGGCCGTGAAGCCCGTTTGGATATGGAAGCACTATTCGAACGTAAAGTGTATTTAGAAACTTGGGTGAAAGTGAAGTCTGGTTGGGCTGATGATGAGCGTGCATTACGTTCTCTTGGCTATATCGACGACCTATAATCCAAAAGAAATTTCGGAAAACGCACGATGGATGATGCTCAGGGATTACAGCGCTGTTTTATTCTCCATCGTCGCCCATATACTGAAACCAGCCTTATTTTAGATGTGTTCAGTGAGGAATATGGGCGTGTGAGCATTCTTGCCAAAGGTGCTCGCAGTAAACGTTCCAATTTAAAAGGCGTGTTGCAACCGTTCACGCCTTTACTTCTCAAATGGTTTGGCAAAGGTTCCATGCGAACTCTAAGACAAGCCGAACCCATCAGCTTAGGCATTCCTTTATCCGGTATTAATCTCTATTCTGCTATGTATGTGAATGAGTTAATCAGCCGTGTTATTGAAAGCGAAACCGCCTATCCAGAACTTTTTCACGACTATCTTGCTGCTCTCACTGAACTGGCTCAATCGAATAATCCAGAGCCGGCTTTGCGACGTTTTGAGCTCGCTTTACTTTCTTCATTAGGTTATGGCGTCGACTTTTTGCATTGTGCCGGCAGCGGTGAACCCGTTTCTGAAAACATGACTTACCGATATCGTGAACAAAAAGGCTTTATTGCAAGCGTAAGAAAGGATAATTTAACCTTTCTCGGCAACGAATTAATCGCCATTAGCGAACGCCGATTTTTAACCAAAGAACAATTACAAGCTGCGAAGCGATTCACTCGAATGGCACTCAAACCATATCTTGGCAGCAAACCATTAAAAAGTCGGGAACTGTTTATGCCCATGATCCCGAAAACAAGGAGTTAACACATGAATGAGATCCACTTAGGCGTCAATATTGACCATATCGCAACTGTTCGTAATGCCCGTGGCACTAAGTACCCAGATCCTGTTCATGCGGCTGAAATTGCCGAGCGTGCTGGTGCAGCAGGGATCACGATTCATTTACGTGAAGATCGCCGCCATATTAAAGATCGTGATGTGCGTATTTTGCGTGAAACTTTGCAAACTCGCATGAATCTTGAAATGGCCGTGACTGATGAAATGGTGGAAATTGCGCTGCAAACTAAACCTGAGTACGTATGCTTAGTGCCTGAAAAACGTGAAGAATTAACCACGGAAGGTGGTTTGGATGTGGCGGGTCAACTTGAAAAAGTTAAAGCTGCAACACAGAAATTAACGGCGGTTGGTATTAAAGTCTCTTTGTTTATTGATGCCGATAAAGATCAAATTGATGCAGCAAAACAATGTGGTGCTCCTTTCATTGAATTGCACACTGGCAGTTATGCCGATGCAGAAACTGAAGAAGAACAGCAAACTGAATTAGCTCGCATTGCGAAAGGTGCAACTTACGCTGATAGCATTGGTATCAAAGTGAATGCAGGACACGGTTTGACTTATCACAACGTAGCTGCAATCGCTGCTTTACCTGAAATCTACGAATTGAATATCGGTCACTCTATCATTGGTCGTGCGCTATTCGATGGTTTAGAAAAAGCAGTAGCAGATATGAAAGCGGTGATGGTTCAAGCAAGACAACAGGCTTCACTAAAATAATGCCGATTGTAGGTTTAGGTACAGATATTGCCGATATCGAACGGGTAGAAAAAAGCTTGCAGCGCACGGGTGAAGCCTTTGCTGCGCGAGTCTTAACGCCTACGGAATTGGCAATATTTCATGGCTTAAAGCAACAAGGCCGTTATCTTGCTAAACGCTTTGCGGCTAAAGAGGCTGCTTCAAAAGCAATTGGAACTGGCATTGCTTGCGGTGTCAGTTTTCAAGACTTTGAGATTAGTAATGATGAGTTAGGCAAACCGGTTTTAGCCTTAAGTGGTAAAGCCAAAGAACTTGCTGATTTAAATGGTGTACAACATATCCATATTTCGATTTCAGATGAAAAGCGTTACGCAATGGCTACGGTGATTTTGGAATCTTAAATTTACCCTTATACCAATCACACTAATTAGATGGTCAGAAATTGCGTAGGAAAAAGGCTTGAGAACAAGGCAAAAAATTTCGATAAGTAGTTATTCTACAATCAAATTTTTTAACGCAGTTATCGAGGCTTTTAACAAGCAAGGATGATCAGATAATTAGTACGATTGGTATTACGTACTTGAAGCAATAGGAGTGAAAGCGGTGACTTCTAAGAAAGATATTCGAGGTTATCTGTATAGCATTGCCCATCAGTTTGACACTTCTTGCGAGCATATTCGCTACTTAATGTTAGAAATGGAATGTCCTGTTGCGACGATTGATTTCTTAACCGGTGATATCGCAACTATCAATATTTCACCACCAGAACTCGCCACTTTCCGAACTCAAAAACTTCTTGAAACAATCAAGAAAGATGCCCGAAAAAATATCTTGCCGAAGTTTGATTTAAATATCATAAAAGCAGAATTAAGCCTTGAATTTACTGGGGCAGAGTCTGTCACAACCGTGATTGTTGAAGATGCCGAACAGTATGTTTGGTCGAGCCGATTAGTGAATGATAACCCGCAGGTTCTACCTTAACTCTTTACATCACAATAAAACAAAAACGGTAGCCAATTGACTACCGTTTTCATCTTTTAACGTAATCTAATCAAAAGGGCGGCTAGCCTAAAAACGTCTGCGCCTCGTCTTTCACTTTCTCAATCTCATCCTGTAATTCAAACAATTCAGGTTCGATTTCTTCGACGCTTTTATCTGTTTTTAACGCAGTTTCAATAGTTGCACATAAGGACTGCATTTTCGGTACGCCGCTGTATGCGCAACTGCCATGCAGCTTATGAATGATCGCTTGTAATGCGTTGCGGTGGGTTTTCGGATCTTCCATCGCCTTTTCGATTAATTGATCAACTTCGGGTAAAAAGTCCACCAACATAGTCAGCATTTCTTGGGCAAGATCTTCTTTACCAGCGGCTTGTTGTAAAGCTTTCTCCCAATGAATGGTTTTGTTTGGCTCAATAGGTTGCAGGTTGGTGGCACCAGATTCAATCTCAATTGCGGCCACATTTAAACGCTCGATTGTTGAACTCTCTGCGTATGGGTTCCAATGAACCAAAGCATGATGAAGTACATGTTCTTCAATCGGTTTAGACAAATAATCATCCATGCCAGCTTCTAATAATCGTTCACGTTCACCATCAATTGCATGAGCAGTTACCGCTATTACAGGCGTGCGACGGTTATAAGGGGTTTCTTTAATGTGTTGGCAAGCGGTCACGCCATCCATGTGCGGCATTTGAATATCCATCAAAATCACATCAAAGCGTTGTTTCTTCGCTTCTTCAATCGCTTCAATCCCGTTATGGCAAGTCGTCACTTGTGTTACTTGTTCTTCAAGTAAAGCCTGAATCAACTTCAAGTTAGCCAAGTTATCATCGACCGCCATTACTTTTAACGGCAATAAGGATTTTTCATCATTCACAGGTGCGATTAACAGTGGCTTAGCTTGGTTTGGCAATAGCAACTGGATCAACTTGCGGCGCACAATAGGTTTGGCGATACATTGGATCGGATAACGTTTGATCAAACTTTCAGCCAGTGCTAGCTCGGTACTTGGTAAACCTAAAATCAATTGATCCGTTAAGCCTAACGCTTGCTGAATTAAGTCATGCAATGAGTCTTCATCGTGATGAACGGTTGGTGCGAGGTTCAATAGAATACGGTCGAATCGATCTTGAGTATTCGCTAATTGCGTTTGGTAGGTAACATCCATTCCAGCATAGTTTAACTGATGCTCGATAATCGCCGCTGCTTGCATGTTCGGTTCAATCAGTAAGATAGAATGACCATGCAGCGATGAGGTATCCAAAGGTGGACTCATTGGCATATTGGTAGTTTGGAAAGACAAGCTAAACCAGAAGGTTGAGCCATGATGCAAGCGACTGGTTAAACTGATTTCACCACCCATTTGATGGAT
Organism: Vibrio sp.; assembly: GCA_047975485.1. Lineage (GTDB taxonomy): Bacteria > Pseudomonadota > Gammaproteobacteria > Enterobacterales > Vibrionaceae > Vibrio. The sequence goes on along the minus strand of JBKEDP010000034.1, from coordinate 12,434 downwards.
CAAGTTTTGGGTGATAACCAAGCCCAAACCTGTGCCGCCATAACGACGAGAAATACTCGCATCTGCTTGACTAAACGCTTGGAATAATTGCGCTTGTTGACGTTCAGAAATACCAATGCCGGTATCTTTTACTAAGAACTGAACGCCTAACTCTTTCCCGTTAAGAGTTTGCAATTCAGCCACGATGTCGATATTACCTCGGTCGGTAAACTTAATCGCATTGCCGATGAGGTTAGTCAGAATTTGTTGAACACGCAGTGGATCGCCCACGACGCCATGAGGGATCGCCGTATCAATATTCAGCGTGATCTCTAAACCTTTTTCGTGAGCACTTGGCGCTTGCAAGCTGATCACTTCATCTAAAGCTTCTTGCAGATCAAATGGAATATTCTCTAGCAGAAGTTTACCGGCTTCGAGTTTCGAGAAATCCAAAATGTCATTAATGATCGACAATAAATTATTCGCAGAACGTTCAATGGTTTGCAGATAATCAATCTGGTTGGCGGTCAGTTCGGTTTTCAGCATTTGTCGGGCAAAACCAATTACACCATTTAGCGGTGTACGCAGTTCATGCGACATATTGGCTAAGAATTCCGATTTCACTCGTGCTGCTTCTTGCGCACGTTTTTTCGCAATATCTAGCTCGATGTTTTGAATTTCAAGCTGCTCTAAGGTTTCCCGTAAATCGGAGGTGGCTTGGTCGATACTGTGCTGCATCTCGACATGATATTCAGAAAGTGAAATCGCCATCGAGTTAATACCGCTTTTTAGGGTATCTAGTTCGCCATGCAATTGACCCTCAATTCGCACATCCAAATGACCACGACGAATGCGATCCACCACGTTTACCATGTGAGAAATTGGGCGAGTTACGTCTGTCATTAAGCGATAAGCAAAGAATCCAGAAAGCCCAATACCAAACAAAAGCACAATCAAGGCTGCGAAAATTTCTTGGTATTGTTGCAAGCGCAAAGAAGATAAATCCAGCTCCATAGCGATATAGCCGAGAGCTTGGTTGGGATCGATTTCTTTACCATTTGGCGTTAAAAATTGTCCTTCCGCTAGAATCGGAGAGCGCAGAACTAAAATATTTGAATTTTCAGGAGACAGCTCAATGGTACTGAGTTGTGGGATCGGTTTGCTTTTATCAAAAGTCAGCGATTGGAAGTTAGGGTGGAAATTCGACGTCACAAATAGTTCGTGTTGAGCATCAAATACCGCAATACTGCGCACGATATTGGAATGTTTTCGATGAGCATAACTGATTAAGCGGCGCACAGCTTCACGACTTTGTTGAGTCATGCCGTATTCGCTCGCAATCGCCAGCGGTTCAATGATGTCTGTACCCGATGCGACCATTTGCGTTTCAAGATCGTTATAGCGATTAAGCGTAAAAAAGGAACTTAAAAGCAGCCCGATAATAAGGGTCGGAGCGAGTGTTAATATAATTACGCGACCGCGTAAGCCATACCTTGTCATGATTCTTTAATTACAAGCCCGTCTGGATATGGGAAAATAGCGCCATAAAAATGCAGATTATTCATTTATTCGCTTTATTTATTGCTGAATGATCAATTTATTGTGCGCTGAGAAGCCTTTAGCTTAATCAACTGAGCGCAGTTCGACAATCACTCTTGTGTAATATCTGCTATGAATCGCTTTATCTGCAAAATATTCGTTAACTGAGAACCGGAAACCAATGGCTAATTTTTACCAACCTAAAAAGAAAACATCTAACTCACAAAAGCATTTATCCGTGATGGTGGAGAAGTTAGATCACCAAGGCGTAGGCATTGCGTACTATAATAAAAAACCGGTTTTCATTGAAGAAGTGTTGCCACAAGAGCAAGTCTTGGTTCAGCCAATCGAAGAAAAAAGCAAATTTATCAAAGCCAAATTGATTTCGATTCAGCAAGAGAGCAAGCAACGTGTTGAACCATTTTGCCCGCATTACGGCACTTGTGGTGGTTGTAACTTGCAGCATTTGGAACATGATGATCAAATTGCTCATAAAGCTCAATCATTGCAGCAGTTGATGAAACAAAAATCGGGTGATGATGCATTTGAATTTGTTGCGCCGATTGTTTCTGATGACAAAGGTTACCGTCGCCGAGCTCGTATCAGCGTGTTGTGGGATGCAAAACGTCAGCAACTGCAATTTGGTTTCCGTCAAAAAGCCAGCAAGCAGATTGCCAATATCACCGACTGCCCAGTGTTAATGCCTGAATTGAATCAGCTATTACCTGAAATAAAAGCTATGTTGTCGAACTTCGATAATTTACGCGCATTAGGACATGTTGAAGTCGTGTTTGATGGCACACGTAAAGCCCTGATGCTGCGCCACACTCAAGCCTTGACGGAACAAGAATCTCAATTGCTGGTGGAATTTGGTCGCCAGTTTGATACTACGATTTATTGGCTAGCAAATAACGAATTAGCAAACTCGGATTCTAATGAAAAAACTCAGCTACACTGTTTAAGTGGTGAGCCGCTGCAATGTATTGAAACCGGAAACAAAATTGATTTTCTGCCAACCGACTTTATTCAAGTGAATGAAAATGTGAACAAATCTATGGTGGAACAGGCGGTTTCATGGTTAGAAGTCACTAAAACCGATCGTATACTGGATTTATTCTGTGGGTTAGGTAACTTTAGTTTGGCCTTGGCGAAATTAGCGGAATCGGTTGTTGGTGTTGAAGGTATTCAAGCCATGGTTGATCGAGCGACTCACAATGCCCATATTAACCAATTGAGTAATCTCGAATTTTACCAAGCGGATTTAGAAAAAGATTTCACACAAACCGTTTGGGCAAAGAAAGCCTTTGATAAAGTGTTGCTCGATCCGGCTCGTGCAGGTGCGGCTGGCATTATTGATCGCATGGCGGAATTGGGCGCAAAACGTGTGGTTTATGTTTCATGTAATCCATCGACATTAGCACGAGATACGCAAAGCTTGATTGCACAAGGTTATGAACTGAAAAAATTAGGTATGATGGACATGTTCCCACATACCAGCCATTTAGAATCTATGGCATTGTTTGTGTATTCGGGAAATGTGGCTAAATCAGCATTGAATACGAATAAAGCAAAAACAGTAAATCAGCAGAATCTAAACAAGAAAAATCCAAATCAAAGCAAGAAAGGGCTGAAACCCTCCAAATTAAAGCTACTTTAGGTTAAAGCTATTTTAAGCTGCTAAACAGTAATATTAAAAACAGACCAAAGATGGGTCTGAAGTTGAATTGATAAACAGGAAAGTGTCATGGTTGCGGTTAGAAGTGCGCATTTAAATCAAAACGAAGAGTTTGAACTCGAATCTTGGATTGCTACCTTGCATCAAGATGGTCGAACCGCAAATAAACTCACCGAACTTTACCAAGAGTGTGAAGAAATTTTAGCGAACCACCCAGAGCGTGAACTGCTGCTTTGGCGTGGTCGTGAAATGATCGAAATTTTGATCACACTTTCAATGGATTGCCCAACCTTAATGGCGGCGCAATTATTCCCGATTGTCACCGAAGGCTTATGCAAACGTGATGACTTAATCGAAACTTACGGCAAAGAAATCATCAAATTGATCGATGGTGTGCAAGAAATGGCAGCGATTGGTCAACTTAACGTAAGCCTAGATTCTTCCGAAGCATCCGAACAAGTCGATAATATTCGTCGCATGTTGTTGGCGATGGTGGACGATTTCCGCTGCGTGGTTATCAAGCTCGCTGAACGTATTTGTAACTTGCGTGAAGTGAAAAATGAGCCAGATGCCGTGCGCCAAGCTGCAGCTAAAGAGTGCGCCAATATTTATGCGCCATTAGCAAACCGTTTAGGTATCGGTCAGTTGAAATGGGAAATTGAAGATTACGCTTTCCGTTATCAACAATCGGACATTTACAAAAAGATCGCCAAGCAGTTATCTGAACGTCGTATCGTGCGTGAAAAATACATTCACGACTTCGTGACTAATTTGTCGCGTGATATGAAAGAATCCAACATCAATGCCGAAGTCAGCGGTCGACCAAAACACATCTACAGTATTTGGCGCAAAATGCAGAAGAAAAATCTCGCATTTGATGAACTGTTTGATGTGCGTGCGGTGCGAATTATTGCCGACAAACTGCAAGACTGTTATGCCGCACTCGGTATGGTTCACACTAAATACAAACATCTTCCAAGCGAATTTGATGATTATGTCGCTAACCCAAAACCAAACGGTTATCAGTCGATTCATACCGTTGTGCTTGGGCCTGAAGGCAAAACCATTGAAATCCAAATTCGTACCAAGCAAATGCACGAAGATTCGGAATTGGGTGTCGCTGCACACTGGAAATACAAAGAAGGCAGCAGCGCAGGTCGCAGTGGTTACGATGAGAAAATCACATGGCTGCGTAAGCTTTTGGATTGGCAAGAAGAAATGGCCGATTCTGGCGAAATGCTGGACGAACTGCGCAGCCAAGTATTTGATGATCGTGTTTATGCCTTTACACCAAGAGGTGATGTAGTCGATTTACCAATGGGCGCAACACCGCTTGATTTCGCATATCACATTCACTCCGAAGTGGGGCACCGTTGTATTGGCGCTAAAGTAGGTGGTCGTATTGTGCCGTTTACCCATAAATTAGCAATGGGCGATCAGGTTGAAATCATTACCGCTAAAGAGCCGAACCCGTCTCGTGACTGGTTAAACCCGAACTTAGGTTTTGTGCATTCAGGCCGTGCTCGTGCCAAGATCAACGCATGGTTTAGAAAGCAAAGCCGTGAGAAAAACGTTGAAGCGGGTAAAGACATTTTAGAAGCGGAACTGCATAAAATCGGAGCCAATCTAAAAGATGCTCAAGCTTATGCGTTAAAACGTTTTAATGTTAACTCGCCTGATGAGCTTTACGCTGGTATCGGTAGTGGCGACTTGCGTATTAACCAAGTTGTTAATCACATCAATGCGCTAGTCAATAAGCCGACAGCGGAAGAAGAAGACAAACAAGCGTTAGCCAAGCTACAAGAATCACAACAGGTACAAGAAAGTCGCCCTCGTAAAGATGCAGTAGTAGTGCAAGGTGTCGATAACCTAATGACGCATCTCGCTCGTTGTTGTCAGCCAATTCCGGGTGATGATATTTGTGGCTACATTACTCAAGGTCGCGGTATTTCGGTTCACCGTGTTGATTGTGAACAGTTAGAAGAATTAAAACTTCACGCACCAGAGCGCATTATCGAAACGGTTTGGGGCAGCGGTTTTAACGGCTTGTATATTCTCACTGTTCGAGTTGAAGCACTTGAGCGTGGTGGATTGCTAAAAGATGTCACAGCTTTATTTGCCAATGAAAAAATTAAAGTAAATGGCATGAATAGCCGCACCGACTACAAACGCCAAATCGTGATCATGGACTTCAACTTAGAAGTGCAAAACGTGGATATTCTTTCTCGCATCATCACTCGAGTAGAACAGTTAAAAGACGTGCTTCGAGTTAAGCGCTTGAAGTAATTTCCTCTTCGTATTTGAAGCTGCAGCTTTGTTGACGGCGTTCACTCACCCCTCTCTCTTTTTATAGAGAAAGTGTAGGCAAGCTACACTCATGGGGCTTCATGAACTTGTCGCCTCACTGCAACTCCAACTACTTTGAGGAAAGACAAAATAAGCACCGTAATTGCTAGGAAATAGGCGATGCGGTGTTTTTTATCAGTTTCAATCTGAACACTAAAATGAATTAGAGGACTTTATGTCATCACCAATCGAACAACTTAAAGCCTTAATGCAGCAACTGCGTGATCCTGAAAATGGTTGTCCTTGGGATAAAGAGCAAACCTTTGATTCCATCGTTCCTCATACCATCGAAGAAACTTACGAACTGGTGGACGGCATTCATAATCAAGATTGGAAAAACGTTCAAGAAGAACTCGGTGATGTATTGTTCCAAGTGATCTTCTACAGCCAACTGGCAAAAGAACAGGGCATGTTTGATTTTGATGATGTGGTTAAAGGCATCAACGAAAAACTAATCCGTCGTCATCCGCATGTGTTTGGTGATGAAACGCTGGAAGATACGGAATCCGTGCTTGGTCGTTGGGAAGAAATCAAACTAGCCGAGAAAAAATCGCAAGATCAACAAGTCGCTAATTCTCAAAGCACAACTTCAGAAAGCAAAACTAACGAAAGTATCCTAGACTCAATACCAAAATCCTTACCTGCATTGTCTCGTGCTAATAAAATTCAGAAGAAATGCGCCAAGTACGGTTTTGATTGGGCATCACTTGGTCCTGTGGTCGATAAAGTGCATGAAGAAATCGACGAAGTGATGGAAGAAGCTTTGCAAGTTGAACAAGATGACGTTCGCATTGAAGAAGAGCTAGGGGATTTATTGTTTGCAACTGTAAATCTAGTGCGTCACTTAGGGAAAGATCCTGAAGTAGCATTGGCAAAAGCAAATAAGAAATTTGAGCGACGTTTTCGTAGCGTAGAAGACAAAATCCAAGCACAAGGTAAAACATTAACCGATTGTTCTTTAGATGAAATGGATGAACAGTGGGAAAAGGTAAAAATCGAAGAAAAGAAATTAAACGGTTAAAAATAAATCAAATCGTCATAATTTAGTGTTTTCATTCGATGTAGCAAGGCTTAGCACGAACTGGAAATACTAAATTGATTTGAAGCAAGAAATAAAATAACCGAGTGTGATAGATTTCACGTTGTAGTGGAAAAGGGGTTCCGGTATACTTTCGTCCCGTCCAGAAGTAATCCATTTCCCTCATTCAACCAACTTCAGGTTAAACATGACGACAAATTACATTTTTGTTACTGGTGGGGTCGTATCCTCTCTAGGTAAAGGTATTGCAGCAGCATCGCTTGCGGCTATTTTAGAAGCTCGTGGTCTTAAAGTGACCATGATGAAACTTGACCCATATATCAACGTGGATCCAGGCACAATGAGCCCGATCCAACACGGTGAAGTTTTCGTGACCGAAGATGGCGCTGAAACTGACCTTGACTTAGGTCACTATGAGCGTTTCATCCGCACTAAGATGACTAAGCGTAATAACTTTACGGCCGGCCGTGTTTACGAAGATGTTCTACGTAAAGAGCGTCGTGGTGATTATTTAGGCGCAACCATTCAGGTTATTCCTCATATCACTAACTCAATCAAAGACCGCGTTATTGCTGGCGCAGAAGGTCATGAAATCGCGATCGTTGAAATCGGCGGTACGGTTGGTGATATCGAATCTCTACCTTTCATGGAAGCGATTCGTCAATTGGCTGTAGAAGTGGGTCGTGAGAACGCTATGTTCATGCACCTAACTCTAGTGCCTTACCTTGCAGCTGCGGGTGAAGTGAAAACTAAGCCAACTCAGCACTCTGTAAAAGAATTACTTTCTATCGGTATTCAGCCAGACATTCTGGTTTGTCGTAGCGATCGTATGATCCCAGCTAACGAACGTAAGAAAATTGCACTATTCTGTAATGTAGCAGAAAAAGCAGTTATCTCGATGAAAGACGTAGATTCGATTTATAAGATTCCACAATTAATTCGTGCACAAGGTCTAGATGATCTAGTATGTTCACGTTTCGGTATTTCTGCTCCTGAAGCGGATCTATCTGAATGGGAACAAGTAATTTACGAAGAAGCGAACCCAACTGGTGAAGTTACTATCGGTATGGTTGGTAAATACACTGAATTACCAGACGCTTATAAATCAGTAAACGAAGCATTAAAACACGCTGGTTTGAAAAACCGTTTAAGCGTGAATATCAAATACATTGATTCACAAGACGTTGAATCAAAAGGCACTGAATTGCTTGAAGGTATCGATGCAATTCTAGTTCCTGGTGGTTTTGGTGACCGTGGTATTGAAGGTAAGATCCTTGCAGCGAAATACGCTCGTGAGAACAAAGTACCTTACTTAGGTATCTGCCTAGGTATGCAAGTTGCGTTAATTGAGTACGCTCGTAACGTTGCTGGTATGGAAGGTGCGCATTCAACTGAATTTAATAAAGAAACTAAATTCCCAGTTGTTGGTCTTATCACTGAATGGGTAGACAAAGAAGGTAACGTTGAAGAACGTACTGAAGCTTCAGATCTAGGCGGCACAATGCGTCTTGGTTCTCAGCTATGTCACCTAGAAAAAGGCACAAAAGCTCACGAATTGTACGGCAACGCTCAAATCCATGAGCGTCACCGTCACCGTTACGAAGTGAACAACAACTTGCGTCCTCAAATCGAGAAAGCAGGCTTGAAAGTATCTGGCTTATCAGCAGATAAAAAATTAGTGGAAGTAATTGAGAACCCGAACCACCCTTGGTTTGTGGCTGCTCAGTTCCACCCAGAATTCACCTCTACACCACGCGATGGTCACCCACTATTTGCTGGCTTTGTAAAAGCTGCGGGTCAACACCAACGTGGTGAATGGGAATAATTGTCTAGCTTAAATTAGTCGTAGTTAGGATTTAATTCTTAGCTAAGACGAAGAAAGTTAGCTACTTTTTGAAAGTAAGATGTAAAAGGGATACGGATGGTTGCTCAATGTTGTGCTGCCATCCTTAAATTTGACATTTATATTTAAATTGAACGAGAGGAAACATTAATGTCTAAGATCGTTAAAGTTCTAGGTCGCGAAATCATCGACTCACGTGGTAACCCAACTGTAGAAGCTGAAGTACACCTAGAAGGTGGCTTTGTAGGTATGGCTGCTGCTCCTTCTGGCGCATCAACTGGTTCTCGTGAAGCTCTTGAATTACGTGACGGCGACAAATCACGTTTCCTAGGTAAAGGTGTTCTTAAAGCAATCGAAGCTGTAAACGGCCCAATTGCTCAAGCTCTAGTAGGCAAAGACGCTAAAGACCAAGCTGCTATCGACCAAATCATGATCGATTTAGACGGTACAGAAAACAAATCTAACTTCGGTGCTAACGCAATCCTTGCTGTTTCTCTAGCAAACGCAAAAGCTGCTGCAGCTGCTAAAGGCATGCCTTTGTTCGAGCACATCGCTGAACTAAACGGCACTGCAGGCGTATTCTCTATGCCTCTACCAATGATGAACATCATCAACGGTGGTGAGCACGCTGATAACAACGTTGACATCCAAGAATTCATGATTCAACCAGTTGGCGCTGCAACTCTTAAAGAAGCTGTACGCATGGGCGCGGAAGTATTCCACAACCTAGCTAAAGTTCTTAAGTCTAAAGGCTACAACACAGCTGTTGGTGATGAAGGTGGTTTCGCTCCTAACCTTAAATCTAACGCTGAAGCTCTAGAAGTAATCGCTGAAGCTGTTGCAGCTGCTGGTTACGTTCTAGGTAAAGACGTTACTCTAGCTATGGACTGTGCAGCATCTGAGTTCTTCGACAAAGAAGCTGGCATCTACAACATGAAAGGTGAAGGCAAAACTTTCACTTCTGAAGAGTTCAACCACTACCTAGCTGGTCTAGTTGAAAAATTCCCTATCGTTTCTATCGAAGACGGTCTAGACGAGTCTGATTGGGATGGTTTCAAACACCAAACTGAACTACTAGGTGGCAAAATCCAACTAGTAGGTGACGATCTATTCGTTACAAACACTAAGATCCTTGCTAAAGGTATCGAAATGGGTGTTGCTAACTCTATCCTTATCAAATTCAACCAAATCGGTTCTCTAACTGAGACTCTAGCTGCAATCAAGATGGCTAAAGATGCAGGTTACACAGCTGTAATCTCTCACCGTTCTGGCGAAACTGAAGATGCAACTATCGCTGATCTAGCGGTAGGTACTGCTGCAGGTCAAATCAAAACTGGTTCTATGAGCCGTTCTGACCGTGTTGCTAAGTACAACCAACTTATCCGTATCGAAGAAGCTCTAGGCGCTAAAGCTCCTTTCAACGGTCTTAAAGAAGTTAAAGGTCAAGCTTAATTCTTAATGGAATTAGTTTAACTACTAACTTTAAAATCCCTGCTTCGGCGGGGATTTTTTTATGTCTGTAGAAAAGTAAGAATTATGAGCCGTTCTGACCGTGTTGCTGCTAACACCTAAGAGCGGGCAACCAACTTATCCGTATCGAAGAAGCTCTAGGCGCTAAAGCTCCTTTCAACGGTTTGAAAGAAGTTAAAGGTCAAGCTTAATTAATTCGTCGTATTTGCAGCCGTAGCAGCGTTGACTGCTTCGGCTTACCCCCATCACATAGGTAAACTATGCTCAGGGGGCTAAGCCAAATTGTCGCCTTGCTACAACAGCAACTACTTAGAATTAAAGTTAGACAAGTTACTTTAAAAACCATCTCTTCGGAGGTGGTTTTTTTACGTCTAGAGTTAGGCTTAAAATTGCGGATAGGGTATGATTAGCGCAGAAATTTTATAGCGAGTTAGTGATGCGACTATTTACATTAATTCTTCTCTTCGTTTTAGCCACCCTGCAATACGATTTGTTTTGGGGTAAGAACGGCATCTTCGATTATCAAGCAGTGCATGCGGATATTGAAGTGCAGCAAGAAGTGAATAACAGCTTAAAAAAACGTAATGATCTGATGTTTGCCGAGATCGACGATTTGCGCCAAGGTCTGGATGCAATCGAAGAACGTGCTCGTCATGAGCTTGGCATGATCAAAGAAGGCGAAACCTTTTATCGAATCATTGGTGATAATACTGAAGCCAATGCCACGTTTAATTCCAATGATGATCAATAATGAGTAACCCTCAATTTACTGTTGTTGTTCCTGCCGCTGGGGTAGGAAAACGCATGCAAGCCAATCAGCCTAAACAATATCTATTGTTGAACGGTAAAACCATTCTTGAACACACCATTGAAAATTTACTCGCACACCCAAGTATCAGCCGAGTGGTAGTTTCCATCAGCGAAGGTGATGAATATTTTGATGCTTTGCCGTTAGCGAAAATGGATAACGTGATCCGTGTCGCTGGTGGCAAAGAACGAGTGGATTCTGTTCTTTCTGGCTTGCAATATCTTACTCAAGAATCTCTAGCAACAGGTTCAAACACTGATGAAAATATCTGGGTTTTGGTACATGATGCAGCTCGACCATGTTTAACTCATGCTGATGTGACTCAATTGATTGAACAATGCTTAGCTGCCAATAACGGTGGTATTTTAGCGTCGCCTGTTCGTGACACCATGAAGCGTGCGATGGTGACTGATTCAGTGAACTGCATTGATCACACGGTTGACCGAAATCATTTATGGCATGCGCTGACTCCGCAAATGTTCCCATTGTTTGAGTTAGAATCGGCTCTATCGGATGCTTTAGCAAATCAGGCGGAAATTACTGATGAAGCATCAGCGATGGAACGATTAGGTCAGCAGCCTTTATTGGTTCAAGGGCGTTCCGACAATATTAAAATTACGCAACCAGAAGATCTGGCTCTCGCAGCTTTTTTCCTAAGCCAGATTTCACAAATTCACTAAGGAAAACAACATGATTAGAATTGGTCACGGTTTTGATGTGCATAAATTTGGCGGTGAAGGTCCAGTTATCATTGGTGGTGTTGCCGTTCCTTATGAACAAGGTTTGATTGCTCATTCCGATGGCGATGTTGCTTTGCATGCTTTAACCGATGCGTTGTTGGGCTGTATTGCTGGTGGCGATATTGGCAAACATTTTCCAGATACGGACGATAAATGGAAAGGCGCAGACAGCCGTGCTTTATTGCGTGAAGTGTACCGTTTCGTAAAAGAAAAAGGCTACAAGCTGGGTAATGCGGATGTCACCATTATTGCGCAAGCACCAAAAATGTTGCCTTATATTGAATCTATGCGTGAAGCGATTGCTGCTGATTTAGAAACTGAACTCGACAACATTAATGTGAAAGCGACCACCACTGAAAAGCTAGGCTTTACTGGTCGCAAAGAAGGCATCGCTTGTGAAGCGGTCGCTTTGATTGTTCGCGCCTAAATCTATGACTTCTGCTGAACTTTCATCTTCAAATTAAATTTTCACCCTCAAACAAAAGATAAAACCATGACTGATATTCTTGCTCCATTTTCTTATCTCCTTGGAAAACCTGTTGCTCAAGCAAAAATTAAAAACCAAGCAAAAGACTTTCAAGTGATTGAAGATTTAGGTTTTGAGTTTGCAGGAACTGGCGAACATTTGATGGTGAGAATTCGCAAAGAAGGGGAAAACACTTCATTTGTTGCGAATGAAATTGCTCGCCTTTGCGGTGTACCGTCTAAGAATGTCGGTTGGGCTGGTTTGAAAGATCGCCATGCCGTAACCGAACAATGGTTAAGTGTGCATTTGCCAAAAGCGGAAAACACCTTTGATGCAAAAGAATTAGAAGCTTTGCACCCAAGCATTAAAGTGTTGGAAACATCTCGCCACAACAAAAAATTGCGTCCGGGCGACTTAATCGGCAACCAGTTTATTTTACGTTTGGTTGATGTGACCGATATGGCCGACGTATTAGAGCGCCTTGAAAAAGTGAAGCAATTGGGTGTGCCGAACTATTACGGTAGCCAAC
>JBKEDP010000002.1:0-56937 GCA_047975485.1 Vibrio sp. | reverse complement strand
CTCATGTTTCAATGCATCAAGAAATAAGTTAAATGCTGTCGTTTTGTGCTTTCTACTGGAATAATAAAAGTGATAGCTTTCAAAGACTGGAACCCAATCTTTCATTACTTCAATGAGCCTTCCTGATTGTATATCCACATTTACGAGTTCAGTTGGTAGAAAGGCAATGCCAAGTCCATCTAAAGCGGCCTGTCTCATCGGCATTATCGTATTGAACGTTATCTGACCATCTACTTTCACTCGAATGGATCGTTCGCCCTTCTCCAACTCCCAAGCATATAGACCACCATATGTCGGTAGATACAAACACAAACAAGAGTGGTTAATCAGATCATTGGGGTGTGTAGGTTTTTCTCGATTAGCGAAGTATTCAGGACTCGCAACTAATGAGGTTGGTACTGTATTTGAGATGGGAAATGAAATCATATCCTTATCAACTTCAGAACCAAAACGAATTCCGCCATCCATTCGATTTGCTGCAATATCCGTGAAACCATAGTCAATAAACACTTCTATCTTGATATCCGGATAATCAAGTAAAAAGGACTTAATCTTAGGCATGAATACCGAATACGCGGCATATTCATCAACTGTGATTCGTATTACTCCTGCCGGCTTATCCCTCAGCTCAGCGAGCGACTCTAAGTCATGTTCCATTTGAGTAAACATTGAACTTAGACTTTGCACTAGAGCTTCCCCAGCTTCGGTCGTTGTGACACTTCGAGTTGTTCGAATCAATAAACGAACACCAAGTTGTTCTTCCAACTCTTTCATGTTGTGACTCAGCGCTGAAGTCGTCACTCCAAGCTTTCCTGCTGCACGTGTAAAACTGCCTTCCTGCGCAATAACAGTGAAGGCTTGTAACGCATTGATGTTCATCTTTAGCATTATTGAATTTTCCTCAACACTTCATACAACAAACCCTATCTACTCAACAATGATCTCATTGACTAATATGTATTTCAACTTGATTAGGCCAAAAACTAATCGTTCTGATACGTAATGATGAATTTTAATTTTTATGCCATGAATATTGCACATGCGAGAGCGGATCAGAACTCATCACCACATTATTCGATAACACACAAACTAGAGATTTATATATGAATTTTGAAGGAAAAGTCGCTTTGATAACCGGCGCTGCATCGGGGATTGGACGCGAGACAGCCTTTGCATTTGCTCGTGCAGGCGCTTCAGTAGTCTTAGCCGATATGAACAAAGAATCAGTTGATAAAGCAGCACAAGAGCTTACTGATTCAGGCTATAAAGCAATCAGTGTTCAATGTGATGTAAGCCTTGAGACTAACGTTGCAACTTTGATAGACACAACAGTATCTGTGTTTGGAAAGCTCGATATTGCATTTAACAACGCAGGCTTGCACGTGCCTGTCACGAATATCGCGGATGCGGAAGGTGATGATTTCGATACAGCAATCGCCGTAAACCTAAAAGGCGTTTGGAATAGCTTAAAGCATGAGCTTAAGCAAATGCGTAAGCAAGGCAATGGCGTGATTGTTAACTGCTCATCCAATAGCGGGTTAGCAGGGCTTGCTAACTTAGGTGCCTACACTGCATCAAAACATGGAGTCATCGGATTAACAAAAAGCACTGCGCTAGAATATGCGCCTTTAGGTATCCGCATTAACGCAGTTTGTCCCGGTCCAATCGAGACACCAATGGTTAAACAAGCTGTTGAAACCGCCCCTGAGCATATGGCTGCCGTCATAAAAGAAATCCCACTGGGCCGTTTAGGAAAAAGTGAAGAAATTTCCAGTGCTGTGCTTTGGTTATGTAGCCCTGGCGCTGGATTCGTTACTGGCCATGCATTGGCTGTTGATGGTGGCTTCTTAGCTAAATAGGGAGAAGAAATGGTCATAAAACTTAATAACGGAATCGATATGCCAGCATTAGGCTTAGGCGTTCTTGGCCGAGACCATCCTGAACTCGTGTCATCGTCTGTCGAAACTGCAATTAAGAGTGGATATCGCCTTATTGATACCGCTGCGGCTTATGGAAATGAACGTCAAGTTGGAAAGGGGATCCGCAATAGTGGTATTCAAAGAGATGAGCTGTTTGTTACCACAAAATTGTGGCTGTCAGACTACGGCTATGAATCCACACAGAGAGCTTGTGATGTCAGCCTTAAGAAGTTAGGTCTGGAGTACATCGATTTGTATCTGCTTCACTGGCCTGTTCCACATGATTTTTATAAAACGTTGGACTCATATATTGCGGCAGAAAAACTCCTAAAAGAAGGAAAAGTACGTGCAATCGGTGTCTGTAATTTTACCGAATTGCACTTAAAAACACTGATGGACAATACATCCGTCATACCTTCTGTCAACCAAATTGAACTTCATCCACGATATGTTCAAAAATCAGCTCAGCTTTTCCACCAAAAGCTAGGGATCACAACACAAGCTTGGTCTCCAATAGGTGGCAGTGTAAGACGTGCGAATGAAACCGATCCATTAACCGATCCTGCAATCGAAGCTATTGCGGCTAAATACAATAAAACGCCTTCGCAGGTTATTTTAAGGTGGCATTTGGATAATGGCATTTCCGCTATACCAAAGTCATTCACGCCGAGCCGAATTATTGAAAATATCGATGTATTTGATTTTTCACTTACACCACAAGAAAGACTATTGATTGATTCTCTGGATACTGGATTACGCTCAGGCCCAAATCCCGAAGATGTAGACAGCACAACCTTTCCAATTACGGTTGATGATTAAATATAGGTACAGATTTTAAATGAATACCCAAACAGCAACTACACATAGTAACTTGCCTACGCCTAAAACTCAGTGGAGTGCCGTCTTCTCAATCGCTTTTGCCGTTGCTTTTTTGGTAACCGTTGAATTTCTTCCAGCGGGCCTGATCACGCCTATGTCTGAAGAATTAAACGTGTCATCGGGTACCGTAGGACAAACCTTAACAATTACCGCGGTTTTTACGGTGATATCGAGTCTATTTGCGTCATCCGTTGCGAAAAATATTGATCGAAGAAAAGTGGTCTTGAGTTTTTCTGTTTTACTAGTTGAATCCTCGGCGATGACCGCTCTCAGCCATCAATTTGTCGCAATTATGTTTGCGAGAGCATTGTTGGGCATCGCTTTAGGCGGATTTTGGGCGATGTCTGCATCGATTACCATGCAGTTGGCAAAACCCGATGATATCTCTAAAACCTTATCTATCGTTTTTGGCGGAGTATCTATTGCCCTTGTCCTAGCTACGCCAGCGGGTAGCTTTTTGGGGGCGTTAATTGGTTGGCGCGGTGTTTTTCTGGCGTCTGCTGCGATGGGGATAGTGTGCTTTCTCTGGCAAATCATTGCTCTACCGAGTATGCATTCACATCAATCGCGTAACGTACTATCGGCAATTCTAGTTCTAAGAAGGAAAGAAGTCCCTAGCGCGATGATAGCCATTTTCGCTGTTTTTGCTGGACAAATTGGGTTCTTTACTTACATCCGCCCATTTCTTGAGTCTGTCGTTCAACTGAATGTAAACAGCATCTCCCTCATGCTGCTTCTATTTGGGATCGCTAATTTCGTCGGTACGTCATTCTCATCCAAATTCTTACGTAAAGGGTTAAAACCAACATTAAGTATCGCTCCACTTCTTTTAGCAATTTGTGCAGCTGTGCTGGTGCTATTTGGGCACCATAGTGTTCTTACCGGGTGCGCCATTATCATCTGGGGGGTCACATTTGGATTGGTACCTGTCGGGTGGTCCACATGGGTAACTCAAAGTGTTAGTGATGATGCTGAAAGTGCCGGTGGACTGCAAGTTGCTGTTATACAAGTCGCCAATGCGTGTGGTGCGGCCCTAGGTGGATACTTATTGGATTTTTGGGGTCCTAAAGCGCCTTTAGAGGCTTCCATTATTTTCCTCATTATCGCGGGTAGCGTGGTGTTACTCAAACTTTCTACCGATAAGAGAGAGCACTTGAGTCGGGTGATGGACTAATTCTCTATACCATTTAAGGAACATAATCAGCAAAACACAACGTGGTGGCTGACGAATTTCTTTTGTTCATCTGCTCAATAGATAGTTCCGAGCAAACTGTTTAAATCAATATGGAAAGGAAAAACCAAATGAAAGACAACATAGAAGAGTTATCTGAATACGGGAAAAGTAAACGACGCTCGCTCATTACAGGTATTGGTGCCATAGCTGCAGCGAGTTTGCTACCGTTACCCAAAGTATTTGCAGCGGATGGAAAGTCATCAGCTTACCCGATGATTAATTTGCAAGATGATTTAATTATCCCTCAGCTAGGAGCGGGTACCTGGACATTAACCGGTGATGTTGCCACAAATTGTGTTAAGACAGCTATTGAAACCGGCTATCGTTTGATCGATACAGCTCAAGCCTATGGCAATGAGGCCGCAGTATATCAAGGCGTCGTTGCTAGCAAAGTGCCTCGTAACAGTATTTTTATCACGACCAAAATTTCACCCGACAACATGAGGAATGGAACTGTTCGTGAGTCCATTCAAGATAGTCTTCAGGCATTAGGTGGTGACTACATTGATCTACTGCTTATTCATTGGCCTGTAAACGATAAAGTCGAAGAAACGTGGAAGATCATGGAGGAGTTCGTTAAACAAAATAAGGTTCGTGCTATCGGGCTAAGTAATTTCAACCCTCACCACATCGATGAATTACTTACATATGCCACGATTAAACCAGTCGTAAACCAAATTGAGTTGCACCCCTACATGAGTCAACAAGAAGTAGTTGGCCAAACTTTTAATCAAGACATTAGAGTAGAAGCGTGGTCACCATTAGGCTCAGGACAGAATGGGGTCTTACAGGATAAGGTCATTGGAAAAATTGCCAATAAATACAAAAAAAGTATTGCTCAAATCATACTTCGTTGGCATATCCAAAGAGGTGTAATTACGATCCCGCGCTCTTCTAATCCTGAGCATATTCAAGAGAATATGAATATATTTGACTTTACTTTATCGCCAGTAGATATGTCCATTATCAATGGGTTAAACAAGAATGAACGCTGGAATCCGAAGAACGATCCAGACAGCTTCCCTTGGTAAATCCATTTCATCCAAGTGATTAATCACGTCTCGATATAGATGACTAGTGTTATCAATACTTGTCATCTTTATACCCGTCTGATTAGGGAATATCCCTAGTTGAGCAACAGAAAATGAGGAATATATGACTACTTTATCTTCATACTTGATGAATGACACAGCTAAGATTCCATCGCTAGGGCTCGGCGTCTATCTTGCTGACTCAAAACAGACTGTGGATGCTGTCAAATACGCACTCGAAAGTGGCTACCGTTTAATTGATACCGCTTCGGCTTATGGCAATGAGGCCGCTGTTGGAGAAGGCATTAGTCAGAGCGATGTTTATCGAGAAGAATTATTCATTACCACTAAAGCTTGGCTAAATGAATACGGTAGCATTCAGACTCCTGACGCGCTAAAAAATAGCCTCGAAAGACTAGGAACTGATTACGTAGATTTGTATTTACTTCACTGACCGTCACCCAGTTCTTTTGATAAGACGATTGAAGCATACAAAGCTGCCGAACAACTTCAAAAACAAGGTCTGATAAAGTCGATTGGGGTATGTAACTTTACTCCCGCTCACTTAGTCCGATTGATGGAACACACCAGTGTAATTCCAGCGGTGAATCAGATTGAGTTACATCCATACTTTACGCAATCTGATTCAACTGAGTTTCATAAACAACACGGCATTATTACGCAGTGTTGGTCTCCTTTGGGTGGCATATACACGAATCACCCAGTAAATAAAGAAGAAGTTATTCATCTGCTTCAAGACTCAGTGTTAACTAATATAGCGCAGCGCTATAGCAAAACTGTCGCTCAAGTAGTTTTACGTTGGCATCTTCAACATGGTCATTCTGTGATCCCTAAATCTGTTAATCCTAAACGGATTCTAGAAAACATAAATGTCTTTGATTTTGAGCTTTCATCAAACGATATGGCGAGCATTGATCAGTTAAACAAAAACTTACGTGGTAGTGCGCATCCAGATAATTTCGATTTGGATTTTCTAGCTCAAAGAAAGTAACACTTAGGCGCCTATCACAAGTCAAAATATATTTATTAGCCCTTACATAAAAGGGCTATTTCTTTTCAAAAACAGAAAAGATATCAAAACTCACCCACCAACAACTCAATCAGCCCCTTCAAATAATGCTCGCAAGCGTAATCGCCAGAAACCGGTGGAAATTCAACGGTCACGCACAGTAAATCTCGCTCGGCACACCAAGAGCCAAAGGAGCCGGGGGTGTCGTAGCCAACATCTTCTACCATAGGTAATTGGAATTTATCGGATAGCCATTTAGCGAGTGGTGAAAAACTTGGATCGTCAATACAAGCTAAAGGTTCGTGAAAAGATGTTACCCACGCAGGTTGTAGTTGCTCGATTAATTGGCACAATGCAGCGGTTTCAGGTTCAGAATTTGGGGCGTCACCAGTTCCGACTTCTACATCTCGTTCTGGTTCATGAGTGCTCCAGCGATAAACGGTTCCGCCGGATTGCCAATTCTCACTAGCAAAATTGCGGTTTAAATCCACTTCATTCGCATTGGCTCGAGTGCCAAGTTGGTTACCATCTGGGTTCATGCTCAAAATGACATGATGTCGAAGTTGGCCATTTTCGATGGAGCGAAGCGCACAAGAAAGGCTCACGATAGAAGCGGTTTCATCACCATGAGTGCCTGCAATAATTAATCCCGACTTTTCAGTTTGGACTTGTGCAGGGAAATACAATAAAGGCGCACCCAGCACAGATTTCCCGTAAATTTGGGGCTGAAGGCTGAAATGTGCTCGTTGTTGTCTTGTTCTTAACACCACGCTCATGGTTGGCTTCCTTTCTGCATTTTTGTTGTTATGGCTCGATTATTACGAATTCTGATTAGCAGATAAAGAAAATAAGTCACAGATAGAAAAGATAACGCCTGAAAATTCGAATTAAGCATGGGATGAATGTGGCATTAAGGCTATAGTTACATATAGTAAAAACAGTTACAGACAGCAAAAATAGTTACAGACACCAGCAATGGTTACATACTCAAACGAAAATATACAAAATAAGATTAAAGGAACACTCATGCTTAATTTTAAGCCTTTTGCGCTCAAACCTTCTGCGCTTGTTTTTGCTCTTTCGAGCGTATTTATTTCAACAGCGACTTTTTCAACTGCAACTCAAGCTGCCAACGTACCAAGTGATGTCACGCTAGCTCCAACTCAAGAACTTATTCGTGGTAATGATGCTGAAGCAGCAACACTAAATCCACTTAAAGCGGAAGGCATTCCTGAAATGCACATTTTGCGCGACTTGTTTGAAGGTCTAGTCATTCAAGATCAAGATGGCAAAGTGGTTCCGGGCGTAGCAAAAAGCTGGGAAACAACCGATAACCAAAACTACACTTTCCACCTGCGTGAAGATGCTAAATGGTCGAATGGCGATCCAGTAACAGCACAAGATTTCGTTTACAGCTTACACATGGCGGTCGATCCAAAATTTGCTTCACCAAACTCTTGGTATTTGAAACTCACTGGTATCAAAAACGCAGAAGCGATCATTGATGGCAAACAACCAGTTGATAGCCTTGGCGTGAAAGCAATTGATGAGCACACATTGCAATTCCAACTTGATAAAGCTGTGCCGTACTTTGTGGCAATGACTGCGCACACAGTGATGATGCCAATCAATCAAAAAGTGGTTGAGAAGTTTGGCGATAGCTGGACTAAGCCTGAAAACATGGTGTCGAACGGTGCTTATCAATTAAAAGATTGGGTGATCAACGAGCGTTTAGATATGGAACGCAACCCGAACTACTGGGATAACAAAAACACCGTGATCAACAAAGTCACTTATATTCCATTCGAAAGCCAAACTTCTGCGATGAACCGTTACCTAACAGGTGAAGTGGATATTACGTCTGACGTGCCAGTTGTTATGGCGGATAAGCTGAAAAAAGATCATCCAGATGAATTTAAAATCACACCGTTACTTTGTACTTATTACTATGCGTTAAATACCAAGCGTAAGCCATTTGATGATGTACGTGTGCGTAAAGCCTTGTCGTATTCAGTGATGCGTGATGTGATTGCTAAAGGCGTCACCAAAGGCAATGTACCGGCTTATACTTTTGCTCACCAAGATGTAGCAAGCTTTAGCGCCACTCAGCCTGAATATGCAACATGGACACAGCAACAACGTGATCAAGAAGCACAAAAACTGTTAGAAGAAGCGGGCTACGGTCGTGATAATCCGGTTAAATCTTCATTACTTTACAATACCAGCGAAAACCACAAGGCGATTGCAGTAGCGATTGCTTCTATGTGGAAAAAGAACTTAGGCATGGAAGTGACGTTAGATAACCAAGAGTGGAAATCTTACCTTTCTTCTCGTCAAGAACGTAACTTCGATATTATGCGTGCATCTTGGTGTGGTGATTATAACGAAGCTTCAACCTTCTTAACCTTGATGACGTCGAATAATGATAAGAACTTCCCATCGTACGAAAATCCAAAATACGATGAAGTGATCGCCAAAGCACAGGCTGCTGTTGATGTGAAAGAGCGTAACCAGTTCTACGATCAAGCAGAACAAATGTTAGCGCAAGATATGCCAATCATCCCGATCTACTACTTTATGCAATCCCGTTTAGTGAATGCAAAATTAGGCGGCTACCCAATGCATAACGCAGAAGGCCGTATATATTCGAAAGATTTGTATTTTGTGAAGTAATAGAAGTCGTTACTTTTTAGTGTCTACACTTGTGGTAGGTTGTGTTAGCTGTTATGCCACAATAGCCTGTTGTGGTAATTTTTTTAACACAACCTACCACAACGAACTCATTGTTCAAATAGATGCTCACAATATTGCTCGAAAGAGTATCAAACCTTCATTCTAATATGGATAATGATGCGAAAACTCAATCCTTTTTAGGCTTCTTGAATTTTGTGATAGCCATAACGAAAATACATCCAGTAACTTGATAATTTAAAACATTATTTCAGTTTTAGTTAGAGGGATTTATGGCTATAAAACACATAAGAAAACTAGGATTAACGGCTTTATTTTTCATTTCAATATCTTCCGTTGTTCAAGCCAATTCCTTTGATGGAAAGGAATACCAAAAGCAAGCCATAGATAGCCCTGAGCGTAGTTTTCCTGTGTTTTATGAAAAATTGAAAGATCGCATGGAGTTTAGTTTAGGTTGGGAAAAGAATAAATTGCCACCGGAGCAATGGCGAGCTCAAGGAATTGCGAAAGCGAAAGAAATCATTTTTCCGTATCAAGATCACACACAATTTAATCCGGTTGTTATTGATCAAATTGATCGAGGATCTTACATAGCTAAAAAAGTCGTTTTTAATATTAGTGCTGAAAGTCGAGTATTAGCTTTCTTGCTTGTTCCAAAAGGAGAGGGCACTTTTCCTGCTGCATTATTTTTACATGATCACGGAAGTCGATTTGATATAGGCAAAGAAAAATTTGTTCAAACTTGGAATGATGAAAAACGCTTAAAATCTTCTCAAGAGTGGGCGGATAAATTTTTCTCTGGTCGTTTTCCTGGGGATGAATTGGCAAAACGTGGGTATGTGGTCTTATCTATAGATGCATTAGGCTGGGGAGATCGCTCTGTTGAAGGATTTGAAACTAATTCGCAACAGGCTTTGGCTTCGAATTTATTTAATTTAGGCGCTTCATTTGCAGGAATTATTGCGTTAGAAGATGCGAGAGCTGCCGATTTTCTGGCAAGTATGCCTGAAGTTGATAAAACAAGAGTTGCTTCAGTTGGATTCTCTATGGGGGCATTTCGCTCGTGGCAATTAGCTGCGCTATCTGATTCGATTACTGCAAGTATTGCCGACTGTTGGATGGGTACGATGAAAGGGCTAATGGTCCCTGGAAATAATCAGCTTAAAGGGCAATCAGCATTTTCAATGTTGCACCCTTATATTTCTCGTTACTTAGATTATCCTGATATTGCGGCCTTGAGCGCACCAAAGCCTATGTTGGTCTATGCTGGTGGTCAAGATACCTTATTCCCTGTTGAATCCGTTCAATCAGCATTTAAAACAATGCATTCAGTTTGGGATGCAAACAAGGCAGGCGATAAACTCACAACAAAAATTTGGCCAGACAAAGCTCATACTTTTACTGCAGATATGCAGAAAGAAGCTTTTGATTGGCTTGATGCTCAATTTAAAAAATAATCTTTAATCAAAAAAGCCAACCGAACTCACTATGTGTGGCTACGGTTGGCTGCTTTAAATTATCAAACAAAGCAATCAGTTAAGCTTATTTTTTGACTATAAATTAAAATCCGATATTCATACCTAGCCAATAGCGACGGCCATCTTCGACATAACCGTATTCTTCATAGCCAACATCTTCATCTAACAAGTTATAAACCGCAGCATTAAGTTTTACACTGTCGGTTAATTGATAGCTAACACCCATATCCCAGAAAGTGTATGACGGAGCTTCAATGCTGCTGGATGATGGACCTGTGGTTGGTTCCATTTCTTCACCGTTATAAGTGACTTGAGTCCATGCTTCTAGAGCGTCGGTTGCTTGCCAAGAAAGATCGGTTTTGAATAAGTGCTTAGGCAGTTGAACTAGAGGCTGACCTTTATATTCCCCCGATTTTTGTTCCGAATGGTTATAGGTATAACTTGTGTTCCAGAATAGGCTGTCACCAATTGGCGTGCCGAGTGCAAATTCCACACCTTGCGTCGTTGCTTTATCTACGTTGATGCGTTTGGTCGCTGTATTACCGCTGCTATTAACTGGGCCACATTCAGGACAAGCGACACGAGTGATCTTGTCGTCAAAGTCATTGTAGAAATAAGTCAGGCTTGAGGTGACACCATAGTCATTTTGGTAGTTCAAGCTGATCTCACTGTTGACTGATTTTTCTGGATCAAGATCTGGGTTGCCGTAAATATTACCGCCTCGACTGCCTTGCGCCCAATCTGCGGATGTTTCACGCAAAGTTGGAGCACGATAACCTGTCGACACACCACCTTTAACTACCCAATCATTGGTGACACTCCAAGCGCCGTAAATCCTTGGGCTAACGTGAGTGCCGTAGTTTTCATCATCATCCAAACGTGCACCAACAGTTAAGCGGAATGATTCCACAATCGCCCATTCATCTTCTAAGAAATAAGCATAACGGTCGTTGTCTAACTTAGTTAAATCCGATGCACTGTTAGTGGTGAAATCTTCTAATTTTTCATGTTGATATTCAAAGCCAGACGTCAAAGTGTGCGAGTAAATCGGAGTGACAAGGCTGGTTTTAAATGTGGTGTTTTCACTCTCGATTTTGCGGGTTTTGTTTTCCGAATCTTCATATTGTAAATAGGTGGTTGATTTACCAATTGCGCCCCAATCGCCTTCGTGAGTGACTGCGTAATTGTTGCGTTGATATTCGTCTAAAGAGCTTTCTTCACCGTCCTCAAGCGTATTGCCTGCCGTGCCTTCACGAGTTTGCTCAGTCACGCCAGCTTCAAGAGAAACATTGTGCTTATCATTGATGTGATAAGTCAGTTTGGAATTGATGGCGTTAAGATCTTTATCCTCATAACCATTGAGGATCTGATCTTCTTCTCGCAGCGTGGTTTGTCCATTTAATTGCAAAGTGAGATCGTCACTCAGAGGGCCGGTCACAAAGAAGTTCGCACTGCGTTCATCACCCGAATCTCGATCTTCTTGAATGGTTGTGCCGAGCTGAACATTACCCGTCCAGTGCTGAGCATCTTTACGGGTGATCACGTTAATCACACCACCGATTGCGTCCGATCCGTATAGCGTCGACATCGGGCCACGAATAACTTCAATGCGTTCAATCGCTTCTAAAGGTGGTAACCAGCCTTGCTCGATCCCCGGTCCATCACTGTTTGGACGAGTGCTGCGGCTCGAAAGGCGTTTGCCATCAACCAGAATCACGGTATAAGCCGAACCCATGCCGCGAATGCTGATGTCTTTAGTATCGCCACCGCCTGTAACTGTTACACCGGGAACGCTTTTTAAGGCATCGGTAACATCACGATAGTATTTATTTTCAAGCTCATCACGAGTGATCACGCTGATACTAGCAGGTGCGGTTATCTCCGCTTGTTCATAACCTGCCGCTGTTACTACCATGGTTTCTGTTCTTGAGTTTTCGGCAGCAATGGTTTGAGTTGACGCTAATAAAATTGAGCCCGCTAAAAATGAAAGCGGGAAAGTGTTTCTAGACATTCTTATTCCTTTAATTGATAATGATTCTCAACATCATTTGCGATTGTTCATTAAATTTTTGTTAATGAATAGATCAATAGATGGAACAGGCCGTTCCATATATGAGACGGTAAAATTTCGTAAATAACGAGCTTCATTTCGAAAAGAAGAAAACGGGATAAAAATGAAAACTGAGCTTCAAGGAATTCGAGCATTTGCTGCTTTAAGCCGTTATAACAGTGTGACAGCGGCTGCCAGAACGTTGAACCAACCAAAATCCACTATCAGCCGTCGATTAGCGCAGCTTGAATCTGAGCTAGGACAAACGCTATTTATTAAACAAGGCTCACGTTTAATGCTGACTCGTGCTGGAGAAGTCTTTGCACAATATTGCGAAAGGCTGCTAAAAATGGCGGAAGAATCGCAGAATGCTTTACAATCGTTAAAACAAAGTATTAGCGGAGAAGTAACGATATTGGCTTCGCCAAGCTTGGTTCGAGGTTGGTTAAGAAAGGAATTGAATCAGTTTTTAGATCTTCACCCAAATGTGAATGTCCGTTTGTTTACTGAAGCGAGAGAAGAATATTTCCAAAAAGAACCCGATATTGTGCTGTCGGTTGGAGAGGAAACCCTGTCGGGAACTTGGCGCAAAAAGACTTTAGGTTATTGGCAATATGGGTTGTATGTTGCTCCCCGCTATCTGCAGGATAACCGTTCTCAAATAAACGGCGGTATTTCACATCCAAATCAACTAGATGAACACCAATGGTTACCGCTAAATGGACAGAACGATCAACGAGTAGTTTTATCGAACGGACAAGAAGAATGTATGGTGATGCCGCCAGTTAGTCGTTTAACCAGCGACAACTTAATGCTGCAATTGGATTCCATTTCATCAGGCTACGGCATTGGCATGTTACCCACTTGGATTGCCAATAATTACCTAAAAGCACACCCAAATAGCTTTGAACCTTGTTTGCCTGAATGGTATGGAGAAGCAAAACCTGTGGTGTGTTACTTTGCCGCAGGCGTGTTGCCATTGCGAGTTCAAACCTTGCTGAAAACCCTAATCGATAACGCCCCTAAAGCTTGGTTAGAGCCAAGGAAATCAACTGTTTTGAAACCAGTTGCGGCATTAAATGAATTAGATGCACAATCGGCTTCATCTTCTGCAACTCGCTCTAGCTCTTCACGCTCTACTGCGCCTAATCTTTCAAGGGTAAGCGACCTTTCAAGAGTGAGCGGGTTAGTGTTAGGGGCATTTATGTTAGAAAATCAATGGCTGCTCGAAATGATTTGAAATGCGAATTATTTAAAATATGAGCTATCTAAAATACAAGCACATGCGCTTGCCATCGACTTCAATCACGTTGAAAGGTGTTTCATAAATCTCACTTAAAACCGAAGCGTCAATCACTTGTGGAACCGTGCCTTTCGCGACAATTTGCCCTTTTTTCAGCGCGATAATGGTATCGGCATAACAAGAAGCGAAATTGATGTCATGGATGACGATAACCACCGCTTTATTTAACTCGTGAGCAAGGCGAGAAATGGTACTCATAATTTGCAGCGAGTGTTTGATATCGAGGTTGTTTAGCGGTTCATCGAGAAAAACGTAATCAGTATCTTGCGCGATCACCATAGCTATAAACGCCAATTGTCGCTGTCCGCCACTGAGTTCATCTAAATATTGATACTGAATGCCAGTGAGATCTAAATAGGCAATCGCTTTGTCGATCACTTGGTTATCTTCCGCTTTCAAATTACCTTGGCAATAAGGAAAACGCCCGAACGCAATTAACTCACGCACCGTAAAACGTAAATGCACGTTATTGGATTGGCGCAATACTGAAAGGCGTTTAGCGAGGGCTTTGGTGTCCCAATCAACCAGCTCTTTTCCGTCGATCCACACTTCACCTTGATCTCGTTTGAGCAATCTTCCAGCCATTGAAAGTAGGGTGCTTTTACCCGCTCCATTAGGGCCGATTATGGCGGTGACTTTGCCTTTTTCAAACTCGGCACTGGCGTTTTTGATGACAGGATGTTCGCCAAAATATTTAGTTAATGCTTTTAATTCAATCATAGAGCTCTCACTAAGCGATCTTTACACCACTTTGTTTTTCAACAATAAAAATAGGAAGTAAATCCCGCCAACGAAGTTAATCACCACGCTTAATGTGGTTTCGAATCCGAATAATTTTTCAATTACCCATTGCCCTGTTAATAGCGTCGCAACCGACATCAAACTGCAAGCGGTGAGTAAATATTTGTGCTGATATTGGCTGAGCCATTCACGGGTTAAGTTAGTGACCAATAAGCCAAAAAACATAATCGGCCCAATCAATGCGGTGGATACAGCAATCAATATAGAAGAAAGCAGTAACACGGTGCGAGTGGTGCGTTTTATGTCTACACCAAGGCTGGTGGCGTTATCTTGGTCGAGCAAAAACACATCCAAAGTGCGGTGTAATTTAAACAACCAAGCGCAGGCGATAACTAAAATAGGCAGCGTCCAATACACCAGTTCGACATGAATATTATTAAAACTGGCGAACATATTGCTTTGAACGGTGGCGAACTCATCAGGGTCCATTACCATGACCAAAAACGAAGACCCACTTTGAAAAAGTTGTCCGAAAATCACCCCAAGCAAAAGCAGAGAAATGATGTTGCTGGTGGAATATCGGAAGTACATTAAAAACAGCACTAATGAAAATCCCATCATAAAAATCACGGAAACCGAGAAGTTAATGAATGGGTTTGTCATCATCACACTCAAACCACCAAATAAGCTCACAACTAGCACTTGAACGAGTAAATAAAGGGAATCAAAACCCATAATACTTGGCGTTAAAATGCGATTGTTGGTGATGGTTTGAAAGCAAAATGACGACATCCCAATCGCCAAGCCTGAAATTACAATGGCTAAAATTTTTGGAATTCGACGAGATAAAAAGTATTCATAATTATCAGGCGTTAATCCTTGGCCGATAAAAACAGCTGCCACAATTAGGCTCAAAGCCAACAGAAAAGTGATTTTGAATGCATCGGATTGATGGCTGGAATGACCGCTTAATGACTTGTTGGTGAGCGTTTTAATATTAATCACGTTTCATTCCTCTGATCACGAAGAAGATAAACACGCTGCCACCAAGTAAACTGATGACCATTGAAATTGGGATCTCATAAGGGAAGATTAAAGTGCGGCTCACTAGATCACATGCCAGCACTAAAATTGCGCCCAAAATGGCAGTACGAGGAATGTTTTGGCGTAGGTTGTCGCCATAAAAACGGTTAACTAAGTTCGGCACAATTAAACCGAGAAATGGCAATTGCCCTACAATCATCACCACGGTTGCCGACATGATCGAAACCAAGGCCACGCCGATCGTCATCACTTGTTGATAGTTCAAACCAAGGTTAATTGCGAAGTCTTTTCCCATGCCAACCGCTGAAATACGAGTTGCATAAAGGTAGCTAAAAATGGCAACAGGCAGCGCAATATAAAGCAACTCATAATTGCCCGCTAAAATATTGGCGAAGTTTGCCACCGCCCAGCCTGAAAGGTTTTGCAGCGCATCGTATTTGTAAGCAATAAAAGTCGCCATTGAAGAAACGATATTGCCGAAAATGATCCCGATAAGTGGCACAAAAACCGCATTCTTAAATTGGATGCGTTGAATAAGTTGAACGAAAAACAGTGTGCCGATTATCGAAGTTGCAAAGATGAGCCAAAGTTGGTTACCGTTTCCGAAGATGATCAGGCTAAGTACGAAGCCGAGCATGGCGCATTCAATCGTGCCCGAAGTGGAAGGTGCAGCAAATCGATTTTGGCTGATTTGTTGCATGATTAAGCCTGCAATACTTAACCCCGCTCCGGCTAATAAAATTGCCAGTAAACGAGGGATGCGGCTAGTCATAAATAATTGCCAAGCATTCGCATCACCTTGCAGTAAGTGGGAAACAGACACATTTCCCACTCCAACAAACAGTGATGCAAAACTCAAGCAGACTAAAGAAAACAGCAGTTTAGTCACGAAAGTTCCAACCCGTTATTTGGCAGAAGAAGCTTGAGTTAACGATTCGATATCTTTCACCATGGTTTCCGTGGCGGTAATGCCTGAACTTGCCACATACCAAGCTGGAATATCTAAATAGATCATGCGGTGGTTTTTATAGGCGTCGGTCGATTTCACCAGATCGTTTTCGAAATCTTGGCGAGTGGTGCTTTTGCCTTTGTTGACCAGTTTGTCACGATCCAAAATCAATAAAGTCGATGGGTTTTCTTGGCTGATTAACTCATAAGAAACCAATTGTCCGTGACCGCCTGTGCGCCCAGATTTCTTGCCTTGTGTCGCCTTTGCTTTTTCATCTAACTTCTCTGTTGCAGGTTTAAAATCTATCGTTGGTTTAAAACCAAAATCATCATATAAAACCGAGAAGCGAGAACCCTTGCCGAATGAAGTTGTGTTTCCGCCTGAGCTCATCAGCATTAAAGCGTCCATGTCGTGGCTTTGGTTGTAGCTTTTAATGGCTTCAAAGCGTTGGTTTAGGCCGTCGATTTTCTGCTTCACTACAGCTTGCTTATCGAAGATCTCGCCTAAATCGTTCCAAAGTTCTTGCGTGCTTTGCCAATAATCTTTGCCGTTTTCTACTGCATAAACAAAGGTTGGGGCAATTTTAGAAAGTTCTTCAAAGTGTTTAGAACTGCGAGGGCCAACAATGATTAAGTCAGGTTTTTGCATATAAATGGCTTCAAAATCTGGCTCGAAAATTGTGCCTGAAGAAGCAAAAGATTTGTCTTCATATTGAGCTAAATATTCAGGAAATGCGTTACCTTTGGAAACAGCAACTGGCTTGATCCCCAATACATCCACAGCATCAAGCACACCAACGCCAATCACAACTACACGTTTTGGAGAGCTTTCAATAGTGGTTGAGCCCATGATGTGATCAACGGTAACGCTTTTCGCTAAAGCGGGTAGGCTAGTTAAACTTGCGGTAAATAAAGCAGAAGCTAATAAAGAATGTTTAAAGATGCCTTTCATCAAATGATTTCCTTGTTTTAATGATTTTTTTGCAATCGATAATTGTTATCATTTCGATATAGTAATGAGCAACAAAAAGAAATCAAGAGAGAGGAATGTAAAGTTAGTTAAAGAACGTTATTTCGAGCAAGACCTCGTTTTACATTTGTACAAAGCTTTCCGAATCGGCGGATCTCATCAAATTTAGGTGTGATGCCTCGTTTGAGTGCGCTTTCCCAATACGACAATTCTGAATCCACCAGTTCCATTAACTTCTTCGGGCATCCAATGCAGTTGCCCTCTGTTCCACACACAAAGGTATCGTCTTCATATAAAGGAAAGGTGGCCTTGGCTTCATCAATAATTTGCTGCATGGCGTCAGTTGGGGAAGGTTTTTTCATGGTATGAACGAATTCGATTATAAAATATGCAGACCATCCTACGATGTTAAACCTTGAGAAGAAATGGCACTTTGTAGGTATTTAGTTGTGAATTCATCCAAAAAATTCACAAACTCAAGTTGTTGTTGTTTATATGTTAATAGCAATGATCGAGTGAATAAGTTGCAGCGTAATAATTTTGACCTAAAGCATCTTAATGAACAATTTTACTTTGTGATTGTAGGGTTAACGCATAATATTCTGGCGGTCTTTTTCTTAATGAGTAGATAAATATTATGTGGAATCGTTTAAATACCTCTATGATGTTCTGTCAAATGATGTTTGGCTTTTCATTCTATGGCGTAATGGTTATTCTCACGCGCTTCTTTATGCAAGAGCTTAACTATGATGAAGCCGACACCATGATGGTAGTGGGGGCGTTTTCTTCTATCGGCCCATTATTTGCTATCGCTGGTGGCTTTATTGCCGATAAATTTCTAGGCGCATACCGTTCACTTTTGATTGCTTTTGTCACTTTTGCGCTGGGTTATGTGTTGTTGGTGCTAGGTGCTTCAGCCATCAATATTCCAATGAGCTTAACCGGTATTGCTTTAGCCAGTTATGCCCGTGGTTTGATGTCGCCTACTTACCCAAGCATTTACAAAAGAACCTTTAAAGATCCGCAAGATTTCGAAAATGCTTATCCAATTAACTATTCAGTGAACAACTTAGGTTCATTGATAGGTAAATACATTTTCCCACTAGTGGTGTTAGCGGTGGGCTTTTATAGCGCATTCAGCATCTCGGTTGTGTTGGCGTGTTTAGCGGTTTTCACTTTATTAGCAAGACGCAAATCACTTCTCGCAGTATGTGCAGAGCATGATAAAGCACCTGTTTCAATGGGTAACTGGTTGTTCTTTATTGTGTTGTCATGTGCGATGGTTGGCTTGGTATTCTTCATGTTCTCGAATATGGATATCGGCAAAAACATCGTTTATGTGATTGGCTTAATGGCGATTTTGTACTTCATCTTCCTAATGGTGAAATCAGACAAAGCAACCGCATTAAGAATGTCGACCATCTTGATTATCATGTTCTTAACCACTTGTTTCTTCTTGTATTACGGCCAAATGATGACATCGATGACCATGGTGGCAATCAACACCATGCGTGGTGATTTATTCAATATCGTGCCGATTGCGCCTGAAGCTTCAATGGCAATGAACCCATTCTGGTGTATTTTATCTGGCCCATTCATTGCGGTTGTATTTATGAAATTAGAGAAGCGTGGTATTAACTTCTCGACAGCAACCAAGATGGGATTTGCCTTTATTTGTACGGCAATTTCATTTGGTATTTTGACTTTTGCTGTGAAACATATCGCACCAAATATGGTGATTCGCCCTGAAATTTTCTTTGTGGTTCACGCGTTCCAAGCATTATCTGAAGTAATCTTCGGTAGCCTTGCGGTAGCGTTTATCATTAAAGTTGCACCAAAAACTATTGAGAACTTCTCAGTAAGTTTGTACTCAGTAGCAATGGCATTAAGCGGCATTTTAGGTGCGGTGTTCTCAACCTCGATTGCGCTAGATAAAGGCCAAGCACTAACAGCAACGTTCGTGCACGATACTTATGGTCACTACTTTGAGCTATTAACGGAGCTGGCTGTTGTGATGGTTGCCGTGGCGTTTGTATCTTCTTTCATCATTAAGAAGATCCTACAAAAAGCTGATAAATACGATAACGGTGATAGCAATCCTGAACCACAACTGCAAGAAGCGCATGTTTAGTTGTTAACCTGTTTCTAAAGTAGATAAAAAAGGCTAGATTGGTAATTCAATCTAGCCTTTTTTGATCTGCATTGTGTTCTGTTACAAGCCGAGTTTATGCGTGAATATTTTCTGCTGGAAGATTTTGATTAAGCTGCTCTGCGAGTTTCATTAACTCTTGTCGGGTGTTTTCTAAGTCAGCGATATGGTGATGAACCGTTTTTGAGTTCAGTGTCATAAATGGGCTGGTAATTACCGCAATGATTTCACCAAATACGCCAAAGATAGGAACGGAGATATTGGTTACCCCTGAAATCTGGGGACTTTTACCAATGAAGTAACCTTGTTGGCGAGTTTGCTCTAATTGGCTTAAAGCATGCGTTATTTGGTCTTCAGTGGTAACGCTTTGTTGTGACAGCAAAATATCATCAAGTGATTTTTGTTCACTAAAGCTTAATAGCACCACGCCTGAACCAGATGAACATATATCTAATTTGGCTCCAAGGCGTAGGCTAAATCCCATCTTATAAGGACTTTCTTGGCTTGCTATCACAGTTAACTCATGGTTGCTATAACGGCTTAAATGACAAGATTGATTGACGCTGTGGCTAAATTTTTCCATAAGGGGTGTAGCACGTTTTAGCAGCATGGCGATAGGAGGGGATTGGTTGGAAAGGGCGAACATTTTTAGAGTAAGGGAATAACTGGAACTTTCTGGATCGTATTGAATATATTGTTTTTCAACTAAAACGGAGAGCATTCGAAATATTTCATTGACGCTACGATTGAGGTGTTCTGAAATCTGCTTTTTTGTTAAGGGTTCTGATTGATTAGCTAGAAGTTCAAGAATTTCGAGCCCTTTTTCTAACGCTGGAGCGCGGTATTCTGTTTTTTTATTTTCCATTGTTAATTTTGGCTCGCTGAGTGTAGGTGAGTTGATTCTTTTCTATTTCAAATTTAAATAATAAAAAAATCCCCAATAATAGAAAGCTGTTTTTCGTATTTCTTTGCTTTCATTATTGGGGATAGTTGGATGTCAATTAGCCAAGTAAACCTAGTGCGTTAGGGATAGCTAATGAAATAGCTGGGATGTAAGTTACCATCATCAAAACGACAAAGATGGCGAAGAAGAATGGCAGTAGAGTTTTCACTACGCTATCAATGCTGATGCCACTGATCTTACAACCGGTAAACAAAATTGGCCCTACCGGAGGTGTTATCGTTCCTAGAGATAAGTTAAACACCAATAGAATACCGAACTGCACTGGATCCATACCTAAGTCCATACAGATTGGTAGGAAGATTGGTGTGAAAATCAGTACCGCAGGCGTTGGGTCCATAAAAGTACCAACAAACAGCAAGATGATGTTAATGATCAATAGAATAATGATTGGGTTATCTGTTACTGAAAGCAGTGTATCTGCGATCATGCCTGGAATTTGAGTAAATGCCATTACCCAAGACATGATAGAAGACGTTGCAAGCATGAAGATAACAATCGCCGACATTTTCGCTGTGCTTAAAAAGATTTCAGGTAGCTTTTTAAAATCAAGCGAACGGTAACAAAGGCTTAAAAATAGTGAATAAACCACTGCAATTGCTGATGCTTCTGTTGCTGTGAATACACCACCTAAAATACCGCCAATTACCACAACAATCAGAGATAGACTCGGAATTGCATCTACAGCTACTTTGCAGCATTCAGCAAGGCTCATGCGGTGTTTTGCAATGTAGCCACGCTTTTTAGCCATGTAACCCGCAACAAGCATCACGGCTAAGCCCCACAAAATACCCGGTAGATAACCCCCCATAAATAGAGCCGAAATCGATACGCTACCAGCAATGGTTGCATAAACGATCAAGGTATTACTTGGTGGAATCAACATACCTGTTGGCGCAGAAGCAATGTTTACCGCTGTGCTAAATGCAGGATCATATCCTTCTTTTTTCTGAATTGGAGACATAATGCCACCAACCGCCGCCGCAGAAGCCACACCTGAACCACTGATAGAGCCAAATAACATGTTTGAAACCACGTTAGTTTGAGCTAGTGAACCAGGGAAGAAACCACTGATAATTTTAGAAAAGTTAATCAATCTTATGGCTATACCACCGTTGTTCATAATGTTACCCGCTAATATAAAGAACGGGATAGCAAGTAAGGCGAACGAATCTAACCCCACGAACATACGCTGTGCTGACGTTAACATTGCGCCTTTCATAGGCAGAATGACCATCATGGCAGCGAAAGATGAAATACCAACACTAATACTGATCGGCGTACCAATCACGAGGAAGAAAACCACACCGACAAACATAATCAGCGCGGCAATAACTGCTAAATCCATAATTATGCTCCTAATTAGTTAACCGATGTTTTTAGGTTTTTAAAACGTGCGATTAAATTAATTTGATTACAAATAAAGTAGAAAAGAATAAACGCACCGCTGGCTGGAATTGCTGCATAAATAAAGCCCATTGGGATCTGTAGTGCAGAGTCCATTTGCCACATTTGGCGCATAGAGGTGTTGTATCCACCAAACAGCATGATGCAGGCCGTAAATACTAAAATCACAACTTCAATAAACATTTCAGTGATGATGCGAATTTTTGGCGCAAATTTGTCTTTAATAAATGAAATACTCATGTGCTCGCGTAAACCGAAAACATAAGCACTGCCAAAGAAAATTAACCAAATAAACAAGTAGCGAGAAAGCACTTCACTGACTGCACTTGGGCTATTAAATAAATAACGAGAGACCACTTGGTAAGTCACCAATAATGTCATTGCACCTACAATTGAAATGCATAGCCATGAGATGACGAAATCAATCGCAGCCTTGGTTTGATTTACTCGGGTTAAAAAAAGGGATGGTTTATTGTCCATAATACTCAACCTTAAAGAAGATTAGCTTTCAATGCTTAATCTAGGTGGGGACTGTGTTCTTGGCTTGTTGGCTCCACCATTATTGATGGAGCCAGCTTGATGGTGTATTGAGAGTTTTTTCCCGTTCTTATTGAACAGTTAACTCACTGCTCAACTTACTGCATAGAGACGACTTTTTCGTACAGTGCTTTTTGCTCTGGCGTTTCGATTAGAGTTTCTTGTAGAGGTTTGCAGCTTTCTTGGAAAGGTTTGATGTCTACGTCGTTAAACTTAGCGCCGTGGCTTTCTGCGTTTGCTTTCGCAGTGCTGATTTGTTCATTCCAGATTTTGAATTCTTCTGTTGTGCTTTCTTTAATGAGTTTTTTCAGCGTCGCCTGATCTTCTTCTGACATGCTATCTAGGAAGTCAGAGCTAATCACAACAAGGTCTGGAACCATTAGATGGCGAGTGCTTGAGAAGTAAGGAGCAACTTCATATTGTTTCAAATCAGAGTAAGTAATTTCGTTGTTTTCAGCACCATCAAGAACGCCTTGTTGAATTGCGCTGTATACTTCACCCTGACCCATTGGAACGCCTGTACCGCCCATGCAGTCTAGCATTTTGATCATGGTGTCAGATTGCATTACACGAATCTTTTTCCCTTTCATGTCTGCAATAGTATTGATTGGGCCTTGCTTGGTGTACATGCTTCGTGCGCCAGCGGTATAAGCCGTTAGTACTTCAAAGCCGAATTTTTTGGTTGAAGCAAATAGTGAATCTAATTCACCTGTCGTAAATACTTTTTCTTGGTGTTCAGAACCGGTGTAGATATATGGCATACCGATTACACGGAAAGTTTTGTCGTAGTTTTCAACAAGAGGGTTGGCAACCACTGCCATTTGAATTGAACCTGTTTGAACTAATTCTAGTGCCGCACGTTGGTCACCAAGTAGTTCATTCGCATAGATAGACACTTTGTAGCGGCCATCAGTTTCTTTCTCAAGCTTCTCACCAAAAGAAGAAAGAGCAAGATATTGTGGGTGTTGAGTGGATTGGTTAAAGGCAGCTTTAATTTGTGTCGCAGCATTAGCAACAGAAGATATTGCTAATGAACCTGAAACAGCAAGGGTTAGAGCAGCAAGTTTTAATGCTTTTTGTTTTAACATGTTGTACATCCTCGTATCTTAATTTTATGTCCTTTAGAGATTGAAGCGATGAATGGTGTTTAGTGCTTCAATCTCTTTGGTTCTAATTTATTTTTTTAAAAT
Source organism: Vibrio sp. (assembly GCA_047975485.1). Classification (GTDB taxonomy): domain Bacteria; phylum Pseudomonadota; class Gammaproteobacteria; order Enterobacterales; family Vibrionaceae; genus Vibrio. The sequence goes on along the minus strand of JBKEDP010000002.1, from coordinate 33,375 downwards.
TCGTTATTTCATTGTGTCCATATCAATGAAGTCCATATCGTCGAAGGTTTGGTTTTCTCCTACCATTCCCCATACAAAGCTGTAGTTTTGCGTACCGCAACCAGAGTGGATTGACCAACTTGGTGATAGAACGAATTGTTTGTCTCGTACAACGATATGACGTGTTTCTTGTGGCTCACCCATAAAGTGGAATACCACTTGAGATGGCTTCACGTTGAAATATAAATAAGCTTCCATGCGACGCTCATGTGTATGCGCAGGCATAGTATTCCAAACACTACCTGGTTTTAGATGTGTAACGCCCATGCAAAGTTGGCATGTAGGCAAAACATCTGGGTGTAGATATTGATTGATGATGCGATCGTTGGCGTTTTCTTGAGAGCCTAATTCGACTTCACGAGCATCAGAACGTTTCACAATACGAGATGGGTAAGTGTGGTGAGCTGGTGCGCTTAAGCAATAAAATGCAGGTTCTAGTTCAGAATCTATCGACGTAAATTCAATTTCTTGCTCGCCTTTACCTAAGTAAACCACGTCTAAATGATCTAATTCGTAAGTGGCATTTTTGCATTTCACTTGTGCTTTGCCGCCTAAGTTTAAAATGCCGAGTTCACGGCGCTCTAAAAAGAAATCGGTTCCAAAGGCTTTTTTATCGATAAATTCATCTAGTTTCAGTGGAGCATCAGTTGGGCACACACCCATGGCTACAAGGCGGTCAATGTGGCTGTAAACAATGGTGACATCGTTCGGTTTAAACAGATCTTCAGTGAGAAATTCGCTGCGTAGGCGTTCGGTGTCGTAATGTTTCGCATCGATTGGGTTGTTGTTGTAATGAATGTGCATGGATACTCCTTATCTAATAGCGACAGAATAACCAGTATTCATATACAAACAATAGTATTTATATTTGAATAAATAAAAGTGTGATTGCGGTTTTATTTTTTGAAATGATGGTTCAAATAAATATGATGACGATCACTTATTGATAAGGTGGCATTTTTTACATGGTGCTAGCAGTTTTGTGCATCCGTGGTTTCTTTTTTTCAAAACGAGAATCATGCTGAGACATGGTTTCAACGGGTTGATATATAAATACAGCGCACGAAAAAAAAGACAGAAACGAATATGTTTCTGCCTTTGTTTTTGTTCATCACCATCAAATTCGGGTTTTCAATGATGGATGTATTTTGGTTTTTGTTGAGATAAGCGATTTACTGATAATTCTCAATACTCGGACATGAGCACACTAGATTCCTATCACCGTAAACGTTATCCACTCTGTTAACCGTTGGCCAGTATTTCGAGTCTTTCGCTTGTGCTGAAGGGAAACAAGCGATTTCACGAGAATATGGGTGATCCCATTCTGCTGCCATCAAATCAACTTGCGTGTGTGGTGCATTGACTAATGGGTTGTTGTCTAGCGGCCATTCACCTTGTTGAACCTTGTCCATTTCTTGGCGGATTGCGATCATGGCATCACAGAAACGATCAAGTTCTGCTTTGTCTTCCGATTCCGTTGGCTCAACCATTAATGTGCCTGCAACTGGGAATGACATGGTTGGTGCGTGGAAACCGTAGTCCATCAAGCGTTTTGCAATATCTTCTTCGCTAATACCTGTTGCTTCTTTAAGTGGGCGAATGTCGATAATACATTCATGCGCCACTCGGCCATTTTCACCACGGTATAAAACTGGGAAGTGTGGACGTAGACGTTCCATAATGTAGTTAGCATTTAGGATGGCGACTTTGGTTGCTTCCGTTAAGCCTTTTCCGCCCATCATGGCAATGTAAGCCCAAGAAATAGGAAGAATAGACGCACTACCGAAATCTGCCGCAGAAACAGCAAAATCACTGCCTTGTACGCCATTTTCAATATGACCTGGTAGGAATGGAGCGAGGTGCGATTTCACACCGATTGGTCCCATACCCGGACCACCGCCACCATGAGGAATACAGAAGGTTTTGTGTAAGTTTAAGTGAGAAACATCACCGCCAATTACACCCGGATTGGTTAAGCCTACCTGTGCGTTCATGTTTGCACCATCAAGGTAAACTTGTCCACCTGCTGCGTGTACCATTTCACAAACTTTATGCACTTGTTCTTCATACACACCGTGAGTCGATGGGTAAGTGATCATGATGCTAGACAGTTCGTTGTGGTACGTTTCGATTTTGTCTTCAAGATCTTTTAGGTCGATATTGCCGTGATCATCACACTTAACAACCACTACTTTCATTGAAACCATAGAAGCGGTTGCAGGGTTTGTACCGTGCGCAGAACTTGGGATCAAACACACATTACGGTGACCTTCGCCACGGCTTTCATGGTAGCGTTGAATCGCAACAAGACCTGCATATTCACCTGATGCACCAGAGTTTGGCTGTAGCGAGAATTCATCATAACCAGTGATTTCACAAAGTTGCTGTTTCAATGATTCCGCTAATGCTGTGTAGCCAGCAGCTTGATCTTTCGGTGCGAATGGGTGAATGCCACCAAATTCAGGCCAAGTAACAGGGATCATTTCAGCTGCCGCATTCAGTTTCATGGTACAGCTACCAAGCGGGATCATGCCGTGAGTTAATGAGAAGTCTTTGTTTTCTAACTTCTTCAAGTAACGCATCATTTGGGTTTCACTACGATAAGTATTGAAAACAGGGTGCGTTAAAAAGTCTGAAGTACGACGGCAAGCTTCAGTGATAGCAGCAAATTCATTTACAGCGATGTCAGCTGAGAAATGTTCAATTTCCCATTCCACACCAAAGATATCAAACAGTGCTTCAATATCAGCAAGGCTGGTGGTTTCATCTAAGCTAATGCCAAGCTGGTTTGGCAACTTGCGCAGGTTAATACCGGCATGTTGCGCTGCTTGGTATAGACGATCGGTTTGTTCTTCTGTGTTAATGGTAAGCGTATCGAAGAAACTAGAATGTGCTAACTGGTAACCAGCATGATGTAAACCAGCGGCTAAAATTGCAGTGAAGTGATGAGTACGACGAGCAATAGTACGTAAGCCTTCTGCGCCATGATAAACCGCATAGAAAGATGCCATATTGGCTAACAGTGCTTGAGCAGTACAAATGTTTGATGTCGCTTTTTCACGACGAATGTGTTGCTCACGAGTTTGCATTGCCATGCGCAGAGCTTGGTTGCCTTTGCTATCAATAGAAACACCGATCACACGACCCGGCATGGTACGTTTGTGCTTTTCACGTGTAGCCATAAATGCTGCATGTGGACCACCGTAACCCATTGGCACACCAAAGCGTTGTGCTGAACCAATAACAACATCTGCGCCCATTTCACCTGCTGGTTTTAATAGCGTTGAAGCAAGAAGATCAGTTGCAACCGTTACTACTACTTTATTGGCTTGAGCGGCGGTAATCACATCGGTTAAGTCACGCACTTCACCTGTTGTGCTTGGATATTGTAGCAATGCACCAAATACGTCTTGCTCTGCTAGTGTGTCGATGTCACCAACAACCACGTCAAAGCCGATAAATTTTGCACGAGTTTTTACAACTTCAATGGTTTGAGGATGTACGTCGTCGGACACAAAGAAAACTTTACTCTTACTTTTGCCAGCACGTTGACAAAGTGTCATTGCTTCACCAGCTGCGGTCGCTTCATCCAATAAAGAAGCGTTCGCAATGTCCATGCCGGTTAGATCCATAACCATTTGTTGATAGTTTAGTAACGCTTCTAATCGACCTTGTGAAATTTCTGGTTGATATGGCGTATAAGCGGTGTACCAACCTGGGTTTTCAAGCACATTACGCAAAATTACATTCGGCGTAAACGTGTTGTAATAACCTTGACCAATAAAAGTGCGTTGCAGTTTGTTCATATCAGCGAAAGTTTTCATTTTCACTAACATATCCGCTTCGCTCATTGGCGCTTCAAGTGTCATAGGGGCAGATAAACGAATGTTGGCTGGCACCGTTTGGTCAATTAATTGATCCACAGTGTCGGCTTTGGTGTCACTCAATGAGTTCATAATGTCGAGCATGGCTTGTTGATCGCTCGGCGTAGGTCCATTGTGACGTCCGATAAATTCTTGGCTGTTGCTTAATTCATTGATTAGATTAGTCATTGCGTTACCTAAACTAAATTAAAAGCCAGCAAATAGCTGACTTTTTGAGAGGAGACGAGGTAGTAAAAAAAAGAATTAATCTTCTTCGATGCTGGCTAAATAGTCTTCAGCGCTTTGAAGATTATCTAGTTCAGATGGGTCGTCGATTTTGACTTTGGCAATCCAGCCGCCGTCGTAAGATTCGCTGTTGATGAGCTCTGGGCTGTCTTCTAGTTCTTCGTTAATCTCAACAATTTCACCTGTTACAGGAGCATAAATATCCGACGCTGCTTTTACCGATTCCACAAGAGAAAAGCTGTCGCCTGCATCAATTGTGTCGCCAACTTCTGGTAAATCTACAAAAACCACATCGCCTAGCATTTCTTGTGCGTGCTCAGAAATACCAATGGTTACTGTGCCATCACCGTTATCACGAACCCACTCGTGGCTTTCGGTAAATTTTAGAGTCATGTCCATTTCGCTGCTCCTAAATAAAGAAAGTTGCTCATCAATGAATTAATTTTCAAATTTATGCAAACGTTTGCCTTGTGGCAGAAAAAACGAATGCTTATCGAGTTTAATCATTGAATGTGAAGTAAAAAAGAAACGTGAAGACGAGATGAAGTACTCGTCACGCTTTTGTTATGAAAGCATTTGTTCATAACATACTTCCCGCTGATTCATTATTCAACCAAAAGTTTCCTATAAGAAACAAGATTTCCAAAAATGCTACAAAGCGCACCTTTTAGACAATAGTTTCTACTTAATCTGCTTTTTTGCATCAATAATAGCCAATATAAACGTCATTATTATGAATGGCATGACTTCTCACCAAATCAACAAAAAGAAAACAAAAGGTAAGAAGCGTACGGTGAACAAGTATCAAAAAGATAGGGGAAATCGTGAACTTAGAAACTGAGTTAGACACTAAACATCTTTCTTTGAAAACAGAAGCTTTTCAATCGGAAAACTCAGATCAAACTCTTACTCCCTTGAATCTTGGGCAGCGCCTGAAAGATATTCGCTTGCAAATGGGGCTAACGTTAGAGGAAGCCAGTAAACGTACGGGGCTTGCTCGCTCGACATTATCAAAAATGGAAAATGGGCAAATTTCTCCAACTTTCCAAGCCTTACAAAAATTAGCGACCGGTTTAGATATGCCGATCCCGCAAATTTTTGAGCCGCCAAAACAGACAAGTGCGGTTGGGCGTCGAGATATTACCTTAGCAGGAGAAGGCAAACCGCATCCGACGACAACCTATGAGCATGAATTACTCGCAACGCAACTTTCTAATAAAAAAATGGTGCCGTTTAAAAGTCGTATTCGAGCGAGAGATTTTGATGCTTATAAAGATTGGATCCGCCACGATGGCGAAGAATTCTTACTGGTATTAGATGGTGAAGTTCGCTTTTATTCTGAGTTTTATGAACCTGTAGAGCTAAAAGAAGGCGACAGCGTTTATTACGATGCCAGTATGGGGCACACCTTGATCTCAGTGAGCGAAGATGACGCACTGATTTTATGGGTTACAGCGAAGTAATTTGAACATAATTCAGCCATTTTGACCCATCAAAGCAAACGATTGCCCGTATTTTGATGTTTAGAAGTCTAAATGGCTAGTGATATATGCTTTTAAGTTAATAGAAAACAATAACTAAATAGGAATATAAAAGAAAATCTAGATAATTATTCTACCCTGGTGACTAATTAGAGCATTTATTGGCCTTTTTAGGTTTGTAACTATATGTAAAAGAGCTTTCATGTTTATGATGGACATTCGGATGTTCATCATGATTTTTTGTGACTGAACAAAGCCGAATCCATCTTAAAAATCAAAAAAATTAAAGGATTTGACATGGAAGCGTTAACCAATTTTGTTTCTTTTATAAATGGTTTGGTGTGGGGTGTGCCCATGCTGATCATGATTTTAGGCGTTGGCTTGTTCTTAACCATCGGCTTGAAATGCATGCCAATATGCAAATTGCCGGAAGGTTTTAAATTACTGTGGAAAGGTCGCTCTAGCTCATCAGAAGGGGACATCACTCCTTTTAATGCGTTAATGACATCACTTTCTGCCACGATTGGTACTGGTAATATCGCCGGTGTTGCAACTGCAATCGCATTAGGTGGCCCAGGCGCTTTGTTTTGGATGTGGTGTACCGCATTAGTAGGTATGGCAACCAAATATTCAGAAGCAGTATGTTCTGTGACTTATCGTGAAAAAGACGTATATGGAAACTATGTTGGCGGGCCGATGTATTACATCAAAAACGGCTTGTCGAAAAAATGGGCTTGGTTAGGCACCATGTTTGCCATTTTCGGAACCATTGCAGGTTTTGGTATTGGTAACGGTGTTCAAGCAAACTCAGTAGCGGATGCACTAAGCAGTAACTTTGGTATTTCACATTTTGTAACTGGCATGACTTTAATGGTGCTAGTTGGCTTAGTTTTAGTGGGCGGCATTAAACGTATTTCTGAAGTAGCAGGTAAACTGGTTCCTCTGATGGCTGCGTTTTATATCATTGCGGGTTTGATTGTGATGATCACACACATTACCGCATTGCCTGCAGCATTAGCTTTGATTTTGAAAAGTGCATTTACACCAGTTGCAGCACAAGGTGGCTTTGCCGGTGCAGCAGTTTGGGCAGCGATTCGCTTTGGTGTGGCGCGTGGTGTGTTCTCAAACGAAGCTGGCTTAGGTTCAGCGCCGATTGCACATGCTGCTGCTAAAACGAAAAACCCAGTTAAACAGGGCCTAGTGGCTATGCTAGGTACTTTTATTGACACCATTATTGTGTGTTCAATTACCGGTTTTGCGATCATCCTTTCAGGCGAATGGGCATCGGGCGAAACCGGCGCAACATTAACGTCAAGCGCATTTGGTAGCACCTTCTCGTTTGGTAACGTTATTGTGGCAATAGCATTGGCCATTTTCGCATTCACCACCATTTTAGGCTGGAGTTTTTACTGCGAAAAATGTGTTCAGTTCTTAATTGGACCTAAAGCGGTTAAACCGTTCCGTATTATTTGGGTGCTTGCTATACCAATTGGTGCAATGAGTTCACTCAATTTTATTTGGCTATTGGCGGACACCATGAATGCAATGATGGCGATTCCAAACCTCATCGCACTTGTGTTGCTCAGCCCTGTAGTCTTTAAACTAACTCGTGACTATTTCGCAGGGAAAGATGTCACTATCAAAGATACGACGGATTAAACACCCTCCAATATTGAAGTTGCTTGCGATTGAGTAGGCAACTTCAAACCAGGAAGGCCGTGTTGAAACGTTGTGAAATGGCCTCGGCCAGATGGAGGATAAATGACCGATCAACACGCTACATCTCTATTAAAAACTCCTTTATATGCTGTTCATGTTGAAGCTGGCGCAAAAATGGTGCCTTTTGCTGGTTACGACATGCCTGTTCAATATCCGCTAGGCGTTAAAAAAGAGCATTTACATACTCGTGAAGCGGCAGGTCTATTTGATGTTTCTCATATGGGTCAACTGCGTTTAATCGGTGCAGCTTCTGCATTGGCTTTAGAAGCTCTAGTGCCAGTTGATATTTTGGATCTTGAAGAAGGCAAACAACGTTACGCTTTCTTTACCAATGAACAAGGCGGCATCATGGACGATCTGATGGTTGCGAACCTTGGCGATCATTTGTTTGTGGTAGTGAATGCGGCATGTAAAGAACAAGATATCGCACACATACGTTCCCATTTACCAAAAGGTGTCGAGCTAGAAGTGATTGAAGATCGTGCTTTACTGGCTTTGCAGGGTCCAAAAGCTGCGCAAGTATTAGCCCGTTTTCAACCGAAAGTGGCAGATATGCTGTTTATGGATATTCAAAAAATTGATATCGACGGTATCGAATGTATCGTGAGTCGTTCTGGCTACACTGGTGAAGATGGCTACGAAATCTCAGTGCCGAATGAACATGCTGTTGAATTAGCAAACAAACTGACTGCTTGTGAAGAAGTGGAATGGATTGGTTTAGGTGCGCGTGATTCACTACGTTTAGAGTGCGGTCTGTGCTTATATGGACATGATTTAGACACCACAACCACACCAGTTGAAGCTAGCTTGTTATGGGCTATTAGCAAACCTCGTCGTATTGATGGCGAGCGAGAAGGCGGATTCCCAGGTGCAGAAATTATCCTGAACCAAATTGAAACTAAAGAAGTCGCTCGCAAACGTGTTGGTTTAGTTGGTCAAACCAAAGCACCAGTGCGTGAAGGCTGTAAATTGTATGATGCAGACGATAACGAAATCGGCATTGTAACCAGTGGTACTGCAGGCCCAACAGCAGGAAAACCGGTTTCAATGGCGTATGTCGCAACTGCATTCTCAGCAATCGATACAGAAATCTTTGCTGATGTTCGCGGTAAAAAACTGCCAATGATCGTAACGAAAATGCCATTTGTGCCACAGCGTTATTATCGCGGTTAAAGGTATCATCTGCTGAGTAGCATCTAAGATGAAAGTTTGAAATAAAAATAAAAGTCAGCTTTGATTAATTGTTAAAGCTGACTTTTTACTTTTGAGGAATAAATATGACAACTCAAATCAAAAACGTAGTGTTCGATATTGGTAACGTGATTGTGCGTTGGTCTCCAGTTGAGATTATGAAGCTGACATTTGGTGACGGTGAAGTTTCAGATGCTGACAACTTAGAAAACAGCTTCAAAAGTATCTTTCAATCTGAAACTTGGATGCAGTTAAACAAAGGCTATATTTCTGTTGATGAAGCTAAGGCGCAATATCAGCAATCTATTGGGTTAACGAAGCAGCAAGCTGATAGCCTCTTCTATTATGTGACACAAACTCAAATCTTGCTTTATGGCTCAGTGGAATTACTAAAACGAACAAAAGCTGCTGGCTATAAGGTGTATGCGTTAACCGACAATGTTCATGAAATCGTGTCATACCTGAAATCGGCTTATGATTTTTGGGAATTGTTTGATGGAGCGATTGTGTCTGCGGAAGTTGGGCTATTAAAACCGCAAGCGGAAATCTATCAAACCTTATTAGAGAAGTTTGATTTAAAAGCAGATGAAACGGTTTTCCTTGATGATATGCCGCATAACGTAAAAGGTGCGCAAGCGGTCGGAATGCAAGCGATTCAATTTAAAAATGCCATTCAATGTGAAGCAGACTTAAAAGCCCTTGGCGTTTTGGTGTAGACTTAACGCTTATTTATATTGAAGCTGTAAAACTAAAGAGAAAGTTATGTCGTTACCTCCGTGCCCTAATTGTCAGTCTGAATACGTCTACCAAGATCAAGAGCAATTGATTTGCCCTGAATGTGCGTATGAATGGAATCCGCAAGAAGAACTTGATAATGCATTTGTTGCGCGAGACACCAACGGCACGGCGCTGCAAGAGGGCGATAAGATCACGTTAATCAAAGATCTTAAAGTGACAGGGACTTCTCAAGTGTTAAAAATTGGCACCAAAGGTTCGATCCGTCGTATTGTTGAAGGCAAAGATCACGAACTTGATTGCAAACTGGTTGGTGCTGGCGACATGATGGTGTCGGCGAAGTATGTTAAGAAAGCCTAATATAAGCAAAATGATTTACTCGGAATAAAGATCTCGTTATGTCAGATGAAGAACTCGCATTAAAGTGGATGCGTCAACAAGCTCAACTCATCGATCCTTATGTGGTTAATCCTACATTTGAGGAGTGTGTTGAATTGCTTGAACCTGCTTTCAAAAAAGGGAAGAGTGTCGCTCAGCTTAAACATTTGTTGGGCGAAGCAGATCGTCGTGCGGGAGCGGCTGAACGTAAACACGCTGCGTTAAAATTCGCGAAAGAGAAAAATCCTAACGCCGGACAAGTGATGCGCCTACAAGCTAAATTACAGCAAGTGCAATTAGCCCTAAAGCTCGCAACGGGCGACAACAATATGACCATTCAACAGTTTTGCGCAGAGTATGATGTCTCGAAAAAAGACGGCAGCACCGCATGGCATAAAACCTTGGTCCAATTGAGTAAGAAAGAGCAACTAAGTAAGAAAAAGTCTTAAATTCCAATTCTCAAATTGAAAAAAAGAGGAAGCCAAAAACTTCCTCTTTCTTTTTGAATCAATTAAACGGCTTGAATCAAAATATCAAAGTAAAAGCCCGAATAAAAAACAACTAAGCCTCTAAAATCGCCTGTAACTCTGAAAGTGAACGTACGTTATATTTTGGTTCGATACCGTCAGTGGCTTCTTCGCCTTTTGGGTTTAACCAGCAAGTATCAATACCTGCGTTAATGCCGCCTAGTACGTCAGAATGTAAAGTGTCGCCAACCATTAAAACTCTTGATTTACAAGGGTTGCCTACTTGCTCTAGTGCGTAATTAAAGATGATTGGATCTGGCTTTGGTGTGCCCACCTCTTCTGAAACAATCATACGTTTGATGTATTTTCCCATGCCAGTTTTAGCTAAACGAACAGCTTGTAAATCGGTAAATCCATTGGTGATAATGCCGACTTGTGCTTTATCAACCAAAGCGTCCATTAACTCTTGCGCACCGGGTAGCAAGGTCGCAATTTCAGCCATTGCGTGCATGTAGTCGGTGTTGAGTTCCATTGGCTTAACGTTTAGTTTCTCCGCCCATTTATTGAAACGCATTTCTTTCAGCTGTTCCGCTGTAATTGCACGGTTTTGATACTCTTTCCACAATGGTTTGTTCACCAATTGGTACTCGGCAAAATCTTGTTCTGTAAAATCGACACCTTTACGCGAGAACATAAGTTGTAAGCCTTTGAAGCCGTCGAAGTGAAAAAGCGTGTCGTCAGCGTCGAAGAAAATCCAGTCGTATTTCATTGATATTTCCAAAATCGGTAAAGAGAGCAAAGCGGCGTGCGCAGAGGCAAAAAAAGAGCAGCCTATGTTACGTTAGGCTGCCCTTAATATTCAAGGTGAACTTTCTTAACTGATCAAGCTTCTTAACAGATCAAACTTCTTAGCAGATCAAGTTTCGGAATTTAGCTTGTTGAATCCGCTGGAGGGACAATGCTGCCCACTTCTAAAATTGGTGCCACATCTAAATCTTCTGCGTTCATCATAGCTGAAATACGCTGAACAGATGACAGCAATAATGTTTGCTCCCACGCTTCAAGGTTTTGGAAACGTTGAATGAAGTGGTCTTGTAACGGTAGTGGTGCTTTTTCTAGCAGCTTAGCGCCTTCTTCGGTTAAATAAGCGTGAACCTTACGTTTATCTAGCTGGCTGCGTTTACGTTCAACTAAGCCCCGTTTTTCGATACGATCAATGATGGTTGTTGCTGTTGCTTGGCTCATATTGGTATTAATCGAAATCTGACGTATGGTTACTTCGCCTGAATCTCGAATAGAGCGCATAATCAATAGCTGCGGGCCAGTTAACCCAAGCTCTTTGTTTAATTGTCGTGAATGTAAGTCAATCGCACGAATGATTTGACGAATCGCGATCAACACTTCTTCATGTTTGTCCATGTACTAGCCTCTCAACTTAAGCGCTGAAAATACCTTAACTTTTGAAAGGTGAAAAGAAATAAATTTCGATTGTTGCTGATAGGTCTAATATTTATTTTTCTATTGCTTATAAATCTAAATAAAACAAATAGTTAACATAGTATTTGTTAGTAATTATAATGTGTGGTTCACGATGGAATGTAGTTTTTTTTGTTGTCATTTAAAATCAAAATGTTAGATGTTTTTTTGCGTGAAATATAGCTTGCTAATAATTGATTTATAGTTATAGCTCTAAATGATTTTTGTGGAAAATTTAGTCATAAAAACAAGTCGTTAGTTGTTATGTGTACTAACGACATGTTATTAGCAGATTGAGCGATGAATTATAAACGGGATCTATGTTCCTTTTCCGCTTGTTGGTCTGTCACTATGGTTAGCAAAGAGGGAAGAAAGTCACGGTTTAAGTAGGTTTCATTATTCCAAATTTTTGAAATCATCAGAGCTTTTGGACAGTGGAAATATAAACTGCTGACTTTTACTTTAATGACTAATTTAGGCTTGGTTTTGCCATCAAGACATTGTTCTCGAATATCATCATCAATATGCAATGAAGCCGTTCCTTTTACTCGCACAATATCCTCAATACCGGGCACCATAAACAGCATACCAATGTTTGGATGAGTGACTAAGTTGGTCAGTGTTTCAATACGGTTATTGCCCGGGCTGTCTGGAAAAGCAAGGGTGGTGTCGTCTAATACTTTCACGAAACCACTTTCTCCACCACGAGGCGATACATCATAAAACCCTTCAGAATTCTGTGTACCTAAAAAGAAAAGACGGCTGCTTTCAATGAATTTTTTTGCATGTTTATCAATGTGATAAATGTCTTTTGCTGCCACTAGCGGTGCAGGTTGGTTATAGATTTCTCGAAGTTGTTCAACAGTTGTGATTTGAGTCGACATGCTTTGATTCTTTCCCTAGGTAATTGAGTAATGATATTTTTTCTTATATGCAAATGAGATTTACTTTGATTTGCGAATAATTTACATTAACACGAAAGCGTACAAATAACACTATACCAATCACACTAATTAGATGGTCAGAAATTGCGTAGGAAAAAGACTTGAGAACAAGGCAAAAAATTTCGATAAGTAGTTATTCTACAATCAAATTTTTTAACGAAGTTATCGAGGCTTTTAACAAGCAAGGATGAGCAGATAATTAGTACGATTGGTATTATATCACTTAACCAAATCACGACATTTTTTATGAATAAATTCATCTCATTTTTTGCGTTGCTGTGTTCTTGTTTTATCAATTCTTCTTGGGCAAATGACGATGCCACTTTCCCTATTACTATTCATCATGCTTTTGGCACCACGGTGATCAAACAAAAACCTCAGCGTATTGCGACGGTAGCTTGGGCGAATCACGAAGTACCTTTGGCTTTAGATGTCGTGCCGGTGGGTTTTGCCGCTGCAACTTTTGGAGATGATGACGGTGATGGCGTTCTTCCTTGGGTCAAAGCAAAATTAGATGAATTGCACGCACAAACACCTGTGTTATTTGATGAAGGTGATGGAATTGATTTTGAAGCGGTAGCAGCGACTCAGCCTGATGTAATTTTGGCCGCTTATTCAGGATTAACCAAGGCAGATTACGACACGTTAAGTATGATTGCTCCAGTGGTGGCTTATCCAACAGCTCCTTGGGCGACCGATTGGCGAGAGATGATCCGCATTAATAGTTTAGGGATGGGAATGCCAAAAGAGGGCGAAGCGCTGATCAAAAAAATTGAGGCAGATATTGCGACTCGTGTTGCACATTACCCTGAATTGAAAGACAAAAGCATCATGCTGATCACCCACCTCGATCCTACCGATTTAAGCGTGATTCGTTTTTATAATGCCAATGATACCCGTGTGAAATTCTTTAATGATTTAGGCATGAAATCTCCAGAAAGTGTGAAAGCGTTAACTTTTGATGGCAAGTTTTCTGGTGAAGCGAGCATTGAACAAATCGACAGCTTTAACGATGTCGATATTTTCTTAACTTACGGCAGTGATGAATTGAAAAAGCCGCTGTTAGCCAATCCGTTAATGAGGAAGATGCGAGCGATCAAAAATGGCTCACTTGTCATGCTTGGGAATGGCCCAATCGCTACCGCCGCCAACCCGACACCTCTTTCGATTACTTGGGTGTTAGATGACTACTTAAAAGCACTTTCTGATGCTGCGAAAAAGGCGGATAAGTAAGCCGTGAACATGGATGTATCTAACCCTCAAACCGTAAAGAAAAAAAATACTATTCCTAAATCTGCCAGTCTCATTGTTTTATCTGTATTGCTGGCTGTGCTGTGCTTGCTTTCAGTAGCGTTAGGGACACGAGAAGTTTCTTGGGCTGAAATCATATCGGCTCTGCAAGGGAATGTGGATTCTGTTGGCGAAGCTGCTGTAACCATGCGAATTCCACGCACCATTTTAGCCGTGATTGCTGGTGCGGCTTTAGGTTTGTCTGGCGCAGTTATGCAAGGCGTGACACGCAATCCATTAGCCGATCCGGGCATTTTAGGTGTAAATATTGGTGCGGCATTTTTTGTGGTTGTTGGGTTAGCTTGGTTTGGAATGAGCGATCTACATTCTTATGTGTGGATGGCGATTTTAGGCTCAGCGGTAACTGCGGCTTTTGTTTACACCATAGGCTCAATGGGACGAGGTGGAGCAACACCGCTCAAATTGGCTCTTGCTGGAGCAGCAACTTCAGCGGCTCTATCTTGCTTTACCATTGCGGTAGTTTTGCCAAGAAACGATATAGCTGGTGGCGCTCGTTCATGGCAAATCGGTGGAGTAGGCGGTGCAACCTTTGAAGCGATAATGATGGTGCTGCCATTTTTAGTGGTTGGTTTGGTCATCTGCATTTTAACCGCTAGAAAATTGAATACCTTGGCGCTGGGCGATGAGCTCGCAGCGGGTTTAGGCGAAAACGTAAAATTGGCAAGAGGTGCATCAGGTTTAGGCGCAATTTTACTTTGTGGTGCAACCACAGCAATTTGCGGGCCGATTGGCTTTGTGGGTTTAGTTGTGCCGCATTTTTGTCGCTTACTTGTCGGTGTTGACCATCGTTGGTTATTACCATTTTCAGCTTTAAGTGGTGCAAGTTTATTGCTGCTTGCGGATATTTTTGGCCGTATTATTTCTCGTCCTAGTGAGTTGGCGGTCGGTGTTGTGACTGCATTTATTGGTGCGCCTTTCTTTATTTGGATTGTTCGCCGCCAACGAGTGAGGGAGCTGTAATGTCTTCACTTCCTACCTATCAATATGTTCGATCTTCCCGTCAAAAACGTCAAAGAATGTGGTTTTGTATTGTCACAAGCCTATTTGTTTTAGCCTTTGCCGCTTGGTGTTTAACCCTTGTTTTAGGGCAATCTTACACGTCTCCTGTTGATGTTTGGCATGTCTTACTTGGCGAAAACGTACCCAGTGCGAGCTTCACCGTAGGCTATTTGCGTTTGCCTCGTGCCGTGCTTTCTGTATTAGTTGGAATGAGTTTTGGTTTAGCCGGTGTTGCATTCCAAACCATGTTACGCAATCCATTAGCAAGTCCTGATATTGTGGGAGTAAGCTCGGGAGCCAGTGCCGCTGCGGTTTTTGCCATTATTGTTTTACACATGGACGGGCCGAGTGTTGCGGTATTTTCTATTGTTGCCGGCTTAGGCGTTGCACTGTTGGTGTATGGGCTTTCCTATAAAAATGGAGTTGCAGGTACACGTTTGATCTTAATTGGTATCGGTGTTTCCGCCATGATAGAGAGTGTGATTGCTTACTTACTTTCTCAGGCATCTTCTTGGGATTTACAAGAAGCAATGCGTTGGTTAACGGGCAGTATTAATTCCGCTCAACTTAGCCAAGCCATTCCTATTTTACTTTCCTTGGTTGTGTTTGGTGGTTTGCTATTGGCTCGAACCAAAGATCTTGAAGCATTAAGAATGGGAGATGATACCGCTGCGGCACTTGGTGTGAATGTCGGGCTGACTCGAATTACCGTTATTGTTTGTGCAGTTGGTTTGATTGCCGTTGCTACTGCGGTAACTGGGCCAATCGCTTTCGTGGCGTTTTTATCTGGGCCGATAGCTTCAAGGATCGTTGGCTCAAATGGTTCATTACTTATTCCGTCGGCTTTAGTCGGTGCTTGTTTGGTACTTGGCGGTGATTACATCGGACAGTTCTTACTTCCTACTCGCTATCCTGTTGGCGTGATCACTGGTGCATTGGGTGCGCCGTATTTAATTTATTTAATTATTAGAGTTAATCGTAAAGGAGGCTCTTTGTGACCATTGAGCATCAATTAGTTGTCGAAAACTTAACGACGGGTTATGGCGAAAAAACCATTCTTCAAGATTTATCCATTGATATTGCTGCAGGGAAAATTACCTCAATTGTGGGGGCAAATGCTTGCGGAAAATCGACATTATTGCGCACAGTTTCACGTTTACTTGCACCAACCAAAGGACAAGTTTTATTAGATGGAAAATCCGTTCATCACAGCCCAACTCGTGCATTGGCTAAAACCTTGGGCTTATTACCTCAATCACCTATTGCTCCTGAAGGCATTACGGTAGGTGATTTAGTTAGCCGTGGTCGACATCCACATCAAGGTTTAATGTCTCGTTGGAATCAGCAAGATGATGAAGCGGTAGCACAAGCGTTGGAAGCGACGAAAACCACAGAACTGATTGATAGGGAAGTGGACGAACTTTCAGGCGGTCAACGCCAACGAGTATGGATTGCAATGGCTCTGGCGCAAGAAACCGATATTCTTTTACTGGATGAACCAACGACATTTTTGGATGTGACTCATCAGATCGAAGTTTTAGATTTGCTGGTGGATCTGAACTTGAAACATGGGATCACTATTGTGATGGTATTGCATGATCTCAATTTAGCAGCTCGATATTCTGACCGCTTACTCGCTTTAAAAAATGGGCATGTTTATGCACACGGCGACCCAAAAGAAATCCTCACAACAGAAACCATTCAGTCAGTATTTGGGCTAAATAACCGTATTATTAACGATCCTATTTCTGACATACCAATGATGATCCCGATTGGTCGTCATAAGCTGTCTGTTAATTAAGATCTCGGTTAATTAAGAAGGCAGTAAATTAACCTCATGAAAAACCAGTGAATTGAGTAAAAAAACCTTCAATCCTTTGAGTTTATAGCTAGTGGTAAAATAAAAATGATAGATCTATTGATAATTATTCGTATTTGCATTGACATGAAAATGTAAAATATCAATAATGCGACAAGATTCATTTCTACAAGTAAACAGAACGCCGTTTCATTCGGCGTTTTTTATTAGCTCGAAAACATTTAGAAAATTGAAACATTAGGATTGAGGGATTATGGACAACAGAAGAAGTAGTGGTAACTTTTCTATTCCGCATAAAACACATCGCAGTGACAAGTATCATCATTATAAAAAAAGCCTATTAGCGGCTTGCATTTCAGCCATTATATTTCCAACTTTTGCTCACGCTGATACTCAACAAAAAGACGCTCACCGTGTTAATACCGTAACGGTTTACGGCCAAGCATTAGATGATGATTCTGAATCGGTAGTCGCTAAAGAATTATGGGTTGGTGGTAAAGTCGCAACCAGTATTTTAGATACACCAGCTTCGGTTTCCGTGATTACCGAAAAAGAAATGTCCCGCCGTGATGTATCGACTACAGAAGAGGTTCTGCAATATTCTCCAGGTGTGATCAGCGATTATTATGGCTCGGATGACCGTAATGACTACTTTTTAATTCGTGGTTTCCAAGCAACAACTTACCGTGATGGTATGACGAATGGCTCAATGCGTGGTGTGCGTGAAGACCCTTACGCTTTTGAACGTGTAGAAGTCATTCGTGGTGCCAACTCAACTTTATTCGGCCCAGCAGATCCGGGCGGCTCAGTTAACTTCGTATCGAAAAAGCCAAAATTTGAAAGTTTCGGTAGCGGTTACGTTGGTGGCGGTTCTTACGACCAAAAAGAAGCTGGCTTAGATTTCGGTAACGTCATCAATGAAGATGAAACTTTAGCTTTCCGTTTCACGGGTAAAGTGAAAGATGGCGATCGCGAGTACGATCATTCTCAAGACGATTCCCAATTCTTTATGGGCGGCTTAACTTGGGAGCCGACAGATTTCACCACTGCAAGTTTAATTGTTGATTACTTAAATCAAGACAACACACCGAACAGTGGCGGTTACGCTTTAGACAAAGAGTACGATCGTGAAGACTTTTATGGTGAGCCAGATTATAACGATCACAATGTTGAACGTACGAACGTAACAGCACTCGTAACCCATGATTTCAATAATGGCTTTACGCTTCGAGGAAATGCTCGTTATAGCCATTTAACGGATGACTTTGGTTATATATATCTATCAGATAACGCAAGCCGAGTTGGTACAGAAGTTGATCGTTGGTTCTTTGGAAGTAACACCGAATCTGATCAATTTATCACTAACCTGATGCTGCAATACGATGCAAGTTTTGAGCGCATTGATTCCAATACCGTGGTTGGTGTTGAGTACAGTGACTCTTCTACAGAGGATGAATCATTCTCTGGTCAAACGACAAGTATTGATCTTGCTAACCCTATTTATACCGGTGCTCCAACAGGTCTATCTCCTTATGATGGTAACGAGCAAGATAACACCATGACTTCGGTATTCCTGCAACAAAACTTCTCGTTAGATGATCGCTACATTCTGAGTCTTGGTGTTCGTAATGACTACATTGATATGGAAAATAAAGATATGGCAGGTGTTCGCACAAGCGATGACTTTAACGAAACTTCATATCGTAGTGCGTTCACTTACAAAATCACACCAGAAGTATCGACCTATGTAAGCTACGTTGAATCTGTATCACCACCAACAATTGGGACTACTCCTGAGACAGGAAAACAAACAGAAGTCGGTATTAAATACGCTCCAGCAAGCATGAATGCGTTATTTACCGCAGCGGCATATCAGCTAGACAAAGAAGATGTGACGATTGCTGTAGTACAAGATAGCGGTGCAATTGAACGAGAAACTATGGGTAAGCAACGTGTTAAAGGTATTGATTTAGAAGCTAAAACAGAACTGTTTGAAAACTTCGATTTAACAGCTGCTTACTCTTATATGGATACCGAAGTGCGTGAAGGTACTTTGAGAAATGGTGCTGTGCTAAATGGTAATGAGTTTGTAACGGTGCCTAAAAATTCCGCCTCTCTTTGGGGTAACTACGCCATGCTGAACGATGATCTAAACGTAGGTGTTGGTGTTCGTTATGTCGGTTCTTATTACTTTGATGCTCAGAACACATCGAAGAGTGATGATGCAACCTTATACGATGCTTCACTTTCTTATCAAATTACTAAAGCGGCAGGTGTGCAAGTTAATGTTCACAACATCTTTGATGAGCAACATGTCGTAGGCTCAGGTACTGCGGATTACTACAACCCAGGTCGTGAATTCTCAGTTAACCTTCATTACGATTGGTAACTTGAATATCTAAAGCTTAAAACCAAAAATTCCCCGTTAATTTTTAACTCTTTCCAGTTAAAGCTAGCGGGGAATTTTGTTTATCGGTTAACTAAATGGATTGTGATAGCAGATTAATTTGCAGCTGCTTTTGCTTCTGCTACCCAACCGTCAAATACTTTCTGGTGGGCTTTAATCCAAGCGTTGGCGTGCGCTTCAATATCTGCAGGTTTATTTTGACCTTTCTGCATCATCAAGTTTTCGGCACTGATGTCATTAATGTTTAACTTCATAATGGCGAATAACTTAGCTGCTGCTGGGTTTTCTTCCGCAAATTTCTTATTGGCTAAAATGTGCATCGCATTCATTTGGAAACCGTAGTTTTTGCCGTTTGGTAGCGTGGTATCAACATCGCTACGAGCGCCCGGTAGGGATGAATGAGGAACCTCTAACCAAACCACATCTTTACCCGGAACCAATACGCCACTTACCCAATATGGTGTCCATGTGTAATACAGAATTGGCTCACCGTTTTTGTAGCGTGAAATGGTATCAGCGATGATGGCGGCGTAGTTACCTTGGTTGTTATCAACCGTGTCTTCCAAGCCAAAATCTTTCATTTGGTGTGCGACAACTGCCTCACAACCCCAACCTGGGTTACAACCGGTTAAGTCAGCTTTTCCGTTGTCATTGGTATCAAACAGTTTAGCGATTTTCGGATCTTTCAACTGACCAATATTGGTAATACCGTATTTATCTGCGGTCTTTTTATCAATCAGATAACCCTGAGCTGCACCGGTAACATAAGTGCCTTCACGGTAGAATTTTGCATCACCACCGGCTTGTTCATATTTACCATCATGCAATGGGCTCCAGTTTACCGCTAGGAAAGTGGCATCACCGTTAGCAACAGACGTATAACCTACGTTGTAATCGACCTCTTTGGTTGGCTGAACATCGTAGCCAAGTTTTTCGAGAGCTTTATTCACAATCAAGGTTTGGAATGTTTCTTCCGCTACAGTTGATTGAATTGGCTGAACACTGACGCCTTCCCCCGGCAAATCAGCGGCATATGCGCTAAATGTTGCGGAGGCGAGAAGCGTGGTTGTCGCCAGTGCGCTAATACGCTTTTTGTGCATCCATTTCATATTCATCATTTCTCCTGTTTGTACTTTTGCTCTTAGTGTTCTAGTCGCTAGACCATTTGTTGCGAAAGCCCTTGTTTCGAAAGCGTAGAACCCCCTAAGAGTCCGTGCGTGAATAAATGTTATTGTTTCACTTCTGTGTTGCTCATTTTCTTACTTGATGTTTTTGGATCCGTTTTATTGGATTTCACTAGTTTATAAATCAGCGAAGCAGGACCGCTTTCAAACCAGCGTGTTTTTTTATCTCGTGAAGCTGTACCAATGGTTTGGGTTAATCGGTCAAGCAAAATGGCTAAGATCACAATGCCTAAACCACCAACCGCAGCTAAGCCCATATCTAAACGACCAATGCCTCGCAGCACCATTTGACCTAAACCACCAACGGCAATCATGGAAGCGATAACCACCATTGAAAGCGATAGCATTAAGGTTTGGTTTACCCCTGCCATAATGGTCGGAGTCGCGAGCGGTAACTGGATTCGATATAGCATTTGTTTCGGGCTCGCACCAAACGAGTGGCCAGCTTCAATCAATTCTTCTGGAACTTGCTGAATACCAAGAATGGTCAAACGCACAATTGGTGGTAGGGCGAAAATAATCGTTACCACGACACCCGGCACGTTACCAATACCAAACAGCATTACGATTGGAACAAGATAAACGAACGCTGGTGTGGTTTGCATGGCATCCAATACGGGACGAATTATTCTGGCTGCAGATTCACTGCGAGCAAGCCAGATCCCCATTGGTAAGCCGATCAATAAGCAGAAGAAGACCGAAGTCAGCACCAGAGCGAGCGTCACCATGGCTTCTGACCAAGCTCCAATAAAGCCAATTACTAATAGAGAAATTAGCGTTGCTGCCCCCATTTTTTTACCGGCTAATTGCCAAGCAATCAGAACAAGAATAGCGATCATGATCAGCGCTGGAGTCGAAACTAGAGCGGTTTGAAACGAGCTAAGAATGAAGTCGATTGGTACTCGAATCGCTTGGAAAACAGGGCGGCCATGAAGCACAAGCCAGTTCAACGCATTTTCCACCCAGTGATCGAATGGGATCACAGCATCTTTAAAGGGATGCGACCAATTGATGGCATGTTCAACAGGTTGAGTTGGCGTATCACTTAGCCAAGATGTTGTACTTTGTGCAGAACTGGCTGCTTGGGTGGTACTCCAAGGATCCGCTTGCGAAGCTTGATCAGCGGCTGAAGCCCACGGGTCGGCGGCTTGCGCTGCATTTTGAGTTGTTGATTCCGTCATAATATTACTCTCTATCCTTATGAATTCTTAACCGACTGGTTCGTTACCTTGTTTGCAAATCCTTCTTGCTTTCGATCAACTTCTTGTTTTCGATCAAATAGCTGCTTTCGATCAAATTACAGCTCGCGACCTGATTATTGTTCGCGATTTAATTACTGTTCACGGTTTAAGGTTTGCAGCAGTCGGGTCTTAGTGATCACGCCGTAATAGGTTCCATCATCGGCGACAACTGGCACGGCATAAGGGACTTCAGCAACCAAGCTGATAAGTTCACTTACCGCTGTATCGGCTTGGATAGATACGGTATCCGCAAGAATGGCACTCGTAAGTGGTTGTTTTTCTTTATACGCCGCTTTTAAAGATTGTTGAGATACGATGCCGGAAAACTTGTTGGATTTATCAATCACCACGCCATAGTCACGGTCGTGATCAGAAAGAATTTGCAACGCAGCAGCAGGACCATCGGTTTCCCCTTTTTTGAAAACAGCCGCTGGTTTTTTACGTGCAATATCTTTCGCGGAAAACACTTCAGCAGGGTTTACACCACTAAAGAAAGATTCCACATAATCATTGGCTGGGTTTTGCAAAATCTCATCAGGTGTGCCGACTTGAACCACAGCGCCGTTTTGCATAATCGCAATTCGATCACCAATACGCATGGCTTCATCTAAATCGTGCGAGATAAAAACAATGGTTCGACGGTCGTCATTTTGTAAGCGGATTAATTCGTCCTGCATTTCTGTTCGAATTAATGGATCGAGTGCAGAAAACGCCTCATCCATCAGCAAGATATCGGGATCATTCGCTAATGCACGAGCAAGACCAACACGCTGTTTCATACCACCAGAAAGTTCGTCAGGGTAAGATTCACATTGGCTTTCAAGCCCAACACGAGCGAGTGCATTTCGTGCTGCTGTGTTTCTTTCTTCTTCATCGACTCCTGCCAATTCCAGACCAAAAGCCGCATTTTCAATCACGCTCATGTGTGGCATTAGGGCGAAGTTTTGGAAAACCATGCTGATATTGTTGCGGCGAACATTACGTAATTCTTCATCTGAAATGATCGCAATGTCTTTACCATTGAGATAAACATGACCTTTTGTAGGTTCAATCAAGCGGTTAAGTAAACGAACTAATGTGGATTTACCTGAACCCGAAAGCCCCATAATGACAAAAATTTCTCCTTCATTAATGGACAGCGATACATCTTTCACCCCAACAGTCAGTCCTGTTTGGTCGAAAATCGCATCTTTATCCAAGCCTTGCTCGATTAGAGAAAATGCCTCTTGCGGCGACTCTCCAAACACCTTGTATAAATTCTTAACTTCGAGTTTTGTGTTCATCTTTTAAGCATCCTTGGCTAATTTTTATCGAGTTAAAAATGAAATAAATCCGATAAACTGATTAGTACACTAAACAAAAATTAACAAAATTGCAACTTGGGTGTGATTTTGGTCACAATTAGAGTGATTGAAAAATGGGCAGAAAACGTGCATTAATAATGAATAAAGGGGAGTAATGGCAGAAATTAAGGCAAAAAAATAGGCGATGAATTGGAATGATTCATCGCCTTTAAATTTGGATATTTTGTGAAGAGGTTTATTTCTCTAAGCGTTTTCTTTCCGGTCCGCCATCAATTGGACGACTTACCGATAAACGGCGGCCTTTCTTCAAACCCACTTCATAATCGGCAGTGAGGTTTTTCATCGCTTCACGCAATTGCTGTTTGAAGGTTTCACGGTCGACGTTTGCGAATTCTTTATCAATGTAATTATTGATCTTCTGAGCCGAATCATCGTCGGGTGCGATCAAAGGTAACTTCTCCAGCGCACCTTCAATCCAACCTGAAAGGAAGGAATTTACACGACGAGTGACTTCAGTGCTGGATGTGCCACTGCCTGCAAAACTATTACGGAATTGACCTGTTTGCTCGTTCATTTCACGGTAAACAATGTCGAACGCAAAGGCGGCAAAAATCGCACGATCGGCTTCGCCAATAAATTCAACACGCTTTAAGCCTTTATGGTTCAGTAGAACAGCTTCAACACCAAAACGAGTATTGATACCGCGGATCACACGCAAAATATTCGAGCTAATATTAGCTGGCAATAAGTGAGTAGATTGAGTTTTCCCTAACTTAATGAAATCAATGTCATCCTTATCAAGCCCGTACTTGAGCATTAAACGGTGCGCCATTTTGATCGCCTGCGCAGCTTCGTTTACGTTAGCAGAACTGCCTAGTTCAAGGCATTTTGCAATTTTTTTAAGGGCTTTTTGTTTATCCATCGACTACCTAATTATCAGGGTAAATAAATGAGCCGCATATTCTAGCGTTTTTTAGAATTTTTAGAAAGAAGAACACGCAGATATTGGTTGAACAAATGAGAATGTTTGATAGAAAAAATTGGGAGCAAACGTGCTTCAAAGCTGAAAGAGGGAAATCTGCAATTAATTCTACCAATCGTGTTTTGAAATAGGGTAAAGTCAGGCAATCGACATAAAACAGATATAAATATTCACAATAAATTTAAACATCCCATGCTGAAGGGATTATCAGCGAATTAGGGGCATGAGGCGCAATGTTAGCAAATTCTCAATCTTCAAAAACTTCTTCACATTCTGTTCTTCCACCACTAACTGAGCGTTACGATGTTGATGCGTTAGTGGTTGCATATCTTAATGAACTCAAAAACGCCGGTTTTAAAGGTGATATTGAGCAAACTTATGCCAGCCGTTTAGCTGTGGCGACGGATAACAGTGTTTATCAGCAGTTGCCACAAGCTGTGGTGTTGCCAAAAGATACGCAAGATGTGCAATTGATCGGCAAAGTTGGAGCACAATCAAAATACGATTCTGTGACTTTTTCACCTCGTGGTGGCGGTACTGGCACCAACGGGCAATCGCTGACTAAAGGCATTGTGGTGGATATGTCTCGCTACATGAACAAAGTGCTGGAAGTGAATGAAGCGGAAGGTTGGGTGCGTGTTCAATCTGGTGTGGTGAAAGATCAGTTGAATGATGCGGTGCGTCCTTATGGTTTCTTCTTCTCACCAGATTTATCCACCAGTAACCGCGCGACTTTGGGTGGCATGATTAACACCGATGCATCTGGTCAAGGTTCGTTGAAATACGGCAAAACCTCGGATCATGTTTTGTCTATTCAGGCAGTTTTTGCAGATGGATCGATGTTTGAAACCGATGGTTCGCAAGGCATGCCTAAAGCAGACACGTTTGCAGATAAAGCTTACCGCATGACAGAATCGGTTTGTCGTGAAAAACGTGCGGCGATTGAAGCTAAATTCCCACCACTCAACCGTTTTTTGACGGGTTACGATCTTAAAAATGCACTGTCTTTTGAAAATATAGAAGAAGGCGAGTTTGATTTATGCCGCG
This sequence comes from Vibrio sp., assembly GCA_047975485.1. GTDB lineage: Bacteria > Pseudomonadota > Gammaproteobacteria > Enterobacterales > Vibrionaceae > Vibrio. Next base: position 8,542 of record JBKEDP010000002.1, on the reverse strand, counting down.
TGCTGTGTGGTTCAGAAGGTTCACTGGCATTTATTACTGAAGCGAAACTGAATTTAACGCCAATTCCAAAAGTTCGCTCCTTGGTGAACATCAAATACAACTCTTTCGATTCCGCTCTGCGCAATGCACCTTTGATGGTTCAAGCAAAAGCTCTGTCGGTTGAAACTGTCGACTCAAAAGTATTGAATTTAGCGAAGCAAGATATTGTTTGGCATACCGTGAGTGATTTGATCACTGATGTGCCGGGCAAAGATATGCAAGGCATTAATATTGTTGAATTTGCAGGCCAAGATGAAGCGGAAATTCAGCAGCAAGTTGATGATTTAGTTACTCAACTTGAAAAGCAATTAGAAACCGAAGAAGGTGGCATTATTGGTTTTCAGGTTTGCCACGATTTAGCCAGCATCAACAAAATCTATAACATGCGTAAAAAAGCGGTAGGTTTGTTGGGTGCTGCAAAAGGGCGAGAAAAGCCAATTGCCTTCACCGAAGATACTTGTGTTCCACCTGAAAATTTAGCCGATTACATTGCAGAATTTCGTCAATTGCTAGATGGAAAATCATTGCAATACGGCATGTTCGGTCATGTTGATGCTGGTGTGTTGCACGTTCGACCAGCGCTTGATTTGTGCGATCCAGAACAAGAAAAACTGATGCATCAAGTATCGGATGAAGTGGTTAAGCTGGTGGCGAAATACGGCGGCTTAATGTGGGGCGAACACGGCAAAGGTTATCGTTCAGAATATGGCCCCGAGTTTTTCGGTAATGAGTTGTTCACTGAATTACGTCGTGTAAAAGCCAGTTTTGATCCACACAATAAAATGAATCCGGGCAAGATCTGTACGCCACTAGAAAGCCAAGACGAATTGGTTAAAGTGGCTGACGTAAAACGAGCGCACTTTGATCGCCAAATTCCAGTGAACGTGCGTGACAGTTTCCGCCAAGCGATGGACTGTAACGGCAACGGCTTGTGTTTTAACTACGACGCAAACTCGCCAATGTGCCCGTCGATGAAGATCACTGCAGATCGTCGTCATTCTCCAAAAGGTCGTGCTGGTTTAGTGCGTGAATGGTTGCGTCAACTAACTGCAAACGGTGTTGATGTTTTGGATCTAGAAGCCAATACGCTTGCTGGTTCTACTTCGATCAAAAGCATGATTGATCGAGTACGTAATACGCTCAATAAAAACAAAGAATACGACTTTTCCCACGAAGTGTATGAAGCATTAAATGGCTGTTTGGCGTGTAAAGCTTGTGCGAGCCAGTGTCCTATTAATGTGGATGTACCGTCGTTCCGATCTCGATTCTTGAATGTGTATCACACCCGTTATCAGCGTCCTACAAAAGACTATTTGGTTGGTAACATTGAAACCATGTTACCAATGATGGCTGCTGCGCCAAAAATGGTGAATGCGGTTATAGGGATGAAGTTAACTCAAGCTTTGACCAAGAAAGCAGTGGGTTATATTGATACGCCTTTGCTTTCAGTTCCAACTCTAAAATCAACCTTAGAAGACCACGAATGGAATAGCCGATTCAGCTTATCGCAATTGCAAAGCTTGTCGGAGGAAGCACGTAAAGATTATGTGCTTATCGTTCAAGACCCATTTACGACTTTCTATGATGCCGATGTGGTATCGGATTTTGTTGATTTGGCAGTTAAGTTAGGGAAAAAACCTATCGTGTTACCGTTTAAGCCAAATGGTAAGGCGCAACACATCAAAGGATTCTTGAAGCAATTTGCGAAAACCGCAACTTCAACAGCGGAATTTTTGACTCAAGTTGCTCAGTTGAACATTCCAATGGTGGGCGTTGATCCTGCGACTGTGCTTTGTTATCGAGACGAATATAAAGAAGTGTTGGGTGACGAAATCGCAGCGCAATATAAAGTGCTCAGCGTGCATGAATGGCTGCAGCCGAACTTGGAATCTTTTACTTCTTTAATGAGCGATGATGATTCCCCGTGGTTTTTGTTCTCGCATTGTACTGAGAAAACGAAATTACCGAACTCAGAAAAACAATGGATTGAAATTTTCTCGCATTTCGGCGGTTCTTTAAAACCAGTTTCTGTCGGCTGTTGTGGTATGGCTGGCACTTTCGGGCATGAAGAAGATAAATTCGTTATGTCGAAAGGTATCTACGAACTCAGCTGGCAGCCGAACTTGGAAAAATTAGATTCAGAACGTTGTTTGGTTACAGGCTATTCATGCCGCAGCCAGGTCAAACGCTTTGAACATATTAAGCCAAAACATCCGCTGCAAGCTTTGTTGGCTATGCTTGCTTAATCGATAGATTGAAAATAGTTTGATAAATAAAGATATTGATAAATTAACAGCTATAGACCGCTAATAAAAAAATGTTTCGTCCCCCAATTTCTTGAAGTTGAGGGACGAATTATTTAGAGGGTTTGTGTTTGTGTTTTTATAAAGATCTTACTGCTCTAGACGCTTGGTCGTAAAAGCCAGAAAGTGTACGCATAAGTGTGGCGACATCTCCAAGTTGGTCACTGATATTCATTGCTTTCATTGCTTCAACTAAACATTGTTCCCTTATCATTCGGTAGTGATTACAGAATGCCTTACCTTCTGGAGTAATGTTGTAAAAGGTATCCTTTCCCTGCCTCGTGCTTTCAACTAATTGCCGCTTTACTAATTTTCGAACCGAATAAGATACGGTGTGGAGGTCATCTATATTCAAGGTAAATGCGACATCCGATATGCGTTTTGCTCTATTTCGATGATAGATATTGTGTACCACCAAAATATCAAGAGGACTTAATTCAGGCATATCGGAAGCTGTGCTGCATGACTGCATCCATCGCTGAAAAGCATTGTTCATCATGGTTAGCGCATATTCAAATTCACTTAATGTAGCAGCCTCATCGCTAGCTAAATGTGAAGATGACACTATGGGCAAATGCTCTGATGGTTCCATTTTTTTGATCATACTTATCCTTTCGTCATCGTTGTTGGTAACCATGTTGCGATTTGTGGGAATACCGTAATCACCACAACGGATGCTAATAATAAAAAGAAGAAAGGTAGGGCAGCTTTGGCTACATAGAGAATATTTTTGCCTGTCAGACTTTGAATCACGAATAAGTTAAAACCGACTGGTGGGGTAATTTGCGACATTTCAACCACTAAGACAATATAAATACCAAACCAAAGAGGATCAATTCCCGCCTGCACAACCATTGGTAGCACGACTGAGGTTGTGAGAACGACAACAGAAATACCATCAAGAAAACATCCTAGAATCACAAAGAAAATGGTCAGGAAAAATAGTAGTAAATAGGGTGATAAGCCCATTGCTGCTATTTGTTCGGCTAACATTTTTGGTAACCCGATAAATCCCATTGCCGCTGTTAAAAATGCTGCGCCAACTAAAATAAATAGGATCATGCTAGAGGTTTTGACTGTACCCAATAAGCTGTCTTTAAAGGTCTGCCATGACAAGCTGCGACTTGTAATCGCTAAAATTAAAGCACCTAATACGCCAAAAGAAGCGGCTTCGGTTGGAGTGGTGATCCCTGCGTATATCGAGCCTAGAACAAAAATCACTAAACAGGCTACAGGAACTAACTTGAGCAATGCTGTGAATTTTGTTTTGACCGAATAATGTGTGTTATCGACAGGCAAGCGAGTTTTATGTTTTAACGACCAGAACATGGTGTATCCAACAAACATTAAGATCAGCAAAACTCCAGGTAATGCACCTGCAATAAAGAGTCGACTAATGGAAACCTCAGCAGAAACGCCATATACAATTAGGATTATAGAAGGTGGGATTAGCAAACCCAAAGTGCCTGAACCTGCTAAAGTACCAATTGCCATTTGGTCGTCATAGCCTTTGCGTTTTAGCTCAGGCAGTGTCATTTTCCCTATTGTTGCCGCTGTAGCTGCTGATGATCCAGATACTGCCGCAAACATACCGCAGCTTAGAATATTCACATGTAGCAAAGAGCCAGGGATACCATTTAACCAAGGGGTTAAGCCTTCAAAGAGATCTTTAGATAAACGAGTTCGAAAGAGAATTTCTCCCATCCAAATAAACAATGGAAGGGCAGCAAGCGACCAATCTGAGACTGTTCCCCATGTTGTTGTGGCAAAAATTAAGCCAAATGCATCGTTGCCAATCAGTAACATTCCTGCTGCCGCAACGGAAATGAGTGATAAAGCTACCCATGTTCCGCTGGCTAATAAAGTAAATAACAAGATTAATAGAGCAAATCCAATAGCTAGTTCAGACATCAATATTTCCTCTATTTTGTGCTGTCATATCAATGGTTTCTGATTCAGCAAGTAACTCTTCTTCTGATTTAGGAATAGGGGTTTTATAAATCCAACTGCAAAATGTAATGTCGATGACGGATATAGCGAAAATCACCGCACCGATAGACATAGGAAGTTGAACTAGCCATAAGGGCATTGGAATATATCCGGTCGTGACATCCTCAAAATCCCATGATTCCCACACCATATAAACCAATTGGTAAGCCAGAAAACAAACGAGCAATGAGGCAAAAACTAGAATGATACGTTCAACCCATAGCTGAGAATTTTCTGCTAAACGTGAAGTGAATAGGCTGACACGAATATGTGCGCCACTTTTAAAAGCATATGCAAGAGACAAAAAGCTCGCTGAAGCCAGTAAATAACCAGCAAAATCATCGCTAGAAGGAATCACTATCCCAAACCAACGTCCAAACACCCGTGCCAAGATAAATAAGCAAATAAGAATGATGGAAATACCGGCAATAGCTCCGGAGGCCAAATAAATTTTATCTAATACAGCCCGCATAATTGAATCCCTATCTAATTATGTCAGAGAGTAGAAAGCATGCTTACCTATGACAATTCCTTGAGATAAGCATGCTTGTTGATTATTTATTGCTGTAATAAGTATCTAAAACCGCTTTATCTTCAGAGTCCGCTTCTTCAGACCACTCTTTCGCCATAACTTCGCCAACGCTCTTGAGTGAGTTCATTAACTCTTCACTTGGTTTAGCAACTGTGATTCCTTTGTCGGCTAATTCTTGAGTTTTTTCGACGGTTTCTTTTTCAGCCATTTCCCAACCACGACTTTCCGCTTTTGCAGCCATGCTCAGTAATGCTTTTTGAACATCATCATCTAAGCGTTTAAAGGAGCGTTTATTAACGATCACCATATTTTTCGGGATCCATGCTTGAACATCCGTGTAATTTTTTAGGTAATCCCAAGATTGGCTACTAACACCCGTCGTTGGTGATGTAATCATCATGTCAATAATGCCAGTTGAAAAAGCTTGTGGAATTTCAACGGTTTGAACGGTAGTTGGCGTTGCGCCTAGCAACACGGAAAGACGAGATAGCGTTGGACTATAGGCACGCATTTTTCCGCCTTTTATGTCTTCTATCGAATTGATCGGGTTCTTGCTGTAGATGCCTTGCGGTGGCCAAGGTACGGAATAAAGCAGCATCATGCCGTCTTGATCTAGTTTCTTTTCAATCGTCGATTTTGATGCTGCGTATAAGGCTTTTGCTTGCTCGAAATTGGTGGCTAAAAAGGGAATATTATCGAGTTTATAAATGGGATCCGTATTACCCATTATGCCAATAAAGACTTCACCAATAGGCACTTGCTGAGTTTTAACTGCCCGTGCAATTTCAGGATGCTTAATTAAAGATGCACCTGAATGTACAACGATCTCAAGCTCACCATTGGTTGCTTCTTTTACGTCTTTAGCAAATTGGATCACGTTTTGAGTATGGTGGGTTGTATCCACATAAGGGGTAGCCATATCCCAACGAGTCGCAGCGAAAGTTGAAATGCTGGTTAACATTGCCATTGATATGACTGATTTTTTGAGTAGATTTCGATTTAGTATTGTTCTTATCATCTTCATTCCTTTGTATTGAGTATCCATCAGTATCGAGTGAACCTGTTATGCTCAATAAAACAACTATGCTCAAAAGAACAACCGCAACAGTACTCAGTGCACGTTTAATCATCTAAGTAGAAGTTGTGCACAAATTAACCATAAACTTATTTTAACAAGTTGACAACATTTCAAAGGCAAATACAATTCAATCTAAATGCAATTTGTATTTGATGGATGAAAATAGAACGGAATCTGCCTTATAAAATAAAGGGATTGGCTTATGAAATTGAATTGTGACTTGGGCGAAAGTTTTGGAAATTGGCCGCTAGGGAAAGATGAAGAGGTCATGCCTTACATTGATATGGCAAACATCGCCTGCGGTTTTCATGCATCAGATCCGGACGTTATGGCGAAAACGATTCAGTTAGCTTTGGATCATCAAGTTCAAATTGGTGCGCATCCTGGATATGATGATAAAAAGGGTTTTGGCCGTCGTTCGATTCCTCATTCCTACAATGAAATAAAAAATCTTGTTATGTATCAAATCGGTGCGATGGAAGGTATGTGCAAGCTTTATGGTGGCGTTGTTTCATACGTAAAGCCACATGGTGCTTTGTACAACGATATGATGGCGAATGAGCAAGTTTACCGAGCTATTGTTGAAGCGATTAGCCAGTCAAATGTTCATTTACCTCTAATGATCTTAGCAAGAGTGGATAATTCGGCTTATCAGAAAATTGCTCAAGAAAATGGGGTAGATTTGTTATATGAAGCCTTTGCTGATCGTGCTTATGATGAACATGGTTATTTAGTTTCTCGCCAAGTCGAAGGCTCTGTTTATCACGAAGAGAATAAAATTATCGCTCAAGTGATCCAGCTAGTAAAAAAGGGTTCGGTTCAAACTCTGGCAGGTGATGAGATCGCTTTACAAGCGGACACTATTTGTGTTCATGGTGATAATGATAAATCGATAGCAGTAATAGCTAGGTTAAGGAAAGAATTAGAGTCTCATCTTTCTTAGATTAGGCTGAGGATGCAATTGGAACGATATAGTTGCACTTGAATGGCAGGGAAATACTTGGGGGATTTAAGTTGAACCATTTCGCACTAAGGCAGAAAAGCACAAACCAGAAAAGCAATAGCAAAAAGAAAGGGAATGAGAAACGAATTGTCCGTTTGTCTGAAACACACTTGATGGTGTATGTCGGTGACTCAATTGATATTGGCTATGTGCCCAAGTTGGCATTGCTATGTGAACAGTTACAGAAAGACTTTCCTGATTTGGTGAATATTATTCCTTCCTATACCAGCATTATGGTCGAATTTCATCCCAGCTATGATGTTTCGAAGCTAACGCAATACTTATCTAAAATGCTCGATCAATTTGATCAATTAAAAGCTTCTTCTCAACAAAAACTGATTGAATTACCTACTTATTATCATCCCGATGTCGCACCAGATCTCATCACATTAGCACAACAAAAAAAGCTATCGATTGAAGAGGTTATCGCTATTCACACCAACCAAGAATACACAGTATGTGCGATAGGTTTTACACCGGGGTTTGCATTTTTAGGTGTCATAGATGAACGCATTGCACATCCTCGACATGAAGAGCCTAGGCTACAAGTTGCTAAAGGAAGCGTGGGAATTGCTGACCAACAAACTGCTGTGTATCCCTCTAATTCACCTGGCGGTTGGCAAATTATTGGTAATTGTCCGGTTTCGTTATTCGATCCGCATTCGACACCCATTACGCCTTTTAATGTTGGTGATACCGTCAAATTTGTTTCGATTGATAAGCAAGAGTTTTTGGCCTTAGGTGGAGTGATCGAGCATTCCAAGGAGAGGGTAAAATAATGAAAGCATTAGAGGTTATTTCTCCGGGGACGTTATCTTTAGTTCAAGACCTTGGCCGCAAAGGTGTTGGGCATCTAGGTTTAAGCACTGGCGGTCCAGCAGATTTACATGCCTTTTGTTGGGCGAATTACTTACTTGGAAATCAAGCCAACGCAGCTGTAATTGAGATCACATTAGGGCAAGCAAGTTTTCGAGCTCAAGCTGATGTGATGTTGGCTCTAACCGGAGCAGATATGCCTGCAACAATAGATGGTGTTGCTATTGGAAATTGGCGTTCTTTCTTATTAAATAAGGGACAAACTTTAAAACTGGGATATGCGAAAAAAGGGCTGCGAGCCTATCTTGCAATACAGCATGGCATTGCAGCGCCTAAAATTTATGGAAGCTGTGCGACTGTTGTTCGCGATCAACTTGGCGGTTTAGATGAGTCGCAAGGCAAAGCTTTGAAAAAGGGCGATATGATTTCCAGCACATCGACTTTGGATTCTAATCTTTCTGCTATGTTTTCCGCAAAATTCACACCTGCTCGATTCATTCCCAACTATGCACAAAAAATTGAAATTGGCGTGCTTGAAACTTATCAACACGAGCTATTTAGTAGCAAGCAAAAATCAGCATTCTATTCCAATATCTATACCGTGACAGATAAGCTAGACCGAATGGGAGTTCGATTACAAGGCAATGCAATTAATCCAGACAGTAAAGGGATAATCTCCGAAGGTATTGCCAGTGGTGCGATTCAATTTCCACCTAATGGACAGCCAATTATTCTTGCCGCTGACCGTCAAACCCTTGGCGGTTATCCAAAGATCGGCTGCG
>JBKEDP010000029.1:0-6452 GCA_047975485.1 Vibrio sp. | reverse complement strand
CAATGATTAGCATGTTAATTCTTTACGCTGTGTTATGCGCAGCGTTCTATTGTTTTATTTGGTTTTGGGGGAAGTGATGCAAGTAGCAATACAGCAAATTCCAAATAAGCGTGTTCGTGCTCGTCTAATCGCCCATCAGTCCGTCATTGCCCGAAATATCGTTTCAAACACCTTTAGTGTTTACGTTTTGGATAAAACAGAAAACCCTCACCTTTACACGTTGGACGGTGAGCGTAAACGCATTGGAAAGCAGGAGGCGCTCGCAATGAATCAGCATTCGTGCGAGTGGACAATATCCATGTTGCTGATTGCTACGGAATCGAACGGCAAACGAAAAATCTTGCTCCACGACACGACATCACCTGTTCAGTGCAAATTCACGCAACTGATAGGTAGTGTCGCAGATAACATCATCGAAATAGCAAGGGAATATCCATACCAAGAAAACATTGAATCGGTTGGATGGATTGCTAGCTATCGAAATGAAATGCCTGAAAGCATGGCTTATAAAATATTGGAAAAATTAGGAGCTTGGAATGATTGATTTTAGAAATACTTATGTAGACTTGAGAGGTATTGATTGTGATTAGCAATTAGCAGTAGTTCTTGCGCTTGCTGAAAAATCAGAAAGATACATCGACAAGCAATGGGCAAAAGATAACCTAAGCCCCTACGCTTTGTTTGCTGGGTTGAGTTCCTGTGGGTATCTATATTACGCCGACGACTATGAACCAAACAGTAAACAAACAAAGCTGGAAGTAATCAAAAAAGTTCAATTCATTTCAGTAGATTACGATGACGTAAAAGTTGGTTGCGTGCTATATCTTCCTGATTTCTATGGAGAAACAAAATTCAAAGTGGCATACAAAAACAATGGGTTAACCGTCGTTGAGTACAAAGACGGCACAGGTAATAAAAAAAGCGTAGCCGAGAGAACGCAAGAACATTACCGGAAAAAAACCACCACTTACGAATTCAAACGACCAGAACGAAAATTCAACGAGGGCGAATGGTATCCATGTACTACTTTAGATGGTTTTCATTCAATAAAATGTTATCTAAACGGTTCATTTTACACATCACTAATGAAAAATAAGGGTGGCGCATTTTCATCTCGAAAAGCGAGTGATTTTTCTATCATCGGAGAATCGCTCGGTAAAATAAAATTCGGTGACAACGATGACTAAATACCGCTGCAAAATAGCAACTACCCCAACCTCACCCTTGACGCTATCTACACGGAACAAAACACCAACCCAAACCCGTTTAACGCTCGCATCATTAACGATGTGGGCGAGTCTGTGTATGTTGATTTGATTTATTTGGAGATTGTGAAAGATGAAAAATAAAACACTTACCCATTCTCGATGGTGGTTAAGGAGGAATATACGATGGCATTCGAATTAAACTCTTTTGATAAACGTTGCGCATTGAAACGCATTTATGAATTAGACCGTAAATTAAATCTAACTGAAGAAGAAAAACGGGACTATCAAAACCGAATTGAAATTGTCGAGGAGTTCGATAAACAGCATCGAAACACTTGGAAAGCAGAGCGCAGAGCGTGGATAAAAGCGCAGCTCGGTAGAAAGATGATGAGCAAAGAACAATCTGAAAAGAAACTGGCTGAGCTTGATATTTATGCCGATTTGATTCTCGGAACGCCTAGTTATCCTTGGAGGCTTTTATGAAAGTAACCCACCGACCAAGCGGTTCAATGTGTTTCCATTGCAGGTTTGCTTATCTTCCTCAATACTGCCCAAATGAGGAAGAATTTAAAACCATGACCCCCATCAAAACCGACAAAGACGGCGTGATTGTCGTTAAGTGTAAGGAGTTTAAGCGTGGGTAAGGATGACGCAGTAATTCTGGTGTTTTGCGTGTTCTGCGTGATTGTGTTTTTACATCTAATGTTTGGAGATGATTTTGAGTTATGAAAAACAAGACACTTAGACAGATGATTTGTGATGTGCTGAATCAAAACAAACCATACGGTGTTGTGAATCATTTTATCCTGAACGGTAATTTTTATTGCACCTATTCTGGGTTATATGGTGATCATATTTTCACAACGCACAGTGAGGAAATGTCAGGGTTTGGCATAGCATCACTAACCACCAACCAATTAAAAGGTAAATAGCATGTCAGACATCAAAATGAGTCTTACTTTTAAAGACTGCTTACATTATGAAGACGATAGATATAGCGAGCATACTAGATTTGTCATTTTCTCCAATGACAAAGCTCAAGCTGCGACATGGTATGAGGATCAAGCTGATTCGATATGTCACGCAGTCAACAATCACGACCGCCTAGTCGAAGAAAACGCCAAGCTAAAAGCGGACAAGGCGGAGTTGCTGAACCAGTTAGAAATTATGCTCGACAATCTTGATGAGGCACATACCAATACTAGTGAAAGCTCAAGATACGAATATAAAGTAATGAGTGATTACATTGATAGAGCGCATGATTTTATAAAAAAACACAAGGAGCCAACAAATGGCAATTAACACATTCACCGCATCCGGCAACATTGGCCGAGATTGCGAAGTAAGATACACACCGAATAACAAAGCAATCGCAACGTTCCCTATCCCAGTTAAACAAGGCTATGGTGAACATGAAAAAACCTCATGGGTTGATTGTCGTATGTTTGGCGGCATGGCTGAAAAACTACCGCAGTATTTAACCAAAGGCGTAAAGGTCATTGTTTCTGGGGAGTTCGTGCTAGAGAAATGGACGGGGCAAGATGGCGCTGAACGAAGTAAGCCTGTCATTATTGTTCGTGACTTGGACTTCGCTTCAAGCGGTCAACCACAGCAATCGCAACAATCATTTCCCCGACGCCAGGAAAATGGTCAGCAAGCAGCGCCTCAATACAATGATACGCCAATGGACTATTCAGATGATATTCCATTCTTTGACCCGTACCACCGACACAGCAAAGTCGGACACTGTATCTAACAACAAAGCTCACTCAGTGGGCTTTTTTAATGCCTGAATTTTGGATGTGATTATGAAGAACCTATTCAGCATTAGGAGTCAGATAAGCAATGGAAAAAGAAATAAATAAAGTGACTCATGTGGTTTCATTCTCTGGCGGACGATCTTCTGCTTTATTGGTGTGGTTAATGCTTATTGCAAGAAAGCGGTTTAACTGGAATGTTAAATTCATCTTTTGCGATACAGGAGTTGAAGCACCTGCAACTTACAAATTTATAAGAGATATTGTGAAGTTTTGGAGGTTAGACGACCTGATCATACTTAGAGCTAAAATTAATCCAGTTTTAGGGCAAGGTAATTCATACGAAATTTTCACGCCAAATGATCTTATGAACTCATCAACCATGCCACCATTTCAACCTTTCTTTGATTTGATAAAAAAATACGGCACACCAAGCGTGTCCCGCCCGTTTTGTTCTGAAAGGATGAAAAAAAATGTGTTTGATGCTTACTGCAAAGATCATATTGGTGATCACGTCACTTGGCTTGGAATGAGAAGTGATGAACCAAAACGATTAAAGACAAAAGACGGTATCAAATACCTCGCTGACCTCATTTATGTTGAGAAACAAGATGTGCTTGATTGGTGGTGTAATCAACCATTTGATTTACAGCTGCCTGAAAATCAAGGAAATTGTCTTTATTGCCCGAAGAAATCATCGTTGAAAATTGCTGCCACTTTGCGTGAAACGCCTCATTTTAAAGCTATGTGGGATTACTACATTGGCAAGAATACGGTGAGAATTATTGAGGATTACGATCCAAAGGTTATGTATCGAGGAAAGCTATCATTAGATGGCGTAGCCGCACTTTATAAAGATGTTACTGATGATGAGCTTTATTCAAAAATGAAATTGATTAAAGGTCGTGATTTTGGTGAGTGTAGCGAGAGCTGCGAACCAATTAGCTTTGGTAATGTGAATTTTGGAGAAATTGAAAGCAATATAAGAAGTGAACTAGAGGATAGTTTTGCACTAAACCAATTTAATCTTCCATTCTAATTAATACATGAATTTTGGAGTAAACAATGGGAAAACAAAGCAAAGACATTAAAGAAATTATTTCAGATTTTAGCGACTCTGAAGAAATAGCGGCTGAATTATGGAAGATTAAAGATGATGTTGCGCCCGAGCACAGATTTTTGGTTTGCGAGGCATCTACTCATATCAAGTATCTATACGAAAGAATTAGTAAACTTGGGGGTGAAGATGGCGAATGACAATTGGCGAACACCGCCAGAACCTTTCCACAACCTAGACCGTGAATTTAACTTCGTGGCTGATATGGCTGCTGATAACGATAACCACTTATGCGATCTTTACTTCACTGAAGAAGATGACTCTCTTTCGTTTGAATGGGCAAAAGAGATTAATGCTATAGTTCTTGGTAATCAAACTAAATACGTTTGGTGTAATCCACCCTATTCCAATCCGCTGCCGTGGGTGAAAAAAGCAGTTGAGGCACAAGCAAATGGGTTAGGCGTGGTTATGCTGCTTAACTACGATCACAGCGTCACATGGTTTTATGAGGCGCTCAAAGGTGTAAGCGAAATTCGAAACATCATCACCGATGGAACGAAAATTCAAAACTCCGCATCTGGTCGCCTTGCCTTTCTTGATTGTAATGGCGAACCTCAAAACGGCAACAGCAAAGGGCAAACGATCCTTGTATTCAACCCATTCAAAATAGGTGCTTGCATCACTTCCTACATACCAAAATCGAAACTGTACCAAGAAGAAAGTTAGAAACTTTCAGGAAAGTTAGCGCAACTTTCTCCACTTCAATTCATGTTTATGCTAGTCGCATAACACACTTTCACAAACGCGTCATCTACCAGATTGGTGATCAGTCTGGTAGATGTTTTTTATTCAAAACGAGGTTATATATGTCTCCAGAAGAAATGAAAGACTTTGTGTCTAAACTGCTGGTTGCTCTTGTTAATGCCTTGCCAGGTCAGAAGTGGTATGGGGGTGAGGTTGTAATGGCGACCTTTAGCATGTCGAATACCGATTTAAGCAACTATCGGCAAACTGTTTGGCCTGAAAAGAAACTCTGGAAGAAAGTTGGAACATCTGGAAGGTACAGTCACGGAAAGGCAAAAATAATGTACAACATGCCAGAGCTTCAAAAATGGATTGATGAATATCCAACTATGTGAGGACCCATGAATAAAGCAACTGGAGTAGAAAATCATAACGGAAAGTTGCGGATTTGGTTTATGTATAAAGGAAAGCGTGAGCGTGAACCGCTTGGGCTTGATGACACGCCAAAGAATAGAAAGCTAGCAGCGCAAAAACGGGCATCTGTTTGCTATGCGATAAAATTCGGCAACTTCATTTATTCAGAATGGTTCCCCAATTCTAAAAAGTCACAAAAAGAAATCGAATCCAAAGAATTAACGATTGAGCAGTTATTTGAAAAATGGATTGAGATTAAATCTTTTGAGATCACCCCTGCCACTATCAACAACTACAAGAATCGTTTTATTCAAGTGTTTCAGTTTTGGAATAAAGACACACCCGTCAAAGAGCTAAAGCAACAAGATCTACTTGAGATACGATCTTACTTCTTAACGACCTGTACAGCAGGAACAACGAATACTTACATGAGGACCATAAAAGGCGCAATTGGGTTTGCTGCCAACAATGGCTATTGTGATGAGTCGATATTGCGAGGAGTCAAAGAGCTAAAGCTAGACAAGAAGAAGCCAAAGCCATTTACAAGAGATGAGTTCAAAACTTTCATTTCTGCGTGTCGCCACCAGCAAGATATTAACTTTTGGACAGTTGCCGTTTTTACTGGGATGCGTCACGGTGAATTAGCATCATTAGCTTGGGAGGATATTGATTTAGAGAAAGGAACAATCACCGTAAATAGAAATATTACTTTGAAGGGATTGTTTAAATTGCCAAAGACAAAAGCAGGTGAAAGAGTCATAAACTTACTTGAACCAGCAAAGAAAGCATTGCTAAATCAATTTGAACTCACAGGGCATTACCCGTCAGCTAAAATAGAAAAGCACTTGCGCTCTTATGGTTCGTCAGTAAAAGAAAATATCCGCCCTGTCTTTACGCCAAAGTTAACAGCTCGGCATCATGGGCACATGACGGATTTTTATTTCTTCTCTAGCATTAATGAGAAGTTTAAATTATGCTGCGCTCGATCTGGAGTGGCAGACAGAAACCCATACCAAACAAGACACACTTACGCATGTTGGATGTTATCCGCAGGAGCGAACCCAACGTTTATAGCTAAACAGATGGGCCACTCATCAGCGAAAGAGGTGTATAATACATACGGTGACTGGGTAGGTGATTTCACCCAAGGGCAAGTGGATCTTCTTAATCAAATTTACAACTAATGTCCCCTATATGCCCCCAAAAGCAAACATAAAAAGGTAACGCATTGATTTTAAATAAGATTAACGAATATCCGAAATTCTGGGCGGA
>JBKEDP010000050.1:0-6838 GCA_047975485.1 Vibrio sp. | reverse complement strand
AACGTCAATGAATATGATGACAAAAACGGTCAATCGGCCAGATTAAGAACCTGACACAAAAACAGTATGTAAATGCTTTAGTCTTTTTAAGGATAATCTGGCGCGGATATCATCGTGGAGCAGGTAAGCCATGGGCTCACCAAACGTGACTCCGAATACATTAGCGCAAACCAACTCCGTCATTAGTTAATTGTAGTTGCAATTCAGAGGCGGACCATACATTTTGTGTAAACCGTCATGGATGACGGTTAGGCTTCTCGAGGACAGGGATGTCCTCTTGAAGCCGTTAACAAAAATGCCAAGTGAAACAAAGATCACAAAATTTCCAGCAGCGGCCTTTTTGCCTACTTTTGGGGCTGTTGCCAAAAGTCGGTCGCCGAAGGCAATCACCTGAAGTTAAAGTTACTCGTATAACTAATGGGGATTGTTAAATAGCGTTGACTCTTAGAGTTGACGCTATTTTTATATCTAAAAATTGGATAAGGAAAGATAAAAATTGATGAAAGGGATATTTCTAAAAAGAAGTGAGGCGGCAAGAAGAGCAAAAACTCAAAATACTGCAATAAGGCAGCACTTTAACCAAATATAGTTATTCCCACCGCAACAGCATGATAGTTAAAACATAAAAAATAACAAGAAAAAAACCGCCTCTAAATTGAGACGGTTTATTGATTACTTAATCATTTTAAAAAAGAACGATTAGCTCAAAGACGCCTTAACTTGCTCGTGTAGTTCTTGCACTGAAGTCACCGTGTTGCGATTATCTTCAGCATGAGCCTTACAAGTTGCAAATGCTGCGTTTAGCGTTGTTGTGTAGTTCACTTTCTCTTGAAGTGCGCCACGACGTAACACTTTTGAATCTTCAATTGCTTGACGACCCGCAGCTGTGTTCACGATGTAGGTGTATTCATTGTTCTTGATACGGTCAAGAATATGAGGACGACCTTCGTGTACCTTGTTTACCAAGCGAGGGTTAATGCCCGCTTCGCCTAGGATTACTGCTGTACCGTGAGTTGCGTCTAGCTTGTAGCCTAGTTTCACTAGTTGTGATGCTAGGTCAACCACACGTTTCTTATCTTCTTCACGAACAGAAAGTAATGCACGGCCTCCTTCTGGGTAAACGTTGCCGATACCTAGTTCAGCTTTAGCAAATGCTTGTGCGAATGTTTTACCTACACCCATTACTTCACCCGTTGAGCGCATTTCTGGGCCTAACAGAGGATCCACACCTGGGAATTTGTTGAATGGTAAAACTACTTCTTTAACTGAGTAGTACGGCGGAATGATTTCTTTTGTGAAACCTTGAGATTCCAACGATTGACCCGCCATTACACGTGCTGCAATTTTCGCTAGTGGTGCACCTGTTGCTTTAGAAACAAACGGTACTGTACGAGCTGCACGAGGGTTCACTTCGATTAGGTAAACCTTGCCGTCTTTTACTGCAAACTGCGTATTCATCAAACCACGAACACCTAGCTCAAACGCCAGTTTCTCAACTTGGGCACGCATTTCGTTTTGAATTTCGTCGCTTAGCGTATAAGCAGGTAGTGAACATGCTGAGTCACCTGAGTGAACACCCGCTTGTTCGATGTGCTCCATGATACCGCCTATAACCACACGCTCGCCGTCACAGATTGCATCAACATCCACTTCAACCGCATCATCCAAGAACAAATCAAGAAGAACTGGAGATTCGTTTGAAACGCTTACTGCTTCGTTAAAGTAGCGACGTAAATCTTGTTCGTCATATACGATTTCCATCGCACGACCACCAAGAACGTAAGATGGACGAACCACTAACGGGTAGCCAATTTCACGTGCTTTTTCTACTGCTTGCTCAAGAGCTGTTACGGTTGCGTTTTCTGGTTGCAATAAGCCTAAACGCTCAACTGCAGCTTGGAAACGTTCACGGTCTTCCGCACGGTCGATTGCATCTGGGCTTGTACCAATGATTGGCACACCAGCCGCTTCTAATGCGCGAGCCAATTTAAGTGGAGTTTGACCACCGTACTGAACGATCACACCTTTTGGTTTTTCGATGCGTACGATTTCAAGTACATCTTCAAGTGTTACAGGTTCGAAGTATAGACGGTCTGAAGTATCGTAGTCGGTAGAAACGGTTTCAGGGTTACAGTTAACCATGATGGTTTCGTAGCCGTCTTCACGTAATGCAAGAGAGGCATGTACACAACAGTAATCGAATTCGATACCTTGACCGATACGGTTTGGACCACCGCCCAATACCATGATTTTGTCTTTGTCTGATGGATTTGCTTCACATTCTTCATCATAAGAAGAATACATGTAAGCAGTATCAGATGAGAATTCAGCCGCACAAGTATCGACACGCTTGTAGACAGGGTGAATGTCATATTGGTCACGAGCGCGACGGATTTCGCTTTCTGCAACACCTAGCAATTTCGCTAAACGAGCATCGCCGAAACCTTTACGTTTCATCTTGCGTAGCATGTCTTCATTTAGACCTGCGTAACCACCCGCTTTCACTTCTTCTTCTAAACGAACAATTTCTTCGATTTGAACAAGGAACCAGCGGTCGATGTTAGTTAGGTTGAATACGCCATCTACAGACATGCCTGCACGGAATGCATCAGCGATGTACCAGATACGATCTGCGCCAGCTTCTTTAAGCTCTTGACGGATTTTTGTTAGTGCATCTGGAGCATCTAGGTCAACCATCTCATCAAAACCGTTGCGGCCAACTTCTAGGCCACGCAATGCTTTTTGTAGAGATTCTTGTTGGTTACGACCAATAGCCATTACTTCACCAACAGACTTCATTTGCGTAGTTAGGCGGTCGTTCGCGCCAGCAAATTTTTCAAAGTTGAAACGAGGGATCTTAGTCACAACGTAGTCGATTGTTGGTTCGAATGATGCTGGAGTTGCGCCACCAGTGATGTCGTTCATCAACTCATCAAGTGTGTAACCTACTGCTAATTTCGCAGCGATTTTCGCAATTGGGAAACCTGTTGCTTTAGAAGCAAGTGCTGAAGAGCGAGATACACGTGGGTTCATTTCGATGATAACCATACGGCCATCTTTCGGGTTGATACCGAATTGAACGTTTGAACCACCAGTTTCAACACCAATCTCACGCAATACCGCTAAAGAAGCGTTACGCATTAATTGGTATTCTTTATCTGTCAGTGTTTGCGCCGGCGCTACTGTGATTGAGTCACCAGTGTGGATGCCCATTGCGTCAAAGTTTTCGATTGAACATACGATGATGCAGTTATCCGCTTTGTCGCGAACCACTTCCATTTCGT
Source organism: Vibrio sp. (assembly GCA_047975485.1). GTDB lineage: Bacteria > Pseudomonadota > Gammaproteobacteria > Enterobacterales > Vibrionaceae > Vibrio. Next base: position 3,554 of record JBKEDP010000050.1, on the reverse strand, counting down.
ACTCTTTCCAACCGATTAGAGATTCATCGATTAATAGCTCGTTAGTTGGAGAAAGGTCCAAACCACGACGACAAATTTCTTCAAACTCTTCTTTGTTATAAGCAATACCGCCACCAGTACCACCCATAGTAAATGATGGACGGATGATACAAGGGAAGCCAACCATATCTAAAACTTTGTAAGCTTCTTCCATTGTTTTCGCTGTATCAGCACGAGGACACTCAAGACCGATAGACTTCATCGCTTTATCGAAACGAGAACGGTCTTCCGCTTTATCGATTGCGTCCGCTGTTGCGCCAATCATTTCTACGCCGAATTCAGCTAGCACGCCGTGCTTTTCCAAATCCAATGCACAGTTCAAAGCAGTTTGACCGCCCATTGTTGGAAGAACTGCGTCAGGACGTTCTTTTGCAATGATGTTGCGCACAACTTCCCAGTGAATTGGCTCGATGTAAGTTGCATCCGCCATTTCAGGGTCAGTCATGATTGTTGCAGGGTTTGAGTTAACTAAGATAACTCGGAAACCTTCTTCACGTAGCGCTTTACATGCTTGAGCACCAGAGTAGTCAAACTCACAAGCTTGGCCGATTACGATTGGGCCTGCACCTAGGATCAGTACGCTTTTTATGTCAGTACGTTTTGGCATTTTAACTACTCCAAGTTACGCTTTGTGTTGTTTGATAAGTTCGATGAAATGGTCAAATAATGGCGCTGCATCGTGTGGACCTGGGCTTGCTTCTGGGTGACCTTGGAAGCTGAATGCTGGCTTATCTGTACGATGAATACCTTGTAGAGAACCATCGAATAGAGATTTATGAGTCGCACGCAAGTTTGCAGGTAATGTTTCTTCATCTGCTGCGAAACCGTGGTTTTGAGAAGTAATCATTACCACATTGCGGTCTAAATCTTTTACTGGGTGGTTTGCACCGTGGTGACCAAACTTCATTTTTACAGTTTGAGCGCCAGAAGCGAGAGCAAGAATTTGGTGACCTAGGCAGATACCAAAAATTGGTAAGCCTTTTTCTAGGAAGACTTTTGTTGCTTCAATTGCGTAAGTACAAGGAGCTGGGTCGCCAGGGCCATTCGATAGGAATACGCCATCTGGGTTAAGAGCCAATACTTCTTCTGCTGAAGTTTCAGCTGGAACAACAGTTAAGCGACAACCACGATCAACTAACATGCGTAGGATGTTGCGTTTTGCACCAAAGTCATAAGCAACAACGTGGAATGGCAATTCTGAATCTGCTTTAGCTTCAGGTAAGCCACCAGTTAGCGTCCAAGAACCTTGATTCCAAGTGTACGCTTCTTTAGTAGAAACCACTTTCGCCAAATCCATACCTTTTAGGCCAGGGAAATCTTTTGCTTTCGCTAGAGCTAATGCTTCATCAAGATTGTTGCCCGCAAGGATACAACCGTTTTGCGCACCTTTTTCACGTAATACGCGAGTCAGTTTACGAGTATCGATATCAGCGATACCAACGATGTTTTGAGATTTAAGGTATTCAGAAAGAGTTTGTTGACTGCGGAAGTTTGAAGCAATAAGAGGAAGATCGCGGATGACTAAGCCTTGAGCATGAATAGAAGAAGATTCTTCGTCTTCGGAATTAGTACCGGTATTGCCAATATGAGGATAAGTTAGAGTAACGATTTGCTGTGAATAAGAAGGATCAGTGAGGATTTCCTGATACCCCGTCATCGAGGTATTAAAAACGACTTCGCCAACGGCAGTTCCATCAGCACCAATGGATTGACCGCGGAACACTGTCCCATCTTCTAGGACTAACAGTGCGGAATTACTCAAGATAACCTCCAGAATAAATATGCAAAATAAATGTATAAGCTCTCGCTTTTGGTTGCCTAAATCACCATTTCTGATGGAATTTAGGTAAATTGGCGCTATTCTAGTGACGGTGAATAAAGCTGTCAATACTGCATGAAAAATAAAATAACAATAAAACCCTTTTCCTACCCTATTCACCATCAAAGCAACAAAAGTAACAGTTTACTGGCTAATTTATAGCATTTTATGACAGATATAATTTTTCACACCTAAATTGGTTTATTTTTAAACTCGCATAATATTAACTTTCACTTTTACTGCAAAATCATAAGAGTTAACACAAACTTTTACCCATTAGAGGCAAGATAGATAACAAAACACCAATAAAAGAAACTTTAAAAAACTAGGTAATCGTTTATATACTTTGGTTAAAATCGAAAAAAGCCACTCAATTTTGAATGGCTTTTGAAAAGTTTTTCTTAGTTTTGGTGTTTTTTGATCGATTTGAATAGTTTTGCAATTTGAATAATTAACAAGGTTACGAGTTCTACTTAAATCGGAACCTTAGTTACTTTTCTTGATTATATTTCATTCAAACCAAGTACATCTTGCATGGTGTAAAAACCAGCTGGTTGCTTATCAAGCCAAACTGCAGCTTTAACAGCACCATTAGCGAAAGTCATGCGGTCGGTTGCTTTGTGTGTAATTTCAACACGTTCACCGATATCAGCAAACATCGCAGTGTGTTCGCCCACAATATCGCCAGCACGAATGGTCGCGAAACCAATTTCATCTTTCGTGCGTTCGCCAGTGATCCCTTCGCGCGCATAAACAGCAACATCACTTAGTTTGTTACCCATAGCACCAGCTATAGCTTCGCCCATACCAAGCGCAGTGCCCGATGGTGCATCAACTTTATGACGGTGATGCGCTTCGATGACTTCGATATCGCAATAATCGCCCATCACTTTAGCGGCTTTTTCTAATAGTTTGAAAACAAGGTTCACACCAACGCTGTAGTTTGGTGCCATTACGATAGGCAGTGTTTCAGATGCTTTAAGAATGTCTTCTTTTTCTTGTTCTGAAAAACCAGTTGTTCCGATAATGATTTTCTTGCCGTATTGCTGGCAAAGTTGGATGTTTTTAAGCGTGCTTTTTGGTGCGGTGAAATCAACAATTACGTCAAATTCTTCAACGGCTTTTTCTAGATCATCGACAAGGCGAATATCGAATTTGCCTTCACCACATAATTCACCAACATCGACACCGATCAATGATGAATCTGAACGTTCTGAACCTGCTCCGACTTGAGCGTTTGGATTGGAGTGTGTAGCTTTAACCAAGTTGCGTCCCATGCGACCTGCTGCACCTGCTACTGCAATACGAACCATTATTTATCTCCCTTAAACAGTTATGTTGAGAATGTAACGTTTTTAGTAAGGAAATTAAAGCAAAAATGTGACATTGGTAGCTAAAACTTTCGTCTAATAGAAATATTGCTCTATATTCACTCAGAAATTCAGAGAATTATAGTGACTGAATGAATATTCACCACCATCATAAAGCTTATTTGTTAACAGTTTTGTTGATAATAATGCTAACTCCAATATTTACCTGTTCAGCTTTAGCTTCAGGTGATTGCCTTCGGCGACTTACTTTTTTCAACAGCCAAAAATGTATGGTCCGCCTCTTAATTGCAACTACAATTAACTAATGACGGAGTTGGTTTGCGCTAATGTATTCGGAGTCACGTTTGGTGAGCCCATGGCTTACC
>JBKEDP010000046.1:0-101469 GCA_047975485.1 Vibrio sp. | reverse complement strand
TGATTGAATTTCAGTCAAAAATCGAACAAGAAATCTTGACCACGCATCTCATGACGTTCACGCAAAATGCTTTCAACAATTTGCGGTACAGACATATCTTGATAAATGGCGTTTTGATGCGATGGAATAAATACTATGAGTGTTTTCAATTGGTTACAAAACAAATTATATAAAAAGATCAAAAGACACTTTCATATATTAAAACAATGAAATAAAACAAATTTATAACAATTTTAATGTTTACTACCAGTTTCGCCTGCAGAGCTTACTGTATATAGGCTACAACCAAAATTTTAATATTAATTTAAGGTTAATTTAAGGTTGTTTGCAAAAATGTTAAAATATTAAATTTTTTAATCTTGTTATAAATTTAGAAGTTTTTAGAATTTTCCGATTTATTTATACATAAAAGATCAAGCTAGCCACTTCACTTTGACGGTTTTGACATCTTTCTTTTTAAATCACCGCTTTGTAACAGCCTTCATTTATACCGGAGTTACGTCAAGAAACTCATCTTTATAAATCCCCCTAATCACATCTTATGTTAGCATTATGTGACTTAATCTAAATTAGGTTAAATATTGTAATACTAGCTTCGGAATGGATTCTTATGACGCTTTCTAAACCTCGAATATTACCTTTCATGCTCTTGCCACTTGCGGCACTGCTCGGCTTTTATGCGCCAACTTTTTTCAAAGCAGCCCAAACGACAGTGAATGAGCAACCTTCATTATCTGAACTGCCAACTGATTTATCTCAATATTGCGTTTTATCTACTCAAGTTTGCCAACAAAACAATGTATCTATATCGATGGACTCCGATATTGCTAAACCTTTAGCCGAAACAAAAATTCAAATTGATTGGCCAAAGAACTCGAGTAAAGCCTTAACCCTGACACTACAGGGGCTTGAGATGGATTTAGGCATAGTGAAATTTTCAGTACCTAAAACACAAGATGGAGATTTCCGTGGTTCTATAATTCTGCCGGTTTGTACATTCGCTAAAATGACATGGATAGGCACGCTTACCGACGAGCAAGGCCAGCAAATTTATACTTCAATTAGGATGGAAAAATGAAAAAATCATGGATTGTTTTGTTGATTGTCGCTTTTGCATTCGGTGTGGGATTGAATCTTTATCTTGATGGTAGAAAGCAAGTTGATGGGCAGACTTATTCCTATCAGCTGTTAGGCGAAAACAATCAAAGCGTCGATATTTTTAATGTTGCCGATGACCGGATTCGTGTGCTCTATTTCGGCTTTACTCGCTGCCCAGATGTTTGCCCAACCTCTTTGGCTATGCTATCTGCCGCGATGAAACAAATGTCACCAGAAGAAACCAAACACATTCGCCCTATCTTTATTACACTCGACCCTGAACGTGATTCAGGCGACGATGCACAAAAATACGCACATTATTTTTATCCAACTTTTGAGGGTTATTCCGGTCAACTAGATACGATCCAATCTTTAGCGACGCATTATGGTGTGATCTTCCAAAAGACCAAACTGAAAGATTCCGCTCTCAACTATACTATTGATCACAGTTCGTATTTTTATTTTCTAAAACCTGATGGCACGCTGTTAAAGAAAGTGCCACACACATTAAATCCACAACCACTTATTTTGGCTATTCAAGAACTTGAAAAGGAAAACCAATAATGAAAAAAGCCCTAATCGCCCTTTCAGTTAGTCTTGCTTCTTTGGCTTTCAGTGCAAGCACATTGGCAAATGAAGGACTGCATTTTAACGATCCTTATGCTCGTGCCACTGCGCCAAATGCCGTTAACAGTGCTGTATTTATGGAAATCGAAAACCATTCTGATACGGATGATGCACTGGTTTCCGCATCAAGTGATGCGGCTAAAAAAGTGGAAGTTCATACGGTTGAAAAAGATGGCGACCTAATCAAAATGCGCCAAATTGACCGCATTGATATTCCATCAAAAGGTAAAGTGGTACTGCAGCCAGGTAGTTATCACATCATGTTGCTTGGTATAAATCAGCCTTTAAAAGAAGGTGAAACAATTGATGTCACACTAGGTTTTGCTGATGGATCAACTCAAAAGCTCAATATTCCAGTTAAAAACGTTATTAACGGCATGAACCAGTCACATTCTGCTGATGATAAACATTCTAGCCATTAACCGGACATCTTTTGAATAATCTTACCGCCCATACGTCACTCAAAACCGTATTGCTGACCTTTAGCTTTACGGTTTTGGCTTTAATTGCCTTTGCTGCCAACTCTGTTCTTACTCGCTTAGCATTAGCTGATGGAAATATCGATTCTCTCAGCTTTACTTTACTGCGCTTGAGTTCAGGTGCGGTGATGTTAGCTGTTTTGCTTGGCACAAAATTCTATTTCTCTAAACAGAATGATGCCAATAATAGAAGTCTAAAAAATATTGGTAGCGGTTTATCTTCGATATTCTTATTTGTTTACGCGCTTTGTTTTTCGATTGCTTATTTAACTATTGATACAGGAACCGGTGCTTTAATTTTATTTGGTGCAGTTCAAATCACCATGATATTCAATCAATTACGCCAAGGAAATAAACTTCAACTCATGGAGTGGATTGGTGTTATCTGTGCCTTTTCTGGATTTGCTTATTTAGTTTCACCGAATATTTCAACACCATCATTTACCGGTTTGGTATTAATGACCGTTGCTGGCATTGCTTGGGCAGGTTATACCATTCGTGGTAAACAGTGCGATGATCCTTTAAAAGATACCGCAGGAAACTTTATCCGTAGCCTCGCATTTTGCCTTCCCGTGTTAGTCTTTATCTTCTTTACCCAATACAGCATTACACCTCACGGGGCCTTATTGGCTATAACATCTGGAGCAATCACATCGGGTATCGGTTATGCCATTTGGTATGTAGCTCTACGAGGATTAACTGCCACTCAAGCAGGAGTGCTGCAATTATTAGTTCCCGTTATTGCTGCGCTTGGTGGAGTTATTTTTGTCAATGAAAGGATTACCTTTTCCTTTATTCTTTCATCGGGCTTAATTTTATTTGGGATTTTAATGGTTATCTTATCGAAGAATAAAAACCACCAATAAAATCTAACTTTTCGATTGAAATTGAATATATCCAAATCACTAAAACCTATGTTTGAAAAGAAAATCATCACTAGCATTTATTGCTCAAAAATAAAAATTAACTTAATGTAAGAAAATGTGATCAATACGTTAATCAATAACCTCACAATTCATGTAACCTCTGCTCGTTAATTCCTAACAATAACAATCCAAATAATAAAACTGAAATTTGTACCCAACAACACAAGATATAGAAGAGTAAGGTTACCTCTATGAAGTACTTAAAAACACCGTTATTGCTGGTTGCAGCAAGCTTAGCTATTTCCGCTCAACCAGTATTGGCGAGCCACCACTTTGAAACTCCAATTGCAATTCAAGTTCCTGCTGTGAATTTATTGGATAACTATATTTTCCAATCATCGACACCAGACAATACGGCCATTGTGGTTTCCGTTAACCATTCACCAAAAGCTGGCAAAGGCGGTGTATTTAAACCAGATGCTTTATATAACGTTCATATTGCTTTTGATGACAAATATAAAACTGGTCACACTTACTCTTTCTCGTTTGACGATCAAGACAAAGTAACGGTTTACGACTTAAATGAACCGAATGCTGCTCCAGGTAAATTAGGTGAGCAAATCGCAAGCGGTGATATCGCCTCGACTCTTGATGCGAAAACTGGTGTGAAAATTTGGACTGGCGCAGCAGAAGATCCGTTTTTCGGCAACTCACCTGCCTTACATATTTACCGCGCACAATTAGCACAAGGCAAATATGATCCAAGCGTTTGGGTTTCAACCAAAGGTACGAATATTTTTGCAGGCCGCAACAGTGGTGCTTTAGTGCTTGATATTCCAAACAAACAACTCAATCCAAATGTTCATGTCTTTATGACGGTCGATTTAAAAGAAGGCGACCAATGGAAACAGGTTCAATATTCTGCCAATCCTCTGTTCTCTCATGTGATGTTATTTGAAAACAATGCATTGAAACAAGAGCATGATCAAGGCCGTCCAACCAATAGCGATGACATGAAAAACTTTGTTTCTGCTCGCACCACTCGTGCTAGTGGCTTAGCGCATTCACAAAAAGATCCTATTGCTTACGGTGATAAAATTGCCAACCTTTTAGTACCGGATGTACTGACTTACCAAGTAGGTACTCCTGCTACGTACACGGTTGAAAAACGCAATGGTCGTAAGTTAAGTGATGATGCGATGAGCACTATGTTGAGCTTGTTAATTGGTCAACCAACGGATCAATCAATTGAAGATCAACATCGCTACACTTCAGAATTCCCATATGTGAAGCCGGTAACCTTGAAGTAAATCTTTTCTATAACAGCATTGCAGCTTAATCTCAAAACGACTCTTTGCCGATTTGAATGGCCTGCAATGCTGGTTTATTTCAGGTGATCTGATAATGAAATACATACCTTTATTACGCATGACCTTTGTGGCTGTTCTGCTCAGTTTCAGTCAGTGGGTTTCTGCGCATGAATTCTGGATTGTTGCGCACGACGCTGAAACTAAAACCGATCAAAAAGTGCTATTTGAAGTGCGAACAGGTTCAGGTTGGCCTGGTGAACAAACGGCTCGAATAACGAACCTTATTGATACCTTTAAGGCTTGGGATCAACAAGGAGAATATGAGGTTGCCGGTCACGATGGCACACTGGTGTTTGGTCATATCAATCCACGCATTTCTGGGGCGACAATCGTTTCTCTGCGCACCAATCCGGCTCAACTATCACTGCCTGCGGACGAGTTTGAACAATATTTAGAAGAGGAAGGATTAACCAAAATCATACAAACTCGTGCTGATAATGGTGAGTCTTCCCTACCCGATCTCGAATACTTTTCGCGTGCAGCGAAATCTTTAATCATCGTTGATGGAAAAAGTGCGGGCTTCGATCACAAAATGGGTTTGCCTTTAGAATTGATTCCACATACAGATCCGGTCACTTATCACGCAAATCAACCATTTAAATTGCAACTTTTATCAAATGGCTCACCATTGGCCGATACACAAATCAAGGCTCAGACTAAGTCACATCCTGATATTTTACTTGTCGCTCGTACCGATAAAGACGGCAATGTCGAGTTCCAACTACCGAATTCGGGTGATTGGGTATTCAGTGCTGTTGATATGGCTCGTGCCGATATTCCCGATGTTGATTGGCAAAGCATTTGGGCTTCACTGAGCCTTAAAATTTCTCAAAAATAATTAACTTAAATAATGGCAGGACACAACATGAGATTTTGGTTACTCCTTTTTTTAATACTTCCGAGTTTGTCTTACGCTCACACTGGAGCTGGCAGCGGTTGGCTTCACCCTCTAACGGGTTTAGATCATTTACTCGCTATGATTGCCGTTGGTGCATGGAGTGTGCAAATTGGTAAAAAGGCGGTTTGGATTGTGCCAAGTGCCTTTGTTTGCTTTATGTTTCTTGGCGGTGTGATTGGCTTCGAACACGTTGAACTGCCGGGCACTGAAATTGGCATTGCGCTATCGGTTATCTTACTTGGTTTTGCGATCTGCTTGCGTCAGAAATTACCTATTCTAGTTGCCTCTTTCGCAACCGGTTTATTCGGTATTTTTCATGGTTATGCGCATGGTTACGAAATGCCAATCTTGGACGATAAAGTGACTTACACGGTCGGCTTTTTAATCACCACCGCTTGCTTGCATTTAGTAGGCGCATTCGGTGCACACTTCTTACTTAAATGGAAAAATGGCGATATTACACTGCGTACATTAGGTGGAATTTGCACAGCTTGCGGCATTAGCTTAATTGCAGGGCTGTAAAAGCCATCCACTTTAAAAATAGAATCAATCCCCCAGCAGCGACCACTGTTGGGGGATTAGTTTATTCAGTTAGTTCTTTTCTTTAACTACCGAATCCATTAGCTAATTGGCGTTAAATTCAAAGCTAATATTAAGCCGCTGCGGTTTCGATTATAGCTTCAGTATCCAATGCTTTATCAGCCATATCACCAATAAATTCTTCATGCAGCGTACAAATAGCCGATTCATAATTCTCGTCATCGACCACAAATTGTACATCCACATTTCGCATTGATGAGTGGGCTGCTCGTGGCGTAATATCTTGATTCATCAGTGCGATCATTCCGTGGCTTAACGCTTTGTTGGTATCAATAGATGCACCGATCACCGAAATTAACGCTACCATTTTTCCTGTCACTTTCGCTTTTGGTAATGCTTTTTCAGCACGTGATAACACCTTGTTTTTACTCTTTGAATTACCGCTTAGATAATAAGTGATCGAGTTAGCGTTCATTTCTTTTCCGACTAACTGCACTCGTTCATCATTGATAATCTCCATCAATTCGTAACCGACATTGTCCGCTTGTCCAACCATAGCTTGGTCGAAAATATGCAGCGCAAACACCTTGTTTCGTCCCGCTACAATTTCGACTTTATCTGCGGCATCATCACTCACATAACGATGCGGATCGAATTTGTGCGAGATTAATGTCCCTTTGTGTTCTGGCTCAAAGGTATTTTTAATCACCAACTCAATGCCGCTTCGACGCAATCCTGAAGCCGCGTTCGGGTGAATCGCTTCCATGCCTAAATTCGCTAATTGATCCGCCACATCGTAGTTGGTTTGTCCCATTGGCTGTACATTTTCAGGGCCAACAATTCTCGGGTCGGCGGTACTCAAGTGGTACTCTTTATGGATCACAGCTTGCTTCGCTTTTGAAATCACCGCTAAACGGCTAAAGGTCATTTCACTGTAACCACGGTCGTAAGTTTTCATCAAACCTTCCGAACAATACACATAACCCGTCACAATCGGTAATTCCTTACTCAAGTCGATATCCTGCAAGGCATTTTCGATGACAGAATCTAAATCTGCAGCCGAGTTACTTGAAGCTTGCTGCTCAAGATCCCAACCAGATAAATCAACGAATTTCGCATTGATATCAAGAGTCTTTAGCTTCAAACAGGTATTGTAGGCACTGTGCGCCTCACCGATGGAAGATAAAAACTCTCGGATCTGAGGTAGATAATTCTGCATTGAGAATTGTCCGTATTGACAAGTTTCAAGAATATTCTGAATACAGGCTTTTGCTTTCACAATGCGATCTTTAATGAAATCATCGGCTCGGCGACGTGTGATAGGGTCGGCAAACATATTTTCATTAATGAGTAACATGCGCTGCTCTAATTCTTGCATTGCATCAATCCACGCATCATCTCGGTTTTCGACTAAACGATAAATCCCGGCTTTACCTGAACGTTTACATTCCAATAATGCATCGGTGATCCCAGCATAAGCTGATACCACAAACATTCGGTTATAAGGATTTTCAGGGCGAAGTAAGATGTTATCCAACACCGCATCAAAGGCAGACATGGATGTACCACCAATTTTCTCAACCGTATGCGAATTTGATGTGATTGAAGAAGTGTTATCAATGTGGCTTCTATTTGAAGAAGTCAAAATTTGCTCCTAGTTTTTGATTTCCGTTTCTAAGAATCGCTGTAAGAATGGAAAGTGTTAATCGTTCAATTAACCACTTTCCTTTCAGGACTCAGGTGCTATTTCGCTATATTCAGACGCTATTCAGCGATAGGATAAACACCGTCTTTATCGTGAATTTCTGCGCCAGTCAGTGGCGGATTAAACACACATGCCATTACCATATCGGCATCTTTATACGCTCTTAGTTGGTGCTCATCATGCTTGTCGAGAATATAAAGCGTACCCGGTTTAATCGGATAAGTTTTGTCACCAATGACCTCAATTTCACCTTCACCTGAGATGCAATAAACCGACTCTAAGTGGTTTTTGTAGTGAATATGGGTATCTGTTCCTGCGTAAATATTGGTGATGTGGAACGAGAAACCCATTTTGTCTTCTTTGAGTAGCATTCGGGTACTTTCCCAAGTATCTGTTACCACTCGACGTTCACTTTTCTGGCATTCTTCTAGTGTTCTTACGATCATTTTCAGTCCTTATTCTGTTCGTTTTTAGGTTTCGATTTCAGTCTAGCTTTAAGCTATTTGGAATAATCATTTCCATCGATCGGGTTTGAAGAATCGACCGAATTTGAAGACTCGATAGAGCCCGATGATTCTTCATCTTTATTCCCGTCACGCATCACCAGTAACTGCCAAACCGGCATCTCACTCAGCGGCAAACCAATAAAGGGTTTCTGTTCTTGTTCTTTGTCCTGCTTACTTTTGTGCATATTTGCGTGTTTCATAATTTCTCCTCTGCATTTGCTCGGGATGTATTTCTTGCTCGGGTAACAAGTCTATTAACTCGCTTTTTTCATCAATTTAGCCGACACCGTTTCTGCCGCTTTTTCGAAGATCTGGATCCCTTTTTCCAGTTCCGATTCCGTTACCGTAAGTGGACAGAAAAACTTCACCACTTCATCGTCTGGGCCGGCAGTCTCAATCACCATGCCGTTATCAAAACACTCGCTGGTGATCAGTGAAGCAATGTCACCTTGTTTACACTCAATACCTTGCATTAAGCCTCGGCCTTTAATGCCGCTAAACAAGTTGGAATAACGCTTCAAGTTTTGCTGCAACGCTTTATTTAACTGCGCTGCTCGTTCTTGAATATGTTGCTCAAATTCATCGGTACTCCAATAAGTTTCAATGGCTTCGGCTGCGGTAATAAAGGCGTGGTTATTGCCTCGGAATGTACCGTTATGCTCACCCGGCTCCCATTGGTCTAATTCTGGTTTCATCAGCATTACTGCCATAGGTAAACCGTAACCACCAATGGATTTCGATAGCGTCACCATGTCGGGTTTAATACCTGATGGTTCGAAACTAAAGAAAGTACCGGTTCGTCCACAACCTGCCTGAATGTCATCGACAATCAACAAGATGTCATTGCTACGACAGATTTTCTCTAATCGCTGTAACCATTGATTCGATGCGGCATTTAAACCACCCTCACCTTGCACTGCCTCGACGATCACGGCTGCGGGCTTATCCATACCCGCGGAGTTATCGTCCAACATGGTTTCGAATAAAGCTAAGCCATCAATATCCGCATAACCTTCGTACGGAATACGAGTCACACCTGAAAGTGGCATCGCTGCACCGCCTCGGTGATGCTGGTTACCTGTTGCCGCCAACGCACCATAAGACACACCGTGGAAACCATTAGTAAAGGCGACGATATTGGTTCTATCTTTCACCTTACGTGCAAGTTTCATGGCTGACTCAACGGCGTTAGTACCTGTTGGGCCAGTAAACTGCACCTTATATTCCAGATCTCGTGGCTTCAAAATATAGGTATTCAGATTCTCTAAAAATCGAGCTTTTGCTTCTGAATGCATATCCAAACCATGAGTTAAACCATCCTGATCGATGTAATCCATCAGTGCTTTTTTAAGAACAGGGTTGTTATGGCCATAGTTCAATGAACCAGCACCGGCAAGAAAATCTAAGTAGCGATCTCCGTTTTCGGTTGTGAGCCAACAACCTTTCGCTGATGAAAATACAACGGGGAAGTTATTGGCATAACATTGAACGTTTGATTCGTGCTTTTTAAAGATATTCATGTCTTTTCCTGTTTATCTTTCGTTTGTTTTAATACCTACTTTTAGAACCTGTTTTTTAATTCAGAGCCAAAATTTAGGTAATAAGATCCCTCAAGCTGAATTTATCCAGCCTGTTCATATTCATTACTTGCTCATATTCATTACTTGTTCATATTCATTAACAGCTATTTAGCGAGAGGAATATGGAATAAGTACTCGCTATCGTGCTCACCATCAAAGTGGTTTTCTTTATCGAGAAACACACTGACTCGCCCTTTCTCACCAAGCTCTCGTTCTACTTTTCTAAATAAATTCCACGAGCCTTGGTTATCTTTAGTGATTGTGGTTTCTATCGCTGCGACATCGGTAAGCAATTTACGATTTAGCAAAGACTTAATCATTCGATATGCTAAACCACTACCGCGGCTATTTTCTGCCACTGCGACCTGCCAAATAAACAGCACTGGACGTTTAATATCGTCTTTTGATGGCTTCAAATAGGCAGAAACAAATCCTGCTATTTCACCGTTTCGCTCTGCCAGCACACAGGTTTCACTGAAGTGCGACGTTTGTAAAAAATTACAATATGCAGAGTTGGTGTCCAATGGGGGGCACGATTCAATCAAGCTATTTACTTGATTCCCATCGTTTATCTCTGGTTTTCGAAATGCCCACTCCGTTTGAGCGGCTTTCTTTTTTTCTTTCTTTTTCTTGTGGTGTAACTCTTTTTCTTCATCAATCGTCAAATCAATATGTAAAGCCTTTTCCTTATGTGAATCAAAAGTATTATGTGAACTTAAAGGTGACGTAATCATCTTGTCCTACTTATCTTTTTATGACTTTTTTAGAACACTCAATCGCTTAAATTTGCTTAGTGGTCTAATTAATTTCCTTTTAAATACTAATGATTGAATGCAAGATTTCAAGTGGTTATTTTCTCACCAAACCACGGATTCACGTATAAATGCATGATATTAAAGAGGTAACTTTAATATGAAAATTTTGTGTCAGGAAGAAAAACAGTTAGAGGTGTAAGTATTTTATTGATTGTGTTAGAGTGCTAAGGAAAGTAGGAGCAAACCCAGCAAATGTGATTACTGGGTTTTAATGATTTGAAAAACTTGAATTGTCTTAAATTCAGCGTTCAGTTGTCGCGGGATTTTCTTGAGGATCACCTTCCAATTTAGCCACCACTAAACTGACCGCAATAGCCACAAGTCCTGCATAAGCTACGTTATAAGGTTGGTGAGCAAAATCGAATGGAATAAAAATAAATACCGCTGATACTGCTAATGCAATGAAACGGTACAAGTTCGAGCGTGCATTGCTAAAAAACATCACAAATACCGCTGCATAAATACTGGCTGGTGTGTAGGTTTTGATTGCCATCACCGCTTTGTCTGGTAAGGCATGAATAATCGCAGCACCTGCAAATACCAACAACACCACAAAAAATAAATTCACAAATACGGAAACACCAATACCAATCACAGCAGCTACTTCGGCTTTTTTAGAACCAGATTCAGCACTAATGGCTTCTTGGCAAGACATGGCAACAGGCAAGCGCATATTGCCAATATTTCCCGATAAAAATCCCATGTAGTTACCAGCAACACCAAGCATAGGAAAGTATGAAACTGGTTCGACAATCCACACCACACCAACAAAAGCGACGATCACTAAAAACACCTGAAATAGCACATCGACTCCCGGAAAGTAGCCTTTCACAAAAGAAAGATAAAGTGCCGGTAACATGCTGCACACAATAGCAAGTAACAAGGTCGCAATCCCAATTCGATGAGCGGTGGGAATAAAATTAGCCTCGTAATACTCATCCATGCCTAAATTCGTTTTCATTATAAATATCCTTATCTAACTCGCTAAATAGCCACCGACAATACCAAGCACAAAACTAAGCCCTAATGCCCATTCCTTAATCCACGGATAACGTTTACTTATCCATAAGAGCAGCACCATACTTAAACCAGAACATAAGGCGGCAACAAAATGAGGTTGTGCGATTACCGCTTCAAACTGCGGTGGTTTTTTAAAGAAACTATTGATCACCAGAACGGCAAAAATGGTACTTGGAGTGATTGCACCAACAACAAGTAATGCACGAGGATTTTTCTTCGCTAAACTATGCTTGGCTTTATCCAAACGTTTGGTAAAAATCAATGCGCTGATCAACCAACCTAAGCCGCCCATTGTCATCGCCCAAACCGCAGCAGTATAACCTTCAAATAAAACATCTGGGTTCATTTGTCCGCTGGCATGATTCGCAGCTGCAACAATGGAATTTCCCTGAATAGCCGCATAGTTTTCAAAATAGGCCGAGCCAATCACGCCGATACGCATTAAGGTCATTGGAGAACCAACCGCAGCGATTAAGCCAATAGCCAGAAAGAAAATTGCAACTGAAGGGCCAATACTATTAATGGTGGCAGTTTTAAAAACGGTTTTCTTTTCGGTTGCTGTTAGAACTTGGTATTTATCTGAAAAGCGTAAAGCGAGTTTCATAAATAGATAAGATTGCACAACCACAATACTGACAGTCACAATCGCAAAGGCCCACATAAGCGGGCTATTTGCGAGTTTTAAGACTTCTTCCATGTCTTATATTTCCTTTTTTATTTTAATTATTAAGTTCAATATCCACTAATTGACAGAAATAACTCGCTGCAATCGGCAGAAGATCGTCTTCAAAATCATATTGAGGATGATGAGGGCTTGGCGCTTCCCCTGCTCCAATAGTGACGTAACAACCGGGCACATGTTCGAGCATAAATGCAAAATCCTCACTGGCTGTTACAACCGGAGCATTCGAATGAACAGCGGATTCTCCAACCACTTTAACCGCTGCTTGAGCCGCAATTTCACATGCTTTCGGGTCATTAATTAAAGGGACAAAGGTTTCTTCAAATTGAATCGTTGCACTTCCGCCATACAATTTGGCAGCATTCTCAACCACTTCAGCAAAACGCTTTTGCACCAACTGCCCAATTTCTTTATCGAAAAAGCGTAAGCAGCCTTTCATCGTTGCAGAATGAGGAATGATGTTATAACTGTTGCTGCCAGCGTAAGAGTCAGTAAAAGAAAGAATTGCGGTTTCAGAAGCAGGAACATTGCGAGAAATAATAGACTGAGCTGATTGAATGATGTTGCTCATGATGAGTGCGGGATCGACTGTGGTATGAGGCATTGCTGCATGTCCACCCACGCCTTGAATATGAATATCGAAGAAAGATGCACCCGCTAAAAACGCACCTTCACGTAAATACACTTCACCTTTATTACCTTTAGGCATGTTGTGATAAGCGTAAATACGTTCACATTGAAAACGCTGAAATAAACCGTCTTCAATCATGGCTAAACCACCGCCCAAACCTTCTTCGGCTGGTTGAAAGATAAAAACAACCGTACCAGCAAAGTCGCGCGTTTTAGATAAATACCAAGCACAAGCTAATAAGGTGGCAGTGTGTCCATCGTGACCACAAGCATGCATTTTTCCATCAATACAAGAGCGGTGCGCAAATTGATTTTCTTCTTGAATCGGTAAAGCATCCATATCTGCTCGCAAGCCAATCACTTTATCGCTAGCATGTTTGCCTTTTAAAATACCAACAACACCGGTTTTGCCGATTTGGGTATGCACTTCATCAAAGCCAAATTCATTAAGCTTATCTTCTATCAACTTAGCGGCAAATTCTTCCTCAAATCCCAACCCTGGATGTTGATGAAGTGCATGTCGCCATTGAATAAACTCTTCTTTATTGGTTTCAATTTCCTTAATTACTGCCATTTTCCCTCCTAAACATTCGTTTAAACATGCTTCGCCTGCTAACTAATTATAAAGCATAAGATGACACGAATTGTTATAAGGCTCAACGTAAAGAATAAGAAAGTTTATTTCTAAAAATAGCCGAATAGAATTAAAAGCTGAATTTTTAGAAAGGAGCAATAGATATCAACAATTAAATACTGTTAATCTGGGGAAATATTTCACAATAAAATAGAAAAAAAGACATTTAAAAGGCAATAAATACTATTGCCTTTTAATGAATAAACAACTAAATGAAATTAAAGACTAAACAAAATGTGCTCGGTTACGACCGCTTTCTTTCGCTTTATACAAAGCTTCATCAACGCGTTTTAATAAGCCCATTTTTTCATCGCCATCAACAATCACGGATGCACCGATGCTGATGGTGACTTGTCTTTCTTCGAGGATGACGTGGTTTTCAACTACTTGGCGAATGTATTCAGTCCTTGCTTCGAGATCAGACTGACCTTCAATATCATTCAAGATCACGACAAATTCTTCACCACCAATTCGGTAGATGTGGCCAGTGTCGCCGACTTCTTCCATCAGCAATTCACTCAGTTTCACTAACGCTTGGTCGCCTTTATCATGACCCAGTTCATCGTTAATTTTTTTGAAGAAATCAATGTCCATCAAAACCAAGCCGTGTCTTTCTTGGCTGCCTTTTTCTAATACTTTTTGCAGATCGTTTTCATATTTTCTGCGGTTGTTTACTTTGGTTAAAGCATCGGTATTTGATAGCTGTTCAAGTTGTTTTTCTGCCGTTATGTCCACGACTACACCAGTAAAACCAACGACTTCACCATTTTCATATAAAGGCTTATAAACCGCATAGTAATAATGTGGATTTCCATCTGCTTTAATGAAATAAGAGTCGTATTTAATGCTCTCGCCCAGCAAAGTCTTTTTATAATGCGGAAGATTTTTATTAAAACCCGCCTCGCCGATCACTTCCGTCATATGCATACCAACAGCCTTATGCTGATCCATGTTATGAACTTGAGCGAAAAACGGATTGATATAGGTGTATTTGAATTCACGATCAACAGAAAAAAACAGCAAAGGAGCAGAGTCGATCAATTGCTCAAACACATGTGGAGAATACGGCAGATTTTCTGAATGCATGCGACAGCCTTATAAATAATCAAGGGAGAGTCAATTCTCACCCCTTATTAAAATTCTTATGAAGCCATTATATGAAAAACTGCAAAAGATAAAAGAAATTGATCCAGATCATACTGATTTTTATCTATAAATCACGATCGCAATCGCACTTAAACATAATTAATTAACATCAATATAAGCCCATTCATTTGAAAAGCAAATATCACAGCTTGGGTACGTCATTTTATTGCCTATATTTAAAGCAGAAAGTCTTTATGATTTATTTGCATCAATTTTCGTTATGTAGTTTAATGCACAACGCTTTTTCAAGCTTATATGCTTCCAATTACTCCCAGTGACTGAAGGATCAGCGCAAGTTGCGGCTTCATAGCTGTTGGAGAAAATCTAATAATGAAATAGCCCTACACCAAGCTAAGTAAAGTTGCAGTCAAACGAGTGCAACTTTACTTTTTTTGTTTTTAGCCAATTAATTCCGTACATGATCCGTTATGCAAAAACCTGTTTTTCCAAAATCCATTCGAACTTATTTTTCTCTCTTTTTGAGCCTTGCTAGCCTATTTTCAGCCAATGCTTTTGCCGACCGAACCATCACTGATCAGCTTGGCCGCGAAGTAACCATTCCCGAGCAAGTTAATCGCGTTGTTGTTCTACAACATCAAACTTTGAATTTACTGGTTCAACTTGATGCGAGCCAAGATATTGTTGGCGTGATGAGCAGTTGGAAGAAGCAACTTGCTCCTCAATTTGCCCGCTTTATGCCAAACATTGAAAACATGGCAACACCGGGAGATTTAACTTCTGTCAATATCGAAAGCTTATTGGCTCTCAACCCTCAAGTGGTGTTTGTTTCGAACTACGCACCAGAAGCCATGATTGAAAAGATCCAAAATTCGGGCGTTCCTGTGGTGGCGATTTCATTGCGTAAAGATGATGCTGGCGAAAGTAATCAGATGAATCCAAGCATGAAAGATGAGGAATATTCTTACAACGAAGGATTAAAACAAGGGATCCGTTTAATTGCTGATGTTGTTGACCGTAAGGTTCAAGCAGAAGATTTAATCCAATACACTTTTTCTCAACGTGCTCAAGCCAATGCTCCAGTTAAGGATTTAGCTGACAATCAACGTACTCGCGTTTATATCGCTAACCCAGATTTAAATACTTATGGTTCTGGCAAATACACTGGTTTAATGGTTCAACATGCTGGCGGTTTTA
Organism: Vibrio sp.; assembly: GCA_047975485.1. Classification (GTDB taxonomy): domain Bacteria; phylum Pseudomonadota; class Gammaproteobacteria; order Enterobacterales; family Vibrionaceae; genus Vibrio. Next base: position 85,718 of record JBKEDP010000046.1, on the reverse strand, counting down.
ATGTTGCAGCTGCTTCAATTAAAGGAGCCCGTCAGGTTTCGATTGAGCAAGTTCTTGCGTGGAACCCACAAGTTATCTTTGTTCAAGATCGTTACCCTCAAGTTCCTGATCAAATCAAACAAGATCCGCAATGGCAAAATATTGATGCGGTTAAAAATCATCGTGTTTGGTTAATGCCTGAATATGCAAAAGCGTGGGGCTATCCAATGCCGGAAGCAATGGCGATTGGTGAATTATGGATGGCACAAAAACTTTATCCTAATCGCTATAAAGATGTCGATCTCGATGCCAAAGCGAACGATTATTACCAGCGCTTTTACCGTACTTCATGGGAAAGACATGCTGAATAAAGCCAAGCTCAGTACAGACCGTAATCGTTATATAGATAAATTGAGTGTAAGCCAGTTGAGTCTGATTCAGCTGGCGTTGGTGCTCACTATATTGATGATTATGATAATTTCACTTTGCTTAGGCCAATACCCAATTAGCCTCAGTGAAGTGGGTTATCAACTTACTCACTTCTCGCAACAAAACTTCTCGCAACAAAATAGCATGGCAAGCCAGATTATCTGGTCGATTCGTTTACCTAGAATTGTCATGGCATTTCTTGCAGGCTCAGCATTGGCTTTATGTGGTGCAACTTTGCAGGGTGTGTTTAAAAATCCCTTAGTCGACCCTCACATTATTGGTGTCACTTCTGGCTCTGCTTTTGGTGGCACTTTAGCCATATTAATTGGTTTAAACTCCTATTGGATGATGACGTCCACCTTTGGCTTTGGGTTGCTGGCTTTAGGGCTGATTTATTTGATCGCCCATTTTCAAGGTAGGGACAATACTCTGGTGCTGATCTTATCCGGCATTATTTTGAGTGGTTTCTTTTCTGCGCTTGTCAGTTTGATGCAGTTTCTTGCTGATTCAGAAGACGTGCTGCCTTCCATTGTTTTTTGGCTGCTAGGCAGTTTTGCTACAGCCAATTGGCACAAGGTTTTACTAATGGCTGCGCCCATCATCAGCGTTTCTATCATCTTATTTAAGTTGCGTTGGCGGATTAATTTACTGGCAATGGATGATAAAGATGCCATGCGTTTAGGCATATCCATTGTTCAGCTAAGACGGGTAATTTTGATCTGTTGCGCGATTTTAGTTGCGTCACAAGTGGCAGTCAGTGGCAGCATTGCATGGGTTGGTTTAGTGGTTCCACATCTTGGTCGATTATTAGTGGGGAGCGATCATAGACGACTATTACCTGTTTCATTTTGGCTAGGTGGCGGTTTTATGATGGTGGTAGATGATCTAGCGAGAACCTTAATTCAATCTGAAATTCCTATTGGTATAGTGACGGCATTATTAGGCGCACCTTTATTTGCATTACTGCTGATCAAATCTTCAAACAGGCATCAAATTCAATGAAACCCTCTCTTTCACTTTCACAATTTCTATATGGTTATCAGCAACCTTTATTTGAAGCGCTCGAACTCGAATGCTTCGCTGGGGAGATCTGGGCAATTCTTGGTGCAAATGGTCGAGGGAAAACTACCCTACTCGATACGCTAACTAAGGTGCGAGATCCACTTGGCGGCAGCGCTGAACTTGATGGTGGAATTGCATTTGTTCCGCAAAGTTTTCACGCTTCTTTTAACTGGTTAGTGCAAGATGTAGTTCTTATGGGACGAGCAAGCCAAGTTAAGCTATTTTCTCAACCGTCAAAAATGGATGAAGAATTAGTTCGAGAAGCGTTAAACCAGTTAAAGATAGAGCACTTAGCAACAACGCCATTTCATTCACTTTCAGGTGGTCAACAACAGTTAGTTTTGATTGCGAGAGCTTTAGTAAGTGAAAGGCAAAACATTCTGTTAGATGAACCTTGTTCTGCTTTAGATTTATCGAATCAGCAAGCGGTATTGCAGTTGATTTATGATCTCGCAGCAAAACAAAATCGCACCGTTTTATTCACTACGCATGATCCAATGCACGCAACACAATTGGCAACTCATGTATTGCTGCTTTTGCCCAATAAACAGTGGTTAGCAGGCAAAACATCAGACATATTAACCAAGGAAAATCTGCAGCTAGCTTATGGTGTACCCATTAGACAACTTGATAACCCTGAGCATCCGTTCAACTTATTTGTTCCACAATTTCAGATACAAAAGCCAGCTTGAGTCAGGTGTTTTTGTCCAGCTGAGCTAAGGATAAAATCATACAGAGATTGAGCTTGCTCCAACTGAACAAGCTCTGCTTGGCTTCGTTCCAAATGCTCTGGTGTCAAGTACTCTGGTTTCAAGTAGGCAGGCTTCAATAAAGCAAGTTGATACTCAGCTTGGACATTCCACTCTTTTGGGATCTCGATCGTTTGTAATCCATCCATTAACGCCAACTGCTTTGCATAATGTGCGTAACCAATAAAAATATCTGCTAATTCTTGTTGAATTAACCAAGCCGCAGCCATTTGACCTTGAGGAATTGTCACTCCACTTTTACCGCCAACAAGTTGCAAGGCACGCTCCATTAGATCTTTTCCGACTGAAGGAAATTTGGCTTCGATTTTCTCGAAAAGTTGCCAAGTATAATCACCGGAAGGGTCACAAATTGGCGTAGAGGTAGCAATGCGATGTTCGTGGCATGTCAACAAATCCAACCAATCTGTTGGGTCTGAAAAGATTGAATCTCTTGCAGTTATCATTAATTGATTATGTGCAAAGGTGTCACAACGAACCGCAAGCCCAGATTGCTTTAATTGCTGTGGGTGTATGGTATTGGCGGAAGCAAAAATCGAGCAAGGTTCACCCGCTTCAATCCTTTCACGCAATAAGCCTGCGGGTCCAAAACTGACATCAACTCGAATTTGAGTTTGTTGTTGAAATTCATCTAACAAGGAAGAAAAAGCAGCTCGTAGACTACCCGCAGCAAGTAAAGTAATAGAATCAGACATAGGTTAAAAACGGTTTAATTATCAAAGCGCTATTCTAACAACTAAATATCAAATAAACCGCTTCTTAATCAACGCCACATTCTAGGCATTACATCATCACTTGAACCCAAATGCTTATGCGCAATTGCCATTAAAATATGCCCGATAATCAAAGCTAATAGCACCCAACCTAATGTGCTGTGTAAAGCGCTGCCAAGATCGGTCATCCATGTGATTTTATCGCTATGCCCAGTCATCAAAGGAATACCAAACGGCTCAAATGTGCGACCTGAGCCATATTGACGCAATAAAGCTAAACCAGGTACAACAATAACAAGAAGATATAGAGCTAAATGGCCAAGTTTCGCGAAGAAGCTAATTGATGGAGGGCGGCGTGAGGCATTCATAATCGCCCAAAGCAAACGAACTATAGCCAAACTACATAAAACAAAACCCAACGGTTTGTGTGTTGGCCAAATCCATTGCTCAAAAGCAGAATCAGCCCAGAAGAAGTGTGCGCTAACACTAGTAAATTGCCACAGTAATAACAGAGCTATTCCCCAGTGTAAAAATCGAGTCACTCCTCCATAACGTACACGGTTATCACCCATTGCCATAAATCCCCCTTCATTTCTTAAGCTCGAAATGTTTAGCTAATCACACTCACCAATATACACACAATTAACATAATGATTTATTATTATTTACAACCTCAATCCAATTTATTGAACTGGCTCAAGTCATACTCCATCAGCAAGGCATTAAAAAACCCGAAACGTTTCCGCTTCGGGTTTTATTTTCATTCGATTTATTTAGTTCTTAATCTAAACGATAAAGACTTAAATCAAAGCTCTGATTAAATTAAACCAAAGGTAAAGTGCATTCCGTAGAACACGCCACGACCAAAGATTTCTGCTGCAATCAATGCTACAAGAGCAATCAAGCTGTAGAAACGAACTTTGTTGTTATCTTGGTGTGCCGACAGTGACCAGAAAGCCGCTGCAATCAACATTAAGATGCATTGCACCATGATCATGCTTGAGTATTCAGTCAACGCTGTTGAGCCTTGGTGGATAGATGTCACAACCGTTGAGAAATCCAACACGCGAGCGATCATCACAACAAAGTGCACGCCAATTAATAGCACACCAATCGCAGCCATGATTTTGTTTGCAACTAAAGAGCGCACATCAAATGCATTCAGCAAAACATAACCAAATAGCAAGCCAGCGGTTAGTACAGTGAAAATGAATTCAACTGGTGTGAAGATGTTATTCCAAAGTGGCACAGTGTTGATCAGGTAAACCTTAATCATTGCACCCATGAAAATAATACCAGCCACAGAACCTAGGTGACGCAAACCCGTACGGATTGGACGTGTACCAATGCCTAGCAATACCATCAACCAGTAAATACCAGCAATCGCAAAGAAGATTGAGCCAGTAATGATCTCATTAGACAAACCAGATGCACCAACACGATTAAACGAGTTAAACGCACGGAACGGTGAGCCTAAGTGCAAGGTTGAAGCAGCGAAACCAATCGCCATAAAACCTAATACAAAGAATAGTGTTTTAACAGCTAAGTTCTTGCTTTGTTCAGCATCAGTAATACACATCATGCGAGTGCTCACTAACAAGTAAGCGCCTACTGCACATTGAGCTAAGACCGTAAAGAATACTAAAGGGAGTTCTAAAAAGTGCATTAGATCACCTCCTTCGGATTTTGTAAGAAGCCAGAAGTGTCACCCAATGGTTTTGCATTTGGGTTTAACTTCACGATTAAGTTCGGGCTAGTTAAGCGAGAATCAGGCAATGGTGCGCAATCTGCGTTGTTGCCGTATTTAGCACGCAATTCATCAATTGGGCCAAATTCAATTGCACGCAATGGGCATGAATCAACACAGATCGGCATCAAACCTTCTGCAACACGCTCATGGCAACCATCACACTTAGTCATGTGACCTTTTTCTTCGCTGTATTGTGGTGCACCGTATGGGCAAGCCATGTGACAGTATTTACAACCGATACACACGTCTTCGTTTACCACAACCAAACCATCTTCATCACGTTTGTGCATCGCACCTGATGGGCATACTTTCGTACACGCAGGGTTTGAACAATGGTTACATGCAATCGACAAGTAATATGCGTACACGTCTTGACGGTAAACGCCATTGTTCTCGCTCCAGTTACCACCAACGTATTCGTAAATACGACGGAAGTTACGTTTTACATCAAGGTCTTTGTTGTCTTTACATGAAAGTTGGCATGTTTTACAACCAGTACATTTGCTTGAATCAATGTAGAAACCGTACTGCTTTTTCACGCCTGTAGATTGCTCTACACCGTTAGTTGGCTTCTGGCTCATGCTTTCACTCCCATGCTTTTAAGTAAGGTAATTTCAACTAAGTTCGTGTGTGACGGGTTCGCTTTTGCTAAAGGCGTTGGGCGAGAAGTCGTCAATACGTTGATTGAACCATTCATATCAACACCATCTTTGTTTGGCGCATACCAAGCACCTTCACCTAACGCTGTAGTGTGAGGAATAATGCGAGGCGTCACTTTTGCACACACTTGCAATTTACCGAATTCACTTTCAACAAGAACCAAGTCACCGTTTTGAATACCACGAGGTGCAGCATCAATTGGGTTGATCCAGATTTCTTGTGGCGCAGCGGCTTTCAATAATTCAACGTTACCGTAAGTAGAGTGCGCACGAGCTTTGTAGTGGAAGCCTGTCATTTGCAGTGGGAACTGTTTACGTTTTGGAGAATCCCAGCCATCAAACGTTGGGTGGTATTCAGCAATCGGCGTAATGTGTTCATCTTCATCTAATTCCCAAGTCGCAGCGATTTCAGCTAGACGCTCAGAATAAATTTCGATTTTGCCAGATGGAGATGGCAATGGATTCGCAACAGGATCTTGACGGAACGCTTCTAGCGCAACGTATGGACGATCATGCTGCTTCTTGTAGATACCTTGTTTACGCATGGTGTCGTAATCAGGTAGATCCGCATCGTTATTTTGCTTAACGGTTTCTGCGTACATCCACTGTAGCCATTCTTCTTGAGTACGGCCTTCAGTGAACTCTTTTTCAATACCTAAGCGTTTCGCCAAATCAGACATCATGTCGTAAATTGGACGACATTCGAAACGTGGCTTAATCGCTTGGCTTGCAAAGATGAAGTAAGGCATTGAACCTGCTGCACCATCCATACAGAAATCCGATTGCTCAGAAGTTGTACAGTCTGGCAGTACGATATCTGCATATTTTGCAGAAGACGTCATGTGGTTATCGATCACAACGATCATTTCACATGCGCTTTCATCTTGAAGAATTTTGTGAGTACGGTTGATATCTGAGTGTTGGTTAATCAAACAGTTACCTGCATAGTTCCAGATAAACTTGATTGGGTTTTTCAAACGTTCAGCACCAAGAATACCGTCGGTTTTATCCGTCATTTCGTGAGCACGGAAAATCGCATCCGTCCAAAGGAACATTGGGATAGAAGCCGTTACTGGGTTTGGTACTTTCGGGAAACGTTGGAACGGGTAAGAGTGATCACCTTCACGCATACCTGTACCACCACCTTGTAGACCAACTTGGCCACGAAGTAGAGAAAGCATACCGATAGCTTTACACGCTTGCTCACCAGAAGCTGAACGTTGTAAGCCCCAACCTTGAGTGATGTAGATGCGTTTTGCATTACCGATTTCACGTGCAAGTTTGATGATATCTTCCGCTGGTACACCTGTAATTGGTGCTGCCCATTCTGGTGTTTTTGGCAATTTATCGTCGCCGTTACCTAGAATGTAATCTTTGTAGCTACCATTTTTCGGAGCAGATGCAGGAAGCGTTTTCGCATCATAACCTACACAGTATTTGTCTAGGAATGCTTGGTCTACCTTGTCTTCAGTGATCAGCACATGCGCAATCGCTGCACATAAAGCGGCATCAGTACCGTGACGAAGTGGAACCCATTGATCTTCACGACCACCAGCGGTATCGGTGTAACGTGGATCAATAATAATAGTGCGAGTACGGTTCTTCTGTTGGCCTTCTACGTAGTTATGAGTTTGACCACCACCAGACATACGAGTCTCAGCAGGGTTGTTACCAAAGAAGATAGCAAGATCAGCGTTTTGAATATCGTCCATGCCGTTGTTATCAACCCAACCGCCGTAGAAGAAATCACTCATACGCTCAATCGCTGCCGCAGAGTAGTCACCGTAATGGTTTAGGTAACCGCCGTGGATATTCATCAGACGAGCAATCAAGGTTGCGCTTGGATCCCAACTTTTCGTTACTGTACCGCCAAGCGTACCTGTACCGTAGTTTAGGTAAATCGCATCGTTACCGTAGTTTTTGATTGTGTCGTTTAAGCTAGCAGCAATCGTGTCTAGCGCTTCATCCCAGCTAATGCGTTTGAATTTACCTTCACCACGTTTACCAACACGTTTAAGTGGGTATTTTAGGCGATCAGGGTTGTAAACACGGCGACGCATAGAGCGACCACGTAAACAAGCACGCACTTGGTGATGGTTGTTAAATTCATCTAAACCTGTGTTATCGGTTTCAACCCACTTGATTTCACCATCAACCACATGCATACGCAGCGGACAACGGCTACCACAGTTAACTGTACAAGCAGACCAAACGATCTTTTCATCAGGTTTTGCTGGCGTTTCAATGGCAAGCGCTTTTTTACTGAATGGCAATGTCAGACCGCTTGTAACAGCTGCCAATGCGCCCAGTGCAGAACCACCTTTCACAAAGCCACGACGAGTGACTGCGAATCCGGAGTTCTGAGTAGTCTTGTTATCATTTGTAGACACGACTTTTCCTCACTATGCTTTAATGCCTGCGTATTTGGAACTGCAACTTCGTTGATTTCCAATTACTTGAGCATTTGTTTTTATAAGTTTTATTAACTTTTTTATTAAGAGCGGAATTATGAGCCTACCCCGTTAGTGTTACCTTGTTTTAAATCAAAGTAACAAGAATCTAACACCCGTATATTGCGTGCTAGTGGCAATTTAACCCATTGAAATGATAATAATTATCAAAAACAATCTTATATAAATGCTATTTAGAAAGGCATTTCTGATTAAAGTGGTTAAAAACTCACGTTCTTGTTGTAAAATTAGCCAACTCAAACTCCCCATTTAAAAGTGAAGAAAACTAAACCATGACCAATTTTTATATTGATGCCGCTGCGATCAGCAGAGTGTTAGGCGCTATTTTGTATTTCCGTCCAAGCGACTACCAAACCCATGGCATTGACCAAGTATTTAGTTTTCAAGCACCAGAAGAATCACCACTGTTAAGTAAATTTGAAGAACTGATGCAGCAATTTCAGCAAGCGGATATTGAAGTGCTTAATGAAGTGCATGATGAATTTTTTGCTGGTATTGCCGATATGCCTGCTCCACCTTGGGGTTCGGTGTATTTAGATCGTGAGTGTGTGCTATTTGGTGAATCGACTACGGAATACAAGCAGTTCCTCGTTGAACATGGTTTTGAATTTGAAACCCAGAACAACGATCCGCTTGATCATGTCGGTTTGATGATGATGACGCTTGGAGAGTTGTTAGAAGAACAAGTGCCAAATGAACCAACTTCTGTTGCATTAAATGAATTATTAAGCCACCACATGTTGCCGTGGATGAATTACTATTTTTCTCATGTACTTAACTTGGTTGAAAACCAAACCTATTACAATACGCTGCTATTTACAGTGACCTTATTAGAGATGGTAAAAGAGAAATTAGCGATTCAAGCAAAACCAAGAAAAATCTATTTTCAGATTGCTGACGCTGAATAAGGCGAGATAGTACATGTCTTTTTGGTCGCGCAAGAAACAACAAAATAAACAAACTGAAAGTAAAGCAACTGACGAGCCGAACCTGAGCCGTCGCGCTTTATTTACAGGTGCTGCAGCAAAAGCAGAATCACTTGCGATATCACCTTCGTCATTAAGACATACCGCAGAAGCTAGCACATCAACAGCTTCTGCGGAGTCTTCCCATACTGCCTCTTTTAGTGAACGACTAAAAACCGCCATCAACAAAGAAGAACCAGTAAAACGCACCATCCCTCGCCCACCTTATGCGGTCGATGAAGATATTTTCACACGACTATGCAACCAATGTGGCAAGTGTGAAACCGCCTGCCCTGAATCCATCATCCGTATGGAAAACGGCTTTCCAACATTAGATGTCGAATATTCTCACTGCACCTTATGCGGAAAATGCCAAACCGCCTGCCCAACCATCGCCCTTTCGCACACCAAACCCGACACGGGCTTACGAGCTAAAGTGGCTGACACCTGCATCAACATTTATGGACACTGCGACTCCTGCGCCAACTCTTGCCCAAGTGATGCTTTGATCTGGCAAGATAATGCCGCCCCTAAAATCAACAACGACCAATGTTCAGGCTGCGGAATATGCAAATCCGACTGCTTTATTGGCGCAATTCAGATGGGCTAACTTTCAAGTATTCATCCACTCTTTTCTTTCATTTCAGATAAAAACCCCACCTCAAACAAAAAACAAATTTGTGATAACTCCATTCTTTTACATTAGAAATCTGCCAAAAAATCCTGAAACTTGTCCTAAACGTTAAGTTATTAGCTAGCTAAAACCTTGAATATAGCCACATCAAAAATGTGAAGGTTTTAACTCATGTCTAAAAATATCATTGCTGTCGATCTTGGCGCCTCTAGTGGTCGTGTGATACTTGGTCAGCTGAATAACAATAAGATTGAACTCTCTGAAATTCATCGTTTCGTTAACCAATTGGTCGAGAAAAATGGCAATGATTGTTGGGATTTAGAAGCGCTGCTTTCAAATATCAAAACCGGTATAGATAAAGTATTAGAACAAGGCATTCAGCCAGATTCTATCGGTATTGATACTTGGGGCGTTGACTTCGTTTTACTCGATAAAAACGGTAATGAGCTCGGTGATTTTGTTGCTTACCGCGACAAACGCACTCAAGGTGTGATGGAAGAATTTTTAAGCGAGACTTGCTCGAAACAAGAAGTGTATGCGGAAACTGGCATTCAATTTCTTCCTTTCAACACCATCTACCAATTGATTGCGATTAAAAAACAAAATCCATCTTGGCTAAATGAAGTCGCTAGCTTGTTGTTTATCCCTGATTACCTGAACTACCGTTTAACAGGCGTACAAAACTGCGAATACACCAATGCTTCAACGAGCCAGTTATTAAATTGTGAAAGTAAAAGTTGGAGCAAAACACTATTAAATAAGATGAACATCCCTTCTCACTGGTTATTAGAACCTAAACTACCTAACCATGTGATTGGACACTACGAAACTTCTGTTTATGGAAAAGACATAAACATTCAAATCCCAGTGGTTTCTGTTGCAAGCCACGATACGGCTTCGGCTGTAGTTGGTGCTCCGCTTAAAAATGAAAACACGGCATTTTTAAGCTCTGGCACTTGGTCATTAATGGGGATCGAACGCAAAGAACCTATCATTAATGACTTAACAACCAAACTTGAACTAACCCATGAAGGCGGCGCAGAAGGACGGTTCCGCATTCTGAAAAACATTATGGGATTATGGTTAGTTCAATGTTTGCAAAAACAGTTTTCGCAATACAGCTTCCCTCAATTGGTTGAATTAGCGAAAACTGTTACCCCATTCCGATCTCTGATCAACCCTGATGATCAGCGATTCCTGAACCCAAGTTCAATGCAGGCTGAGATCCAAAATTACTGCCGCGAAACCGCTCAACCGATCCCTGAAACGATTGCTGAACTTTCTCGCTGCGTATATGACAGCTTAGCTCTGAAATACCGCAAAGTATTTTGTGACTTACAAGCCGTAAGCTGCGTTGAACTTGACTCCATTCATATTATTGGCGGTGGTGCTAATAATAAATTTTTAAACCAACTGTGTGCCGATGTTTGCCAAATTCCAGTACAAGCTAACCCAACCGAAGCTTCGTCACTGGGCAATATCGTGTGCCAATTGGTGGCGTTAAATGCCATTCAAGACATCACTGAAGGTCGCGAAATTATTCGTAATTCCTTCCCGATTGATTGCTACACACCGCAGCCAATCGAAAACCAACAACACGCTGTTGAAACGTTCGAACAGCTACTTACTTCTAACGCTTAATAAAGGCTTAATTTTATGAACAGAACAGATATCGAAACCGCTTATAACATTGCTAAAAAACAATTTGCGGAAATGGGAATTGACACAGATAAAGCAATTGAAAAAGTAAACGGTATTCCAATTTCAATCCACTGCTGGCAAGGCGATGATGTACGTGGTTTTGAAAACCCAGATCAAGAATTAAGCGGCGGTATTCAAGCGACAGGTAACTATGTGGGTCGTGCTCGCAATGCTCAAGATCTTCGTCAAGATCTAGACAAAGCATTCTCACTGATTCCAGGTGCAAAACGCTTAAACTTACACGCAATTTACCTAGAGTCTGACACTCCTGTTGATCGTGACAAAATCGAGCCAAAACACTTTGCTAATTGGGTTGAATGGGCGAAAAAAGAAGAAGTAGGTTTGGATTTCAACCCATCTTGTTTCTCACACCCAAACAGTGCAGATGGTTTCACGCTTTCTCACCACGACGATAACATCCGTCAATTCTGGATCGATCACTGTAAAGCGAGCCGTAAAATTTCTGAATACTTCGGTAAAGAATTAGGCACTCCTTCTGTGATGAACATTTGGGTTCCAGATGGCATGAAAGATATGCCGGCTGACCGTCTTGCTCCACGTAAGCGTTTAATGGAATCTCTAGACGAAATCATCTCTGAAAAAATCGACACTAAATACCACAAAGATGCGGTAGAAAGTAAGTTGTTCGGCATAGGTGCAGAAGCTTACACAGTAGGTAGCAACGAGTTCTACATGGGCTACGCAACTAGCCGTGACATCCTACTTTGTTTAGATGCAGGTCACTTCCACCCAACTGAAGTAATCTCAGACAAAATCAGCGCATGTTCACTTTACGTAAACGAATTCATTCTTCACGTAACTCGTCCAATGCGTTGGGACAGTGACCATATCGTATCTTTTGATACAGAAACTCAAGAAATCGCGAAAGAAATCGTTCGTCACGACCTATTTGACCGTGTGAACGTTGGCCTAGATTTCTTCGATGCTTCTATCAACCGTATCGCTGCTTGGGTTATTGGTACTCGCAACATGCGTAAAGCACTACTTAAAGCGGTACTTGAACCTAGCGACAAACTTAAAGCACTTGAGCTTGCTGGCGACTACACAACTCGCTTGGCTCTAATGGAAGAATCTCACTCTAACGCTTGGGCGGCGGTTTGGGATTACTACTGCCTACAAGCTGGTGTTCCAGTGGGTTCAAGCTGGTTAGAAGATGTAAAACACTACGAAGAAGCCGTTCTACAACAACGCTAAGATTTTGAATAAAGAGGTGCTTCGGTGCCTCTGATTTCGTTTAGAGGTCATAAAATAATGACAAAAGAACAACCAACACTTATTCGCAAAGCCTTTGTTATGCAAGTTAATAAAGATGCTTATGCCGAATACGAAAAACGCCACGATGAAATTTGGCCAGAAATGGTCACCATGCTGAAAGAACATGGCGGGCATAATTATTCTATTTATTTACACAAGGAAACTGGCCAGCTTTTTGGCTATGTCGAGATTGAAAATGAAGAACAATGGAATGCGGTAGCTAGCACTGAAATATGCCAGAAATGGTGGGCATATATGAAAGATGTGATGGCGACTAACCCAGACAGTTCTCCGTGTTCAACTGAGTTAACAGAAGTGTTCCATTTAGCTTAATTAATTATCAAGGTAGTGACTTAAAAGTGGCTGCCTTTAAACATTTTTAAAAGGTTTACATCATGACAACAACACAAGTTTTCTTAAACGATGCAGTAAAACGCGAAATTGCTAAAGTATCTGAAACAGCTCAATACTTATGGCAACGTGAGTGGGCTGAGCGTAATGGCGGCAATATTTCGGTTGATATTACTGAAATCTTCGGTGCGCTACCTGCAAGTTTAGACAGCTTCCCACATTGCACACTTTCTATGGTTGGCAATGATAGCTTCCCTAAAGAAAGCGCTGGTCATATCTTCTTCGTAAAGGGTACTGGCGAACGTATTCGTGAATTAGATAAACCTGAATTAGCTGGCTGTATTCTTCGCATTGATGATAAAGCAGAAGGCTACCACATTCTTTGGGGTGGTCGTGACTTACCTGATTACGCACCAACTAGTGAGTTTATTTCTCACGTTGAAATCATCATGCAAAAACAGCAATCAGGTTCACCTGATCGCTGCGTAGTGCACACTCACCCTATCGAGTTGATTGCACTTTCTCACCACCCTAAATATGCGCATGATGAAGAACTTTACACTCACGTTTGCTGGCAGATGATCCCAGAAGTTCGTGCATTCGTTCCTCGTGGTATTGGTATCGTCCCTTACTGCATGCCAGGCAGCAAAGTAATGGCGCAAGGTACTGTAGAAAAATTAGCAAAACACGATGTCGCAATTTGGGAAAAACACGGCGCAGTTGCAACAGGTGTTGATGCATTAACCGCATTCGATTACATCGACGTTGCAAACAAAGGCGCAAAACTATTCCTAATGTGTCTTGCAAGTGGTTTTGAACCTGAAGGTGTAAGCAAACAAAACATGCAAGAATTGAAAGAGACATTTGGCCTGTAACATCTCTCGTAGATACTAAAATTTAACACCTAATCAAACCCTTTAACACTTGCTGTTAAAGGGTTTTTTAGTAGAAAGAGAAAGTCTGTGAGATCCCGCTGATGGAACTTTAAATTTCGGACAAACCTTAGCACTTTTGTGGTTTTTTTTAAGGTTGGCCACAAAAAAGAAGCAGAGACTAGGGTAAGTTTCTTTCGACTTAAAATTAAATTATAAAATTATCAGGAGTAATAAAATGGCATTTACATTAGCGCTTCCAAAAGTGAACATTTCAGGTGAAAACGCAATGGCTGAATTAGTCGAGCGTATTGCGGGCGAGCAACAAGGCACTGGCTTGATCATCGCTGACCCTGCAATGAAAAACTTAGGCTTCCTTGAAAAACTATGCTCATTACTTGATGCAAAAGGTCTAGCGTACGAATGCTTCACAGACATCATTCCAAACCCAACAGAATCTCTAGTAAACACTGTTTACGACAAATACCTTGAAGCAAAAGCAAGCTACATCATTGGTTTTGGTGGCGGTAGTGCAATTGATACAGCAAAATCTATCCGTATTCTTTCTAACAACCCTAAACCAATCACAGCTTACAACGGCATCGGTCTTGTTAAGAATGTTGGTTGCCCTCTTTACGCAATCAACACCACTGCAGGTACAGCAGCAGAAGTAACCAGTAACGCAGTAATCATCGATGAAACAGCAAAAATCAAATGTGTAATCATCGACCACAACATCATTCCTGACGTATCTGTGAACGATCCAAGCATCATGGTTGGCATTCCTGCAGACGTAACAGCTGCAACAGGTATGGACGCATTAACTCACGCAGTTGAAGCATACGTTTCTGTTGGCGCACACACGCTAACTAACCACTCTGCACTTGAGTCAATCAAAGTTATCGCAGAATACCTACCAAAAGCAGTGAAAGACGGTCAAAACGTTGAAGCTCGTGAAATGATGGCTTACGGTCAGTTCCTAGCAGGTATGGCATTTAACAGTGCAGGTCTTGGTATGGTTCACGCAATGGCTCACCCAGGTGGCGCACACTGTGACCTTCCACACGGCGTATGTAACGCAATCTTGCTACCAATCGTTTGTGAATTTAACCGCCCTGCTCGTGTTGCTCAATTTGCAAAAGTAGCAAAAGCAATGGGTGTGAACACTCACGGTATGACAGAAGAAGAAGCAAGTATTGCAGCAATCCAAGCAATCAAAGATTTGAGCAAAGAAGTTGGCATCCCTGCTGGTTTCTCTGAGTTCAACATCACTGAAGAAATGGTTGCTCAATGGGTTCCAGATGCGCTAGCTGATCCATGTGCAGGCGGTAACCCAATTGCAATGAATGCAGAACAAGTGATGGATCTATACCGTAAATCACTATAAGCAACGCCTGCTATTTATATTATTTATTTCGCTAGTCGAAAAAAATATAACTGCAAGCTAAAAAAATAAAAACAGTGTACGTGATCACAATATGAGATCGCGGACACTGTCTTAAATTACAAAACCGATCTACATCAAAAAAACGATTTATTACGCTTTATATTATCCACCTCGAACCCAATTCAGATCACACTTGGCAAGTGCAGAGGTGCAATATGAAACTCAACGTAAATGATTTTTTTACGAATACTGAACGAGCAATCACAACAGAATTACGCACCCCTCAAGATAACTTTCCAGAACATACTCATGACTTCCAAGAGCTCATTATTGTCTCTAAAGGCAGCGGTACTCATGTGATCAACGATGTGCCAGACAACTTAACTCAAAACCATGTCTGCTTTGTTAGCCCTCAAGACCGCCATTTGTTTGAAAACGTCGACAATCTTTTCTTAAGCAATATCCTTTTTCGTAAAGACGAACTCAAACTGCCAAGCGGATTAAATGACTACATTCCACAAGGCTATTCAGACAATAAAGGTTGGCACATTAGCCATCAAGCGATGCAAAAAGTCACCAATCTGGTCAGCCATTTAGATAAAGAAGTCCACCAGCAGCAACAAGATTCAGAGTGGATGGCACAAGCTTTATTCCAACAATTAATCGTCGAGTTATATCGTGGGAAATTAGCACCGGTTGAACAAGCTTCAATGGATGATAAAGCCTTACAGGTATTAGATTGGATCAAAGCAAACTATCATCAAGAATTTACCATTAGCGAAATTGCCGATAAGTTTCACCTATCATCTCGAACTTTAAGCAGAAAAATCAAACAGATGACACAGCATTCATTTAATAATTACCTGCATCAAGTGCGCATCAATCAAGCCCTACAATTATTACAATATTCCGAACTTTCCGTGACTGACATCGCATTTAAAGTTGGCTATTCCGACAGTAATTACTTCAGCACAAAATTTAAAAAGCTAATGAATAAATGTCCTTCGGAATACCGATAGGCCTCGAATTTCGCTGTTTCAATTATTCTGAAAACCGAAATTTCCATTTTGTGAGTCAGCACCATCAAACTTGTCATTTCAGACAACCAATGTGCAAATGTGTCATTTTTGCAAAGGTCGCTGCCTCAACATCTATGACATTATCACCCCGTTATATTAATAGGTCGCAATGTCATTAGGTTATTACGTAAACCAACGACAAAAAATGCATTGCTCCAACTAAAAAAAATGTGGGGGTCTGTATGTTCAAACATGCAGCAATAACAAAAAGCCTTTTACTTTCAGCTGTGCTCTTGCCTTTCGCAACGACCGCTTCTGCTGAAACCATTCTTCGTTTGGCTTATGCCGAAAACAGCCAACCCGTCAAAGATGCACTTCAATATTTAGGTAAAGCCGTGGAAGAAAAAACCCACGGTGAAGTAAAAGTGCAATATTTCCCAGATGGACAACTTGGTGGTGAACGTGAACTGGTCGAAATGACCCAAGTTGGCGTAATCGACATTACTAAAGTGTCTTCGGGCTTGATGGAGAGTTTCTCGCCGGTTTATGGCGTGTTCTCGCTTCCTTACTTGTTTAAAGATCAAGACAGTTTTTACAAGGTTATGGAAAACAAGGAGATCATGAATACGGTTTACCAATCGACTGCACACCTTGGTTTTACTGGTGTAGGTTGGTATGACTCAGGTGCTCGTAACTTTTATATGAGCGAAAAACCGGTTCAAGGATTGAAAGATCTAAAAGGTAAAAAAATCCGTGTAATGCAGAGTGAAACTTCAATTCGCACCATGAAATTACTAGGTGCATCACCTATCGCCATGGGTCAATCAGAAGTGTACACCTCATTGCAACAGGGCATTATTGATGGCGCAGAAAACAATGAATTTGCTCTAACAATCGCCCGTCACGGTGAAGTAGCCCCTTACTACACATACGACGAACACACTCGCATCCCTGATATTGTTTTAATGAGCAATATGACCAAAACAAAACTCACTCCTGAACAGCTTCAGGCTTTAGAGGAAGCAGTTAAAGAATCTACCGAGTTAGAAAAACAAAAATGGGCAGCTGAAATGGAGAAAACTCGCAAATCAGCTGAAACAGATTTTGGCGTGAAATTCTTCCACGTTGATCATTCGGAATTTAAAAATGCGGTACAGCCGATTTACGATGATCTGAAAGAAAAACCAGAATTGTATTCGCTATACCAAAAAATTAACGCCCTAAATTAACCGCTTTCTTTAATCGACTCATTGCTGACTTTTGAATGAAAGGATAAGCAATTAGGCGAGGTAAAAATGAAAAAAATTAGAACCATATTAGACAGATGTATCGAAACCTTTGGCTGTGTTGCCTTGCTTGTGATGGTTGCCGTCGCTTGCTGGCAGGTGATCAGCCGTTATGTGTTTAATTCACCAAGTACCTTTTCAGAAGAATTTCTACGATTCTCTTTGATCTGGGTTTCACTCATCGGCTTGGCTTATGTAGCAGGCAAACAAGAACACATCAGCTTAACGCTATTCTTAGACAAATGCCCAGCGCACTTAATCAAGTTTTGGAAAATCGTATTACAAGTGGTGTTCATCGGTTTTGCTATTTATGTATTGATCATCGGTGGTTGGAACGTTTCAAGCATTACCATCAATCAAATCTCTCCTGTGTTGCAAGTTTCAATGGGTAAAGTGTATTACGCACTACCAATCTCAGGTGTGTTAGTGATTATTTACTCACTTCTTAACATTGCCGATTTAGTTCAACAAGAATCGACTTCAACAACCAAAGAAACTCACAAATCTCAACTGGAGGAACAACAATGATCGATCCAGTATTAGCGTCATTTACCCTAATTTCCGTTTTCATCGTATTGCTGATTTTAGGTACACCAATTGGTTTATGTATCGTTATTTCATCAACCGCTACTATTTTAATGGCGCTTGATTTTAACCTAGCTATGTTTGCCACTGCGCAAAAAATGTTCTCAAGCCTTGATAGCTTTGCCCTACTCGCTGTGCCCTTCTTCATTTTGTCGGGGGTAATAATGAACAGCGGCGGTATTGCGACTCGTTTGGTGAACTTTGCAAAACTGTTCACTGGTCGTATTCCGGGCTCTCTTTCTTACACCAACATCGCAGGTAACATGATGTTTGGTGCGGTATCAGGTTCTGCGATTGCTGCTTCAACTTCTATCGGCGGCGTAATGATCCCAATGAGTGCGAAAGAAGGCTATAACCGTAACTTCGCATCAGCAGTAAACATTGCTTCTGCACCAACTGGCATGCTTATTCCACCAACAACCGCTTTCATCCTTTACGCTTTAGCAAGTGGCGGTACATCTATCGCAGCACTATTTGCAGGCGGCTTGGTTGCAGGTAGCTTGTGGGGTATCGGTTGTATGGTTGTGACTTACTTTGTTGCGAAGAAAAACAACTACCGCGTATTCTTCCCACTACAAAAAGGCGTAGCGTGGCAAGTAACCAAAGACGCACTTCCAAGCCTATTGCTAGTTGTTATCGTGGTTGGCGGTATCGTTCAAGGTATCTTCACGGCGATTGAAGCTTCTGCGGTTGCTGTAGTTTACACTGCTTTCTTAACCCTTGGCTTATACAAAACGCTTGCACTGAAAGACTTACCAAACATCTTCATTCAAACTTTTGTAATGACAGGTGTGATCATGTTCCTATTGGCAACATCATCAGCAATGTCTTTCTCAATGGCGATCACCAGCATTCCTGCGGCACTTAGCCAATTAATTCTAGGCATTTCAGATAACCCAGCGGTAATCATGCTAGTGGTAACTCTGTTCTTGCTGATTGTTGGCGCATTCATGGATATCGGCCCTGCAATCCTAATCTTCACACCAATTCTATTGCCAATCGTGAAACAAGTGGGCGTTGATCCTGTTCACTTCGGCATCCTAATGGTGTTCAACCTTGCGATCGGTACTATCACACCGCCTGTTGGTAGTGGTTTGTACGTTGGCGCAAGTGTCGGGAAAGTAAAAGTGGAAGACGTAGTGAAACCGCTCGTTCCATTCTATATCGCGATTTTCGTAGTGCTTATCCTGATCACTTATTTACCTAATTTGACTTTATTCTTACCTAAATTACTAGGTGTAATGTAAATATCCTTCGTACTTGAAGCTGCAGCTTTGTTGACGGCGTTTATTCACCCCAATCACATAGGCAAGCTATGCTCATGGGGATTCATAAACTTGTCGCCTCGCTGCAACTCCAATTACTTTGGCTATTTGAAAAATTAAATAAGTTGAAGTTGCTAAAAGACTAACTTCAATAGCAAAAAACATTTTTAAGGATTCAAACCATGCAAGTATTTCCAGTAAAACAAAGCGCACTTCTTCGTCGTCCAGTTCGTACTCATGAAAGAAGCCACGTTGTTACTCAAATCAACAAACTGATCGACAACCTAATCAACATCAAAGATGAAACGGGCGAATTCCTACTTCACTTAGATGACGGTCGCACCATTGATACTAAAGGCTGGGCTGGCTGGGAATGGACACACGGCATTGGCTTGTACGGTATGTACAAATACTACCAACAAACTAACGACCAATACGTTCTAAGCATTATTGACGATTGGTTTAAAGATCGTTTTTCTGAAGAACAAGCAACTAAAAACGTTAACACCGTTTGCCCATTCTTAACCCTTGCTTACCGCTATGAAGAAACAGGCGACCAAGCACTGCTTCCTTACCTAGAAACTTGGGCTGAATATGTAATGTACGAAATGCCACGCACTGAAAACGGCGGCATTCAGCACATTGTTTACAACAGCGAAAACACACAACAAATGTGGGACGACACGCTAATGATGAGCGTGATGCCACTGACTAAAATCGGTCTATTGCTGAACAAACCTGAATATGTAGAAGAAGCGAAATACCAATTCTTAATCCACATTAACTACCTAATGGACAAAGAAACAGGTACTTGGTTCCACGGTTGGACTTTCGATGGTAAACACAACTTTGCCAATGCTCGTTGGGCGCGTGGTAACAGCTGGGTAACGATTGTAATTCCTGATTTCCTAGAGCTTTTAGACTTGCCTGAGCACGATGCTTACCGTCGTCATTTAATCCATGTTCTAAACCGTCAAGTTGAAGCTCTGGCACAAAGCCAAGCAGAAAACGGTTTATGGACAACATTGCTAGACGATCCAAACTCTTATGTTGAATCTTCAGCAACAGCAGGATTTGCTTACGGTATTTTGAAAGCAGTTCGCAAGCGTTACATTGACGGCAAATACGCAGAAATCGCACACAAAGCAGTAGACGCATTAATCAAAGATTACATCAACGAAGATGGCGAGCTAATCAATACTTCATTCGGTACAGCAATGGGTAGCGATTTAGATTACTACCGTGAAATCCCGCTAACTTCTATGCCTTACGGTCAAGCAATGGCGATTTTATGTCTTTCTGAATACCTAAGAACTTACCTGTAAGTTGTCGGTTTAGATAAACAACATTAACTTCAAAACGCCATTCAGTTGGCGTTTTTTGTTTCCGTCTTTTGTTACAAGAAAGAAAAAGTATTTTGAGAGAGAAAGATGACTATTCCTGCAGATCAAATCCCACAAGCAACCCAAGTTTTCACGCTATCCGATGGTCAAGAGAATCAACTGCAAGGCAACTGGCCTGATCGTTATTACGAGCAAATTAATCGTTTAGAATTACATTATTTCAAAAGCCCGCAACCTGTTCGCGCTCAAGCCTTGGTCTACGGTGGCGGCGGTTACTTACAATTAGTTCACGATAAAGAAGGCGTCGAAGTCGCATTATGGCTAAATAGCCTAGGCATTGATGCTTATGTAATGACTCACCGCTTACCGGGTGCAATCAAAAATGAAGAAACAGGCGAAGTCTTCCCTTTCGATATTGCGCTTCAAGACGGATTAACTAGCCTTGAATTTTTGAAATCTCAATCCGACTTACCATTGATTCACGTTGGCTTATCGTCAGGCGGTCATTTGTCTGGAGTGATGGCTTGCCAAACCCTGTCTTGTAAAGGAAAAGAGCTAATTCAAGCCAAAGGCGCTATCATCTGCTACGCACCAATTAATGCCAACCACGCTAAATACAAAGCGCCAGCAGGCAAGCCTGATTATCCACCAGTAGAAAAACAAAACTTCTACAACGCATGGCCAATTGGCATCACTGCTGAACCACACGCCATGCCAAAGATTCCCCTGTTTGTTGCTTATGCTTTACATGACCAAGCGGTTCCTGTTGATCATGTGCTGAACTTAATGAAATCAGCACAAGAAACGCAATCTGACGTGGAAGCACATATTTTCTCCGATGCCCCACACGGTTTTGCACTAAGAGACAAAAATGGAACACATGAAAATTGGCCACTATTGGCAGAACGTTGGATTGATAAAGTGTTAAAGTAACAGCATAAAATACGGCAGAAAAATTGAAGGCTAACTCGTTGCAGTTAGCCTTTCTGTTTTTAAACACGTTCGAGTAATATATTTACAGTAACAATGATTATCGTGCTTTTAGATCGGCTTTATATTCAACAGTATAAATTGCTGTCGCAGCATCAAAACATGTTTGGGGAATTTCGTTCGTACGTGAAGGTTCTCGATTTCTGCATTCCAGTTGCATCGCCTTTGCTTCATCTATGTGCTTAATATAGTAGTCCGTATCTTTTTGGGGTTCTTTACCCTGGCAAGCAGTAAGGGCCATCACCAATAGAATTGCTACAATTGTTTTTTCCATAATTATCAAAGCATTATTGTTTTAATTATTTTCATCTAATCAGAAAGTACTTATTGTTAATTGCTTCACATTTTAAACAATGCCTCTATCACTCTAGAGCAATTGATACACAGCTCTACATTTTAAAAAACGATGTATTTTAAAAATCTATGTATTTAACACTAGGTACAAACCAACCTGATGAATTCGAGATAAAAATAGTAACATCACTAAATATATGATGTCAGTCTTTACGAAGGATAAATGATAAAAAACCACAATAATAATTCTATGTGTAACCAATAAAATATGAAACAGTCACACAAGATAAACAAAAACACCAAATCTAAATCATCGACTTAACCTGATGTTTTCAAGTTCGCTTGTGTTACTCACTATGAACAGCCTTAGTTGATATAGATGAATAGTTAGATATTGGCTGAACGTCGGATTGAGAAGGAGTTGGAAGATTAACCCTTGTCACATAAGGGAATTTTCGAATAAGATCATTTCGCCTTTTTAGGAGAGATCGAGGATCTTTGCTCGATACTTAATGAAATGGTGCTGAAAATATTATTTTAAGGAGAATATCGTGAGCAAATGTAGATACTGTAGTTCGTCTGGTCATGGAAGTGGTTGTCCACACAGTCCTCATCGAAAACATGAACATACTGAAGATGAGAAAAAGTGTGAATTTTGCTCATCATCTGGCTATGGCAGTGGTTGTCCACATAGCCCAACTAAAAAACATCGTCACGGAAGTGGTGATAATAAATGTCGCTGGTGTGGAAGCAAAGGCACTGGCTCAGGTTGCCCACATAGCCCATCTGGCGTACACGAAAAGTAATCTCAATTTCTCTGCACAGTACATACTAAAAGGCTGAGTTAGTTCACACTCAGCCTTAAAAACTATAACTCTAGCAAACTATAACTCTAACAAGCGCCCTGCCCGATCAAATCGTTCCTGTTACCGATCCCAAAATATCGCCTACACGAGTTTTCATAAACTCTACAAAAGAGGTTAATTTCGCCGGATAGAATTTGGCGTATGGATAGATAATATAAACAGGTAAAGGCGTAGCTGACCAACTTGGTAGCACATTTATCAGGCTTTGAGCCGAGTGAATGCGATTCTCTTAGTTGGTGTATTTGTTGGTATGGCTATCGGTAGTTTGATTGCGAGTCATCTGTATGCACATTTTGCTTGGATGGGAGTTGTTAGCTTTGCTGTCTTTACTTCGGTAGTAGCATTCATTATCAAAATGCTGACATCAGAGCAGCAATCATAATCACTTATAAATTTAAATAATAAATGCCAGCAGTAAACTGGCATTTTATTTATATATGACAAAGTTAAAATATTAGAATATGGTTATTTAACTAAGACTGAATGAATTCTAATATATCTTTATTGATCACATCGGCATTTATTGTTGGCATGCCATGTGAAAAGCCTTCATATATTTTTAATTTGCTATTTTGAAGTAACTCAGCTGCGAGTAAAGCTGTATTTTTATAAGGCACAATTTGGTCATCATCACCATGTAAAACCAAAACTGGAACCGTGATACTTTTTAGATCGTCGGTAAAATCTGTTTGGGAAAAAGCAACTATACCTTCATAGTGAGCAATCGCACTACCCATCATTCCTTGTCGCCACCAATTCGCAATATTACCTTCATTAACTTGCGCACCTTCGCGGTTATAACCATAAAATGGACCGCTTGGAATATCGCGATAAAATTGTGCTCGATTGTCGAATAATTGCTTTTGGAGTCCTTCAAAAACTTCGAGAGGTAAACCTTCAGGGTTGGATTCAGATTTAGCCATTAGCGGAGGCACTGCGGCTATGATAACTGCTTTCGATACTCGTTTCTCACCATGTCGAGCAATGTAATGCACCACTTCACCACCGCCGGTAGAGTGGCCGACATGAACAACATCTTTCAAATCCAAATGCTCAACTACCGCTAAAACATCATCAGCGTAATGATCCATATCGTTACCACTCCATACCTGACTGGAGCGACCATGACCACGACGATCATGTGCGACAACTCGGAATCCTTTCGATAGAAAATACAACATTTGAGCATCCCAATCATCAGAACTGAGTGGCCAGCCATGATGAAAATAAATTACGGGTAAATCTTTTTTTCCCCAATCTTTATAGAAAATCTCAGTACCTTCTTTGGTTGTCACAAAAGCCATAATATTCACCTCTTTAATCGTTTCAAAACATGTAAAACACAGATGGTTTTCAACTTCTATGGTTCGACTTTTAGACAAGGACTGACTAGATCGTAACCTTTGAAGCTGGGCTTTCAAGGGTGTCTATGTACGGCATGTATTCCCTTAGAAAATCATTTCATATTGAATTTATAAGGCACATGAATTTGAAATAACTTTCAGACTAAAAATCAGTGTAGAACACAAATTCCAAAAGGGATGAAATTTATTTTTACAATTATATGTTTTATTTTTTTAAACTTATACTATGTGGTAGTTTTTATATGGTATTGATTTCAATATTTTATATAAAAACAACTTAAATAAAATCATAATGTTGAATGTCACCAAGCTAAATAATTAATATATTTATCAAACCGGTATTTTAAATTTTAAACCCTGAACTAATCTGTATATGTTTGGGGGTTTGTCTGTTCCCCATACAGTGCGGCAGTCTCGGTCGCAATGAATATTTAATTGATGAGGAACTATCAATGACAAACCCAAAACTTGAGCTTTTAACCCCTTCTAACTGTCAAATAATCTTTATCGATCACCAACCTCAAATGGCATTTGGTGTTCAATCAATTGACAGACAAGTATTGAAAAATAACGTTGTAGGGTTGGCGAAAGCAGCAAAAATTTTCGGTATACCAAGCATCATAACCACAGTAGAAACAAAAAGCTTTTCTGGTCACACCTATCCTGAATTATTAGATGTTTTCCCTAATGCCAGCTTGCTTGAAAGAACGTCGATGAACTCGTGGGATGACCAAAAAGTAAGAGATGCACTTGCAGCAAATAATCGTAAAAAAGTGGTCGTTTCCGGCTTATGGACTGAAGTCTGCAATAACGGGTTTGCATTTAGTGCCATGCTTGAAGGTGGCTATGAAATTTATATGGTAGCCGATGCTTCTGGCGGTACATCTATGGCGGCTCATGATTATTCAATGCAACGCATGATCCAAGCTGGCGTAGTACCAATGACATGGCAACAAGTCTTGCTTGAATGGCAAAGGGATTGGGCTCGCCGTGACACTTATGATGCAGTTATGGCTTTAGTGAAAGAGCATTCTGGCGCTTATGGTATGGGCGTTGATTATGCTTACACCATGGTTCATGGCGCACCGGAAAGAACTCAAACAGAGCATGAAATTCTTCCTGCGGTGGCGGCCAAATAAAACCGTATAAATATAAAAATGGAGTAGCGACGGTTACTGCTGCTCCGTTTTAACTTGTTGTTCTTTTTAACTTATAGCTCTTTTTATTCTCAAGGAAGACATAATGGCTACCGAAACACTAATCCTTTATAACGGCAAAATCACCACTCTTTCCGCAGACCAACCCGAAGTACAAGCAGTGGCTATTCAAAATGGAAAAATTCAAGCTATTGGAACCAACGATGATGTTTGTTGCTCGGCTAATCCTGAAGATCAATTCATCGATCTCAAAGGGAGAAGAGTGATCCCCGGATTAAATGACAGCCACACTCACCTAATTCGAGGCGGTTTATATTACAACATGGAGTTACGTTGGGAAGGTGTACCATCGGTTGCTGATGCGCTACGACTTCTCAAACAACAAGCTATGAATACGCCTGCGCCTCAGTGGGTTCGAGTTATTGGCGGTTGGTCGGAATTTCAGTTTGCTGAACGACGAATGCCAACTTTAGAAGAAATTAATGCTGCTGCACCAGAGACTCCAGTTTTTATTTTGCATTTATATGGTCGAGCATTACTCAATCGTGCAGCGCTGCAAGTGCTTGGTTTTGATAAACAAACTCCAAACCCTCCCGGTGGTGAAATTGTGAAAGACAGTCAAGGTAATCCGACTGGTCTTTTAGTCGCAAAACCTTCGGCTTTAATTTTATATTCCACTTTGGCGAAAGCGCCGAAATTGCCGATTGAAGACCAAATTAATTCCACTCGACACTTTATGCGAGAGTTAAATCGTTTAGGTATTACCTCTGTTATTGATGCTGGTGGCGGTGGTCAAAAGTATCCGGACGATTATGAAGTCATCGAAACTTTGCATAAGCACAACCAAATGACAGTGAGAGTTGCTTATAACTTATTTGCTCAACAAGCCGGAGCAGAGTTAGCTGACTATCAAAATTGGACATCCACACTGAAATCAACCCATGGTGATGACTTTTTACATCTCAACGGTGGCGGAGAAAACCTAACTTGGTCGGCGGCAGATTTTGAAAACTTCCTAGAACCAAGGCCTGAACTTGCGGACAAAATGGATAAAGAACTCGAATCCATTGTTGAATTACTCGCTGAGAAAGAATGGCCGTTTAGGATCCATGCCACTTACGATGAAAGCATCAGCCGCTTTATGGATGTTTTTGAACGAGTGAATGGTTCTACGCCTTTTAAAACCCGTTTCATTATCGACCATGCAGAAACCGTGACCGAGAGAAATATTGAAAGAGTGAAAAATTTAGGTGGCGGATTCGCTATTCAGCACCGCATGGCGTTTCAAGGGGAATATTTTGTTGAACGTTATGGGCAAGTTGCTGCTGAAGCCACACCACCAGTAGCCAAAATGCTGGAAATGGGCGTGCCAGTTGGTGCAGGAACAGATGCTACACGAGTTGCGTCTTATAACCCTTGGGTCTGTTTATATTGGTTAACTGAAGGAAAGACGGTCGGAGGATTGAAAATCACCGCTGAAAGAAATCTGCTTGATCGCCACACAGCTTTATCTCTTTGGACTAAAGGTTCTGCTTGGTTTTCTGGTGATGCAGAGAAAAAAGGGTCTTTAAGCGTTGGTCAATTTGCGGATTTAGCGGTGCTTTCTGAAGATTTCTTTACAGTGGCGGGAGAGGATATTCAACATATCGAATCGCATTTAACACTCATGGGAGGAAAAATTGTATATGCGACTGGCGAATTCACACCCCTTGCGCCAGAGTTACCACCACCTTCTCCAGATTGGTCTCCGGTCAAAAAATACGGTGGTCATTGGCGTAAAGCTGAAAATCGAAACGCACCAGTTGGCGTATCTGCTAATCGTTCTTCAGCTCAATGTGGTTGCTCACACAGTTGTGGGTTACATAAACATCAGCACCATTCAGCTTGGCTAAGCAACTTACCCTTATCTGATAAGGATAAGAAGTCCTTTTGGGGAGCGTTAGGCTGTTCCTGTTTCTCATTTTGATTAGATATCGATACTCATGGTGGTTGTTAGTCGTTAAGCAACACTTAAAAAGTAAAGCTGGCTAACAATAACCATTTGAGTGTGAACTAGAGCCACTGTGGTCTCAAACCAATTCGATAAATAGTTCGAATAATTGGAGGTGAGATATGGAAAAAAATGTAGATATAGCGGCTAAAAGTGTTTCTTCATTTGCGCCATTTTCCAGCATGACATTTACTTTGCTTTGGATTGCAACCGTGCTCTCTAATGTTGGAACTTGGATGCATGATGTTGGAGCGGGTTGGCTTATGGCTTCTATGTCATCTACCCCAATGTTTGTCGCATTAGTTCAAACAGCAACGACTTTACCTATGTTCTTGTTTGCTTTGCCTGCTGGAGCCTTGGCCGATCTTATTGATAAAAGACGTTTATTAATCATGGTTCAATCGGTATTAGCAGTTACCGCTTTATGTTTAGGGTTTATTGTTTGGCAAGGAGCACTGACACCTTGGCTATTGTTGACCTTTACTTTTATTATGGGAACCGGTGCAGCATTAATTGCTCCCGCTTGGCAATCTGTTGTGCCTATGTTGGTTTCACGAGAATATTTATCTGCTGCCGTTGCGGCTAATAGTGTTGGGATTAATATCAGCCGAGCCATCGGTCCAGCTATTGGTGGGATTATTCTGAGCTTTTCTTTAGCGATTCCATTTTTTACCAATGCGATTAGCTTTCTTTTTGTTATCGCAGTGCTTTATTGGTGGAAGCCTGTTCAACCGACAGCACAACCTTTGCCGAGTGAACATTTTGTTAGCGCCATGCGAACAGGGATCCGTTTTGCCATCAATAATATTGCTTTGAAATCGACTCTTTATCGAGCCGCTGGATTTTTCCTGTTTGCCAGTGCTTATTGGGCGTTATTGCCACTGATCGCCAAGCAACTTCTTAATGGCGGTTCTGACCTATACGGCATGATGATGGGCGCTGTTGGGCTAGGTGCAGTTTCAGGGGCGATTTTTCTACCAAGAATTCGTAATCGTATTGATGCCAACCAATTGGTCGCTATAGGTAGTGTTGGTACAGCGTTATCTATGCTTTTATTGGCAACGGTTTCTGATCAGATATTTTCGTTATTCACTTGTCTTTTAGCTGGTGCTTCTTGGATTTCGGTCTTAACCAGCCTTAATGTTTCCGCTCAAATTTCGTTACCAGAATGGGTGAGAGCTCGTGGATTGGCCATTTTTGTCACCGTCTTTTTTGGCTCAATGACGGTGGGTAGTTTGTTATGGGGACAAGTATCTTCGGTAATCGGGTTATCTTGGACCTTGATTCTTGCAGCGCTATGCCTTGTTGTTTTTATTCCAATTACTTGGCGCTTCAAGCTTTATCTTGGTGAAGGTATGGACTTAACTCCTTCCATGCATTGGCCAACACCAATAACAAGTGTGGAACTAGAGCAAGATCAAGGGCCGGTATTAATTACCGTTGAATACCTCATTGATCAAAAACGCAGTGCAGAATTTTTAGAAATGGCAAACCAACTCCGCCAACAACGATTGCGTGGTGGCGCTTATACATGGAGGATTTATGAAGATACGGCTGTGCCGGGAAAAATTTTAGAGTTTTTTGAAGTCGAATCTTGGCTTGAACATCAACGCCAGCATCACCGCGTGACATATTCAGACAAAGTTCTACAGGAGCAAATACGTACTTTCCATCTTGAGGATCTGCCACCGAAAGTGACGCATTACCTGAGTATGGCTCAGTATCAAAATAGGAATAATCAAAATAGGGATAAATCATGAAAATCGCATTAGGACTATTGCTCGGTTTTTGTATTGGAATTGGCTGTCAATTGTTTGGTATTCCACTTCCCGCACCACCAGTTCTTGTTGGCGGATTGCTAGTGTTATCTATGACGGTTGGCTACACCCTTACTGATAAATTTTTGCAACATCGTCCAGCTAAACAAAAGAAAAACTGTGGTGGTCACTAGGGAGCAAATAATATGATCCAAGAATTATTAGGGCTTGTTTTAGGATTTGCCGTGGGTGTCGGATGCCGTTGGTTGGATATTCCATCGCCAGCACCGCCAAGCATTGTTGGGGCTTTGTTAGTGGTATCAATGACACTCGGGTTTCTTGCTAGTACTTACGCATTTAACTGATATTGAAAAAGGAAAGACTAACTAAAGGTTGTTGTTAGTCTTTTCTTTTATTGGGATTCTGTTTTATTAGGCGTTCATTTTCGGAGAAGTGAGTTTAAGAAATTAACTCGGCAAAGGAATGAACTCATTATCATCACCGGGAATAGAAGGAAATAAGCCCGCTTTCCAACGTTGCTCCGCTTGATGCAATTTATCTTTATCATAAGCGACAAAATTCCACCTCAAGATAGGTTCTTTTTCAAACTTAGCGCCGCCAAATAAAAAGTAACGGCTATTATCTAATGTTTGGATTATTTGTTCCTCTTCCAATACCACAAACTGCCCTTCGCTGTAGGTATTGTCTCCGATTTGAACCACGCCAGAAACGATATAACAAGCAGTCTCAAATTCACCACAAGGTCGTTCAATTTCGGCTCCAGTTTCGGTTATGGCGTCTAAATAAAACATCGGGGAATAGGTTTTTATAGGAGAAGTAAAACCGTAAGCATCACCGACAATTAACCGCATCAACACTTTTTCGCGATGAATATAAGGCAGTTTTGATTTATCAATGTGTAAGAAACTGGGTTCAATTTCAGTTTTATCTTCGGGTAATGCTACCCAACATTGTAAGCCATTTAACTCGTGCTTTTTCCCTCTGGTTTCAATTGTTTCTCTTTCAGAATGCACAATGCCTTTACCTGCTGTCATCCAGTTAACATCACCTGGATGGATTTCTTGAATTGTACCTAAACTATCCCGATGAAGAATATTGCCTGTCATTAAATAAGTGATCGTGGCTAATCCAATATGTGGATGTGGTCTAACATTGATCCCTTTTCCTGCTGGAAATGTGGCCGGTCCCATGTGATCAATGAACACAAACGGCCCGACCATTTTTTGGTATTGATTTGGAATAATCCGAGAGACAGAAAAACCACCTAAATCTTTCATTTTTGAATGAATCAATTTTGCCATTATGTTCCTCTCCATGGAGATTAATTACAAAATATCGACTAAACACAACTAACCATAATATGTCGTACTACTTAGATTAGTCGTGTTTGTAAATTAAGTAAAAACAGGCAATGGTTTTCATTGAAATCACTCAAAACCACCAACTCATATAAAACAATTTCGTACCCTATACAGCTTCAACAACCACATTTTTCTTATCTAAAAAGCCAGAAATACGAGTTAACAACAAAGCAAAAATAACAATCACGCCACCAATCCATGCGGTATCGGTTAATGGCATACTTTCCACCACATGGCTGCCAATCATAGAGCCAATTGCAATACCGACGTTGAATGCTGCAATATTCAAACCTGAAGCTACATCAACTGCATTCGGTGTGTATTTTTCCGCTAGTTGCACCACATAAACTTGCAAGCCCGGAACATTACCAAAAGCAAATGCACCCCATACAAATACTGTTAACACAGCGGTAATTGGGTTTGTCGCAGTAAAAGTAAAAACAAATAGAACCGCAGCCAAGCCAGTGAAAATAATAGATAAGGCTTTTACTGGTCCTTGTTTATCAGCCAGTTTTCCACCCCAAATATTACCAATCGTCACCGATACGCCGTACACCAACATGATCAAACCAATGGTGCTTGAAGCAAAGCCAGACACTTGTTCCAAAATCGGAGCAAGGTAAGTAAAGGTAACGAATGTGCCGCCGTAGCCCACCGCTGTCATCATATAAACAAGCAATAAACGAGGTTGAACCAAAACTTGCAACTGTTCTTTCACTGTTGCTGGTGTCGATTGTTTGATATTGGCTGGAATCAATAATGCGCTACCGACTAAAGCGATCAAACCCAATAAAGACACAATCAAAAATGTCGCACGCCAGCCGAAAGTTTGTCCAACCCAAGTACCTAGAGGAACACCTGTCACTAATGCCACCGTTAAGCCAGTAAACATGATCGCAATTGCGCTACCCTCTTTTTCTTTACTCACTAAGCTAGTTGCAATGGTTGAGCCAATCGAGAAGAAAACACCATGCGCCAGTCCAGTTAAGATCCTTGCCATAATTAAGGTTTCATAGCTTGGAGCCTGCCATGCCAATAAATTACCTGCGACAAACAAAGCCATTAGCGACAATAAAACATGCTTGCGATTCCACTTCCCCGTTAACGCTGTTAATAGGGGTGCACCAATCGCCACGCCTAACGCATATAAGCTGATCAGCAAACCTGCCGAAGGTAAAGAAACCGAAAGATCATTAGCGATAGTCGGAACCAATCCAACAATTACAAATTCAGTAGTACCAATAGCAAATGCACTTAAAGTCAGTGCCCATAACGCAAGTGGCATAGTTATTCCTCATAAAAAGTCATGCTTGATGCTTCAAGCTCAATTAAGTTGCAGAGGAGTATGCAGCAGGATACTATTGCGAAAAATAGCACTAACAACAAATTACTTTTTCACTTATGGCAATAATATCCAAAATTTCTGATCTCACTATTCTGCTTGCGATTGAAGATTCAGGTAGCTTTTCTGGTGCGGCGGATGCGCTTGGTTATCCGGTGGCTAAAGTAACTCGTTCAATTCAACGATTGGAAAAAGATCTCAACACCAACTTGTTTAATCGCACCACCAGAAAAGTCGAAGCGACAGAAGAATGTAAACAGTTTATCGAGCAAATTCGTGTGGGTTTAGAGCATATTGAAAAAGCAGAAGAAACCTTAAAGCTAATGCAACATCAGCCTTCTGGTCGATTAAGAATTGATTCCGCTAGCCCTTTTATTCTCCATCAGCTCATTCCAATCATTCCTGCCTTTCAGCAAGCTTATCCGCTAATCAAACTCGATTTAGTTTCTAGCGAAGGCTTTATTGATTTGATTGAAAAGAGAACCGATGTTGCCATTCGAATTGGTAAACTAGTCGATTCCAATTTACATTCAAGAAAGTTAGGAACCAGCAAGCTTCGACTTCTAGCAAGTCCAACCTACTTGGAACAACACGGCATTCCTGAAAATATTCACGATTTAAAACAACATAAGATCGTCGGTTTTTCAGATAACGAAGCACTGAACACGTTACCTTTAGTCGAAAAAATTACACTTCCACCAGCAATAACCGCAAGCAGTGGTGAAACCGTTATGAGGCTTTGTATTGCAGGGCAAGGTATCGCATTGCTTTCCGATTTTATGACGGAAGATGAAAGAGCAAGCGGGCGTTTAGTTGAAGTGCTACCTGATGCGCTGATCCATCCAACCCCAAGAGAAGAAATTCATGCGGTGTATTATCGAAATACAGCCCTTTCAAAACGTATCTCAGTATTTTTAGACTTTATTTGTGAGCATTGTGAGGCGTTTAATCGCGGAAATAAAAAATAGAGAATGGATAATAAACTCTCATTCTCTATTTGATTAACGGTTGGTTTTTCTACTTTAGAAGTGACGTTTTTGGATCAAAATATTATCCAATCCACAACGTCCTGAGCCTGAAAAAACGAGCGACACGGTAATCGCAAGCAAGGCTAATGCGTATTCATAACCACCGTTCGATAAAAACAGACCGTGTGGCAAATGCACAGAACCAATTGCCACCAACATGGTGAAAGCCGCCACTGCCGCAGCTGGTCGAGTTAGTAAACCAAGCAAAATAAACAAGCCTCCGAAAAACTCACCAGAGCCTGCAAGCACAGCCATTAGCATTCCCGGTTCTAAACCCAACGACGCCATAAATTGGCCTGTACCTTCAAGACCGCCACCACCAAACCAACCAAATAATTTTTGAGAACCGTGCGCCATTAAGATGATTCCAGTTGGAACGCGCAAAATCAAAGGAGCAAAACTTGAATGAGACTGCAAAACACGTTGAACGACTGACATAATGTTTCCCTTCATAATTGATAAAACAAATAACGAAATCAATAAGTTCAGTGTGCGCCTTTTTTAATTGTTAAACAATATAGTTATTTGTGAACAACTTATTCAAAAAATTCAAACAACAAATTGCCAAAAGCACAAAGCCCTCAAACGAACTTCCATTTGAGGGCTTACGAACCTTTGCTTCTTTATAACGTTGGGACGTATTCAAATCATAAAGTGAGGTGAATAGCACCATTATTCAAATCAAAACATGAGGCGAATAACCATCTTATTCACCTCAAACTGTGATGCGAATAGCTGAGTTATTCGCATCACATAAACAGATTTGGGTTAAAAACTACTGCCACAAATAGGATTCCATGGATAACACTTTGTGTTGAATACCACCTTGTAGAACCGTTAATTTATCCTGTGCTTGGCTTGCTCCCAATGCCACTAACAAGGGTAAATAATGTTCGTGGGATGGATGAGCTCGTGAAAAATCCGGTTGGAAACGTGGAATTTCAATCAGCTTAATCAAATCACGTTGCACGACTTGTTCACGGATCCAGCGCTCAAATTCCACCACATACTCTGCTGCGGAATCAGAATTTCGTTCGACTTCATACAAATTGTGAGTTAGAGATCCGGAACCAATCACAGCAATATTCTGCTCTCTTAATGAAAGTAAGTGCTTACCTAATTGATAAATTTCTTCCCCGTTCAGTTGAGCATTAATAGAAACTTGAACCACGGGAATATTTGCGTCGGGAACCAAATGCATTAACGGAACCCAAGCACCATGATCCAAGCCTCGACTGGATTGCAATTTGGTCGAATAACCCACTTCTTGCAAATGATGTTTGATCTGCTCAGCTAACAGAGGATCACCTTTCGCAGGATATTGAAGCTCGTATAATGCTTGTGGAAAGCCGCCAAAATCGTGAATGGTTTGTGGCTGAGAATCTGACGTGATGCCAATATATCCATCCGTTACCCAATGCGCAGATACAATAACAATAGCGTTTACATCAGCAAGAACTGAACGCTGCGCTTCTAATACATCTCGTGCATGGCTCTGCTCAATTGCAAACATTGGAGAACCATGACTAACGAACATCGCTGGGGCATTTTTCATAAATCTTCCTATTCACAAATAAATCAATAAGTTCAGTTTGCGCCTTTTTGAAAAGTTAAACAATCTAGTTACTTGTGAATGACTTGTTCGAAAAATTCAAACAACGATGTTCTTACTTTTGTTTTCTAAGAGCTGGTTCTCTAAGAGCCGTTTACTAAGAATAGAAAAAACCCTCAAGACACATTCATGTCTTGAGGGCTTAATGATTCTCTCGATAGCAATTACTTACTTATCGATTACTTACTTATCGTTTTTTGGCTGATTTTCTTTACGTTTCGCCTTTGGCACATAATTCAAAATCGAAATAGGCACTGGCTTTCTTGGTTCAAAACCTTCGATAACTCGACGCTCAATCAAATGCCCTAAACGACTTTCGATCATGCACAAGTTTTTGAAATCATCTTTAGAAAGCAGAGATACCGCCTCACCTTCTGCGCCAGCACGACCAGTACGCCCAATACGGTGAACATATTCATCGGCAGGAAATGGCAAGTCGTAGTTAATTACGCAAGGCAGATCATCAATATCAATACCACGAGCTGCAACGCCTGTCGCAATCAGGTATTTCACCTTACCTCGTTTGAATTCATCTAATACGCGAGCACGAGACGCTTGATTTCGGCCACTGTGAATCGCTTCAGCTTCAATGCCACGTTTCTCTAATTGAGCCACTAATTTGGCTGCACCATGTCTTGTTTCGATGAAAATTAACGCTTGCGGCCACGGGTTCTCATTCAGCAAATGCGTTAACAAAGACGATTTCATGTCTTTATCTACCGTCACCAACCACTGAGTGATATTCGACTTTGATGCGCTGTGTTTCGCAATCGCAATTTCTTCCGCATCATCAATCGCAGTTCGAGCCAGTTCACGCACAGGGTTAGAAAGTGTCGCAGAAAATAGAAGATTCTGAATATTTTCTGGCAAGCGAGCTAGGATTTTGTTGATGTCTTCGATGAAACCCATATCAAGCATGCGATCCGCTTCATCTAAAACAAGCATTTCTACTTCTTCAAAATGCACCGAATGTTGACCATATAAATCAATCAAACGTCCCGGAGTTGCGACAAGAATATCGACACCATCAATAAGTGCTTGTTTCTGCGGTGCATAATCCACACCACCATAAATAGCAAACGAGGTCAGCTCAAGATGCTTGCCATAAGCTTGAATGCTTTCGTTTACCTGAATCGCCAATTCCCTTGTTGGCACTAAGATCAAGCCACGAATACGTTTTTTCTTTTGCGTCTTACCGCGACTTAATATCTCAAGCATCGGCAGAACGAAACTTGCAGTTTTACCTGTCCCTGTTTGTGCAGCAGCAATTAAATTTTTTCCGTCTAAAATTAGAGGAATAGACTTGCGTTGAATAACTGTTGGCTCTTTATAGCCTTGTTCTTCTAATGCTTTTTGAAGTAATGGACTTAATCCGAGTGTAGAAAATGACATGAGGTAGCTCAAACTTGAAAATTTTCCATATTGTAACGAATTTATAAGCAACTCTGTAATAAATGTCACAAATAAAATCGGCTACGTCATATAACCTTGATAACAATAAGGAAATACCTATGGATCTTATCGATATTTCCGATTGGTAAGTATTATAAAGGTGACGTATTTTTTACAAATAAGTTAATTAAAACATAGAAACACAGGGAGACAACTATGTCAGGTGAATCAAAATGTCCTTTCCACAATAGTGGTAACACTGCTGCAACAGGAACACAAAACAAAGATTGGTGGCCTAACCAACTTGACCTTTCCATCCTACACCAACAAGGTAGCAAATCTGATCCAATGGATCCGGATTTCGACTACGAAAAAGAATTCTTAAGCCTCGATCTAAAAGCCGTTAAACAAGACCTTCACGCATTAATGACTGACTCCCAAGATTGGTGGCCAGCAGACTTTGGTCATTACGGTCCGCTATTTATTCGTATGGCTTGGCACAGTGCCGGTACTTACCGTGTGCAAGATGGTCGCGGTGGTGGCGGTACAGGTCAACAACGTTTTGCGCCTCTTAACAGCTGGCCAGATAACGTCAACCTAGATAAAGCACGTCGCCTACTTTGGCCTATCAAACAAAAATACGGCAAGAAAATCTCTTGGGCAGATTTATTTATCCTAACCGGTAACGTTGCACTTGAGTCTATGGGCTTTAAAACCTTTGGCTTTGCGGGCGGTCGTAAAGATGTGTGGGAACCAGAGCAAGACGTTTACTGGGGACAAGAAACTACATGGCTTGAAGATAACAAACGTTACACAGGCGAACGAGATCTAGACAACCCTCTTGCTGCGGTACAAATGGGTTTGATTTACGTTAACCCAGAAGGCCCAGGCGGTAATCCAGATCCAGTACTTGCTGCGCACGATATTCGTGACACCTTTGCTCGCATGGCAATGGATGATGAAGAAACCGTGGCATTGATTGCAGGTGGTCACACCTTCGGTAAAACTCACGGTGCAGGTGATGCAGCAAACGTAGGCGCAGATCCAGAAGCCGCTGATATTGAGCAACAAGGCTTAGGCTGGCATAACAAATTCGGCACAGGTAAAGCTGGCGATGCGATTGGCTCTGGTCTTGAAGTGACTTGGACTCAAACACCAACTAAATGGAGTTACTACTTCTTCGAAAACTTATTCGGATTTGAGTGGGAACTAGAGAAAAGCCCTGCTGGTGCACATCAATGGGTGGCAAAAACAGACACCGCAACCGTGCCTGATGCACATGACACATCTAAACGTCACAGACCAACCATGCTAACCACGGACTTGTCGCTACGTTTCGATCCTGAGTATGAAAAAATCTCACGTCGCTTCATGCAAAATCCATTGGAATTCCAAGATGCCTTTGCTCGTGCATGGTTCAAACTGACTCACCGTGATATGGGGCCAAAAGCTCGTTACCTTGGTCCAGAAATTCCTGCAGAAGATCTAATCTGGCAAGATCCAATTCCAAAAGTCTCTCATCCTCTAATTGATAAAGCGGATGAAGCGGCACTGAAAAAAGCTGTTTTGGCTTCTGGTCTAAGCGTTTCTGAACTTGCTACAACAGCATGGGCAGCAGCATCGACCTTCCGCGGTTCCGATTTCCGTGGTGGTGTAAATGGCGCACGTATTCGTCTTGCTCCACAAAAAGATTGGGAAGTGAACCAACCAGAACAACTTGCAAAAGTAATTGCGAAACTGGAAGAAGTTCAAGAGCAATTCAACCAATCGGCAACGGGTGGCAAACAAGTGTCACTGGCTGATGTGATTGTACTTGCTGGTAACACTGCGGTTGAACAAGCTGCGAAAAATGCTGGCGTGACTGTGGATGTACCATTCCACGCAGGCCGTGCAGATGCGACTCAAGAGCAAACTGAAGTGATTTCGTTTGAATACTTACAGCCTCTTGCAGATGGTTTCCGTAACTACGACAGCGGTAAAACTAAAGCTCCTGCGGAGTTCCAACTTATCGACCGAGCACAACTACTCACATTAACTGCTCCAGAAATGACGATTCTTGTCGGCGGCTTACGTGTTCTTGGCGCTAACTATGGTCAGACTGAGTACGGCGTGTTTACAGATAAGAAAGAAACATTAAGCAATGATTTCTTTGTTAACTTGCTAGACATGGCGACAGAGTGGAAAGCGGTTGGTGACGATAAAAAACTTTACCAAGGCGTAGACCGTAAATCTGGTCAAGAAAAATGGAAAGCAACCCGTGCTGATCTCGTCTTCGGTTCTAACTCTCAACTTCGTGCAGTAGCTGAAGTGTATGCGTCTTCGGATGCAAAAGAGAAGTTCGTGAAAGACTTCGTGAAAGCATGGACTAAAGTAATGGAACTGGATCGCTTCGATCTAAAATAACAGTTCTTAAATAATCCATAGCTTAGAGACCTAAAATGACAAATCCCCAATTTGCGAGAGTTGGGGATTTTGATTAGAAAGAG
Organism: Vibrio sp.; assembly: GCA_047975485.1. Taxonomy (GTDB): domain Bacteria; phylum Pseudomonadota; class Gammaproteobacteria; order Enterobacterales; family Vibrionaceae; genus Vibrio. Next base: position 47,545 of record JBKEDP010000046.1, on the reverse strand, counting down.
CCAGACACTTAGAATTAATCCCTACGCATAAAATCCGGCAGTTTGATCTTTAACGCTTTCTTCGACTGAGTTCTCTCGATAATCGTCGTCGACAGCCAAGAGAAACATTGCTTTAGGTTGGATTCATTAATATCAAAGTTAACTTGTGCTGGGAAATTCGCCCCTTTATCACTCAAATTAATCGCAATATGAAAAAGTGAATTCTGCTCAACATACTTTTTCATACGCAACTGAGTTTCATGTGGTTTATCCGTTGGCGAGCCGTTGGTAATCGAAATCAACCAAGGGCACATAACGGGTTTACCTGCATTTTTCAGCTCATATTTATGAGTGAGCAGCATGTTACTGCACAAATCGAGACCTTGAGATAAAGAAATTTTGTCACCAGTTGCAGCTAACAATGGCACGGCTGTCATTTCACTAATATCTTTAAAGTCGTGAATCACAACTGGATAAGCATTCGAAGTTACTTGAGAAAAATTGATTTTGGTTTCCCCTTGGTTAGAGGAAAGCTTATCCATAAAATCGACTAACGCTTGGTTTAGTAAGGCGATCAATTCCCCTTTTGCGGCACTGTTTAAACTCGATAAAACCACAACTGGCAAATGAGATGGAGCAACGTATTTCTCGTTCATTTCTAGCACTTTTTTAAACGTCATTTCAATGACATTATCGTTGTTCATTGGGTTTCCTTTTTATGACATGCCTTTTTCTCCATACTAAAAAACGTTACGACAGATGATGTCGTAACGTTCACACATTTTTCAATTTTTCGAAAAAAGATTACAGATTGCCTAAAAATCCCATCGACTTGGTTTCTTTCATATCGGCTTTAAAGGTTTGCTCTCGTACTAAACGCTCAATGAGGTCGGCACTGTTTTTACATGGCGAGAACTGTTGCTGACGGTCGAGCATGGCAAAATCACCCGGTGTTACATGTGTTAGCTGTGTTTGTGCCAGTTGAAGCTGCGCGTCGCTAAGTTTTAATTTGTGACGTTGACAGAAAATTTTCAGCATCGAAATCACGGCTTCCGCTTGCAAGTAATCGAACTTAATTTTGGCATCAAAGCGGCGCATACTAGCTTCATCAAGTTGATCGATTAAGTTCGTTGAGGCAATAAAAATACCGTTAAATTGTTCCATTTGAACCAGCATCTCATTCACCATAGTTCGCTCCCAACTTTTGCTCGCTTGGTTACGATCCGATAAGAATGAATCCGCTTCATCAATCAATAAAATCCCTTTTGATTGGCGAGCTTCAGCAAAAGCCGCTGCAATTTTCTGTTCGGTTTCCCCCACATACATGCCTAATAAATCAGAACCTTTGCGCTGAACTAAAGGCAATTCCAACGATTCAGCTAAATATTTACCAAACTGAGTTTTACCTGTCCCCGGAGGCCCATAAAAACATAAGCGTGCATTTGGTTTAGCTTGTAAACGCTCGACTAAATGGCTGAGATCCATGCTTGGGTTTAAGTAGGTCGGATCGTATTTCAAACCTTTATCTGCTTGAGTTTCCGTAATGGTTAACTCCTGCTTGAGGCTCGCTTTTAGTGTCTGATTTAGCACCGAAATAAATAGCTGCTCTTTTTCTTTACGAGTCGGGTCGTCTGCTCGTTCCGCTAACATCATATTGATCGACTTTGCGGTATTGGTGGCAATTGCGGGTGTGATGTCTTCACTTTTCAGCATTTGCTCTAATACTTTTTTGCTGACCAATCCTTGAGTCGCTTTTTTCAATACCTTCATGCGGCTTTCGTAAGGCGGCGTATCTAAATGCAAGACCAAGCTATAACGACGCATATAAGCTGGATCCAGTTGGTTCGAGTTTGAAACCCAAATTGTCGGAACAGGGTTGGTTTCTAACGCATTATTCATCCATGCTTTAGACATAGTTCGATTATTAGAAAACAAAGGTGGATTGAACACATCCTCTACCTCATCAAACAGCAATAATGACTTCTTATTTTTTAGTAGATGTTGTGCGGCTGAATATGCACGGAGTCTATGATCTGAACTCATGCTATTACCGTTTACTGTCGCGCTCACTTCATACAAATTAATTTTCAGCACTTTAGAAATCAATTTAACTAATTGTGTTTTACCTGTCCCTGGTTTGCCGTAAATGAAAATATTAACGCCTTCAATTTTATTTTTGATAGCACTGTTTAATAATAATTTCAGCATGTTAAGTTCATCTTTTACATGACTGTAATCTGACAACTTTAAATGACATTCTGAAGTTGCTCTGATCTCATCCTGAAAAATATCCATTGGATCAGTAACGCCGTTATAAATTTTTCCACATAGACTTGTATCAAAGAGATTAAAAAAATTGCAAAAACTGGCATTACTGCCCATTCGCATATCAATTTTAAGTAAGGAAGTTTTCGCTAGAGTGTTGTTTGGCGATAATGCTTCTTTAATTTCTTCAATTGGAATCTGTAAAACAATAGACATTAGATTGAATAGCTTTTTAGCAGATAAATTATCAAACAGATCAAAGGTTTCATCTAACAAGTGTGATTCTTGATAAATGATGAGAAAGCCTAAAATCGATTTTTCAACTTCATTTAAGCCTAATAAGCTACTCAATGGATTTAAGTTACTGTAAATCTCATCTGGTATAAAACGATTGAAATGATGACTTTTCAGTAACAGCTCATAGTTACCTAAGCACTCCTTTTTAATTTTTGGTAACAGGCTTACATCATCGAAATCAATGTATTCTTCTAGCCCTAGAAAAACGGCAATTTCGTCATCAGAAAAACTGTTTCGTTTCGTAAAAGTAGACCATTGTTTTGCTTCAAATAGCACTCGATAAATCCACAATTGGATATAAGCATCTACATTTTCTGATTCACTCACCAAAAAGATACCGCTGTTTTTTGCTAAATGTGCACGATGACCGTGTTTTTTTGAGCGCAAAAATGCAGGCAAAGACATAGGCTATACTCCAATTGTTATTCGAAATAGAACAAGATTTCTCGACACTACTTGTTACCAGTAATGTTCTCGACGTAGTGATATTAATGGCCGTAACGACAAACTGTGTCGCACGGTAAAATTTTTTGAATTATTAAGTGCGATTTTTAGTTGTCACAGTAGCTTTGTTCTTGCTGTGAAATGATTTCCAGTAAATTGGTGATCACGTTTTTCACCTTGCCGAAATCAGCGATTTTTTGATAATCATCAGTGAGATACAAACGCTTATTCACTTCGATCATGATGGATTTTACGTCTGCATTACCGTAGAACTGGTTGGGAACTATTGCGTTGCTATATGGGTCATTAACGCCAACCTTATAGCCAAGGTTTTCTAAGTAATTTTTCATCTTGGCAAGCATGTCAAAGTCAGAAAAGTCATCATTAAATCCGAGACAAAAATCCACATCCGATTCAATTTGATCATCACCGAAGCTATGACAGTCCACGATAAAAACGACTGGGATATAACAAAGAATTTTTCTAGTTTCGAAATTCAATTGCTTATGATGCTGATGATAGATTTTGAGCATGGCTTCTTTATTCGGCAACTCGATAGTTAACTCATTACCGTCAAAATCTTTGCGATAACAAATACCATAGCCTTCTTGATAAAGCGGTTCTATGTCATCGGGTAGTCGCTCACAATCAACAATAAAACGAGAATGTTTTTGCACCACACGGTCGGTATTTGGATGGGAAAACAATTCATTAGTAAACCAGTCTGTACCACGGTTGATATCGTGCTGACTGATTGCGCAACCCAGTGTCTCTGTTCCGCTGTGAGGAATATTTAAAATCATTGTCGTAACCCCGAATACTTCACTTTATCTCTTCAATAAAGCAACTGTATCGAGAGGTACGACAATTTGTGTCGCAGAGTTGAACCAGAACAAAATTAAAAATCTAAGCGGTTTATTTCACATTTCGTTTCCGGATTCTCAGGTTTTACACCGGTCAAAATAACGTAAACACTGACTTCATCTTCGGTGGAATCGGTGATTTCTGTTCCCCAAATAATCGGGATATCGGAACTAATTTTTTCATGGATAAGCTCACCCGCTTGATGCACTTCATCTAACCCCATGTCCTGACCGGCAGTGATATTCACTAACACTCTTTGTGCACTTGAAAGATCATATTCTTCTAGCAAAGGCGTATTTAAGGCTATTTTCATCGCCGTTTGCATTCGCTCATGGCCTGAGCCTGTACCTTTGCCAATTACCGCATAGCCGGAATGTTGCAAAATAGAACGTAGGTCAGCGTAATCAAGGTTGATATTGCCGGTATTCATAATGAGCGAACAGATCCCTAAAATGGACTCTTTCATCACTTCGTTTGCACAATTAAAAGCGCTGAGTAAGGTGCTGCTTTTAGGTAAGGTTTCAAACATTTTTTGATTAGAAATAAGTAAGCTAGCGTCACCAAATTCAACAATGGTTTGAATCGCTTCATCCGCATAACGTGCTTTTTTCTTACCTTCGAATTGAAACGCAGTTGTCATTGCAAACAAAGTAAGGATCTCAGAATCATGCAGTTTTTTGGCAATTTCAGGCAGAACACCTGTTGCCGTTCCACCGCCTAACCCACCAACACAAAAGATTAAATCGTATTGTTTTAGTTGGTCGAGGATCATAGGCATGGATTCAATCGCAGCTGCTTTGCCTACATCAGGAATAGCACCGGCACTACGTCCATTAGTCGTTTCAACACCAATCTGAACTCGATTAATACGGCCTTCTGAATGTAGACCTCGCTTATCTGTATCAAAGATAAAATAATCCACACTGTCTTTTAGAACTTTTTCCACATAATCAATAGAGTTATGGCCGCAACCACCGACACCGACTAAGGCAATTTTGTGTAATGGTTCTTCTGGAGAAAACATAAGCACCTCACTTATTAACTAGAAAAATAATTGAGTAGCTTAAACAGGCATGCGACAACTCGTGTCGTACTGGTAGTTTAATTTTCTAAAACTTTCGACCTATTTTTATCGATTCAGTTATCACTAATGATTTTTTGTTATCAAAGAAGTGAAACCTTTGTGTTACATTGTTTTACAAAATTACAACACAAATAAAATCATAATAAAAACAGGCGACACATGAAGTTATCTATTACCACCAAAGCGGTTCTTTTACTGATCCTTTGTACCTTTTTCTGGGGGAGTACCTTTCCAATTGGCAAACAAGCCTTAGATGAAGTGCATGCACTCACGCTAATCTTATGGCGTTTTCTAATTGCAGCAGCTTGTTTAGCGGTTTATATGAAGCTGATCCGCAGCCCTAGAACTGAGATCAGCAAGCAGCAATGGATTTGGGTTTTCGTGGTCAGCGCGGTTGGTGTCGGTGGGCTCAATTTAGGTTTATTTACTGGTTTGGCTTACACCAGTTCGACGAATGGCTCTTTGATTATGGCGTTGAGCCCAATTATGACGTCAATTATTGCCAGTATTGCTCACCGTGCGCTTCCTTCTCGTTCGCAATTTTTCAGCTTAATTGTGAGCCTTTCTGGTGTGCTAGTTGTGATCACGAATGGTCAGTTAGATATGCTATTAACTTTGGATTTTAACCACGGCGATAAACTGGTTTTTTCAGGCATGATCGCTTGGAGTTTATACACTTATTTCAGCCAAGGGATAAGCAAGTGGATGCCAGTGATCCCATATACTTTTATTGGCATGGTTTGCGGTGCAATCGTAATTGGTGTGATGTGTTTATTGTCGCCAGAAGTTCATCCTTTCAGCGAACTTTTTAACAGTTCACCCCAAGGCATTATTGATGTGGTCTACATCGGCTTATTTGGCACGGTCGCAGGTTATTTACTGTGGTTGAATGGCATTCGCATGTTGGGTTCGGCGACAGCATCGCTATTCTTTAACTTTGTGCCAATTTTTGCCATGTTAACGGCTTTTGTTATGGGGAATGCAATTTCACAGCTGCAATTACTTGGTGTGGCAATTGTGATTTTAGGTTTGGTGTTACCTCGATTTTTTACTGCTAAAGAGCCAACAGAAAAAACAGCATAATCCACATAGAGCAAATCCCAACGAATAATCGCAAGCTAAAGAAAACCCTCAACCTGAATACTCAAGTTGAGGGTTTGATGTATTACAGAGCTAGAAGTGGAAAATTAAACCGATAAATTCAGTTCAAAAACTTGATTCAACACTTTCAATACGCCTGCTTCTTTATTGCTTGGTGCAGAAAAACGTGCCAGCTTTTTGATTTCTGGATGTGCGTTTTCCATCGCATAAGAATGGTAGCTTTCCTTTAGCATTTCAGTATCGTTTAGGTAGTCACCAAAACTCATGGTTTGCTCGTGGGTAAAGCCTAAAGTGTTTTGTAAGTGCTTGATGGCTGCACCTTTTGAAGCGTCGGCGTGCATTACATCAAGCCAGATTTTACCACTCACGACTACTTGATGCGTCTCACCAAATTGTTGATTAATGGTTGGGAAAACCAATTCTTCCGTACCATCAAAATGGCAAATAGCAATTTTTAGAAAGTCATCTTCCACAGTTAAAACATCATCAACGGATTCACAACGAGCGTAATATTTGTTCACTTCTTCTAACGCTTTTGGATCTTGAGTTTCGATATAAGCGGTATGTTTGCCACACAATACGATGTGTGCACCTTCAACCTTACGCGCCTGTTTTACAATCTCAAACGCTTCTTGTTTTGGAATGGTGCAGCAGTAAAGTTCTTTCCCTTTATGCATTACCATTGTGCCGTTTTCAGCAATAAACATCATACGGTCTTTCACTGGCGCAAAAGTTTCAATCAAGCTGTAATACTGGCGACCAGAAGCCGCTGCAAACATCACACCTTTTTCATCTAATCCTTCAAACACATCGAAAAACTTTGGATTCAACAAGCTGTTTTCATCCAATAACGTGCCATCCATATCAACGGCAACAAATTTAATATCTGACATAACGACTCTTATAAAATATTCCCGTCATACTTGAAACTGTGACTTTGTTGACTGCGTTCATTCACCCCAATCACGTAGGCAAGCTACGCTCATGGGGCTTCATTCACTTGTCGCCTCGTCACAACTCCAATTATTTAGGGTATCAATTACAAAGAAAAAACCTTGGCTTAAAAATTCAAACGATAAAAAATAGTTTAGCTTACTAATTCCACATCGGATTTAGGCACGCAGCAACAAGCAAGCACTTTGCCTTCTTCCTTCTCTCCAGGGAATAATGCTGGCATATCTGGCTGATCGACTTCACCTGATTCCAATGTCATCTTGCAGCTACCACAAAAACCAGAGCGGCAACTGTTCGCCACTGGAATTCCGGCTTGCTCAGCTTGCTCTAATAACGTCGACTGGTTATCGCCTTCAAACAAGTTGCCATCAATGCTAATGGTCACTTTCTTAACTGGCTCAGCTTCTACCACATCTTGGCTGGTATCGGCATAAAATTCTTTTTCTTTGGTTTCCAGAATTTCGACCACATCACCAACTCGGATCAAGCCTTCATTTTTAGCTATCACGTTTTGACCAAAGAAAGTGCCGCCCGTTTCATCTGCTCGGAATTTTCCTAACGTATTCAGAGGTTCATTTTTCTCGCTACGCATAGCGGTTTTCGGATTTACCGTGGTTAGCACGCAACGCATGCAAGGTTTCACCACTTCAAATTCTACTTCACCAATACGGAAACGCTTCCAACCATCTTCGGCAAAAGCTTCAGTATTTGAAACCACAATATTCGGACGGAATTGCGCCATGCTATGTTGAATGCCTTCAGGGCTGCGAGCATTTAATTCATCAAGCGAGGCTTGGCTAATTAGCAACAATGGATAACCATCGGCAAAACTAACGTTAGTCTGAATTTTTTCACGCTGGCGGTTGGATTGCTCACCGGTATAGAGAAGTTGAACTGGTTTTCCAATCACTTCACTGCACCATTGATTGGCTTGTTCTGTGGTTGAATAAGCCTCGAAGTTATCACTCCAAACTTGGCAATCTACGCTTTGCATTTCAAATTCATCAAAGCGTAAATTAAGCGTTCCTTGGGCTTCTGGCGAAGTAAGTACCAACCCATTAAATTGTAATGCAGCTTGAACTCGCACCATTTGATGATTTTCACGAGCCGTGATCATGCGGCCATTTTTGTCTGCAATCATAAAACGACGGTCAAAGCTCAAACCTTGCTTTTCAACCCAAGATTTCGACAGTTCAATTCCCGCTATCGACTTAATTGGGTACACATTAATTTGGCTTAACGTTTCATGTTTGATCGGCGGCAAGCCTAATGTGGCTTCGATTTTTGACAGTTTGCGTTCTAATTCTGACTGACTCATGCTTGTTACGTCCTTGACTCTTAACCCTTCGTACTTGGGATATATATTATTTTTTATTAAGCAAAAAGAGTAACAGAATTCCCATCATTCCCCAATCAGATAAATAAGGTGAAAAAACGCTGCTGATCCACTATCATTGCGCCCCACACGCAAGCGTTTGCGCATTTTGAAGATAAAACAAACAGGTGGAATTATGACGACGTTAACCATTACTCGCCCTGACGATTGGCATGTACATTTACGCGATGGTGAGGCACTACAAAACACGGTAAAAGATATTAGCCGTTACAATGGTCGTGCGTTAATCATGCCGAATACTGTTCCACCAATCACAAACCTTGAGCAAGCACTCGCTTACCGTGAACGTATTCAAGCGCATAACTCAAGCGAAACGTTTGAACCATTAATGTCGCTTTACTTGACCGACAACACCACACCAGAAATGATCCGTGAAGCGCACGCATCAGGCAAAGTGGTGGCTTGTAAACTTTACCCTGCAGGTGCAACCACTAACTCTGATTCTGGCGTAACGGATGCGAAAAAAATCTACCCAGTTTTAGAAGCAATGGCTGAAGTGGGCATGTTGCTCTTAATCCACGGTGAAGTGACGACAAATGAAATCGACATCTTCGACCGCGAGAAAACTTTCTTGAATACAGTGCTTGCGCCAATCGTGAATGATTTCCCGCATCTTAAAATCGTGCTTGAACACATCACCACCAGCGAAGCGGTTGCGTTTGTGAAAAATGCAGGCGATAACGTAGCAGCAACCATTACTGCTCACCACTTATTGTTCAACCGTAACCACATGTTGGTTGGCGGTATTCGTCCTCATTTCTACTGCTTACCAATTCTAAAGCGTGCGACACACCAACACTCTTTGGTTGAAGCGGCGACATCTGGCAGCAAAAAATTCTTCTTAGGAACAGACTCCGCCCCTCACGCTCAAGGTAAAAAAGAAACTGCATGTGGTTGTGCGGGTTCATACACTGCGCACGCTTCTTTAGAGCTTTATGCAGAAGTGTTTGAGAAAGCGGGTAAACTAGAAAATCTAGAAGCATTCGCAAGCCATAATGGCCCTGATTTCTATGGTATTGCACGTAATACTGAAACTGTAACGCTTGAAAAATCAGCTTGGGATGTGCCTGCAACTATGCCTTTCGGTAATGATGTAGTTGTACCAATTCGTGCGAATGAAAAAATTGAATGGATTGTGAAAGCTTAACCTTTCTGCTCTTTTTCTAATCTATAAAAAGCCGTAAAATTATCTCGCTTATAACATGATGATTTTACGGCTTTTATTTTTCATATAAATCAGCCAAAATCGCCACCGTACAATATTCTAAAACTTATCCTTTACAACCAGATTTTAAACGTTATCATCGCTCCGCAAACGATTGCTAAACCTAATTTTTTTCGCTTTGCAGTGAGATCTAAACGAGAACATTATGCTATCTGATATTGAAATTTGCCGTACAACGTCCCTTAGCCCAATCCAAACTATCGCAGAACAAGCCGGATTACTTACTAGCGAATATGAAAGCCAAGGTCGGCACAAAGCTAAAGTTTCATTAGATTGCTTAAAGCGCATTGATACGAATAAAACAGGAAAATTGATTGTCGTTACCGCAATCACACCCACTCCATTAGGTGAAGGTAAAACTGTTACCACTATTGGTTTAGCACAAGGTTTTGCTAAGTTAAATCGTTCCGTTATGGCGTGTATTCGTCAACCTTCTATGGGACCAATCTTTGGCGTAAAAGGCGGAGCTGCTGGCGGTGGCTATGCTCAAGTTGCACCAATGGAAGAATTAAACCTGCACTTAACCGGTGATATTCATGCGGTAACTTCTGCACATAACTTGGCTTCAGCGGCAATTGATGCACGTATTTACCATGAAGAACGTTTAGGCTACGAGCATTTCGAACAACGTACAAGCATGAAAGCTTTACGCATCAATGCTCAAAACGTTACTTGGAAACGTGTTATCGACCACAATGACCGTGCACTACGCATGATCACTGTGGGTAAAAATGAAGAAGGCAAAACCATTAACGGCTTTGAACGTGAAGATGGTTTTGATATTTCAGCGGCTTCTGAATTAATGGCGATTCTAGCCTTAGCCAACGACTTACAAGATCTAAGAAAGCGTATTGGCCGCATCGTTGTTGCGTATGATTTAGACGGTAATCCAGTCACTACTGAAGATCTACAAGTCGCTGGTGCAATGACAGTTTGCATGAAAGAGGCAATTGAGCCGACCATGATGCAAACACTAGAAGGTGTGCCAACGCTGATCCATTCTGGTCCTTTTGCCAATATTGCACACGGTAACTCTTCGATTATTGCTGATAACATTGCAACTAAACTAGCTGATTTCACTATTACCGAAGGCGGATTTGGTTCAGATATGGGTTTTGAAAAAGCCTGTAATATCAAAGCACAAAATTCAGGCAAAGCTCCCGATTGTGCCGTCATCGTGGCAACGCTGCGTGGTCTAAAAGCCAACTCAGGTTTATACGATTTACGCCCAGGCCAAGCCATTCCGGATTCAATCATTCAGCCTGATAGCGACGCCCTTATTGCCGGATTCGAAAACCTAAAATGGCACATCGACAACGTAAACCGATATGGCGTTCCTGCAGTTGTGGCGATTAACCGCTTCCCACAAGATAGCGATGAAGAATTACAGCAACTGGTTGAATTGATTCAAGCTATGCCAAACAAGGTTGATGTGGCGATCAGCGAAGGTTTTGCGAAAGGCGGCAATGGCACCATTGAATTAGCAGAAAAAGTGATCGAGCAATGTGCTAAACATGAAGAAGATCACCGCTTCCACCCACTTTATGCATTTGAAGACAGCCTTGAAAGCAAACTCAATGCAGTAGCAATCAAAGGCTACGGGGCAGCAAGCGTAACGTTAAGCGAAAAAGCGCAAGCTCAGTTAAAGCAATTTACGGAACAAAGCTTTGACCACTTAGCCGTTTGCCTAGCCAAAACACCTCTTTCAATTACGCCAGACAGCAATGTAAAAGGCGCACCAAGTGGTTTTGATGTTTACATCCGTGAACTCAAACTCTGCGCAGGTGCCGGTTTCATTTATGCTTTATGTGGCAACGTAATGACTATGCCAGGACTTGGCGACAAACCATCCTTTATGAATTTAGATATTGACGAAGATGGTAATATTGTTGGGTTGAGTTAAGATACAGTTTCATCATAATTATTGAGAAACTCTATGTTTATCCATCGTGTTAACGACATTGACTGGCTGGTGATTACCGCTTTTGAAGAACTAAAAACCATGTTCATCGAAGATGCCGGTGATATCCCATCTTGCTTTTCTAGAAGCAGCGAGTTGAGCCTGATAGATCAAGCCAAGCGTACTTATGGCTTTTTGCCAAAACTCAGCGGCGTAGTCACTGATACTGGCACTTTCCAAAGTAAGAACAACGAAGAAGATTTGAACCCACAACTTGCTTGTGTCGTTGAGGGGCGTGGTCGAGTATTTATCTATCACGGTGGTTTTGTGGCTTTTGTGGATGACGAGCAAACTTATATTACTCGGATCGACTGAAATTATTTCGTGAGTGAGACACAAAAAGCACATCTAGCTCAATGTGTTACTTGATATGCAGTGTTACTATTTTCGAACCCAGTAACAGATTGGATATGTATTGTGAGATACGAAAAAGAAGTCGTCATTGATAAAAGGTTATACACTTTTGTCTTAACTGAACAATGTGAACTGATGTTTTATGTCATTGATCCTAAACGAGATAAATTTAGCCGTTTTGGTGATGATAATGTGACGACAGCAAATTTACACGGCAGTGCGAACGTATTTAAAATATTTAGGCAATTGAAGAAGTTTGTAAGATACATCTTCAATAATAATGTTGGTTATTTTACTTTCCGCTGCGAACCTAGCCGATACTCTATGTACGAGTACTTCATTAATCGCTTAATCCAAAACACAAAATACAAAGCGACAATGGATTCAAACCGCCATGAGTTTTATGTGTTTAAATCGCAATAATTGTCCCGGTCTTTTTCTCGCTTACACGGTCAGTTAAATGTTAAAACAAAAACCGTCCATAAAGACATTCTTCATGGACGGTTTTTGTATGCGAGCTAGTAATTTCTAGTCGTGAATTTTAACGCCAAGGCAGCCGCGGACGAAATCAGGATCAAAGTGTTTGATTGCTTCGCCAACATAACTTGATTGACCAAGCCAAACGAACTTATGGATATTTTCCAAAATTCAGCGGCATAGTTATAGATACCGGCACTTTTCAAAGCCCAAATAACGAAGAAGATTTGAACCCACAACTTGCCTGTGTAGTTGAAGGTCGTGGTCGGATATTTATCTATCACGGCGGCTTTGTCGCTTTTGTGGATGATGAGCAAACTTTTATTACTCGAATCGATTGAAAATATTCAGTAAGTTGAAGATGGAGAGTTTAGCTGGATGATGTTTGTCAGCATCTTTTGAAATGAGGGCGTTTGCCAAATATCTACATTGTGACTTAAAGTTAAAACGCATACTTTCCCTTTTCCAACATATCTCTCCCAACCTGCAACTTGTTGGCCATATTCAGACATTGTTTCTAAAAAAATCTCATGATCAGAACCAATTAAATCAACAAAGTAATGTTCATCAAATATTTCAAATGAAGCGCAGCCTTTTGTGAAAGGATGGTCTAAATTCATTTCTACTTGAACAGAACACTTAGATGGGTGCCCTTTAAATTCACAACCTGTTAGCTCTTGATATAGAAGGCAATTAGAATAGCCGGATAAACCAGAATGTATAACCAGTAAAAAGCCTCCATTGTTTACAAATGAAGTGAGTTTCAATTCAACATCTAGACTCATCCATTTATTTTTATTGGTTTCAGATTCCTCATTCGATTTCGCCAAAATAATCATTTCATAGCGAGAGAGATCTTGATTGGAGATTTTAAATTGCCAGTCTAGATCCAAATTAAAGTCATCATTTAATATCATTCCATATTTTAAAATGGATTGAGGGTGCCAATAATCACCCGATAATAATAATGTTTTCATAAAAAACTCGTGCAGAAGATGAAAGCCTATCAAGAATAGATAGGCTTTTAGCTTAAAGGTATTTTAGTGAAGTCGAGTTATCCGACTAGACCAAGACCTGCGCAAATAAAACCAATTGCAATCAAAAGAATCAACACTGTATTTGGGCTAACTTTTCTATTTAAAAGATAGAAACTTCCTAGAACTAAAGTGAGTGGCATTAACCCTAGGCAAATTTTATCCATAATATCTTGCAAAACAAAAGGTTGACCGGCTACTTCCGTTGCCCACGTAAAGTTTAAGCTAACCATGGAGGCACTCATCGCGCCCACCATCATTAACCCCATTATTGCGGCTCCTTTCGTTATACAATTTAATAGTCCGGATTCGGTCGCTTCTGCTATGTATTTAGAACCCAGTTTGTATCCCATCGTCCCGCCGTAATAGCGGATAAGTAGGCTAGGAATATTGTAAATTAGAAGATAAAGAAGCGGACCAATTATGCTACCTTGTGTTGAAAATCCAATCGCTATACCTGTTGCAATAATACGTAAAACACCATAGAAGAATGAATCACCAACACCAGCAAAAGGTCCCATCAGAGCTACTTTTAAGCTGTTAATACTTGATGAATCAAAATTAGCTTGGCTTGCGTTTTCTCTTTCCATTGATAACGTCAACCCCATTATAAATGGTGCCATTATCTGGTTGGTATTAAAAAACTGGCTATTACGCTTTAGAGCTTCTAAATACTGTTCTGGTTGAGGGTAGATTTTCTTTAGCGCCGGAGCCAAAGCCCAACCGTAGCTTAAACCTTCCATTCTGGTATAGTTCATAGAACCTAGTAATTGGAATTGTCTAAAAAACAATTGGCGAAGAAGTTTTTTCTCTTCTTTTGGCGAATCTAGATCGACTGCTAGTTCATTATTTACTTGTAATTCACTCATTAGAAGAAGTCCTCTTTTTCATCAACTTCGCCGACAGAAATACTTTCTTTCAGCTTCTTAAGTTCTTTAGCGTTATTAAATTCGTTAAAACAAATATAAAGAGCAATGGAGCCGGCAATAATCGCAATTCCCATAATTGGCATTTTTAAATATGCAGCAATAGCAAATCCGATAAAGAAAAACGCAGCAATATTTTTGTTCCACAATGCTTTTAAAAGAATAGCAAAGCCAAGAGCAGGAAGAATGCCACCCATTGCTTGCATACCGTTCATGATTGATTGAGGGATGTTATCAACGATAGCTTGAATTACATCAGTCCCAAACAGAACACCAAAGAAAGCAAGTACAGCAAAAGGAACACCATAGAACAGCATCATTCCTAACGTTATATTTAATGCCGCCTTATCTTTTCCTTGCTCTAATAAAGCATCGTATTTTTCAACCAAGCCGGTATAAATCAATTTCTCTACTTGATATACAAAAACAGCAAGTAAACTAATTGGTAAGGCTAAAGCAACTGCAATTTCAGGCGTTGCTTTGGTTAAAATTGTAAATGCAGTAGCAAGAACAGAACCAACAGCTAAATCTGCTGGTACTGAACCACCAATAGTGATTGTTCCTAGGAAGATTAATTCCAGAGTCGCTCCGAGCATAATACCTTGCTCAAGATCACCAAGTACTAATCCAACCATTGCACCACAAATAATTGGTCTTTCGACTAAAGGTTGTCCTAGTCCATGGTCACAAAATTTAGCAATGTACATTACTAATGCGACCAATAATGCGTTAGTTAACATAGAGATATTCCTGTGTTAGTTATGCTTTTTCGATCATTTCCATCAAATCTTTTACTGGATGTGATGGAAGAACTTGATACTCAACTGCAACGCCTTTTTCTTGAATTGCAGTAAAATCAGCAATATCTTCTTGAGTTAAATAAACCGTGTCTGAAATTCTTTTTTTACTGCCTAGGTCCTCGGTAATACGACCGTAGTTAGCAACGTTTAATGTTTTAATTTCAGAAACTTTTTCAATGATACGACGAGCATCATTAGGGTTATTTACAATAATAAATACTTTCAGTTTTTCAGCACGAGGGTCGTTCACAACGCCTACCGCATCTTCAACTGATAAAATACCGCATTTAACAGTATCTGGTGCAGCCATTCGAAGAGACATCTTCTGTACTTCATTGGTTACGATTTGGTCATTTGCTACTAGAATGCGATCTACGGCCAAATGTTTTGTCCATACAACAGCCACTTGTCCATGAATTAAACGATCATCAATACGAATTGCAGAAATCATAATATTTACCTTATTTTTAATTAATTTTTAAATTACCAGTATTTTTTCCAAGGCTTAGATAAGCGAATTAAGGCTTCCAAGTAATAATAATCACCCCATAAATTTGCTGTATCTATTCCCATATTTCGCCCAAAGTTATATACGCCATGCTTTAGAATTCCATCTTCATCTTTAGCAAAATAATTTTGATGTAGGCTTTTCATAATTTGGCTTATTGCAATTTTGTACTCACCAATTTGAGGATCAGTGATTGGTAGATGTTTTATTAATTCATCCATACCACAAACAGCAATCGCCGAGGATGATGTATCACGATAGGCTTTATCTTCATCTTTAAAAATCAAATCCCAGTAACAAATGTAATCTTCTGGTAATCGATTTAAAAAGTAATGAGTTGTCTTTCTTGATAGTTCAACGAGATTAGGCTGGTTGGTATATTCAAACCCTAAAGCAAAGCCGTACATAGCCCAAGCTTGACCTCTAGACCAACAAGAAGTGTCACTAAAGCCTTGGTGGGTATCACCACGTAAAGGCTCACCAGTGTTTACATCGATGTAATAAGTATGAAAAGTAGAAGCATCATTTCGAACTAAATAGCGTGTGGCTTGCTCTAAATGAAGGGTTGCTGCTTCTGAATATTTCTTATTTCCTGTTTCTTGGCTTGCCCAGAACAATAAAGGCAAGTTCAGATTACAATCAATTATCATTCGACCTTGACGAGCAGGATCTGATAGATCTCCCCAAGCTTGTATTATTTTTGCTGTGCTATTAAATCGAGCCAATAAGTGGTCAGCCGCTCTTAATGCAAGACCTCTAGCGTATTCATTACCTGCTACTTTCCATGCAGCAACACATGACAAGATATATAAGAAACCTAAATCATGAGTGTTGATTTTAATATCTTTATCAAGACGCTCTTCAAACTGTGGAAGAAAACTTTCAGCAATAGTTTTATATTTTTCATCTGCGGTAGCTTCATATGCTAGCCATAGCAAACCAGTCCAAAAGCCTTCAGTCCAATCAACTTGTTTAACTTCAGGGTAAATACCATTTTCAGAGCTTGCTGCTGGGAAAGTTTCTGAAAATCGAGGTAACATGTTGTCGATTTCAGATATCACATCGGAAATGGCATTCTTTACCCACGCTTGGTCAATTAATAAATCTTCTTTCTGACGAAGAAAACGAGGGTCTAATATTTCAAGTGTAATATTATTTATGTTCATAATTGCTTCCTAAAAGAAGTCATTCTCGGTATTTTCAGTATTCGAACTTGTTCCTTGAAGCTGTTCTTTTACTTCAAGTATTTCTGGAAGCTCATTTACATATGCGATTGATTCTTTCGAGGCTTCGATAGCATCTTTGATTCTTGTGGCAATATCTTCTTCGTCAGATAAGGCAAAATCCATTAACATGCTCTGGTTCATACCTGCAATGACATGAACATCGCTATATTCCATCATAAGTTTTGTCGCACAGTTATTGACACTGCCACCTTGATGGTCTGTAAAGAACACCACAACGTTATTTTTAGTCTGAGCCGATTCTACAATTTTTCGGAAGTGCGCTTCTAAAATGGCACTAGATGAAATCCCCCCCTCATCACAGTAGGCATTAATATCTTTGATTTGATGATCCTCACCAATGAGGAGGTTTAAGCCAGAGACAATGCCCTTTGCATATTCACCATGGCTAGCTGCATAAATTTCAATCATATCTATTTGTCCTTATCAATTTCTTTTTTATGATAAGCACGATGCGTGCCAATAATTTTATTTATTTAATTATCAATTAGTTACACAAACTCAAGATTAGTGTTGAGCTCGAACATATATTAGTGTCGATAGTTTCATTTTTAGTGTTGATAAAAAATCTCACCTATAAAACAAGTTAAAATATTGTTTTATTTTTGAAGGAAAAATGATTTTTGTGCAATTTAATGTGTGACCGATATCAACATTCAAAGCTCTCTGACTATTTATTTCTAATGACAAGTTTCAGAATCCATTCAAAATTAGTGTTGATGGCTTAGTGTTGAAAATGAATTTTTCCTTTAGACACTAAATGATATTGGTGAGAGTGATGGGTGCAAAAGAAGATTTATTTCAAACAATAAAATTGCTAGATTCGTTTAAAAAACATGGATTTACTGCTAGTGATTGCCAAGAACATACATCTCTAAAACGTAGTGTTATTAGTCACTACCTCAATCGGTTGTGCGACGATAATCTTTTAATGAAAGAGAACACACGACCAGTTCGTTTTTATTTTGTTGATTCAGCTTCAGCTCAAGAAATTTCTAAGCCGACACATAAAAACGATATTTTTAATCAGTTTATTGGTAGTGATGGATGCTTAAGTGATGAAATCAGCATGTGTCGCTCTTCAGTTTCTTATCCACCAAATGGGCTACCATTGCTTATTTGCGGAGAAAGTGGGGTTGGGAAAAGTTACTTGGCTACACTTGTTTATCAACACTCTCTTGAAACCAAAGTGATTCAGCAAGATAGCCGATTTATTGTGTTGAATTGTGCAGATTATGCTAACAACCCTGAACTGTTATCAGCAACTTTATTTGGCTATGTAAAAGGAGCCTTTACTGGTGCGACTACAGATAAAAAAGGCTTATTGGATGATGCTAATAATGGCGTCCTTTTTTTAGATGAAGTCCATCGATTATCAGCAGAAAACCAAGAAAAGCTGTTCATTTTTATGGATCAAGGTTTCTTTTATCGACTCGGTGATAACAATAATCGACAATATTCAACAGTAAGATTCATTTTTGCCACAACTGAAGATATTGAACAGTCATTACTTACTACATTTAAACGAAGAATTCCATTTGTTATTAAGCTACCTAAATTTTCTTCTAGGCCACAATTAGAAAAAATATCTATTATTTTGTCTCTTTTTAAGAAAGAAGCTGAAAACTTGAAGCTAGATATCGAGATTAGTCAAAAATTATTGATCGAACTACTCAATTCAGACTTTCAAGGTAATGTTGGTGGTTTAAAAAATAAGATAAAAGTTGAATGTGCTTCAGCATTTAATAATAGAACAAATCAAAGCATATTAAATGTGGGGCCTATTTCTCCAGAAACTCCAGTATTAATCAACTCTAATGTTGAATCAATACCTCATTGGGATGGTATTAAATTATTTAAAGATGAATCGGTAATCTCTACTTTTTGTCATAGTGGAAATTGGAAAGTGTTCTCTAAACGCTTAGTTACAGCATTAAAACAACGTTTTGGTGAGCAAGATTTATTACAACTTTATGCCGGTTTTCTATGGTCTAATGTAAGAGATTCAATTAAAGATTTTGAATATATTACTGGCATAGATGTTAACCATGAACAGTATGCGTCCATTTATTATATTCTAGTTTACTTAATGATAAATGAAAATAATGAGAATATTCATAAAAGCATATCTGATGGATGTGTTAACAAAACAAACAAGTCATCACTATTATCTGATGAACTTCTATCAAGCATGAAATCAAAAATAGAGTTTCCAGATACTATAACTGATTCTCTCAACTCCCTTTATTCAATTCTTCTTTCTAGTTATGTAGATTCGGATAATAAAATTCAAGCAGTTATCGTTTCACATGGCCGTTCAACAGCTTCTAGCATTGCAGGAATGGCAAATAGACTATGTGGTGGTTACTACTTTAAAGCATTTGATATGCCATTTTCTGTTGATACCCGTGCTATTATCGATATGTTGATAAAGCATATCGATAAAATAAAAAATGGCAAAGGTTTGATTATTCTTGTAGACATGGGGTCATTACAAGAAATTTATCAAGAAATAAAACTATATATTCACGATGATTTATTAGTATTGAATAATGTCACAACATCTATTGCGCTTGATATAGGTAGTAAAATTCAAGATGACATTAGCATGAAGCAAATAATTGAAGATGCTAATAAAAATTACAAGATTGAAACTCGTTATTATAAAGGTATAAAGCGTGGGTCTAAAATCATCATTTCTTGTATCTCAGGTGAAGGTATATCAAAGAAATTAAGAGAAATAATGCTACCTTATCTTAAAGATCCAGATATTGAAGTCGTTACAATGGAATATGACGATCTAAAATGGAAGATAAAACAATCAGATTCAGCTCTTAATGGAACAAAGTTAATTATTACAACCACGGATCTTGATGCGGAACATATTCCTTTAGTTAATGTAAAGGATTTAATCAGCAGCAATGGACATTATCTTTATAATGAATATTTTTCTGATCTAATTGATGAAGAAAAAAATTCTAACATGCTCGAAGAAGTTGTACGATTCTTCACTATTGGAGGGGTAAGTGAACGACTGACTTTCCTAAATCCTAATGTTGTGATCGATGAAGTTGAGTTGGTAATAAAACAATACGAAAGTTTTTATCAAATTCATTTTGAAAGCTATCTAAGAATGAACTTATTCATGCATATTGCTTTAATGATTGAGCGCCAGATTATCGGTACAGAAATGAACAGTCGTAATGATGACGAATTGACGGCAGAACAAGATAAATTCATCCAGTTACAACCTGATTTCTTTAAGCATATCTTTGAAAAATATAGAATTACTCTATCTAGAACAGAGATGTTATTGGTTTATGAAATTCTTGAGTCTTGGATTTCTGATTGATTTTATTCTTTAACTTTATCTATTTAATTAGCATTAAATAGCTAATGTCATAAGGTACACAAACACACTACCGAAACAACAAAAAACCGTCCATAAAGACATTCTTCATGGACGGTTTTTGTATTCGAGCTAGTAATTTCTAGTCGTGAATTTTAACGCCAAGGCAGCCGCGGACGAAATCAGGATCAAAGTGTTTGATTGCCTCGCCAACATAGCCTAAATCAAGAGAACTGATTTGTTCCATTTGTTCATCGTTTAGCGTGAAATCCCAAATATCAAAGTTTTGTTGGATGCGTTCTTCTTTTACAGACTTAGGAATAACAGTTACGCCACGTTGAACATTCCAACGTAAGATCACTTGAGCAACAGTTTTACCATGAGCAGCAGCGATACCTTGCAGCATTTCGTCTTCAAACGGTAAGTGACGACCACCACCTAAAGGCGCCCATGCTTCTGGCTGAACGTTATAACGCTTCATTGTTTCTAATGCTTTTGGTCGAGTGTAATACGGGTGCAATTCCACTTGGTTAACCATTGGTGTGATTCTTACTGTTTCACAGAAGTTCGCTAAAACGTGCGCATAGAAGTTTGAAACACCAATTGCTTTTAGTTTACCTTCTTCATAAGCATCTTCTAAAGCACGCCAAGCACTGAAATAATCACCCATTGCTTGGTGCAATAGGTATAAATCGAAATATTCTAAACCTGATTTTTTCAATGATGCTTCGATACCTGCTTTCGCCATATCGTAATTAGCCATGTCTTGGATCCACAGCTTCGAAGTAATGAAAAGTTCTTCACGAGTACACAAGCCTAGCGCAATCGCTTCACGCACAGCATCACCCACAGCATCTTCGTTACCATATACGGCTGCGGTATCAATCAAGCGGTATCCGGCACGAATAGCAGCCAATACAGATTGTTTACATTCTTCTTTGTCGGTTACTTTAAATACACCAAAGCCAGACATTGGCATTTTAAGATTGTTATTTAATTGAGCATATTCCACAGTCGTACTTCCCATCATGGCGAAAAAATTCATTTTAGTACAAAGATATGCGGTTCATTGATATAAATACCTCATTAACCTTATGAATTGGATTCATTAATGGGTTTGTGGCTTAGGCAAAACCACGAGGTTCATCAATTCCTACCGCAGCACTTTTTATATTTTTTACCACTGTTACAAATGCATGGATCGTTACGACCTATATGATTACTCGGATTAGCATTAACTTGATGATATTGATTCATTAATACAGCAGGAGAATACCCTTGCATGATTAACTCTTTCATTTTTTCCATAGCAGGAGCGCTATGCTTAAAGAACGCTTTATAGCCTTCACAAAAGTAATTATGTTGAAATTTTGAGTTAGGGTGATTTACAAACCGATGCTTAGGACATCCACCATGACAAGCAAATCGGTACTCACATTTGATACAACTAGGTGTTAATGTACTCTTTTTATCTTGGCCAAATTTAATAGCAGAATCGCTACTATTAAGCTCTTTTAAATTTTCTTTATGGATATTGCCAAGCTGATAATCAGGATATACATAATGATCACACTGATATACATCACCGTTAGATTCTAAAGCAAAAGCATGGCCGCAAGTTTCATTAAACACGCATAACTGAGCGGGTTGTGAACACCATGCGCCTAATGTTGTATCAAACATTTGCACATATACTTTATCGATATCATTACGAACCCAGATATCAAAAATTCGATTTAGAAATTGTCCATATTCAAGCGAATCAACTGACCATTCAGTTACGTTAGCCTGCTTAGAAAAATTCGGATCAATATAATATAGACCATCTTGTGAGGCTTGTTTCGCTTCTCGTTCAACGAGTGGAATAAATTGAATGTAGCTAGAGCCTGTAGATTTTAAAAATTCGTACACACGTTCAGGATGTTTAACGTTAATATTATTAACAACCGTTAAGGTATTGAAATCAACGTTATGCTTTTTAAGCAGTTCAATTGCATTGATAACTTTAGAAAAACTGCCTCGACCATTGCGATTAACTCGATAGGTATCGTGCAAATCTTCTGGGCCATCGATAGATAATCCAATTAAAAACTGATTCTTTTTGAAAAATTCACACCATTCATCATTCAATAGAATTCCGTTTGTCTGAAAGCTATTGAATATCTCTTTTCCTTGAGAATATTGTTGCTGTAACTTTAATGCTTTTTTATAGAACTCGATACCTGCAAGTGTTGGTTCCCCTCCCTGCCACACAAAATGAACCTGTCCAACAGACTGAGCTTCTATGTATTGTTTTACATAGAATTCTAATGTCTCATCGCTCATCAAGTAAGTCTTTTTTTCAGGGTACAGTTTTTCTTTTTCAAGATAATAGCAATATGTACAGTCAAGGTTACAAACTGAGCTAGTTGGTTTAGACATGACATAACACGCTTTAGGGGAGTTCATAAAACCTCAAGTTAAATTAATTGCAAAAAGAAATGACCGGAAAGAAGCAATCCAATAGAAAAAAGCACAAGAGAAATCCATTGATTAGCTCGGATCGATTTAGTTGTAACGATCTCAACATCGTATGAAAATCTTATATTTCTTCTTATCGAATAGGCATACATCAATGTAGCAAGAACTAAGATGGCACTACCTAGACACAGTAGTAAAAAGCTATTTGTTTTCATCCCAACTTTTATGAGCAGTAGTGAATTTAAAAAGATCACAGCTATCGTTCGAAACCAAGAGAGTATAGTCCTTTGAGGCTGTAGTCCTTGATCTCTATCGCGTTTGTTTAGTGTTGAATCATTCATAGCTTTTTATACTAAAACAACTAAAGCAACCAAAAATGCAGCAAAAATGGCAACGATTATAGAGATCACTTTCAGTGAGCGAGTGTAGGCAAGATCTCCCCCTAATCGCATAGCCTTTTCATTAGTCGTCCATCTACGATAAGCGTAGATAGCTAAAAACGCTGCACATAAACTTAGAAAGCAAGCAATACCAGATCTTAGTAAAGGTGGAGCTAAATTCGGAGTAAGCTGATCAATACCAACCGCGCCAGCAATTAAAGCCATTGCAGTGCGTATCCAAGCAAGAAATGTCCTCTCATTTGCTAATGAAAACCGGTAATCGGGTGACGTACCTTCTTTTCTCCAACTCATAAAAACCTCTGTTTATGAAAATTTGTAGTGTGCATCTAGTCACATAAATATAAATGAAGCATTTGCTACATTCAACTTTTATATTAATGTAGCGTTCACAACATAATTACGTGTAATTCACGGAGGCAACATGTCAAAAAAACTATTTTCTAAAGCCCAAAATTTAGGAAAGTCCTTTATGTTACCTATCGCGGTATTGCCTGCTGCTGGCCTACTGCTCGGTATCGGAGGTGTTTTTTCAAACCCACATACTATTCAACAATATCCATTTCTAGATGTTCAATTTTTACAAGCCATATTCATTTTAATGAAAATGGCTGGTCAGGTTGTTTTTTCTAACTTGGCTCTATTATTTGCTGTTGGTATTGCTGTCGGATTAGCTAAAAGTGACAAAGGTACTGCAGGACTAGCAGCCGTTTTGTCATTTTTAGTTATGAATATTACCATCACCGCGATGTTAACCATTACAGGCACTTTAGCTACTACAGATTTAGCTGTACATGGGCAAGCTAACGTTTTAGGGATGACAACATTACAAACAGGTGTGATGGGTGGTATTCTATCTGGGCTATTAACTGCTTATATGCATGGTCGTTTTTATAAAATTGAATTACACGATATTTTGGCATTTTTTAGTGGTTCAAGGTTTGTACCAATCGTTACCGCATTCTCATCTATTTTTCTTGGAGTCTTCCTGTTTTATACATGGCCATACTTCCAACAAGGTATAACCGGTCTAGGTGGACTTGTTGAAAAAACAGGAATTATTGGCTCATTCTTCTTTGGTAGCATACTGAAACTACTAGTGCCATTTGGTCTTCACCACCTTTTCTATACCCCATTTTGGTTTACAAGTGTTGGTGGTGAAATGGTAGTAAATGGTCATCTTGTGCAAGGAACGCAAAACATATTTTTTGCACAATTAGCTGATCCAAACACAACATTTTACTATGAAGGCGTTTCTCGATTTATGTCAGGAAGATTCATTGATTTTATGTTTGGTTTACCAGCTGCTGCGCTTGCTATGTATCATTGTGCAAAGCCAGAAAATAAAGCAAAAGTTGCAGGTATTTTCTTATCTGGTGCTATTACAGCTTTTGTAACAGGTATTACAGAGCCACTAGAATTCATATTTTTATTTATTGCTCCTGTTTTATATGTTGTTCATGTCATAGGTACAGGTATTGCGTTTATGTTGGCTGACTTATTCAACTTTACAGTTGGTCAGACATTTAGTGGTGGTGTTATCGATTTTATTTTGTTTGGTGTGATACAAGGAAATGCAAAAACTAATTGGATAATGTTATTCCCATTAGGCGCAACAATGTCTTGTTATTATTACTTTACTTTCCGATTCTTCATTAAATGGAAAGATTTAAAAACACCGGGAAGAGAAGACACTGAACAAGTAGAACAAATTGAAGGTGATGCAAAAATTGCTGGAATTATTGAAGCATTTGGCGGAAAAGCGAATATTGCAGACTTAGATTGTTGTGCAACACGTTTACGAGTTAATGTTTTCCATGAAGATAAAGTACAAAAAGATGCCTTTAAACAATATGGAGCTCTTGGTGCTGTATTCCAAGGTGGTGGTGTACAAGTAATTTTTGGTCCACAAGTTACCATTATTAAAAACCAACTTGAAGAATATCTAAAAGCTGTTGAAGCTTAATATCTTCCATAACCGCTAAACTACTTGGTTTAGCGGTATTTTATTTTAAGTAAGAGATTTTATTATGAAAGCTGTTGTTCTTTTATTTGATACCTTAACAAGAAATCACATATCAAGTTATGGTGGAGAAGCTATCACTCCCAATTTTACACGTCTTGCTAATCATTCTGTTCAATATAATCGTTTTCATGTTGGTAGCATGCCATGTATGCCTGCTAGACGCGAATTACACACAGGTCGCTATAACTTCTTACACCGTAGTTGGGGGCCTTTAGAACCTTTTGATTTTTCTGTTCCACAAGCTTTATCTAAAAATGGAATTCATTCGCATCTTGTTACTGACCACAAACATTATTGGCGAGATGGAGGTGCAACTTACCATACTCGCTATTCAACATTTGACTTTATCCGAGGGCAAGAAGGCGATTGCTGGAAAGGACACGTAGAAAAACCGGAAGTTAATTACTCTGGTTTAGAAGGAGAAGCTGTAATAGCAAGACGGAAAAAGCGTATAGCCCAAGACTTTATAAACCGAGACTATATGAAGTCAGAGCAAGATCATACTCTTACTAGAACAATAGAGTCAGGCTTGGAATTTATTGAAACCAATAAAGACCAAGATAATTGGTTTATGCAACTTGAATGTTTTGATCCGCACGAACCTTTTTTTGTACCTGAAAAATATTTAAATATGTACGGATGTACACAATCCGACTTCAATGGTTGGATAAATTATAATTGTGGTATTGATTCCCCAGAACAAAAGCGTCTCACTAAGCTATTTTATCGAGCCTTAATGACTATGTGTGATGATTATCTAGGTAAAGTCTTAGATACATTCGATAAACATGACTTATGGGAAGATACATTGTTAATGGTTTGCACTGATCATGGCTTTTTGTTAGGTGAGCATGATTGGTGGGGAAAAAATATCATGCCGGTGTACAACGAAATAGCAAATACACCATTCTATCTTTGGGATCCAAGATATAAAGTTAAAAATGAAAAAAATAACGCTTTAGCCCAAACCATTGATATTCCTGCAACATTATTAGATTTCTTTGGAATAGAAAAGCCCACATCTATGCATGGGAAATCAATTTCTCCATCATTACTTACCCATGAAAATGTACGAGATTATGCTTTATTTGGTTATTATGGTGCTCATATTAACATCACTGATGGTGAGTATGTATATATGCGAACGCCTAGAGAAAAACAAAATTCTTTGAATGAATATACTGTTATGCCAATGCATATAGATAGTTTATTCTCTGTTGACAGTTTATCTAAATCTTCGCTGTCAGATGGTTTCTCTTTCACTCAAGGTGCAAAATTATTAAAAATTCCAACATCTATAAATTATACAAATGCATATCGCTTTGGAAATAAATTATATAACATTGTTAATGACCCTAACCAGAACTCGCCAATAAATAATGTAGAACTTGAACTTAAGTATTCAAGGAAAATTAAAGAATTAATGGAAAGTGAAGAATCTCCAGAAGAAGTTTTTCCGTATTATGGGTTAGATTCTTTATCATATGATTCGATTGAAAGCGAAAGGAATGAGTACGATAAATATTTAAACTCTAAATTTTCACATCTGAACTTAAAACAGCAGAATGTAGCGGAAGGTTTAGAACTTATATTAAAAAGTCATGATGACAAAGAATATATTACATCATTTATTGATAATTATGCTGCACAAACAGATATATTGTCAGAGCAAGACACAATAAATATAGCAAATCAAATATTCACAGGAGATACGTTAAAATCTGTACTGTATCGCCTAACATTAGAATTAAGGTTCTCATAATGAAATGTGTTAATCCTCAATTAATCACCATTGAAAACACCAAGATCAGAGCTTCGGTAAAATTGATTGGAGCTGAATTGGTCGAATGGACAAGCAAAGCAACGGGGATTAACCATTTATGGACAGAAAATGGGTGGCCGAATTCGGCCCCTATTTTATTTCCTATTATTGGTAATCTAGCTAATGAAACTTATACATATGAAGGGAAAACATATACGCTTTCAAGACATGGATTTACTCGAAACTCAGAATTTGATGTACTAGAACAGCATTCCGATAAGGTGGTTCTCATACTGAAAGATAATCCAAATACTTATATGGTTTATCCATTTTCTTTTCAACTAAAAGTCAGTATTGAAGTTAAAGATGATGTGTTAGCCATTCGATATGAAGTAGAGAATACCGGCTGTAAAGATATGCTATTCTCCATTGGGTCGCATCCCGCGTTTACACACACTAACGATGCAACATTAATTTTCGAATCACTTTCTCTTCCTTACGAAGGCGATAACGGGTTCATTGACTTTAGTAAACAAGCAAAAATTAATTTTCATCAAAATAAGATAAAAATTGATAATTATGATTTTAAACGAGGCCCTCTTTACTTTAAAGATATGGATTCTCAAACGATTAGATTAGAAAATCAGAATACGATGATTTCTATGACAATCCCTAATGTCCCATTTTTGGGATTATGGAAGAAACCAGAATGTGATTTTATATGTATAGAGCCTTGGTACGGAATCACTGCGAAAAACGCAGAAAACATTGAAGATTTAAGGGATAAGGCAGGAATGATCACTTTACCTTCTAATGAAAGGTTTTCTACTGAGTATCAATTACAAGCTTCTAGTTTTTGAGTATGATATCTGCAACTAATCAAATGTTGATGGATATTATGACCAATAGCAGCCTCCTTGTTTCAATAAAGAGCCAACTTTCATCTCTAACTAGAACAGATCGTATTATTGCTGAATCTATCGTTGACAATCCTGCATATTTTGTCCAGGTTTCAGCAAAATCATTTGCTAATCAAGTCGGTACAAGTGATGCAACAGTGATACGTTTTTGCAAAAAAATGGGATTCAGCGGTTATCAAGAATTAAAGGAAAAATTAAAAAGTGATCTGCTAGCTCCAAAAGTTTCACAACAAAATGTTTTAACATCAGATATTTACATTGATGACTCTATTGGAAGTACAGCATCTAAATTATGCGGTATCATTTCCCAGTCAATACGTGACACAAAAATTGCTCTTAACTTAAATACTATAGAAAAAATTGTGCAACGTATTTCGAAGTGCCAACGGATATTCTTTATTGGACTTGGTGGTTCTGGTATGTCGGCATTAGAAGCTAGCTTAAAATTCAACCGAATAGGTATTGATGCAAATGGTTTTAACGAAAAACACGCCATGTTTTATAAGCTACAGCACACAACATCAGATGATATCGTCGTTGCCTTATCTCATTCAGGAAATACAGAAGATATAGTTAATGCTCAGCTAACAGCCAAAGAATGTGGAGCATTTACTATTGTTATTACTAATAACCTTAGCTCCCCATTAGCTGAAATTTCAGATATCAAGATATTAAATTGTAGTGAAGGTGAAGTGTACCAAGGCGATTCCATCGGAACCAGAGTTTCTCAAATGTACATCTTAGATTTGATTTACACTGAACTGATGAAGCGAAATTTCGATAAAGTTAAATCTGCAAAGAGTAACATTAGAGAAAAACTTTTACTGACACACTCGACTAACAAATAAATTAATAGTGCAATATTCATTACAATTAAATGATCAAAAAAGCCAGCAGACTCTACATCTGCTGGCTTTGTGCTATTTCGCTCGTTTTACTTATATCTTAATAAGACAACGAATTACGTGCGGAACTGTGGCATATAATCCAAGTTCGCTTCGATGGTTTCTTCCAACGCTTGCTCTAAAATTGTGCCAGTTGTGACCAATGGATTTAAGATCAACGCACGATGCGCAGTGTTGCGATCACCTGTTACTGCAGCTTCAACAGTTAGCGATTCAAACTCTTTCATTAGCTGAATGAGGCGCAAAGTATCGGTTGGGAATGGCGCAACATTTAATGCAACTGGGCCAGCTTTGGTGATCATGCAGCTAACTTCAACTGCGCAATCATCTGGTAGACCGTTGATAGCACCGTTGTTTAGTGTGTTCACATGCATGATGGTGCGTTTGTCGTTAAAGATTGAACTCATTAACTCACAAGCCGCTTCTGAATAATATTGACCGCCACGTTTTTCTAGCTCTTTTGGTTTTTCTTCAAGCTCTGGATTGCGGTAAATGTCGAACAAGCGTTTTTCCATTGCTTTTACGACTTCGCCACGTGTCCCCTCGCCTGACGCTTCTTCCATCTCTTGTTCCATAATGTCTTGGCTAGAGTAGTAATAACGCAAGTATGCACAAGGGATCATGCCCATTTCACGCAGCAGTTTTTCAGGCCATTTGAATGGAGGGATGTTTGCAGGAACCAGTTTGTCGTTGCCTGAAAGAATTTGTTCAACCACTTCAGCTAGTTTGTCTTTGCCTTCGTGTAGAATTTGGCGCGCAAAGATAAAGTGGTTCAAACCCGCCACTTGCATGATGAAGTCATCTTCTTTGGCATTTAATAGCTCTGCGATGCCTTTTTGCATAATCACAGGCACGTTACACAAACCTACCGCTTTCACTTTGGTGTGTTTAAGAATCGCTTCTGTCACCATGCCTGATGGATTGGTGAAGTTAAGCAACCATGCATCAGGGCAAAGCTCTTCCATTTCTTTACAAATTTCAAGCGCAATAGGAATGGTACGACACGCATTAGCAAAACCGCCTAAGCCATTTGTTTCTTGGCCGATCATGCCGTATTTAAGTGAGATGCGTTCATCACGGATACGACCTTCAAGGCAACCAGCGCGGAATTGTGAACAAACAAAATCCGCTCCCTCTAAAGCTGGTTTGCGATCTAAGGTGACGTGAACTTGAATGTGACTCATGTTATTTTTTGCCAACATACGGCGAGTCAGTTCACTGATGATCTGCACTTTTTCAGCGCCATCTTCAATATCCACCAGCCACAATTCACGAATAGGCAATTCATCTTTACGCTTAATCAAACCTTCAATTAGCTCTGGTGTGTAGCTAGAACCTGCACCGATAATGGCAATTTTCAACGTGTTTTCCATAAGTCACTCCAAAGAAGTATAAATAAGTTGAGTTAATTAAAAACCATTGGAACAGCAGCGACAAACTAAATAGAATCGTCTATAGATTAATTTAGCTAATCCATAAAAACCAAAACATCTAAAACCTAAAACAAAGAAAGCCAAGAACAGAGAAAGCCCGATGGACAAAAAACAGCAGCAACTCACCAATATGCACACCTTTTCTGTGGCGGCTAAGTTTTTAAGTTTTACCAAGGCTGCAGAAGAATTGTTTATCACTCAAGGTGCGGTCAGCCAGCGGATCAAAGCGTTGGAATCGCAACTCGGCTTTTCTTTGTTTGTGCGTTTAACCCGAAAGTTAGAATTAACTCAAGAGGGACAACGCTTACTGCATGCGATTAATCAGTCATTCGATGTGATTTTTTCTGAAATCGAGGACATTCAATTTAATGAACTTCGTGGTGAATTGTATATTGGTGTGGCTCCGACATTTGGACAAAGTTGGTTATTGCCTCGCTTGGCAGATTTTCAGCAAAAATACCCGAATTTGAACGTAAAGATCCGAGTAAAAGC
Organism: Vibrio sp.; assembly: GCA_047975485.1. Taxonomy (GTDB): domain Bacteria; phylum Pseudomonadota; class Gammaproteobacteria; order Enterobacterales; family Vibrionaceae; genus Vibrio. The sequence goes on along the minus strand of JBKEDP010000046.1, from coordinate 16,888 downwards.
GAGCCGTTTGGACTTTCAACATGAACCTGTAGATATTGCGATTTACTACAGTAATGACGAGCATTCTGGCTTTTATCATCAGCGTTTATTTCAAGAGTCTCTTACGCCAATTTGTACTCCAAAATACTTTGAGCAGCATTTCGATCACAGCAAACCACTGGCAGCACAACTTCAACAAGCGACCTTTATTCACAGCACCGAATCTCTTGAAGCGAGTGAGCCTAGCCATGAATGGAACGTATGGCTTAAACAGCAAACTCAATTGGATTTGCATGATTTAAACGTGATGCACAAATCTTATATTTTTAATCATTCGGATATGGCAGCAGTGGCGGTCAAAAATCACATGGGGATAGGTTTAGGACGCAAGGCTCTGATTGAAAGCTATTTAAAATCGGGGGATTTGATTGCCCCATTTGAACAAGTTGAATCCAACAAAGGCTACGATCTGGTTTGCTTGAATGGACAACAGCATCGTCCAAAAAACGCAGCCTTTATTCAGTGGTTAGAAACAGTTATTGGCTAGAAACGGTTATTAATTAAAAGCTCTTATTGATCGAAAATTCTTATAGATCAAAAGACAGCATTAATCCTCGGTCGAAATATCCATTTCCTCAATTTTGGGCGCAACATCTTTACCACCTAATGCTTGGTAGAGATTCACTTGCGCGACAAATTGGTTATAGCGGTTTTCCAATAATGCCGCTTTCGCGTTGCGAGTGTTTTCTTGCGAATCGAGCAATTCCATAATCGTGATTGAACCGTAATGATAGCGTGCCGCATAGATCTTTTCAGATTGTGTGGCTGCATCATATTGCTCTTGCAAACGTGCTCGTTGATATGCCAATTGGTCTTTAGCTGAAAGCGCATTTTCAACGTCTTCAAATGCGGTGTACAAGGTTTGTCGGTAGCTCACAATCGCAGATTGATAATCAACTTCAGCAATGTCTTTGTCGTTTTGCATGTCGTTCCACTGCAAGAATGGCAAAGTTAAATCTGCGCCTAAGCTGCCAATCGGATCGGAAAGTAAGTCTTTCAAATCATCGGAAGAACCACCTAATGCACCAGTTAAAGTTAAGGTTGGCAGGTATTCTAAATCTACAACATCTTTACTCGCTAAGGCTGACTTTACATTGTAAATCGACGCTTTGATATCTGGTCTGCGGATCAGCAAATCAGCTGGAACACCTGAAGCAATCGCTGGTAATTCGGTATCTGGCAGCGATTGAATTTGAGCTGTCATGTCTTTTGGCGGCTGATTAAATAAGATCGCAAATGCGTTATTCGCTTCCACCAATTGTTGTTGGAATTGGCTACGTTGCGACTGCAAACCCGCTAGTGTGCGTTTGGCTTCCAGCACATCTAAATTACTCACTGCACCCAATTGGTATTGTCGCGTGATGAGATCGAGCGTTTGTTGCGCATCTGCCACATCACTTTCATTTAGGGCAATACGCTGTTTTAAGTAGCCGATTTGCCAATAAAGTGAAGCCGTTGTCGCAACTAAACTTTGTGCGGTACTTTCTCGATCTTCCAACGTTGCTAAAGCAGACCAACGAGCTTGATCGACACTTGCCGACACCTTGCCCCACAAATCTAACTCATAGCCAACGGATAATCTGGTGCTGTAGCTGTCGGTTGAATCTCCGCCATCTAACGGTTTCGATACATCACCTGACGTGGTTGAACTCAATTGCGGATACAAATCATCTTCCGCTAATCCCATTTGTAAACGGGCTTTTTTGAGCGTAAATGTGGCAACCGCTAAATCGTTATTGGTTCGCAAAACTTGGTCGATAAAACCATTCAGTTTGGGATCATTAAATGCATTCCACCAAGGGTCGATGCTGACATCACCAGACACATGCTGTTGTTGCCATTGTTCAGGAACTTGAACGGGTGGCGCTTGATAATCTGAGCGAGTTAATGCACCACACCCCGTTAAAAGCATGCTGCTGATCATGATGCTTAATGTTAGTTTTTTCATTTTCGCTAATCTCTTGTAATCAGTCTCTTGCAAGCGCATCTACAGGGTCAAGTTTGGCGGCATTTCGAGCAGGCAAGAAGCCAAACACAATGCCGATTAAAGTGGAACAAACAAACGCCCAAACAATCGAAGCGGTGGAATAAATCATCTGGAAACCTGCGCCACTGCTGCTTAACAACAAGCCAAGTCCAAATGCCAGTGCAATACCTGCGATACCGCCACATAAACACACTAAAACCGCTTCAATTAAGAACTGACGCAATATGTCGATTTGCCTTGCTCCGACCGCCATACGCACACCGATTTCTTTGGTTCGTTCCGTCACCGAAACCAGCATAATATTCATTACGCCGATGCCGCCAACGACCAAGGAAATAATGGCGATAGAGGAAATCAGTAACGTCATCGTCGCTGTGGTTTTCTCGATATTTTGACGAATGGTATCGGTGTTAATGGTGAAGAAATCTTCCGTGCCGTGGCGCATTTTTAGCAAGCTGATGATGCCTTGTTCAGCAGCACTGCTTGGTGCGTTTTCATCAATTCGAACCGTAATACTATTGAGGAATCGCTGCCCCATCATGCGCCCTGACATGGTGGAATACGGAACCCAAATGCTTAGGCTATCGTTGTTACCAAAGGCACTTTCTTTTGGCTTGGTTACCCCAACAACACGGACAGGCAAGCGACCAAGGAAGATCACTTTGCCAATTGGGTTTTGATCTTCAAACAAGGATTTGCGGGTGTTGTCGTCGATCACCGCATCTTGCGCTAACGCATTCACGCTGTCTTCCAACCAGAATTGCCCTTGCGCAAGCTCATAGCCTTTTACTCGGAAATAATCGGGGCCAACACCTTCGACAGAGGCACTCACCGCTTGGTTATCGTAACGGACAGTAATGCTGTTATTTAATGATGGCGTGACGCTATCCACATAGGAAAGGTGTTTGATCGCATCGGCATCTTCTGCGGTTAAGGTTCGTACTCGTCCAGAACGCCTATCACCAAAACCTGTGCCGGGACGAATATCAATGGTATTGGTACCCATTGAAGCAATGTTCGACAAAATTTGTTGTTGTGTGCCGTTACCTAAAGCCACAACGGAAACGACAGACGCAATACCAATAATGATGCCAAGCATGGTCAAAAATGTACGCATTCGGTGGCTCGACATCGCCAATAATGCCATTTTCAACGCATCGACAAAGCTATCCCAATGCCACCATTGCGCCGCATTCGAACCCTTCTTTTTATCTATGTTGATTCGAGCAATATCGTTTTTTGGTGCTTCTTCAATTTGCTCGCTTGTCACGATTTCGGTTGATGGAACAGATGGAGAAGTGGTGTCAGAAAGAATTTCACCATCTTTGATTTCGATAATGCGATCCGCAAAATGCGCCACATCCATATCGTGCGTAACCAAAATAATGGTGTGACCTTGTTGATGCAGTTCTTTCAGCAACGCCATCATTTCTTGACCGCTGTGGCTGTCTAATGCACCCGTTGGTTCATCGGCAAGGATTACATCGCCACCGTTCATTAAGGCACGAGCCACACTGACACGTTGCTGTTGGCCGCCACTTAACTGATTCGGTTTATGATCTAAACGTTCACCCAAACCAAGGCGAGCCAATAATTGTTGCGCACGTTCGGTTCGAGACGCATGCGCCACACCGGCATATACCGCAGGCACTTCAACGTTTCCGACCGCAGTTAAATCGCTGAGCAAATGATAACGCTGGAAGATAAAACCGAAATACTCGCGACGCAATTGCGCAAGCTGATCGGAATCCATGCGAGACGTATCTTGCCCGTTGATCCAATAAGAACCAGACGAGGGTTGATCCAAGCAGCCGAGAATGTTCATCAAGGTTGATTTGCCCGAACCTGACGCACCGACAATCGCCACCATCTCGCCTTTTTGGATTTCAAGGCTGACATTATTTAGGACGGTTAGTGATTCATCCCCACTGGCGAAACTACGAGATAAACCGTCCACTTTTAATAAAGGTTGGGTCATTTTAGAATCTCACTCGGCCACGTTTGCTTGAGAATGAATCGTCTGCTGGCATACCAACGACAACTTTATCGCCTTCTTCTAAGCCAGATAAAATCTGCGCATTGACCTTGTTATTAATGCCAACTTTAACGGGTTTATAAACAATATCGCCCTTTTCTAGCACAGGAACTTGGAAACCTTTTTTGTCTCGCTGTAGCACCTGTGCTGGCACCATGAGCGCATTATCAGCCTTGTCTAACACAATCGAAACTTGCGCGGTCATACCAATGCGTAACGTGCCTTGTGGATTTGGCACATCAAACAAAGCGTTGTAATAAATGGCATCGGTGTCGGTCACGGCAAGGTTGCTGTCATCGCCCGTCATGATGGTTGGCCCCGGCTCAATCGCTCGCAATGTGCCTTCGTATTTTTTATTTGGCTGGCCAAGAATGGTGAAATAAGCTTTTTGACCGGCATGAACGTTAATCACATCGGCTTCTGAAATCTGCGCTTTCACTGTCATGGTATCGAGTTGAGCTAACTCAATAATCGTTGGTGTAGTTTGATTGGAGTTGACGGTTTGACCTTCTTCAACTGCTGTATAGACCACGGTTCCATCCATTGGCGCACTGATCGTGGTGTAGCCTAAATCGACTTTTGCACTATCGAGATTGATTTTCGCTTGTTCAATTTCAGCTTTTAACTGAGCAAGATCCGCTTGGTAAATGGTTAACGTGGCTTCGGCATTTTCATAATCAGCACGAGAACTCGCTTGCGCAGCTAACATGCCTTTTTGACGATTGTATTCGTATTGCGCTTGCTTGATTTGTGCCTGTTTCGCACGATATTGAGCATTCAAACTGTCGAGCGAGGCTTGAGCTTCTTTAAGATTATTCTGTTGCGTTAAGCTGTCAATTTGCGCAATCAAATCACCTTCTTTGATTTCATCACCTAAATCAACCGCAAGCTTTTGGATCTGCCCCGAAACCTGCGCACCGACATTAACGAGCTTAACCGCTTGCAACATACCGTTAGCCAAAACCGCATTTTCGATATTTCCTTTCTGCACAAGTTCCGTTGCGTATTCAGGTTTTGCTTCTGGTTTTGCGTAATAATACACAGCGCCAGAACCCAATATCACAGCGAGACTAATCGCAATCCATTTCTTTTTTATAATCATAATTCTAAGCCAATCAAACATGCACGATTTAACATTTAATGGGCCTAGTATACTGCGAATCAATAGCTTGTGATGTAAAGGAAAGTAAATGTAGGTAAAGCAAAAGCAGAAAAAAGGAGTAAAAAAGGAAGCCACAGCTTAAATAATCCGTAGCTTCCTAGTTTTAATTTGATCCTATTAAGCGGCAGTAAATTCCGTAACTTGAGCGGTTAAGCGCTGTTTTTCTGCATCGGAAATAAAACTCGCTTCAATTGCATTCAAGGTAAATTGCACCAATTCTTCTTTGGTGACAGGCAAGCTTTCCGCCACCGCCATGAAGTTATCCGTCATGTACCCGCCAAAGTATGCAGGATCATCCGAATTAATGGTCACGCACAAACCTTGGCGCAACAAGTCCACAATATTATGCTCGCTCATGTGCTGAAAAACTTTTAACTTGGTATTGGAAAGCGGGCACACAGTTAAAGGAGTTCGATTCTGAATCAGTTGTTCCACCAGTTTTGGATCTTCAACACAACGCACCCCGTGATCGACACGAGCCACTTCCAGTAAATCCAGCGAGTTGTGAATATTTTCCGCAGGCCCTTCTTCTCCAGCATGCGCTACCGTTAAAAAGCCTTCTTTGATTGCTGCTTGGAACACGTCTTTAAATTTTTCAGGTGGATGGCCTTTTTCAGAAGAATCCAAACCGACACCGATAATTTTGTCTTTAAATGGAATCGCTTGTTGCAAGGTTTCAAAAGCAGAATCTTGATCTAAATGGCGCAAGAAACACATGATGATTTGACTTGAAATGCCGAGTTCTTCACGGCCTTTTTGCAACGCTTTATCAACTCCGTTAATCACGGTCTCAAAGGCAATGCCACGTTCAGTATGCGTTTGAGGATCGAAGAAAATTTCTGTATGAATCACATTGTCTTGTTTACAACGAAGTAGATACGCCCACGTTAAATCAAAGAAGTCTTGCTCGTGAATAAGAACATTTGCACCTTGATAATAAATATCTAAAAACGATTGTAGGTTGTGAAAGTCATAAGCCGCTTTCACTTCTGCTGGCGAGCTAAATGGAATTTCGATCTGGTTACGTTTTGCCAGCTCAAACATCAATTCAGGCTCTAATGAACCTTCAATATGCAGGTGTAATTCGACTTTTGGCAGCGCTTGAATAAATGACATTATTTCAGAATTCATTGTCTTATCCTTTTAAAAATAATGTGAAAATGAATGCTAACGATTGTTCTTTTTGATGTAGTACCGATCTACTTCTTTAACTGGTGAAACAATTTTAAGTGTAGATACAGATTGAAATTTTGGACATACAAAGAGAAAACGATCGCTCGCTTGCTCTTCGTAATCTGATATTGAGGTATCAGGTAGAGACTTCCGTTCCTAGAATTGTAATGAAGAATTCAATCAACGGAATTATACGAAGTGATCGATGCGTTAACTAAAGGTCATTAAAGCATCGATTTCGAAGATATTGTGAGTGAGAAGTGACGAAATTGCAACTTACGTCACTTCTTCATTTGTCTTTAATCTTTAGAAAGATTACTCAACACTATCCCAGTATTGATTCATCATACGGTTAGCTTTTTTCCAACGCTCATCCGATTGTAGCGTTTTTAAATCGAAAGAATGCTTTTTCAATAAGCTCTGCGCTTGTGGTACTTCGGTGATTGGCAGGTTATCTAGCACTTCAATCGCTGACGGACGGTTATTACACATTAGAACCATATCGCAGCCTGATTCCATTGCTTTAAGCGAACGTGCCGCAGGGCCGCCCATGATAGCCGCGCCTTCCATATTCAAATCATCAGAGAACACAATGCCTTTAAAGCCTAGTTGGTCACGTAAGATCTTCTTCAACCAATATTCAGAGCCACTTGCAGGTTGGTCATCGTAATTTGGGAACACTACATGCGCTGGCATCATGGCATCTAAAATTCCCGCATCAATTTGCGCTTTAAAGATCGCCATATCGTTTTCAAAAATATCATTACGATCATCAAATGGAGTTTCATAATGAGAATCCACCACCACGCCACCGTGACCCGGAAAGTGTTTACCTGTTGTTGCCATGCCGACTTGCTTCATGCCTTTCATATAAGCTGTGCTGTAAGTCATAATGGTATCGAAATCTTCACCAAAGGCACGACTACCAATCGCTTTACATTGGAACGATTGATCCAAAACAGGCGCAAAACTTAAATCAATATCGTGAGCAATCAATTCTGCCGCCATTAACCAACCGCCAAGTTCAGCCGCTTCTACACCATTCTGCATTTGCGCATAAGCTTGTGCCGGTGGAATTTTAGTAAAACCGTCACGAAAGCGCTGAACTCGACCACCTTCTTGGTCAACACCAATTACGATCGGACGCTTTGCGGCTTTACGAATGGCATGGTTCAGGGCAATCAACTGCTCGTTATCGTGATAATTGCGTGCGAATAGGATCACACCGCCAACGGTTGGATGCGCTAAAATTTCTTTATCTTCCGCATTTAATTCATAACCTTCAACATCTAACCACAACGGTCCCATTTGCTATTCCTTCTTCCACACATTTCTAAAATTTAATAAGGGATATTCTGACAGTATTTCGTTATATTTAAAACGGTTGAAATAGCATATAAAGAAAGAGTTAAGGTAAATGATGGAAAAATATATCGGAATTATGTCGGGAACCAGTTTGGATGGTGTAGATACTGCCTTAGTCGAAACAGATGGATCTAAAATCAACCTATTGGCGCACGATTTTTTTCCTTACCCTGCCGACTTAAAACAAGATGTGTTGAATGTTTGCCTTGGACAAGCGACCACATTAAAAGCAGTCGGTGAACTTGACCATCGTTTAGGGCATTTATTTGCTGATGCGGTTAATCAGTTAGTGGCAAAACATGAACTAAGCAAGGCTGATATCACCGCCATTGGCAGCCACGGACAAACGGTTTTCCATGCGCCCGACTCCCCTTTCCCATTTACCATGCAACTTGGTGATGCCAATATCATTGCAGCCAAAACGGGCATTAATACGGTTGCAGATTTTCGTCGTAAAGATATGGCATTTGGTGGACAAGGTGCGCCTTTAGTTCCTGCTTTCCACAAAGCTTTATTTGATCACTTAGAAAACAATATTGTGATTTTGAATATTGGTGGAATTTCGAATATTTCTATCGTGCGTGGCGAACAAACTGCAGGCTTTGATACTGGCCCCGGCAACATGCTTATGGATGCTTGGGTACAAAAACACTTTAATCAAACTTATGATAAAGACGCTGCAATCGCTCTTTCAGGAAGCGTGAACAACGACTTATTAGCCGAATTATTAAAAGAACCTTATTTGGATTTACCTGCACCGAAAAGCACAGGCCGAGAATTATTTAATTTGCCGTGGTTAGAAAAAAAATTAGCAGGCTTTAAAATTTCGCCACAAGATGTATTAACCACCTTGGCGGAATATACGGCACAAACGATATGCAAAGATGTTAACGCATTAACTTTATCAAACAAAACCAATGAATTATTAGTGTGTGGCGGTGGCGCAAGTAACCCATATTTAATGGAACGCTTAGCCCAACTCTTACCAAATTGGGAAATTGGCAACACATTAAAATACGGTATTGATGCTGATTATATGGAAGCGATGGCGTTCGCATGGCTGGCACACCAAACCGTTCACAATACGCCAAGTAACTTACCTGCGGTGACCGGTGCGAGTCAGTTAACAGTTTTGGGTGGACTGTATTTCTCACAATAATCATTATTGAGAAACACTCAAATTAATTATTTAAATTGTAAAATCCAGAGCAATTTCTAGCTCTGGATTTTTTGTTTGCATGAGTAATTAAAACATCATTTGAAACCAATCGTATTATAAGATCATCTTCTTAATTTATCAGGAACAAATAAAAATCTTCATGTTAGCTTAATTCGGCCTTACACCATTCGTTCCCAAAAACATAAATGGACTAATGGATTCTAAAATTAAAAAATAGGACTGAATTATGAAAAAAACAGTGATTTCTACCGCAATACTATCTGCTTTAATTTCTTCATCGGCATTCGCCGCTAATGTTTATAAAGACGGCACAACAGAATTAAATATAAGCGGTCGTGCTGAAGCTCGTTTTAACGCTTCATCAAATAATGAATATAAAAGCTACACAGATGAAATCATCATCGGAAATAAAATTATCAAAGAAAACAGAGAAAGAAAAAATGGTAATAAATTCGATGATCTTAGCCGTGCTCGCCTCAGTGTTACTGGTCGCACTGAAATTTCATCTTCGCTATATGGATTTGGTAAATATGAAAATGAAGTGACCAAAGATAGCGATCTCGAAGCCCGTTATATTTTCGCAGGTATCGGCACAGAGATCGGTGAGTTTTCATACGGTAAGCAAGACACTGCACAAGTCATGATCACAGACTTTACCGATATTATGGCTACCTTTGGTGCAGATGCTGATGCAGCTCTATCTATAAATGGATCTAGCGATAAGCAAGACGGTAACTTTTCCTATAAAGGTGAGTTCGGTAACTTAACCCTAGGTTCAAACTACGTTGCCGAAAACGATGAAGACTTTAATCAGTATGGCATTGCCGCACTTTATGCTTTTGATTTTGGTTTAACTCTAGCTGCAGGCTATGCAGGTGGTGAAGCTTATGACTACGACGTAAATCAAATTAACATCGGTGCTAAATACAATATTTCTCACTTCACTTTTGGCGCTCTTTACCAATGGGTTGATATTGGTGACGATATCGATGAACAAAATGATGGCTTCGAATTATCCGCTATGTACAACTTGAATCATTGGACATTTGCTGCAGTGTATAACTATGCAACTTATAACGATGGCGAAGATGAAGCGGTAAATAACTTAGCTGCAGAAGCGGTTTATGTATTTAACCCTAACCTACAAGTTTACGCTGGTTATAAGTTTGATTTCATCGATGAAGGCTATCGACACGATGATAATAATCAATTCCAAGCAGGTATTCGCTACGATTTTTAAGGGTAATATGAGACATTTTTTCATTCGTTAACCTAAGCCATCGTTATCTAATTCAATTGCTGATATATGGTAACGATGGTTTTATTTTTTGTCATAATTATAATCAATAATGCTTTCACTTATTATCACAACAGTAAAATCATCCAATTAAAATAAAAATAAATATCGAATAACATAATAGCAACCTATTTAGTACAACTCATTATATTTATATAAATGTCAAAATAATGATATTTTGATTATTAATATTTAAAGAAATATCAAAAATAGTTTATATAATAATAAAAACCAATATTAAGCATATTTCTTGTGACTCTGTTAACAAAACCACTGCTTAGTGGCTAATACACTCCTTTTGAATATTTAAAAACCAATGTTCAACCGAATCCATTGGTATCAAATTAATGTATTAGAGCGATTATATGAAAAAGAAACTATTACTGTGTTTATGTCTTCTTCCAACAATTAGCCATGCAGCAGGTGGATATCTTGAAATTAGGGAGGCATTCGAAAGTGCTTCTGACGATCATCAATTAAAATTAGGCGGAGGTTATAATTTTGACAATGGTGCCGGCATGACCTTTCAAACTGTATATAACACAGCTAAACTTGATGAATTAAAGCATACATTTGATGAAGTTGAAGGTTGGTATCCACTTTGGAATATTACAGAAAATCTAACATTTGTACCTGGTGGAATTATAAACTCTACAAGTGATGGCTCTACAGTTTCACCTTATGCAATGTTCACATATGGAATTAACCCTGATCTTATGATTGCATTTAAATATAGATATAATCACATGGATTATGATACTACAGATTTAGATGGTGAAGACGATAGAAATGATAACCATCAGCTAGTGGGCTTACTAAATTATAAAATTAGCGACTCATTGACATATGAATTTGAACCTGATTTGTATATAAACACTGGGCATTATCATAGAAAAAATGGTAAAGACCACAGTTGGGAATTAAATCATAAGTTTACCTGGAAAATGAACAAAAACTGGAAACCATATACCCAACTATCATGGCTAGATAGAGACTGTAGCAACCATGCAGAACGTTATCGAATTCGTTTAGGTGTTAAATATTATTTCTAAGTAAAAATTACCAACATTAATCCTTCTATTTTTATAGAAGGATTTTTTATTATCTCAATTCCGGTAAAAATAAAACTCTGATTTGATTATCTAGTATATTTAGACATAAAAATAACCCCCAATAGATGTCCAACTATTAGGGGTCTGTTCAATCATAAATCAGGGATTTTAGTTAACTAAATATTTATTACCAATACTTATTGATTGGTTTAGATAATCGAGAGAGCAGCTCAAAGAAAAAGTAGTCCCCCCAAGTACAATATTCATCCACCCCTCTACCTTTATTTAAATTATATACAGAGTGTTTTAGGTATCCACCATGGTTTAGTTCTTTATCAAAGTATTTATCAATCAAAACATCTGCAATTTTCAATGCCACTTGATTAAAATGTTCATGATTAGGATCAAGAATAGATATCGATTTAGCTAACTCGAGCAAGCCACAAGCAGCAATTGCAGCAGCAGAACTGTCTCTATATGTGTCTTTTAGCGATAAATCCCAAAAACATATATCATCTTCTGGTAAATGTTTGATGAAGTAGTTTGCCGAATTAATTGAAGCATCAAGGAACTTGCGATCTCCTGTATATTTATAGCTTAAAATAAAACCATAAATTGCCCAAGCTTGACCTCTTGCCCAACAAGATTCATCTGAAAATCCTTGGTGCGTGCATCCTCTTACAGGTTCCCCCGTTACCGTATCCATATAGAATGTGTGATAGGTAGAATAATCAGAGCGTAATAAGAAATTACACGCTTGCTGTGCATGACTATATGCGTAGTCGTAATATTTACGATCGCCAGTTTCTTCCGCAGCCCAGTACAATAAAGGCAAGTTTAATAAGCAATCAATAATCATCCGACCTTGCTGCGTAGGATCATTTAAGTCTCCCCATGCTTGGATGATTCCAGCTTTTGGATGAAATCGTTCCATAAGTAGATCTGCGGCTAATAATGCTGAAGATCTAGCTTCTTTATTTTTAAAGGATCTCCACGGATTTACGCAAGATAGTGTATAAAGGAATCCAATATCATGCGTATTTAACTCGTAGTTTGCTTTTGCACGCTCGGTAAAGCTTTGTACCTGTAACTGCAACTGTTCTTTAAAATACACATCACCACTTAAATCATAAGCAATAGATGTCATTCCACTCCAAAAACCAGTAGTCCAATCGGTATTAATAGTCAATGGATAAACATTATCCTCACTACAAGCAGCTGGATACTTACCATCAAATTGATTTAATTGAAATTTCAATTTTTCATTTAAATCATTAATCAATTCTTTATTAATTTTCATACTTCCTCAAAACTCAATTTATTGAGCTACTGCTACCGTTACATTCGTTGGTTGGTTTTTTTTTCCATCACCCTCAAGAATGAATCCTGAAAGGAATGCAAAAAACATAATTAGTGCTCCCATCACAAAGTAAGAATGACTGAAGCCAATTTTATCGTATAGTGCGCCGATTGGAGCTGACACAAAAATTGTACCAATATAGATAAAGCACTGATAACCAATTAGATACATTGTTGAGTTAACTTTTTTATCAAAATTACAAGCAATATACTTAAATACAGCGATAAGTAATAATGAATTTTCCAAGCCATATAAAGGTTTAATAAATGCAATCATCAAAGGACTTGTTGCAAAACCAGAAATAAACAATCTAAATCCAATCAACAAACCAGCAAATACTAATATGTTTTTAGCACCAAATTTATTGACTAACAGTGGAACGGATAACATTGAGATGAATTCAACAACAGCTTGAATCGAACTTAAGTATCCATACCAAGTATTTCCGTCTTTGTTTCCGTTAAAAAATGAAACAAAATAACGAGGGAATTGTTGCTCTGCTATATGCATAAACCAAACGATACCAGCGACATAAAAAACAAATCTCCAAAAGCTCCCTGTTTTAACTAAACATTTAACATCTAATAAGTTAATTTTTTCTTTTGGAACAACAACATTTTCTAAGTTATCGCTTTCAGGGATTTTAATCGATACTAACAAAGCAAGCATAAGTAATGATAAAACACTACTAACTGCAAAGTTCAGCGTAGGAGATATGTTAAAAAGCATACCAGCAAATGAGGCTGTTACAGCAGCACCACAAGATCCCCACATTCTAATACGACCAAATTCAAATCCTTTTAGACGACCAAATCGGTCACAATATGACTCTGAAACTGCCACACCTGCATACCAAGCTAGACTTAAGTAAAGTGCACCGACTACGACACCAATATAAAAGTGGGACATTAGTAATGGATGATAAACATAGGTAAAAAATGGCATCAATAATGCTGACATAATGGAAACAAAGTAAAGCAAATGTTTTTTCATGCCTAGCTTATCTGTAATAAAGCCATAAAATGGTTTAAGAAATACAGCAAATGCGCCATTGACAGCAAAAACAGAACCAATTTGCGCACTATTTAATGTTGCATGCTGCCCTAGCCAAATAGCATATAAGCTAAAACTCATTGTCCAGATTGAAAAAAACAAAAACATAAAAGCGCTGATTTTTATATAATCGATGTTATTACTTATTTTCATTGGTTTGTCCTACGTTAAAATCTAAGTCAAATAAAATATTATTGTTATTAATTGATATGATTAACAAATTATTTTCAATGGAATAATTTATTGTTGTCTTTTCATATAATGAAACATCGGTTCCCGCTGATATAAATGAAACCAGTAAATGTTCACCTTGTTCTAAGGTGGTTTTCAAAACAGGCACAACGGAACTTTTTGGATAAACGATATTTGTTCCAGGAGGAGAAATGACAAATTCTTTTTCTCTCTTATCATCTTTGCTTAATTTCTTAATGCTAGAGAAATGTTGTGTTTTCTTATTTAAAACTAAAGAATCGCAGCTAGGTAATGTGGTTTCTAGATCGCTAATTTGATCGATTTCAATCGGAAAGCCACCTTCAATACAATCAAGTTTTCTTGCTGTATTAATTTTATGGATTCGGATATGTCCATCAGCTAATGGCATTAAGCATGTGTATATGGAGACATCATTCCATGGCTTCCAATGCATGATAATTCGATCTTCAAACAGTTTTTCCCAGATGTTCTGAACTTTACCCCGAAAATAACCGTCACATTCAGAAAGCATTAAAGCTGAATCACATCCCGCAAGTTCAATGCCATAGCGACTACGCTCCAGGTTAAATCCTAAGGTTGATGAATAAGCAAACTTTGTGTATTTACTCTCACTATTGTTATATTTCTTAGCCGGAAATTGACCAGCATTAAGCATGTAATGATGGTTAAGACTATCTATAGTGACGATTTGATTGGCATGAGGAATGATGTGTGTATTTGCATTAAATCTTAATGGCTCTTCTTTAACCGTCCAGAATGGATGGCTGTCCTCTAACGACAAGATTAAGAATGTTTTCATTGCCCAGTAAGATGAACCAGGCGCATTGTAGTCTTCAGCAATTAGATGATTTCTATAGGCATAACCAACCATCATTACGCCATTTTCATCAAAAATATCTTGCTTTATCCACCAGCGAATATTTCTAAAAATTAAACCTTTAAGTACAGGCAGAGAGATACAATCAAGTTCAGCAAAAACTGCAGCACTCCAAAAAGCAACGTGAGCAAATCGATAAGTTAAGCTGCGTCCAAATGGAATTGATTCACCATTTTTGTTAAACATGTACAGGAAATCTAATGCGAAGAGGCTTGCCCTTTCTTTTAAGACCAAACAACGTTCAGGATCTTTTTCTCGCATTAACTTGGAGTAGATTAGCCCATATAAATGGATTGCCATTGGATTATAATAATCACGCGGGCGATCTTTACCATCAGAGTACCAACCATCGCCAAGGTAGTAGCTGTCTATCATTGAAAAGTGCTTATCGATCTGAGCTTGTGAATATTCCTGTCCTGATAGACATAAACCCATTTCAACCATAATTGCGAAGAATGACCAATTGTTCTTCGGCATTTCAACCGTACGAATCTGCTTTAACCAAGCGACCAGGTGTTCAAATGATTCTGCTGATAGATTTTGTTTGAATACCTCTGGACACAATCCAAGACCGACTCCAAACACGGCCATCTCAACACATCTTTGGTCAAAATTACCCAAATTCCCCCAGTACTCAGGACCTTCAGGATCAACACCAAGAGCAATTGATGAAAAAATTTCATTGCTATCGGTTACTTGGAAATTTCCTGAACTAATAGCAGGGATAACACCCCACAATAAACGGCAAAATGTTTCCATTTCTGACAGTTTTTCACCGTACAAAGGGACAATGTTTCCAACATTAATACCTGAAGTATTAGCCTTTTTTTGGTTAAGAAGGCTAGTTGAGATAAATTGAAGAAAATCTAGAAGATCTTTTTTAGTTTCTAATCGAGTATTGGAATACCGCATTGAAGACTCACCTAACAAAAACAAAGTGAGCCTAAATTAGATTTAAATAGAACTAAAATTTGCAAAGTTGATCACAAAAAAATATTAAAACGAAAATTAAATAATAAACATCTTTCCTAATTGTTGTTTGTTGACATTTCTCATGCAAAAATTATACTTTTTTGACATAAGATAAAAGGGCCAATGTTAGATCACAGCTTATTAGATGAAATTATTCTCGATGACTTTTATACTGAATTAAGAAGAATCGAAGGGAAAAGCGCTGCCTATTACCACTGGCATCAATGTCTAGAATTATTATATGTTGAAAGTGGTGTGGGATTAGTTGTAGTAGATAATAATCACTATACATTGAAGCCAGGCAGGTTATTTATCTTTCCAAAAGGAAAATTACATAAGATTCAAGTAGAAAACACTGAAAAGAATATCTACAAACGCACAGTTATACATATAAATGATGTGGTGATACTTCCTTATCTTAAGTTATTCAATCACTTATCTGAAAAGTTTAAACTTTTATCTTCTAGTCAAAAAGCATCAATTTACACTTTAGACACACAAGATCAACAATATATAAATCTATTACTACACTATTTTACTCAAAAATATTCAAATAACTCCCAAGACTATGCTTCAATCGCTTTGCTATTTTTGAATATCATTGATCTAATTGCCGATGATTTCACGTATCAACACCACAAAATATCTTCAATTTCGTCTAAAATAATGCAATATGTTGAAGACAATTTTAAAGAAAAAATAACATTAAAAGATATTGCTGCTCATAACAATATTTCTGAAGCTTATACTTCAAGAATTTTTAAGCAAGAAACAGGTGGAACATTACAAGAGTATATTATTGTACGCCGAGTTAAGTATGCTTGTTATTTGTTAACAGAAACAGATCATTCTATTGCAGAAATTGCAGTTTTATCTGGCTTCAGATACACAACTTACTTTATTAAGTGCTTTAACAAAGTGATAGGTTCAACACCTTTAATTTATAGAAAGAAAAATATTGTTAGCATTTCTTAATTATTTAACCTTATTTAGTAAAATAAATGTGAATCATTATTCATTTCAAACCCCAAAAAACCGCGTGAACTTACGATACCTGTCAATTTCTTCTTCTAAATCGGCGGCGTAAAATTGCAAACTGGTACCGGGACGGGCTTGTCCTAGT
>JBKEDP010000005.1:0-89984 GCA_047975485.1 Vibrio sp. | reverse complement strand
CAGGATCAAGCGCTAGAATTTCAGGCTCGATACGCTGTTTCGGCTCATTTTCATCATGTGGAATCACTTCTGTTGGCGGCACTAAACGCTCAATAGGTTGTTCTGGTTGGGTTTTATTACGACCACCAAACAACAAACGCAAGATAAACAAGAATAGAATGATTGGAAGTAAAACCAACGCCCATAGCCAAGAGTGTTTCTCAGCCAATTTCAAAAAGGCTTGAGGAATGGCCATCAAACCCGGATCCGCTTCTTCTGCAGCCTGAATGCGTTTTGCTTCTTCTTCCTTAGCTAGCGTCGTTTTTAGCTCATCCAATTGACTCTGGATCTTGGTTAACTCTGTCGTTAAGCGTGAGTTCATTGCTTCAACTTGTTTGTCGTGGGCAATTTGATCCGCTTCGAATTGTTGTGTTTCTTGTTGTTCAGGAGCTTCATCGCTAATCGGATCATTAGCTGATTGACCATCCATGCGATTCATCGGTGCAGCACCGCCACCATTGGAAACTAACTGCTCGCTTGAATCATCAACCTGACCACCTGAGGCTAAAATGCTATTTGGATCAATAGTCGCCTCAGGAACTTCTTCCGTACCTTCTTGTGCTACTTTTTCTGCGGCATCATTTGCGGTTACTTGCACTGATGCTTGGTGTGCTTGTTCTTGCGATGAATTTACCGCTTCATCACTTTCCGATTGAGCAGACTGCTCTGGCTTAGTCGCTTGGTCTGGCTTAGTCACTTGATCTGACTTAGCCGCTTGCTCTGGTTCGGTTGAATCGGTTTCACTTTCTTCTGTTACAACCGTCGGATGAGCATGTTCATAATCCGACAATTTTGCAGGAGGCGGTGGCGTGATAGATGGATCAACTTGAGATGGAACTTGACGCGATTTTTCAGATTGAATAAAGGCATTCGCCTCTGCTGTCGATTCTTTCTTGATCAATGCCAAAGACGGTAAACGCAACATGCTGCCGGTGATCAAGCCGTGGATGTTGTGATCTTCAAACGCTTTGTCGTTAATTTTGTAAGTCGCAACCACGATTTGCGGAATAGAAACACTGCGTGATGGACGATAAAACTTGGCAATAGACCACAAGGTTTCGTTCGCTTCAGTTGGGCCGTAAACATCAGCTATATCTTTGGGTGAAACAGTATCTTTTGCAGGCGCGGTTTGTGATGACTTTTCTTGTGTTGAATCTGCTGCTTGTGCTGATTCCGCTGCTTTTACGTCTTGCTGCGATAAACCCGAAACTATCGACTGCTGGGAAATATTTTGCTGAACCGCATAGGTCGGTTTTTCAGGTACATTAAGTGATGGTTTAGCTGGAATGTTCGGTTCTTGAGTTGCAGAATTATCCAGATTCGGACTTTGCATTTCTGCTTGCTCGGCAACATCTTGCGCAGGCGAATCAACATTCGTCGTTTTCGGTGCAGCTGTTACTTCATCAGCACAAGCCACTGACATTTGCGTCATTAAAAGTAATGTCACTGGCGTGAGTATTTTTTTAAAAGTTCTACGTGTATTCGAGCGTTTGTATTTATTAATGCTCTTACTTGTATTAAGGCTTCGACGCATAAAAGTTCAGTTATTCCATTTCATCACACAGCCTCAGCTAGCCGTGCATCAGTCAATCATCAAGAAAATTTAATATATAGGAAAACTGACCGATGCGAAAAGGGATGATGATAAAAAACCTCGGTTTATCAAAATTTTCTGAAAGATTATTGAGATAAATCCGATTGGCTAAAGGTTTCGCTTGAATTTTAAACATAAAAAAGCCCCACTCGACGGTGAGGCTCTCAGTCAATTTCTAATACTTCAATTAGAAATAGTCGCGGATCAACACTTCTGCAATTTGCACTGCGTTAGTCGCTGCGCCTTTGCGAACGTTGTCTGCCACTACCCACATGTTAATGCCGCTGTGGTGACTGATGTCGTTACGCACACGGCCAACCATTACTGTGTCTTTGCCACCAGCGTCACGCACTTGAGTTGGGTAATCAACGCCACGGAACACTTCCACACCTTCCATTTCTTCTAGCATATCCATTACTTGGTCGGCATCAATTGGGCTTTGCGTTTCAA
Organism: Vibrio sp.; assembly: GCA_047975485.1. Taxonomy (GTDB): domain Bacteria; phylum Pseudomonadota; class Gammaproteobacteria; order Enterobacterales; family Vibrionaceae; genus Vibrio. Next base: position 87,901 of record JBKEDP010000005.1, on the reverse strand, counting down.
TATGAAGCGATTCTGCATGACCGTAGAATACTGGCACACGCACACAAGTTGGGTTTACTTGAATAGATGGATCGTTGAAGATTTTTTGTGTTTCCCACACCATTTTCATTTCTTCTTTGGTGTAGCCGTTTTCCATCATCACATCGATTTGTGGAATACAGTTAAACGCAATTTGTTGTGGGAAAGCGTCGTTTTCAGCCGGTAAGCCATTCAACAACTTAGCAGTTTGACCTGCTAACTCATCAATGCCTTTTTTGCCTGCGCCAGAAACAGATTGGTAAGTTGAAACGTTAATACGCTCAATGCCAACTGCATCATAAATTGGTTTCAGTGCCACTAGCATTTGGATAGTTGAACAGTTTGGGTTTGCAATGATGTTACGGTTACGGAATTCCGCAATCGCTTCTGGATTTACTTCTGGCACAACCAATGGAACATCGTACTCATAGCGGAAGTGTGAAGTGTTATCGATAACAACGACACCTTCATCCGCAGCAATTGGAGCCCATTTTGCAGAAAGCTCACCACCCGCAGAGAACAAAGCAATGTGCGCTTGTGACCAGTCAAATTCCTCGACATTTTGCACTCGAATTGTTTTGCCATTAAAGCGATAGGTTTTCCCTTCACTGCGCTCACTGGCTAATAGAAATAGCTCTCCCACTGGAAATTTGCGCTCTTGCAATACTTCCAACATGGTTTCGCCTACGGCACCAGTTGCACCAAAAATAGCAACGTTAAATTCTTGACTCATTGAAAACCTCAATTAAATGTTGAGTTATTTAAAACCTAATTCTTGCAGCGGCATCAAGTTGATATTTTCATTTTGATGTTGTTTCGCTCTTGAATACAAGCCTAAAGTAATCGCACTGTATTCACGGCGATCCCAGTATTCTTTACGCATTCTATCAAACGCTTTTGCTTGGATGGTTTTGTCCGCATGATTAATCTCACGACGGAAAAGTGCATCATCATGGCGCACATCATAAATCAACTGGGTTAAATTGTGCAGTAATGCTTGATTTTTATCGCTCTCATTTGTCCAACCTTGCATTAATTGAACATGCGGAACTGGCGCAATTGGTAACAATTCATCAGGATTCGCAGTTAAACCGTTACCTAAAAATTCGCAGAAACGATTGAAGATAATGGTTGTGCCACGTGCCTTGCCTTCTAAACCATAACCGGCAATATGTGGCGTTGCGAATGTTAACAGTGGCAGCAATTCTAGATCGACACAAGGCTCTTGCTCAAACACATCAAGCACAGCAGTAAATCCATCGGTTTTTTGTAAACGTGCTTTTAAAGCTTGGTTATCAACCACTGGCCCACGAGCTGCATTAATAAGAATTTGATCGCCACGCAATGCCGTTAATTCTTTTTCAGCAATAAGGTGATGAGTTGGCCACTCGCCATCTTTGGTGATCGGCGTATGCAGAGAAATCACATCCGACTCAGCAAGCAAGGTTGCTAAATCAGTGAAATTGCGTGAATCCCCTTCCGCTTGCTTCGGTGGATCGTTAATCAATGTTTTGATGCCAATCGCCTGCAAACATTGATTCAAATAAGTTCCGACTTGTCCCATGCCAACAATGCCGACGGTTTTATCGAAAATTGAAAAGCCTTGTTGCTGCGCCATGACTAATAAAGAGCTGATCACATACTCTGCAACACCAACCTTGTTACAGCCGGGAGCCGAAGTGAATGCAATGCCTTTTTCTTTTAGCAAAACTTGATCAACATGATCCATGCCAGCTGTAGCCGTTCCAACAAATTTAAGCTTATTGGCTTTTGCTAGCAGTTCAGCATTTACCTTGGTGACAGAACGAATCATTAACGCATCGACATCAATTAAGTCGTCTGCGCTCAGGGTTCGCCCCGCTTTCATTTCCACTTCACCTAATTGGCTAAATAAGGCTTCTGCATAAGGCATGTTTTCATCAATGACGATTTTCATTCTTCAATCTCTTACATATTCATTAGTCCCAAGTAGTTGGAGTTGCAGTGAGGCGACAAGAGAACGAAGCCCCATGAGCTTAGCTTGCCTAAGTGATTGGGGTGAGTGAACGCCGTCAACAAAGCTGCAGCTTCAAATACGAAGGGAATAATAAAAAAATCCCCAGCAGATGCCGAGGATTTTTCACTATTCGACAGCAATTAAAAAATTACGCTTGGTATTTCTTAATTACTAATGTTGCGTTCGTACCACCGAAACCGAAGCTGTTTGACATTACTGTTGTCAATTCTTGCTCACGAGGTGCTGTTACGATATCTAAACCTTCAGCCGCTGGGTCTAGCGTTTCAACGTTAATGCTTGGCGCAATAAAGTTGTGCTCTAGCATTAGAGTTGAGTAAATCGCTTCGTGTACACCAGCTGCGCCAAGTGCATGACCTGTCATTGCTTTAGTTGCAGAGATTGCAGGGCATTTGCCGCCAGAATCTTTACCGAATACTTCTTGGATTGCGCCAAGCTCTTTCACGTCACCAACTGGAGTTGAAGTGCCGTGAGTGTTCACGTAGTCGATAGAGTCAACGTTTTGCATTGCCATCTTCATACAACGCACTGCGCCTTCACCTGATGGAGCTACCATGTCGTAACCATCTGAAGTTGCACCGTAGCCTACGATTTCACCGTAGATTTTCGCGCCACGAGCAAGAGCATGTTCAAGTTCTTCGATAACGACCATACCGCCGCCACCAGAGATAACGAAACCGTCGCGGTCTGCATCGTAAGTACGAGATGCGCGATCTGGTGTTTCATTGTATTTAGTTGAAAGTGCGCCCATTGCGTCAAACATCATTGCAGATGACCAGTGAAGTTCTTCACCACCGCCTGCGAATACAACGTCTTGTTTGCCAAGTTGAATTAGCTCAAGAGCGTGACCGATACAGTGTGCAGAAGTCGCACAAGCTGAACTGATGCTGTAGTTAACACCACGGATTTTAAATGGTGTTGCAAGACATGCAGAAACAGAAGAAGCCATTGTACGAGGCACCATGTAAGGGCCAATACGCTTCACGCCTTTTTCGCGCAATGTGTCTACTGAAAGCACTTGGTTTTGCGAAGATACGCCACCTGAACCAGCTACAAGGCCAGTACGGTCGTTAGAAACTTGGTCTTCTGTCAGTTTTGAGTCTTCGATTGCTTGTTGCATTGCAAGGTAAGCAAAAGAGGCAGTGTCGCCCATAAAGCGCATTTGTTTACGGTCGATTAGCTCGCTTGGGTTGATTTTGATTTCACCCCAAACTTGAGAGCGCAAACCGGCTTCTTTAAATTGCTCAGAACCCGTAATTCCAGATTTACCTGTTTTTAAAGAAGCTAGTACTTCTTCTACGTTATTACCGATGCTAGATACGATACCTAGACCAGTGATGACGGCTCGTTTCATGTGACGTTCCTATAATTCAAAAATCGCTTAATAATAACTGACTTCACAGCTAAAGTGGTCAGCTTTCCTTATTTTAATAAACTGATGTGACCTCAACGAGGCGCAAAGATCACATTATTAATTCGTTCTGACTCGTTATGCTACATAAAACCGCAACGTGATGAAACAGAAAATTCAAATCCATTTTAAGCAGTTAACAAGTATACCCAAGTGTTTATAATAGACGCTTATTTCGAAATAATGACAGGTAAAACAAGTGATCAAGCACGCACAGCTCGACTGGAATGACTCAGGTACCCCCGTTTCCAACCAATTTGATGACGTTTATTTTTCTAACGCCAATGGATTAGAAGAAAGTCGATACGTGTTTATTAAGCAAAATCACTTGCCAGAGCGCTGGGTGGATTTTGAACGAGATCGCTTTATTATTGCAGAAACTGGCTTCGGTACTGGGCTGAATTTTCTAGCGGTTTGGAAAGCATTTGAACAGTTTCGAGCAGAAAATCCTCAAGCTCAAGTTTCTCAACTTCACTTTATCAGCTTTGAAAAATACCCAGTTCATATTGATGATTTGATTAAAGCTCATGCAGCTTGGCCTGAACTAGCGGATTATGCCAAACAGTTACAAGCCCACTACCCGATTGCGGTGCCTGAATGTCATCGTTTAGTTTTAGCGGATGGTTTGATTACGCTAGATTTATGGTTTGGCGATATTCACGAAAGCTTGCCTAAATTAGCCCAAACCAAAAATGGTCTAGTCGACGCTTGGTTTCTAGATGGCTTTGCTCCGAGTAAAAACCAAGATATGTGGAATGATGCCCTTTTCAACCACATGGCTCGTTTAACCAAAGAGAACGGCACTTGCGCTACTTTTACTGCCGCAGGTTTTGTGCGTAGAGGTTTGATTGAAGCTGGCTTTGAAATGAAGAAAGTCAAAGGCTTTGGCACTAAGCGAGAAATGATTGCCGGCACATTAAAAACGCCAATTGCGAAAAGTTCGTATGCGCCTTGGTTACAAACCTTTTCTGCAAATGCTTTAGATAAATCTCAGCCGATTGCCATCATTGGTGGCGGCGTTGCCAGTGCGACTTTAGCGTTAGCCTTATATCGCCGAGGTTTTGCAATTGATCTTTATTGTGAAGATGAAGCTGCAGCGTTGGGCGCATCAGGGAATCGTCAAGGGGTGTTATATCCCTTGATTGCCGATCCACATTCTGCACATAGCCGTTTCTTTGCGCCTGCATTTTTATTTGCTCGCCAATTGGTTCAACAAGCGGCACAGAAGCTAGATTTCGATTACGATTTTTGTGGCGTGACTCAATTAGCTTGGAGCGATAAAGCCAAAAGCAAACTCGATAAAATGCCGCTAAACGGTTTTCCAGACGAACTTTTGCATGAATTAGATGCACAACAAACGGCAGACACCATTGGCTTACCGGTGAGTTTTTCTAGCATTTATTATCCGCTTGGTGGTTGGCTATGTCCGCAGCAACTGACTCAAGGTTTGATTGCTGAATTAGCTAAACAGCCTAGTGTGAATGTCCACTTTAACACTCGTATTCGATCACTTGATTATGATGAAGCAGCATCAGTCTGGACATTAGAAACCGAACAAAGCCACTTACAACATCAAGTGGTTGTAGTCGCTAACGGGCATCAATTCTCTCGTTTTTCGCAGCTTAAAGCGATTGCCGCAACGCCAGTAAAAGGTCAAGTCAGCCATATTCCAACAACAGAAAACCTAGCCAAGCTGAAAACTGTGCTTTGCTACGACGGTTATATGACGCCGCAAAACACCAACAATCAACATCATTGTATTGGGGCAAGTTATGATCGCAACAATGTGGATCATGAGTTTGATAAAGAGGCTCAAATCAGCAATGGCGAACGTTTAAAAGCGTGTTTACCTGATCAAGATTGGCCGAACGATGTTGATACAAGTGGTGATTTATCTCGCCAAGGTGTCCGCAGTGTCACTCGTGATCACTTGCCGTTTGTGGGTAACGTGTTCCAGTTTGAACCTGTAGTTGAAAGCTATAAGCAGCTTGATCCACAAATTTTGCGTAAGCGCTCCGAGTTAATGCCAGACATTCCACATTATTCGAATCTATTTTGCATGGTGGGATTAGGTGCGCGTGGTTTGTGTTCTGCACCATTATTGGCAGAAACTTTGGCTTCTCAGATCGCAGGAGATCCGTTGCCTTTGCCAGTTGAAGTGTTAGAGAAAATTCACCCAGCTAGAATGTGGGTGCGCAAGATGTTGAAAGGTCGTCCTATTACAGAAAATGAATAACAACGTCCATATCTCATTGACATTGAACACGCCGAAAAGACGCTGACCCATCCTTGGTCGCTTCGAAAAGTCCATCCATGGACTTTTAGACTTTTCTCTGCGTTCAACATCAACTCGATAATCATAAACCTACGTATTAAAAAAGGGATAAGCACGACACTTATCCCTTTCTGGTTCTGCTCTAAATTGAGTTAATTAAGCGTTTAGAGTTGCTGCCGCTGCTGCCAGTTTTTCAGCAATGGCTGGATCTTTCACTTCGCCTTTTTCCATATCAAACACATCGTAGAAACTTGGTACAGAAACCGAAGCTTTAACGTCTGCATGGAAGAAAGCAGCTGAGCCAACCGCTTGAGCCAAAACGCTTTGTGCGCCACCAGGGCCAGGGCTTGCAGCAAGATAAACTACTGGCTTATGGGAAAACATTTGTTGATTAATGCGAGAAGCCCAATCGAACAAGTTTTTATAAGCTGCGCTGTAAGATCCGTTGTGCTCAGCAAAAGAAATCACGAATGCATCAGCACTTTCTAGTTTTGCTTGATACGCTTTGGCACTTTCAGGTTGGCCGATTTCTTTTTCCATATCTTGGCTAAAAATAGGAAGTGGGAAATCATTCAGATCCAACACTTCCACTTGTGCGCCTTTGACAAGATTTGCTGTGTAAGTAGCTAAGGCTTTGTTAATTGATTGAGAACTGGTGCTAGCACCGAATGCGATAATTTTCATAGAGACTCCGTTTTCTAAAGCAATGTAATTATTTGTTAAATATAAATTAACACTATTTTAAAAAACTGAACAGCCGAATTCCTTTACCAACTTGTTCTAAATTTCAGAATGATCACTTTAATGCCATGAGCTAGTTATATTTCACTTAACAACGACTGCCACATATCCGCCACAATCACTTGATCGGCTGGCGTCAATTCACTACGAGCTTGATTTAAACTGTCTTGAATTCGTTGTTTAAACATATCGACATCTTGAATGCCTTCCAATTCACAATCTGCCGCTGAAAGTGAAATATGACCACGCAAATAGCCACCAGCAAATAATTCATCATCCGATGCTGTTGCGACAGTAGCATCAATCAATTCAAGCAGTTTTTCTTCCAATTCAATAATCATTCTAATTCCAATTTAATTACTTTTTTTATTACTTTAAGCAACCACAAACTGCTCTGCGGTTAATGGTTTTGTTTGATAAAAATCTTGTAAGCTTTTCGACAACATCGCCACTCGTTCAGGCAATCCATTTTGCAAAATACCTAATACTTCTTGGTGCACTTTCGCCATAAAAGCTAATCGGTCTGGTTCGAAATCACCGTTTAAGTTGTCACAGCTAACCGAAAACGGAAAACCTGCGCTCATCGACAAAATCCACTCATAGGCTTGAGGGCGAATTTCCACCTTCTCAAATTCCGCTTGAACTTGTGCGGTGCGCCCATCAGGTTCATACCAATAACCGAAGTCTTCAAGCAAACGACGTTCAGGGCCAGCTACACACCAGTGCGCGATTTCATGCATTGCCGAAGCAAAAAAACCATGCGCAAAAATAATGCGGTGATAAGAATATTCTTCATCAGCGGGTAGATAAATAGGTTCGTCATCCCCTCTTACCAATTGCGTGTTAAACGAATCGGCAAAGGTCTGATTGAAGATGGAAATGATGTTTTCTGGTGTGTGTTCTAATTTCATTACTGGAATACAACTTATATAAGTGAAACAAAAGGCTGCACAATTTTACCCATGCAGCCTTTCTGTTACCAATTTATTTCCATTTTCTAGGACTGTCCCTAAACTAGATTTTCGGGGTTTCGGTTTGCACACCTTGGTTTTGTCCACGGTGACGCAACAAGTGATCCATGAGCACAATCGCAAGCATGGCTTCTGCAATCGGCACCGCACGAATACCAACACAAGGATCGTGACGACCTTTAGTGATCAGCGAGGTTGATTCACCTTGGCGGTTAATGGTTTCACCCGGAATGGTAATGCTCGACGTTGGCTTCAACGCAATATGCGCCACGATATCCTGACCCGACGAAATACCACCTAAAATACCGCCTGCGTGATTCGATTTGAATCCGTTTGGCGTTAGCTCATCTCGATGCTGGCTGCCTTTTTGATTCGCAACAGCAAAACCGTCACCAATTTCAACACCTTTTACTGCGTTAATGCCCATTAGAGCATGAGCAATGTCGGCATCAAGACGATCAAAAATTGGCTCGCCTAACCCAACGGGTACATTGGTTGCGACGACAGAAAGTTTCGCACCAATAGAATCACCCTGCTTTTTCAATTCACGGATCAGTTCATCGAATGCTTCGACTTTATCGGCATCAGGGCAAAAGAATGGGTTATTTTCGATTTCATCCCAATCGACTTTATCAATCGTGACATCGCCCATTTGAGAAAGATAAGCACGAACTTCAATGCCAAATTCTTGTTTTAAGTATTTTTTCGCAATGCCACCAGCAGCTACACGCATCGCAGTTTCACGAGCAGAAGAACGACCACCGCCACGGTAATCGCGAATGCCATATTTTTGGTGATAAGTGTAATCCGCATGACCGGGGCGGAATTTATCCATGATTTCAGAATAATCTTTAGAACGCTGATCGGTGTTTTTGATCATCAAACCAATCGACGTGCCCGTGGTTTTGCCTTCAAATACGCCCGATAGAATTTCAACTTCATCAGGTTCACGACGCGCAGTGGTATAACGAGATGTCCCCGGACGACGACGATCCAAATCCTTTTGTAAATCCTGTTCGCTCAACTCTAAATTCGGTGGGCAACCATCTACGATGCAACCTAATGCTTTACCGTGACTTTCCCCAAAGGTGGTTACACGAAAATGTTGTCCAATACTGTTTCCTGCCATGAATCTCTTTTACTCCGTCGTCTAGCATTTTACTGTTGGTATTTGAGTTTTATTTTTGATTACCAATTTTTTACATTTATTGATAGTGTCTTTAACCGAGCAGCTTGTAAACCCTATTTTGAGAGTTAAAGCGATAAAAACGAAAAAACGCCGACTTCAATGAAATCGGCGCTCAAATTTATGTTATTGCCAATGGCTGGATTTACTTCTTATAAATAGGCTTATTTTCTATAAATAAACTTACTTTTTATAAATAGAAAATTCTTCTGCGTGCTCCACCAACTGCTCACGAGTTAGTAAGAATACGCCATGACCGCCATTTTCAAACTCCAACCAAGTGAATGGAATTTGTGGATATTGGTTCATCACATGCACCATAGAGTTGCCTACTTCGCAAATCAAAATACCATTGTCTTTCAGGTAGTTTGGCGCATCAGCAAGAATACGACGCATCAACTTCAAGCCATCAGAACCTGCTGCCAAGCCTAATTCTGGCTCGTGCTTAAATTCGTCTGGCAAGCTGTCCATATCTTCTTGATCCACGTACGGTGGATTCGAAACGATAATGTCGTATTTGTCTTCTGGAATATCGTTAAATAGATCAGAACGCAGCGGGAACACTTGTTGCTCTAGGCCGTGATCAGTAATGTTTTGCTCTGCCACTTCAAGGGCATCAACAGAAATATCAACTGCATCGACTTCGGCATTTTCAAACGCATACGCGCAAGCAATTGCAATACAGCCGCTGCCAGTACATAAATCCATAATGCGAGTTGGTTCTTCAATTAACCAAGGTTGGAATTGGTTTTGAATTAACTCACCGATTGGTGAACGTGGCACAAGTACACGCTCATCAACATAAAACTCTAAACCGCAGAACCAAGCTTTGTTAGTTAAATAAGCCGTTGGTGTGCGCTCGTTAATACGTTGAATAACACGCTCAACAATACGCATACGCTCGCTCGTGATTAAGCGAGAATTAAGCACGTGCGGAGGAACATCAATCGGCAAATACAAGGTTGGCAGGATCAGTTGAACCGCTTCATCCCAAGAGTTGTCGGTTCCGTGTCCGTAAAAAAGGTTAGCAGCATTAAAACGGCTGACTGTCCAACGGATCATATCTTGCAGGGTATGAAGTTCTGAAACCGCTTCATCTATAAAAATTTTATCCAAGTGTGCCTCCACGTGGCAATTTAATGGCAAGTTTCCCTATCTATATTTTTAACGAGAAACTCGCATCTTTATCGAGCTTAAGGTTACAATACGCCCTCACAAAATAGGATCCAGCATGAGCGAAAAAGACACCAACTATGATGACGATTTTGCGCTATTTCAGCAAGAAATGAAGGGCGTAAAGAAGTTGTCACAGGATACCATAATCCAGCAGCCAAAGAAGAATCTACAGCAAAAAGAAATTCGTCGATTTGTGCGCAAAGCCAAAGATAATGAGTTTTATTTTTCAGATGAATTTGTGCCTAGGCTCAGTGACGAAGGACCAACTCGTTATGCTCGTGATGATGTGTCTAAGTATGAGTTAAAACGCTTACGCCGTGGTGTGTATATTCCTGATGTATTTTTGGATTTGCACGGCATGACACAAATGGAAGCCAAACGTGAACTCGGTGCGATGATTGCTCATTGCGTAAAGGAAGGTGTGCCTTGTGCGAGCGTGATGCACGGTATTGGTAAGCATATTCTGAAACAAAAAGTGCCTCTGTGGTTGGCGCAGCATCCTGATGTGATGGCGTATCACCAAGCCCCGCTAGAATTCGGTGGCATGGGCGCATTATTGGTGCTGATTACGATTCCTGATTAATAATCTCTTTTAATCCTAGAATCATCAGGATAATTGAAGCCGCAGTTAATAAAGCTGCAGCTTCAAATACGAAGGGGATTATGGGTGTGCTTGCCAGATCAGTTCACCAGTTCTCGATTCAAGATCAAACTCCACGCAAGCAATGGCAGATGTTCTGAACATAGGTGGTGGAATGTCGGTAACGAAGTCAGCGGTTAAGTAACCCACTAAAGGCAAGTGTGAAACCAGCAGAATGTTGTCTAACTCTTGAGTTTCCGCCAACGCACAAACGTATTCGACAACGGCTTCTGAATCACCGTATGGCGTGATGTCTTCACAATCTTCCACTTTTTGCGCATTAAAGTACGCAGAAATTTCTTGCCAAGTTTGTTGCGCTCGTAAATATGGGCTTACCAAAACCAAATCAAACTCATCATGCCCATGCTCTTTGCAATACTGCGCCATTTGAACGGAATCGGCACGACCACGTGAACTCAACGGACGCTCTGCATCAGAAGCGGCGAACGTTTCCGCATCACCGTGACGCATAATAAAAATTTGCATACAACTAACCTACTTAGCTACTACATTAATAAACAAGCCCTATTCAGGCTAACGCTTGAGTATATACCTCATGTTTAGTACTGCAAGCTTCGTACTGAAAGAGAGTATACTAATGGCTGTACAAATGTTATCCATCGTAGAAAAATTAAGCGTAATAATTTGTAGAACTTGATGCTTGTCCACAAGATTCGTGGCAAATGTTTAAATTTTGATACAAATGCTTTGCAGCTTTGCTCTCGGTCGTCATAATAAATACATCTCGTCTACACTTGATACTTAAGCCATTAAGTTTCGGTTTCAAAACAAAAAAACGACTAAGCCCTAATAAGAAACTGGATTTAAATAAAAGACTTGGTTCAAAGTGTGACCTTCTAATACGAAGGATATAAACAAGGAGCGTTACTGTGCACATTAGCCCCAATGATAAAAAACACTATCGCCATATTACGCTTGAAAACGGATTGCGAATTTTACTCATCAATGATGACCAAGCGCAAAAATCCGCAGCAGCTTTAGCGGTAAATGTTGGGCATTTTGACGATCCTTATCATCGTGAGGGTTTAGCGCATTACCTTGAGCATATGCTGTTTTTGGGCACGGAAAAATTCCCTAATATTGGCGAGTTCCAATCTTTTATCAGCCAGCATGGTGGTAAAAATAACGCTTGGACTGGCACAGAGCACACCTGTTATTTCTTCGATATCATTCCTTCTGCCTATCCTGAAGCTTTGGATCGATTCAGCCAATTCTTTATTTCTCCACTCTTTAATCAAGAAGCATTAGAGAAAGAACGCCAAGCGGTGGAGTCTGAATTTCGCTTAAAACTGAAAGACGACATGCGCCGCTTGTATCAAGTGCATAAAGAAGTGGTGAACCCAGAACATCCTTTTGCTAAGTTCTCCGTCGGCAACGTCGATACATTAAGTGATTTATTGGATGAAAACGGTAATCCAACCACGTCGATCCGAGATGAAATTATCGATTTTTACCGTCAACAATATTCTGCTGATTTAATGACTGCGGTATTGATTGGCCCACATTCATTGGAGCAATTAGAACAAGCGGCTACCACCTATTTCTCCCCTATTCAGAATAATCAATTAGCGGGAAAAACGATCCATATTCCTTTGCAGCGAGAACAAGATGCCGCCAAATTTGTGTGCATTGAGCCAGAAAAAGACACTCGCAAATTAATGATGTCGTTTAATTTTCCGAGCATGGATCAGTTTTATCAGTCCAAACCCTTATCCTACTTTGCTCACTTATTAGGTGATGAAAGTGAGGGCAGCTTGCTGCAACACCTCAAAGAAAAAGAGCTGATCACTTCTTTAACCGCTGGTGGTGGTATTAGTGGCAGTAATTTCCGTGAGTTTTCGATCAGTTGTAGCCTGACAAAAGAGGGATTGAGTGAAATTGATTATATCGTTGAACGCATTTTTGAATTTATCGAGTTAATCCGTCAGCAAGGTTTGGCAGAGTGGCGTTATAAGGAAAAACAAGCGGTGTTAGAGTCGGCATTCCGTTTCCAAGAAGCGTCTCGACCAATGGATATTGCTAGCCATTTGGTGATCAATTTACAGAATTATCAGCCAGAAGATGTGGTCTATGGCGACTACATGATGACGGAATACAATGATGATCACATGCGTCAATTGCTCCAACATTTCACACCATACAATATGCGTATTATGTTGGTGGCTAAAGGTTTGCAGTACGACAAACAAGCCAAATGGTATGACACACCTTATTCAGTTCGAGATATTAGCGATGAAGAACTGCATGCTTGGAGTCATCCACAAAACACCGACACGCTAACCTTGCCTGAGCCAAATCCGTACATTTGCTACGATCTCGATCCTGCACCATTGGAAGACGATGCTCCTTTACCTGAACTCATTGAGCAAACCGACGGCTTCCGTTTATGGCACATGCAGGAAAAAGAGTTCCGCGTTCCAAAAGGTTTAGCCTTTATCGCAATTGATAGCCCGCATGCTGTATCAACCTCTCGCACCATTGTGAAAACCCGTTTGTGCGTTGAGCTATTTTTAGATTCACTCACCAAGCAGACTTACCAAGCTGAAATAGCGGGCATGAGTTACAACGTGTATGCGCACCAAGGCGGCGTGACTTTAATGCTTTCTGGCTTTAGTCAAAAACAAGCTAAATTGCTCGATGTAATTATTCAACGTTTTGCATCCCGTGAATTTAATCAATCTCGTTTTGATTCGATTAAATTACAAATGCTACGCAGCTGGAAAAATACCGCCAAAGATCGCCCTGTTTCTCAGTTATTTAATGCGATGACGGGGATTTTACAGCCGAATAATCCACCTTATCCGGTTTTAATTGAAGCTCTTGAGTCAATTGAAATGGATGAATTGCCAACCTTTGTTACTACTATGTTGGCAGAGTTGCACGTTGAAATGTTTGTTTATGGCGACTGGGCAAGAAAAGATGCTATTGCGTTGGGTGAAAGCCTGAAAAATGCGCTGCGCGTTCAGGATCAACAATATGAAGAATCACTGCGTCCTTTAGTTATGCTTGGTGAGAATGGCACTTTCCAACGTGAAGTGAATTGCGACCAAGCTGATTCCGCTTTGGTGGTTTACTATCAATCACCAAATACGGAACCGACCAATGTGGCTTTATATACATTGGCGAACCACCTAATGTCGGCAGCTTTCTTCCATGAAATTCGCACCAAGCAACAATTAGGTTATATGGTGGGAACTGGCAATATGCCTCTCAACCGCCACCCTGGTTTGGCTTTATATGTTCAATCCCCGAATGCCGCACCAAGTGAATTGATTGCTTCGGTCGATGAATTTTTAAATGCGTTTTATATGGTGTTGTTGGAACTGAATGAAGAACAATGGCACAGCAGTAAACAAGGTTTATTGAATCAGATCCAAACTCCAGACAGCAACCTTCGTGCCCGTGGCCAACGTTTTTGGGTAGCGATTGGTAATAAAGATTATGAATTCAATAATCGAGAAATTGTCGCCAATGAAATTGTGAAATTAGAGCGAAGCGACATGATCCGTTTTGTGGTTAATTCTCTCAAACCAAGAACCGCCAACCGTTTGATTATGCATTCTAAAGGCAACGAGCATAAAGACGCCCCAGATCTAGAAGTGGGTGTAGAAATCGGCTCGATTGATGAGTTTCAACTCCGACCGAAGAATGTGGATTTGGGGTGAGGAAAAAAGTGGGAATCTTGAGATAAAAATGGCAAAAAGTTAGTTTGGTAACTCTCTTTTAGCCTTTTTTTGACGCTCTTCTTTCTTAAACGCACGAAAAGTATCTATATCAAAAAACGATAAGCTTTCTACTTCACTTTTGGGTAATACATTTTGAAAATGACTCAGATTAAGATTAGGGCTATTTTCGCCTATCTCATTTTCAAGGTAATGCTTATAGTAGTTTGTATTGATTTCTAGCGATAAATCATCTTTATCTCTATAGCCACTAAGCAATGGAAGAATTAATAAAGAGTTACAACCATCTTCCATTGCTCCAACATCCCCAAGAGCTAAACCAACATAACACTTTCTAGATTTTAGAGTCACCAATACTGGGCGAATTTCTACCATGGCTCTAATCCAAAAAGTGTCCATATAATCACAAGCTAAAGTCTTAGTTATTGCTCTATTTCTTTTGTCTGAAGAACGATAAACTAGTTTTGAAATCCCACCTGATATATAAGCTAAAATAATAGAAGTGACACTCCACGCCCCCACTTTAATATCTTCAATTGTGATGGACAATGAATCAAAATTTTTAAATTCAAAACCTAACTTATTTAAGACAACTGCAACAATATTGTAGTAATCGAAAATTATGCAAAAAATCGCAGCAGAAAGCCCAAGTAAAGCGCCTTTAGTTGCTACATAAAAATAAGAATCCCAGCCAGTTGTTCGCTTTTGGCGATAACGGGCTGGGATATGTAATTGTGTAAAGATAAAACCTGAAACTAGTGCTAATGCAATAAATACAGCGCTCAAATCAAGTCCTTAGGTCACACAGCGAAATTCTTTAATTTGCTAATTTCTCTACGAAAATCAGCTTGAACTTTTTCTGAGTTTAAGTCCAAATGAATAAAACCATTTTTATCAACTATAAATTTTTCTTTGTTTTCATTCATTAATTGTTCGAGTGGTTTTACTGCAACCACTGCATCCAAATCACTCTTGGATAATTTTTCTTTGGAGCTAAAAAAACGTAAAATTGAACGAAACATAACCCCTCCTAAAAATTAGTTAAATAGTAATGCTCATTAGATTAGCACATTAAGATAGCTTAAAAACCCCTCAATGACTCCTTTTTTGTAAACTTACTCCCAAAAATGGCGACGATGTTTTCACACTGTCGCCATTTTTAATGACATAATGTTTGAACTTAAAGAGGCATGCTAGCTCGCTTTTGCTTCTTGTTCTTCGGCTTTGTCATCTTCATCTGAACCTAAAAAGCCGCCAGTCTGATGTTCCCAAAGTTGCGCGTAGATACCGCCAGTTGCTAGCAATTCTTGGTGTGAGCCTTGTTCTAGGATTTCGCCTTTATCTAACACGATTAAGCGATCCATTGCCGCAATGGTTGATAGACGGTGTGCGATGGCGATAACCGTTTTGCCTTCCATCAATTCGTATAGGCTTTCTTGAATTGCAGCTTCGACTTCAGAATCCAGCGCAGATGTTGCTTCATCCATGATCAGAATTGGCGCATCTTTTAGCAGAACACGAGAAATCGCAATACGTTGACGCTGACCGCCTGACAATTTCACACCACGCTCACCTACTTGTGCATCGTAACCTGTGTTACCAAACGTATCGCTCAAGGTTTCAATGAATTCGTGTGCATGAGCTTGCTTGGTTGCCGCCAACAATTCTTCTTCTGTCGCATCTGGACGACCGTACAAAATGTTTTCGCGAATGGTGCGGTGTAGCAATGACGTGTCTTGCGTGATCATACCAATATTGCCACGCAGCGAATCTTGCTGAACTTTGCAGATGTCTTGGCCATCAATGCGAATCGTGCCGCTTTCAATATCGTAAAAACGCAGCAATAGGTTAACAAGTGTTGATTTACCTGCACCTGAACGACCGACTAAACCAACTTTTTCACCCGGTTTAATGTTCAGATTCAAGTGGCTAATCACCGCTTTATTCGATTCACCATAATGGAAACTGATGTCATCAAATTCAATGCCGCCTTGCTCAACAACTAATGGTTTTGCGTTGCTGACATCTTGAGTATCAACAGGTTTTGACAGCGTATTCATGCCATCAACAACCGTACCGATGTTTTCGAAAATTGCACTGATTTCCCACATGATCCATTTCGACATACCTTGAATACGCAATGCCAAGCTGATCGCAATTGCAATTGCACCTACAGTGATCATGCTGTTCATCCACAAACCAATCGACAATGCCGCAATCGAAAACAGCAACAAATAGTTGATCATATCAATGCTGAACAAGAACACGGTCGCCATACGCATTTGTGCATAAACAGTTTTCAAGAAAGACTGCATGCCTTTTTCAGCGTATTCGGTTTCGCGGTTGGTGTGCGAGAACAGTTTTACCGTCGCAATGTTGGTGTAGCTATCAACAATGCGACCAGTCATTAATGAACGAGCATCTGCCTGTGCTGTTGCAATGCGCTTCATCTTCGGCACGTAGTACATTTGGATCAGTACATACGCTACAAGCCAGATAAACACAGGGATCATCAAGAATAAATCTGCTTTAGCAATCAAGAACATCATGGATACGAAGTAAACACTCACATACACCATCATGTCGGCAAGTTTCATCACGGTTTCACGAATAGCAAGTGAAGTTTGCATCACTTTGGTAGCAATTCGACCAGCGAAATCATCTTGGTAAAAAGTCACACTTTGATTTAATAAGTAACGGTGCGCTAACCAACGGATCGACATCGGGAAGTTACCCAACAAGCTTTGGTGCATGATCATCGAATGCAAAAACCCAATCACTGGGATGACAACCACAATCACCATTCCCATACCGATGAGCTTCATGCCTTCAGCTTCCCATAAAGTTTCTGGGGTGTGCTTTGAAAGCATGTCGACAATCGAACCCATAAAGCCCATTAGCGACACTTCAATGATCGCAATTGCCGCACTTAACAGCGACATAAACACGATCGGCATGAGGAAATCACGACTGTAATGTAAGCAAAATGCGAACAAAGTATTAGGTGGTGTCGTCACTTCTTCTTGTGGAAAAGGTTTTGTTAAACCTTCAAAAAATTTGAACATAAAAAAGGTTCCGAGAGCAAAAAGCGGTAAAAAAGCACAAAGTTAGCGAATGAAACTTTGTGATCAGGGTCGCTATGATAAATCTAAACTACTCAATTTCCCACCCTAGATTGATTTTGATCATTTCTTTTTTCCTCTAATGACAAATTTGTAAAGAAAAAGCTAGGCATAGTTCACGAAAATAAATACAATTCTAAATAACAATTATTATCGTTTACATTTTAACCAATGGATTGTTCTATGACTTTTTCGCAACACCCTCTTTCGCTTGCTATCTCAAGGATGATGAAGCCAGCTGTTGGCGTTTCATTTGCTCTTTTAGCTCTACCAACTTTTGCTGATGAAGTACCTGCCGATAACCTAGATACTATTACTGTTACCGCTTCGGCTTTGAAAGTGGAGACACCACTAGCTGAAACGCCACGCAGTGTATCTGTTATTGATACCGAGCAGCTTGAAACTCGCAGCCCAACTAAGCTAGATGAGGCTTTACGCTATCAGTCGGGTGTGATGGCGCAACCTTATGGTTCAGATAACAATACCGATTGGTTTAAAGTACGCGGTTTTGATGCTGCCACTTATTTAGATGGTAACCGTTTATTTAATATCGGTTATTACACTTGGAATTTAGAACCTTACGGTTTAGAACAAATTGAAGTGTTAAAAGGTCCTGCATCTTTACTTTACGGTGAAGCGCCTCCAGGTGGTGTAGTTAACGCAGTAACAAAACGCCCTGATTACATTGAAAGTGGTGAAGTTGAGATCAAAGGTGGCAGTCGCAACCTTCAACAAATTGGTATTGATACCACCAACTTCTTGGATGAAAACGGGGATGTTCGTTTTCGTTTAGTTGCGATGATGAACAAACAAGATGGTGTACTAGATGACACAGACAATAGCCGCACTTATTTAGCACCAAGTATTGCATGGGATATTAGCCCAGATACAACGCTAACCGTTTTAGCATCGTGGCAACAGGATGATGGAACACCGACTGGTGGCTTCTTACCTGCTTACGGTACTTTAATTGATACGCCTCAAGGTAAAATTGATACTGATACCAACCTTGGTGAGCCAGATTATGATGAGAACAAATCTGATCAATACTCAATTGGTTATGAGTTAGAACATCATTTCAATGATACTTGGGAATTCAAACAGAACACCCGTTACGCACATACTAATTTAAAGCTTCGTAGTACTTACGCTTTCGGTAGCGAAACAAGTGCAGATGTTGCAAGAGGTATTGTGTACCGTGATGGTTCAACTGATATGTTGAGTATGGATAACCAATTCATCGCTAATTGGAATACTAGCAATACATCGAATGTTACCTTGCTTGGTTTTGATCTATCACATTTTGAAAATGACAGTGATGAAGCCGATGACTTTGGCGCGACTACTGGCAGTATTAACGTATTCAACCCAGTACATGGCAATTACCAACCAATTGACGATAATGCAACTAATGTTGATGTGAAAAAAGATCAGCTTGGTATGTATGCTCAGCAACAAGTTAAGATTAATGAAAAGCTTATCTTAAAAGCTGGTGGCCGTTATGACGTGGTTCGCTTACAAAACAAAGTAGAATCAACTGGCGGTGATGATGATATTCACAATGACCAATTCTCGCTAAGTGCTGGAGCAATGTATCTAACTGATTTCGGTTTATCACCATATATCAGTTATGCAGAATCATATGAAGTTATTGCCGCTGTTGACGCCAATAACAATGCGTATGATCCGCTAGAAGGGAAACAAACTGAAATTGGTTTTAAATATGAACCTAACTTTATCAATGGTTATATGAACGTAGCTTGGTTCGACATTGAACAAGAAAATGGATTAGAAACCGACCTGACTAACCCAAGCGTCCAAAAACAAAGTGAGAAGTTAACATCAAAAGGTGTTGAAGTTGAAGCCGTTGTAAGAGTTACAGATAGCTTAACAACTCGCGCCAACTACACTTATACCGATGCAGAATCTGATGATGGTCAAGGCACAAAAAAACGCACAGCCTTAATACCACGCCATATGGCTTCTGGTTGGGTTGAGTATGACTTTTCCAAATTGGGTGTTGATAGTTTAGTTGTTGGTGCAGGTGTTCGTTATATGGGTACATCTGTTGGTGGTGCATCTAATGGTATAGATACTCTACACGTTCCAGCAGTAACTCTGGTTGATGCTATGGCTCGTTACGACATTACTCCAAAATGGCGCGCACAAGTTAACGTAAACAACTTAACTAATGAAGAATACGTAGCAAGTTGTGATTACTGGTGTTACTACGGCGAAGAATTGTCAGCAACGGCAAGCTTAAATTACCGTTGGTAGAAAAATAAGAATCCTGAGCTTCGCAATTTCTACGGCAAGCTCAGGCAAACTTAATGAGAATCAAAGTAATTACGCATCTAACTGCGATAATATTTAAAAACACTGGAGCTATGTCATCATGGCTCTGGTTTTTCGTTTATATGAAGTCTCAAAATTCACTGTTTGAGAAAACGACGTTAGGAAAACTATGTTCACACTTAACCAAGTTCGCGTAAATCGAGATAACCGCGACATTCTTTCCATCGACGAACTCACCATTCCTAGTGATGGCTTAACGGTCGTGCTTGGTCACAATGGTAGCGGTAAATCGACCTTGGTGAACTTGTTATCGGGTCAATCTGAAGCGGATTCAGGTTCCGTTAAACTTAACGACACCGAAATCAGTTCGTTTTCCCAAAAGCAATTGGCAAAAGAAATCGCTTTTCTTCCGCAGAAATTACCCGATGTTGCTGGTTTAACGGTTCAAGAATTAGTGAAATTAGGCCGTTTTCCTTGGCGTGGTGTGTTTGGTCGTTGGCAAAATGATGATGAGAAAATCATTTTAGAAGCGATGCAAAAAACGGGCGTGGAACAATACGCCAATAACCTTGCTGACAAGCTTTCTGGTGGTGAACGTCAACGCGCTTGGGTTTCAATGCTACTGGCGCAACAATCCCCTGTTCTGATTTTAGATGAGCCGACTTCCGCGCTCGATGTTCATCATCAATATCATTTAATGGATTTATTGCAGCAACTTAATCAAGAATCTCATTGTGGTGTCTTGGTGATCTTGCACGATCTCAATCTTGCTTTACGTTACGCCACCCATATCGTTGCACTGAAAAAAGGCAAGATCGCATTTAGTGGCGAAAAAGAATTATTGCTTGATGAACAACGTTTGACGGATTTATACCAGACCGATATTCAGCTTCTCGATCATCCACAACAAGAAGCACAAAAAATTGCCGTTGTCGTTTAGCCGCTGTCGTTTAATTGTGGCTATGTCATGAAAGGAACCGAATTTATGAATCTTATTTCTCGCTTTAGTCTACTTGCTCTCACGGCCCTCTCTTTTGCATCTCAAGCCAGTATTACTGTCGTTGATAGCTTAGGTGAACACCAACTAGATAATCATCCACAACGCATCGTGGCCTTAAACTGGGATTTAGCGGAACAACTATTAGAGCTAGATGTCACGCCTGTGGGTGTTCCGAATATCAAAGATTATTCTACTTGGGTGGTAAAACCTGCGATTCCTGAATCAGTTGCAGATCTTGGCACTCGTGCTGAACCGAACTTACAAAAACTGGCTGAATTAAAACCAGATTTAATCTTAGCGGCATCACCACAAAAAGATCTTATTCCTCGCCTGCAAGAAATCGCCCCTGTTCTGTATTACGAATCCTATGAAGGCGAAAAAGACAGCGCAGAAGAAGTCATCACCAACTTCAAACAAATTGCTCAAGTGGTTGATAAAAGCGAATTAGCAGAACAAAAACTTGCAGGAATGGAAGAACGTTTTTCTGAACTGAATAAGCAACTGACTGAAAAATTTGGCGACAAACTACCGAATGTATTGGCGATGCGTTTTGCGAACCAAACTTCTGTGTTTGTTTATACCGAAAACTCCACCACCAATTATGTACTTAATAAGTTAGGTTTGACGCCTGCTATGCCGTTTCCACCAGCACATTGGGGCATTAAACAAATTCGTTTAACTGATCTTCAAGCCGTGAAAGATGGCTATGTGGTTTACTTTGGTCCATTTGATCAACAAGCAGCAATGGAAAAATCGATGCTGTGGAAAGCCATGCCGTTTGTTAGAAATGGCAAAGTTAACGAAGCGGATTCGGTTTGGAATTATGGCGGTGCAATGTCGATGAAATACATTGGTGAATCCATCACTAAAAGCTTGTTAGACACTCAAGCGAAATAATTCAATTAAGCGCAGTTTTTTGCTGCGCGAATTTTTCATTTTCTATTACTTATTATCTTAATAACAAAAATTAAAACCTTATGAACCAGCTTCGCTTTTCCACTGTTATTGCTGTCTTTTTCACTCTGTTAGTGATTGCGGTTGCCAGTTTACAAATCGCTAACCCTCTTACTTTCTCTCAGCAATGGCATTTGATTTTAGGGGCTGAAGCTCAAGAATTTGCAGATTTTAATTTTGTTTACGGACAACTGCCTCGTGCATTGATGGCAATTGTGGTTGGTGCGATGCTGGGTTTAGTCGGCAGTTTGATGCAACAACTTACGCAAAACTCACTCACCTCTCCGTTAACGCTTGGTACGTCATCTGGCGCTTGGCTTGCTCTTATTGTTGTGAATGTTTGGTTCCCGAATATCGCTGCTGATTACATGTCTCTTGCTGCAATGGTTGGTGCCATGTTTGCGATGGGCTTGGTGATCACGATTGCTGGCCCAAAAAATATCACTGGCTTACCTCTTATTCTGGCCGGTATGGTCGTTAATATCTTATTTGGCGCAATCGCAACCGCAATCATTTTGCTTAACGATCAATATGCACAAAACGTGTTTATTTGGGGCGCAGGTGATTTAGCTCAAAATGGCTGGGAAATGGTGCAATGGTTATTGCCAAGAGTCAGTGTTGCACTGGTTCTACTATTTATTGCTCCACGAATTCTAACCTTGATGCGCTTAGGTCACCAAGGTGCAGCAGCTCGCGGCTTGAATGTGATCCCCTACTTTATCCTGTTGATCATGCTTGGTTTATGGGTGGTTTCTGCTTCAATCACTGCAGTTGGTGTGATCAGTTTTATTGGTTTGCTTTCTCCTAACATCGCTCGTGCTATTGGCGCAAGGACACCGAAAACTGAACTTTACGTTAGCATGGTGATTGGTAGTATTGCTCTACTTGTCACCGATATTTTGGCTCTTTCTCTTAGCCAATTTACTTTAGAAATGATCCCAAGTGGCACTACGGCTGCTGCTATTGGTGCTCCAGCTTTGATTTGGTTTAGTCGCCGAGCATTAAAAGCACAAGATCAGATTTCAATTAAACTGCCACCGAGCAAAGCGCAACTTTCCCGTTTGATGATCCCATTTTTGATCGTATTTTCTATTGCGATGCTTTTTGCCAGTGCCACACTTTCAATGACAGATTCTGGCTTGCATTGGGCGATCCCTGATGCCTTTAACTGGAACTTACGCTGGCCTCGATTCACCACAGCGATTGCGGCCGGTATTGCTTTAGCTGCTGCGGGCACCGTTTTGCAACGCTTGATCTATAACCCGCTTGCTAGCCCTGATATTTTGGGTATTTCCGCAGGTGCGACTTTTGCTTTAGTTGGCGCGACCGTCTTTTTGGGTACCAATATTTTTGCTTCAGGATCTTTAGTCGCATTTGCAGGCAGTATGATCGTGTTAGGCATTTTGTTATTACTTGGAAAGCGAAATCAATTTGCTCCTTCAAGCATGATTTTGATTGGTATTGCGATTAGTGCCTTAATTGAATCTTTAGTGCAATTTGCTTTGGCGAAAGGTTCACAAGACACCTACACCATTATTGGTTGGCTTGCAGGTTCAACTTATCGAGTATCCTCTAACAATGCTCTACTCTTGGCTGTCAGTGTGGCGATTATTTTTGGACTGCTGATCAGTGTTTCTCGCTGGTTAACCTTAATTTCAGCAGGTCGTCAATTTGCAGCAGCACGTGGCTTGAATGTGAAAACCACCAGCGTGATCTTACTTTGTAGCGTGGCACTTCTGTGTGCATTAGTTACCACAACAATGGGACCGGTTGCCTTTGTCGGCTTATTGGCTCCACACATGGCAGTAATGCTAGGTGCAAAGCAAGCAAGAGAGCAATTAGTCGTGGCGGGATTAGTCGGAGGATTATTAATGCTAATGGCGGATTGGATTGGTCAAAGTGTGCTATTCCCAATGCAAGTAGCAGCAGGCACCGTGGTATCTATTATTGGCGGCAGTTACTTCTTAATTTTACTAATCCGAGGCCAAAAATAAGTTTATCTCTGAGTCAGAGTAGTGTTTGATTGTTCAAAACTTTACCAAGTTAGCAGAAATTTAACTTTTAACCCCCTAAAAGTAGTAAATATTTATTTTACGGTTTACTATTAATCGTGGTATAAAAAGACGTTGGAGTATTAAATTCGCATTGAAATACAATTAGTTGTCATTTCGTGCAAACTTCAACACATTTAGAATTATTAAGTCATTTTCTCTGTGGCTTAAGTAGGGATACATTCTACCGAGCATTATCAGTCAGGCAGCGTGGCTCTACTTAGCTTAAAATCAGACTAACAATAATGGAAAACGGTATGAAAAAAAATTATCTTGGTATGGCTTGTGCTTTGGGTCTAATGGCAACATTAGCTGGTTGTTCTTCAAGCGAAGAAGTTGCTGAAGCTCCAGTAGTAACTCCAGAGCCAGTAATCACTCCAGTACACCTAAGTGCTGACCACCTATTCGACTTCGACTCTGCTACTCTAAAAGCAACTGACGAAATCGATGCTGCTGTAGCTAAAGTAACTGCTGACAACCTACGTTCAATCGAAATCGTTGGTCACACTGACAGCACTGGTACTGAAGAATACAACCAAAAACTTTCTGAAGAACGTGCTCAAGCTGTTGCTGATTACCTAGTACAACAAGGTGTTGATTCTAGCCTAATCACTGTAAGCGGCGAAGGTGAACTAAGCCCAATCGCAGACAACGCAACTGCTGAAGGCCGTAAAGAAAACCGTCGTGCTGACATCAGCGTAGACATCGAAGTAGTTGAGCAACCAGCTGTAGAAACAACTGAGCCAGCAACTGAAGCAACTTCTGAAGAAGAAGCAGAATAAGTTAAGCATTCGAGCTCACTGCTCATTAACTAATTCATAGCGCTGACTCTTAATTGAGTTCAGTCTGTAAAAAAGAGTGAAGTTAACGCTTCACTCTTTTTGTTTATCTGGCTTTTGTTCTTCAGGATTTGCTTATATGGCGTTCTAAAACTTTTAGAAAATTTGCTGCGCCCAACGAGCTAAACCTGCTGTAACTGAGCCAAAATAGTTACCACTCACGATAGGCACATTCGGCAAAGTACGTTCTAGAGCTTGACGCAAGAATGGTGAACGCGCACTGCCGCCTGTCATAAAGATCACGTCTGGCTTTTTCGTTGCTTGCTGCATGACTTCCGTCACCAAATCCATCATCTTCTGAGTCGGCACTTCCACCGCTTCCACCATCTGATAAAGCTGAATATCTAAGTTAAGGATCTCTTTCGCCATCGGAATCGACAAAGAATGCAGCATAGTATCCGAAAGCCCGATCTTCGCTTCTTCCGCTTTACGCACGATTTGATAGCCTAAAGTTTGATGATACATAGTCAGCAAGCGTGCCAATTTTTCAGGCTCTTGCGCTTCTTTCTGCAACAGTTTCAATGCCTTTAAATTTGCTGCTTCATAGAAATCTTTTTGCGCTACCACGTTATTAATTGCAATCGGATTCCAGAATTGTGTAATTGGCATTTCGATACCAGAATTCATCTTCGAGCCTAAACCCAATTGCGGCATGATTTGTCGGAAAGCCAAATAGATATCGAGATCGTTACCCCCAACACGCTGACCGCTATGACCTAGCAAACTCGCACTACGGTCGGCTTTTTGTTGCCAATCAGGGCCCATTTCAATCAAGGAACAGTCGGTTGTACCACCACCGATATCGACCACTAATACGGTTTGATTTTCTGTTAAGGTGCTTTCATATTCCAAACCTGCTGCAACCGGTTCAAATTGAAATTCAATATCTTTAAAGCCAGCACGAGTCGCAGCATGACGGAGAATGCTTTCTGCTTGGCGGTTGGCATCTTCCCCACCTCGACCATGGAAGTTAATCGGGCGACCAATCACAGCTTGAGTAATGTCTTGTTGAAGGGAATTCTCGGCTTGAGTTTTGATGTTTTTCATCATGCTGCAAACCAGATCTTCAAAAAAGACTAATTGAGTTTCATGCAATCCTTTCGCACCTAGAAACGATTTAGGCGACTTCACATAATAGACTTCTTGGGGATCACTAAGGTAAGTATTCAAGGCTTGAAGACCGAACTGCACATCACCTTGGTGCAGTTCAATGTCTTCTTCTCGGTTCATGTTAATCGCACGACGCAATACTTGTTCACCAAGCGTGTCTTTTGGCTTGGTATCCATAAACCGGAACAAATATTCACTGACCGATTCACGAGTCGGTGCGCAAATAGTGGAAGGAATGTATGAACTTTCATTTTCAAGTGGCAACAATCGAGGAGTTCCCTCTTCCATCATTGCCACTGAACAGTTTGCCGTTCCATAATCAAAGCCAATAAACATCGCGTTCCACCATCAAGCTAAAAAGGGCGCAGATAGTAACGATATTTTGACCGAATTAATAGGCTTAATCTTTACTTATTGGTTTAATGGTTGGCTTAAGCTTTTCTAGGTAACTTATGCTTTTCTAAATGACTTAATGCTTACCACGTAGCTGCTGATTAAGGTTAAGCAAACATTCGACTTCTTCAATACGGCGTGAAGTCATTGCTTTTAATTGCTCAGTACTAAAAGGATAACCTTGCAATAAATTGAAAATCGTATGCTGATAAAGCGCACCATAGCGGATCCATTGCCATACTTGCCCATCTTGTTCATAGCCAAGAATTTCATCGCTACCCAGTCTATCTAGCCATACTTTACGATCATGCGACAATTTCACATTCATTCCCTTTTGACCGCCTTCTAAGCCCGCATACTTGTTTAGATGTAGACTGATCGGCACGTTTCCACAATGACCAACTAACTTGGCTTCGCCTTCTGCGGTTGTGATATCGCCTATCTCAATCGGTTGGCCTAAGCGTGACTTAGCTTGCTCTACTTGCAGACTCAAACGACTCTCAGATTGAAAACACGAAAGACAATCACGCATCATGGTTAATACATGAGTACCAATATCCAAAATCACACCATCAGGATGGAAGAACTGACGTGTATCTTCAAGCCCTGTAGCAAAGTTGAGCGCAATGGCTTCGCCTTTCTCGTTGTAACCACAAGGCTCTAAAAGCAAACCGTCGATTTGAAGAATATCTTGAGGCTGAATCGGTTCAATCTGAGGAATAATGTTCTGCTTAGCATTGTCTGAAAGCGGCTGCCAAGTGTTATCCAGTTTACCCATTAATAACGACTGAACACCGTTGCGCCCAGTCCAATGATCCAAAGCTAAAACTCGGTCGGCGTAATTTGAATCAGTAAGCAGTGCTTTAAGCTGTGCAAGTTGCGCTAAATCTGCCACCACAGGCTTTTCTATCACTATCATGCGAGCAGAGGAATTTAAGGCTTCAACTAATAAATCGTAATGGGTTTCAGGCGGAGTGAGGATAAGCAAAATATCGAGGTCAATTTGGAGAAGATCTTGATAAGTAGGAAGAAGATTTAAATCCTTTACATTCTTTATCTTCTCACTCACTTGTGGTGCATAGCCAAATAACTCGATAGGTTTTTCTGGTAACTCATGCTTACCTAGAAACTTATGCTCTTCTAAAGACAGGTTTTGAAATGCTTCGAATGCCGGTAAATAAGCTACTTCGAAAATACCACCTAAGCCTACGATACCAATTTTCACTGAACTTCCCCTTTTAAATGCAAATAAAAAATGAGAAGACAGAGGTTATTTTAATTTCTTAGCTCGTGGACAATCTGGACACATCCCTCGGCCTTCACAACGATATACCATACAACAAGTTGTGCGCACAAAATGCCACTTCTGATCAATCTCATCATAATTAAGTGACTCTAATGGCTTGCAAGAAAGACCAAACGCTTTCAGCCAAGTTTGCGCATGCTGCCAGATATAATCTTGAGGCAAGTCGGTATAAATATCTTGTAGACGTAGCAAAGCCATCAGCAGTAAATCCGCTAATAAATGTTGCGTGTACCCCGGACGAATACGCACATTTTGATCCAGCTGTTGGCGATAATGTTCAAACAAAGGAAGTAATTCAGCCGCCGCATGATGCACAAGGCTTTCAACGTCCCCTTCAAACATTTTACTTTCCGGCAATTTAAAGCCCGAAACAAAGTTAACTTCCGCTCGCCACTGCTGCGCCATTTTAGACACCTGCGGCAAAGCGTGAATGCCATAAATGCTGATAAAGCTAATGTAAATCGGCTGCCACAATAGCAAAGACCAAGTACGATTCAGCCAATACGCATTACCCGCTTCTGGATGTGAGAATTGCAATTTCGAATAAATGTCTTGCAGCAGTTCGGCATTCTCCGCGGAAGCTTCAATCCAATTATCTTGCTGTATATCTATCTCAGCTTTTAGCTCACCATGAAGATAAGGCGTGATATGTTCAGCATAATGGAAAAGTTGTTGGTATCTTGGATCGTTCACGGAGGGCTCGTTGATGTACTTAACAATAGAACCGTAATGATACTGATTTTTATTTAGATTAAAATAACCAAGATCAAAAAAAGCACTGAGATTTAAGAAATTTCAGTGCTTGGTTTTAAGTGGAGTTATCTAAAACTTATAATCAAAACTCAACTCAACGGTTCTTTCTTCACCGTACCAACAGTTAGCCGAGTCATAACAGCTATAAGTAACTTCATCGAATAAGTTGCTGACGCTTACATTCACCGAAGCCCCTTTCATGCTTTCTGATATGCTTGATAAATCATAACCTGCTCCTAAGTCCACAACCGTGTAATCAGGAACTTTATCGGTATTCTCCGCATCCAGTTCACGCTCGCCAACGTATCTCACACCAGCACTTAAACGTGTTCCACTCAGTAAACCGTTGTAGATGTAATAATCCGTCCACAAGGTCGCTGCATGTTCAGGAACATAAACTGGAGTATTGCCTTCCAAGCCATTTGGATCTTCTGTGATTTCTATATCCGTATAGGTGTAACTTGCAGCAAGATCCCAGTTATCAGTAATTGCAGTACGCCCTTCTAATTCAATACCTTGCGAGAGAATTTTGCCTACTTGAATTTGTTCATAATTAGCACTATCAGGGTCTGCGACTACTACATCTTTTTTCTCAATATAGAATGCCGATGCTGTCATAGACGTTGCGTAATCTGGTGATAAATATTTCACACCCGCTTCAACTTGCTGGCCTTTTGATGGGTCGAACTCATTTCCATTAGAATCCGATCCTACCTCTGGTTCAAAGCTCGTTGCGTAGTTAATGTAAGGCGACCAACCATTATCAAATTCGTACATAGCACCAATACGGTATGAGAAGTTGTTTTGATTCGCTTCTGTAACGATTCCCGACGCATCACTACGAGATTCATAATGGTCAAAGCGTCCACCCGCCATCAAGACTAAGTTTTCTATACGCATTTGATCTTGGAAATAAGCACCAATCTGTTCAACTCGAACATCATCAATGGATTGATAAATAGAATTTAAGCTCGAGCGATTAATTTGATTATTATTTGGCGTAAAGACATTAAATGGTGGCGCTGTTCCGTATTCTTGATAATCCGAATCACCGGTTAAGTATTGATAATCGACACCAAACAATAAGCTATGATCAACCATTCCTGTTTCAACATGGCCTGTAAGTTGGTTATCGATTGTGAAGCCTTTGGAACTTTCATCCGTGCTATAGATATTACGAGTAAGCTCACCTGTTTGCGGGTTCCAACCGTCTGCTCGGTGATAGGTATTTTCTTGGTATAAGTCGGCTTTCATAAAGCGAGCATTTTGCAGGAATGACCAATCGGCATTAAACGAGTGATCGATCTTATAACCTGCCATCCAAAACTCACGTTCAAACTGGCTCCAGTTCTTGTCTCCCATCGACGCATTTTTATCTATGCTGCCATTTGGATTGCTCCACACGGAACCCGAAGCTGGCATCGCTGAGTTCATACCCATATTCGGATCATTCTGATAGTAGAAGTTAAAGTTAATAAGCGTTTTATCAGACACATACCAATCTAAAGATGGTGCAATAACATAACGTTCTTCTTCGGTGTTATCGACTTGTCCATCACGCTTTGAAGCCAAACCAATCAAACGATAATAAAGATTGGAATCGCCAACTTGCCCTGTGGTATCAATGCTTGCTTTGGTTAAATTGCGAGAACCTGTTTTTACAGAAACATCAGTGCTCGCTTCTTTTTGTGGAGATTTAGCTATTAAGTTCACCATACCGCCCGGTGGCATTGCGCCATACAAAACGGAACTTGGGCCTTTAAAAATTTCAACTCGCTCTAAAGCAACAGGATCTATTTGTGGTTGTAAGTTCCAGCCAGTTAAGTATTGCAGAACCAAACCGTCGTAATACATTTGGTTATTTTCGAAACCACGAATGTTGTAATTATCATACATGGTCACGCTGCCACCTTTCAGCTCAGCATTTACACCGGGGGCATAACGTAAGGCTTGTTGAACCGAAGTTACACCTCTCAATTCAAATTGCTCAGAATCTATAACAGAAATGGCCTGTGGTGTTTCTTCTGGCTCTAATGAAGTTTTAGTCGCAGTATTACGATAAGTTTGGCCTAAAACAGTGATCGTATCTTGTTGCGAAACGGTGGACTCTGGCTCTGCTGCATAAACAGTTGAAATAGAAAAAATGGATAGTGTTGCAGAGATCGCGAGAGTTAAAGATGAAAGATAGAACGTGGGATGATTAATACGAGGCATTTTCCTTTCCTACAAATCCGTCAAAATTGACGATAATAATTATCATTTGCACAATGATAACCATTTGTAAAAAAGAAAACTTAACATTTTGGTGCAAGATAAAGATTTTAAAAGTGTATTAGATTAATCTGCGATTCTATTTTCTTTTAATTCGACTTAACCACAGGCAACCAGTATTCCATATAAGCATCGGGATCGGATGAATCATAATCTTCTGGATAAATCTCTAACTCATATCCATCGACACCGGTATAGCCACTTTGCGGCAACCAACAAGTAAAAAACCATTCCAGTTGAAATTTCAGAGAAACCACTTCTCCCTTGTGTGAAAGCACGGCATATTCTTGCTCAGGAATGGTGAGCGTAGAAAAGTTATCTTGATGCTTAGCTTGAAAAGGCTCTGTCGCCCAATAAGTTAAAGACTGGTTGTTTTGAGAAACAGTATCAATCACACCAAATCGTTGATTATGCAATACCGCATAACCTTCAGGTAAATGTCTCGACTTCATTAGATCTAGCTGTTGCCAAACTTCAGGAACAGATTGTTGAAAGTTAGGATCAGGATCGAAAATCCCTCGAATTTCACCTCGGCATCCCATTAACTGAAATGCATCTTTATGCTCAATGCGAATTTGTGATAACTGTGAATTCAGCTGAGATGAAGTCTCTAACTCTTGAGTTGAATTATTTAAAGCACGAGTAAGCGGCTGGCGTAAACCAGTTCGAATTCCTCGCTTTCTATAATCACGAGGTGAGCAACCAAAGAATTGTTTAAAGGATCGACTAAAGCTTATTTCAGAATTAAAGCCAAGAGATAAAGCAATATCGACAATTCGCTCGTTGGGAGTATCTATTAAGTTTTCAGCAGCTTTGCTCAGTTTAATTTCACGCACATATTGAGCGACATTCACTCCTGTTGCAGCAGTGAAGACTCGTTGCAGTTGCCAGCGAGACCAGCAACTTTTTTGAGCTAAATCTTCAAGAGACAAAGATAAAAAAAGGTGATGGTGAATATACTCCAACACCTTTTCTATTCTTGTAAAATGCACAGATTTTCCGTGACATTTTGAATGTTCAGCCACTGACAACCTTGTCCTTAATTAAGAAGATGCTTCTTCATTTTCCACTTCAGAATTCTCAGCTGCATTATCTTTCAGCATCTTATTCTGTAGGAATACAATCCATGTGTGTGCGGAATCGGATGGCATGGTTTCATTCAAACGTTTTGCTTCCGCTAATGCATCATCGTATTTTTCTAGGCGATAAAGCAGATTGATTTTCGCTAAGCTGTAATCGGATTTTTTCGCATAAGGTTGCGCTTTATCGATCACTTGTTCCGCTTTGGCATATTGCTTTTGCTGCAAATAAAGCTGAGTAAGTTGCCAGTTATATTCGGCATTTCGTTGAGCTAAACCTTCCCAACTGCTGATCGCTTTCTTCCAGTCACGCCCCATTTGGTAGTAATAAGCCTGCGTTTTTAGGTTTTCTTCCGTTTTTGTTTTCGGGAAAGCGGCAAACATTTCATCCAAAATTCTTGCGCCACGTTCTGGAATGCCGTTGTTGGCGTACAGTTGCGACAAGGTTTTGTAATCACTGTCCGTGAATTCTAAATTTTGTTTTTTCGCCAAAGCGTAAGTATTTAACGCATCTTGATTATGCTGCTGTTGCAACTGTGCTGAAATCAGTTGTTGCCACCACATGTTGTTATTTGGCTCGATTCGAATCAACTGCGCTAGCGTACTTTCTGCATTGTGCCATTGGCTTAAACGTAGCTCAGCGATGGCTTGCATTTGTAGAGCTTGCAGACGTTTTTCTGCATCTGATGCATGGTATTGCAGCAAGGCTGAACGCACTTGTTGCCATTGTTGATTCTGGTAATAAGCCGCCGCAATACGAAAATGAACGTCATTCACATCTTTTTGATATTGCGCTTTGTCTTTTGAACTTGGCGAATATTTCACAGCCAGAGCATTACGATATTCTGTTGTGGCATCGGAGAATTGCTGTTGAGAATACAGCACATCGCCTAACATTCGGTTTGCTTCCCACTGGGTTTGTGGCTCGAGAACTTTCGCTGAAACCGCTTGGCGCAAAACCTTGATCGAGTTTTGAGGTTGTTCTGCTTGCCAGTAATAAATACCTAAAACTCGGTTAACAAAAGCTTTGTCGTAAGCTTTATTGGTATTCACGCCTTTTAGTACATCAATCGCTTTAGCAAGATTGTCTTTTTGTGCAAACTGGCTCGCCTGCCCTAATTTGCTGACCGTATAAGGCATTAGACCTGCAGCGGATACAGAAAAAGCCAAAAGCCCACAACTTAATAGAAGTGTCACTGAACAGGCAAAAGATCGAATCATTCGAGTAAATCTTTTTTGCGATTGGAATTTAATCATATTCATCATTTATTGATCTTAAATTCAATTTTCACTTGTTGACCGCTTTGCTTCACCGCTTGGCCATTCACCACTTTAGGCTGGTATTTCCAGTTTCTTAAAGCTTGCATTGCAGGGCGAACAAAAGCTTGCGATGGTTCAGCTTGCACCAGTTGAATGTCTTCCGGACGACCTTGTTCATTGATGGTAAATTTCATCACCACAAAGCCTTCAATCTTGCGTCTTAGCATGCGTGGCGGATAAGCAGGCTCAGCACGATACAACGGCATTGCATCCGATTGACCACCAATATCACCACCGACATTCACACCTGCAGGCCCCGCTGGAGCTGACGACCCACTAGCAACCGCTGCCGCTGCGACTGGCGCAGGTGTATCTGCCACTTTTGCTGTCGTCACTGTTGGCATATCAATCGCTACACCGTTGTCGGCCAAGGTCATGTTCATATCCATCGTGACTTGCGGCGCTTGAACTTGTGGAGTCGGTGCGCTTGGTGTTGTCGGCGTTGCCATTTGTGGTTGCTCAGGCATTTTCGGCGCTTCAGGTAACTGACGTTGACGTGCCTGTGAACCCGAACCAGAATCTTGCATCACTACATCAAACGACATTGGCGCTTGCTCATCAGTGCTTGCTTCTTTCACGCCACCAACCATCCAAGACATGAATGAAAAAAGCGCAATCGCAATAATCAAACCAACAGGGATCGCCACTAACAAACGTACATTTGATGTGTCGTACCCATGCGCATGAATGGAATCAGATAAATCATGGGTTAATGTTTCGACGGTGTTTTCCGTTTTCATAGTCATTCACTTACGATTTATCAGCCGTGGCGAGCGCAATTTTCTCAATGCCCGCTCCTTTCGCTGCATCCATCACTTCAACCACAGTGCCGTTATATGCATGGCGATCAGCTTGGATCACAAGGCTTGCATCTGGTTTATCAATCACGATTTTTTCTAATGCTGCGCTCACTCGCTCAACATCAACACGTTGCTTATCAATAAACACATCGTTTGCTGCGGTAACTGCAATGAAAATACCCGCATCTTTTTGCGCAGTAGCATGAGAGGCTTGTGGACGATTCACTTCCACGCCCGATTCATTCACAAATGAACTGGTCACGATGAAGAAGATCAACATGATGAAAACGATATCCAACATCGAGGTTAAATCGACTTGAGCTTCTTCTTTTGCTTTTGTAGGACGAACTAATCTCATTCGCCACTCCTTAATTGTTGTTCCAAGTGCAATTCTTTACGAGTCGCTACTTTTACTAATCGAGAATGCGCAAACATACCTGCTAAGGCTGCGACCATGCCCGCCATAGTTGGTAAAGTTGCCATTGAAATACCTGAAGCCATTAGCTTTGGATCGCTGCTGCCTGAAAGTGCCATAAGGTCGAACACGGTGATCATACCGGTTACCGTACCAAGCAAGCCGAGCATCGGGCACAAGGCCACCAGCGCTTTAATGAAATCCAAATGCTTGGTTAGCATCACATGCGCTTGTTGCAACATGCCTTCTTTCTGTGCCAATGCGTACCAAGAATCATGCTCTGAACGTTGTTTCCATTGAGCTACCCAGCTCGCCTTTAAATGTCGATAGGACAAAGTTAAAAACAAAATACGTTCAATGATTAGGATCCAGCATAGACACACCACAGCCGCCAACCACCATAAGACAGCCCCACCTTTGGACATAAAATCCAACAGGTGAGAGTCCATTAGGCTAGGAAAGATGCTTGAGATCCATGCCAACATTACGCAGTTGCTCCGTTAATATCTGCTGCTGAACGGTTCGCTTTATCTGATTCCGCTTCTGCACGACGAGCCACTAAGCTCACGCCTTGTTTTTCAAGCGTATTGCGGATCACTTCAGCACGGTTAGAAAGAATGTTGTGCGCAAGAAGCAATGGCATTGCCGCAACCAAGCCTAATACCGTCGTGATCAAAGCCATTGAAATACCGCCGGCCATCACTTTCGGGTCACCATTACCAAATTGCGTGATCACTTGGAAAGTTTCGATCATACCGGTTACCGTACCCAATAGACCAAGCATTGGCGCAAGTGCTGCAAACAGTTTCAGCATCGACAAGCCACGCTCTAAACCTTGTTGCTCATCAAGAACACTTTCAAGTAAACGCAATTCCAATGATTCAACCGACTGTTTTTTCTCTTTCTGATAAACCGTCAAGATACGACCAAGTGGGTTATCCTCCGTTGGGTTTTCAGGTTGTTTAAGCTGTTTTGAAATTTGTTGTTGCGTCATGGTCAACCGAACACCACGAACAGCCGCAATGACCAAACCAATAAGAAGCAATAACAGGATAATTTTACCGACAATGCCCGCTTGATCGATTCGCTGCATCAAGGTTGGTTGATGTGCATATTGTTCAAGCATCACGCCACGAGTTGGGTCAATAACGATAGAATCTGTTGGCGACGATTTCAGGTCATCCAATGTTGGCGCATCAGACGGTAGCGCAAGATAATTGGTCGCTTGTTGACGTCCAAAATCCCACTTCACATAACCTTGCTCGGTTAACAAACCAAGATCACCAACACGCAATGCAGGTACTTGCTGAGTTTTGCCATTACCTTGAATATAAGGTAGAGACACAGAAGCAATCACGTTACCTGTTTGTGCTTTATATTCCATCGCTTGCCATAAGCGAGTCAGCATATTGAGTGACGGCAGTTTTTCATTGCTGATTAACTTACTCAAATCCGCATCAAACGCTTTACCCTGCTCGCCTAAGAAAGATTGTTGATAGCTAATTTGTACATCTTTCGCTGACTGACGAACCACGCCAAACAACTCACCTAAGCTGCCTGACGCAATTTGAAGTTCTTGCTGTTTCTCAGATAACGCTTCTTCATTCGCAGAAAAAGTTTCACTCAAAGCTGCGTTGTCTTTTTCAATCTGTGCCAATTGCGCAGAAAGTTGATTGTATTTCGCTTGTAGTTCAGCACGCTCAGAAGCACTTACTGCAACACGTTGCTGGTTATGTGCGCTTTCTGTTTTTTGTTCTGCTTGTGCTTTTGCTGGCAATGTTGATAAATCGTCCGCCGATGCATTAAATGCAAAAGTTGAAGCGGCAATAACTGCAATAAAAGTTGGAAGAAGTTTCATTATTTTGCCTCCTCAGTTGATGTTTCATCCGTTACTTGAGTAACCGATAGAGGAAGCGTTAATAGGCTTGGTGCTTGGTCTTTGTTTGCTAATGCGTAAGCCTGATTTACATTCAGCAATTCAGAAGAATCCATTTCGTTCCATTTTTTATCAGCTTGAGACCAAAGCCATGCAGTTTGAGCATCTTTGCTGCGAGCAATTAAAACCACTTTGCCCATGTAGAGCATATCGACTTGGCGTGTATCGTCTGCATCAAGTTGAATTTCGCCTTCATACACACCCAGTTTTGAACCGTAATCCATTTCAATTTGGTAGGCTTCAAGAATACGACGGTATTTTTCTGCATCTGAAATATCCGCACGAGTCATTAGATCTTGCAGATCCTCTAAACGCTTTTCACGACTGGCTAAGCGAACTGGGCTGCCTTGGTCAATCAAAGTGTGTAAGCCATCAATCATGTGATACATCAGCGGCACAACACCTTCACGGGTTTCTTTGATTTCAACAAGCTGGTTATCAATGCTGACTTTTTCTGCTTCTTGGCTTTCAACTAATGTTTTTAAGTGTTTTTGATAAATCGACAAGTTTTCAATTTGATCTTGCATGCGTTCAATATCCGCTTGCAGATCAAAGGTTTTATCTGAGTTCGCATTAATGGTGTTCTGCGCACTTTTCGCCGCTTGGTTAGTTTGATTTTCAATAGAGCGAGCGCTATCTAAAGCATCGGCAAAAGTCGAAAACGAAGCGGTAAAACAACAGGTCAAAGCAAGACTTTTCAAAATGCTAACGGTGCGACCCGAAACAGCATTGTTGATAGGAAATGGAAGCAGCATGGTTAATTCCGTTCAAAGTGTGTTACATCAGGGGGATTATTTTTGTCATCGTGATGATGAGATCTCTGCCCCAAATTGAATAAGGAAATCATTCTATAGCATAGTTAACCAAAAGTTAATGAGAATAGTTAGCATTTCGAATAAAAAATGAAAATTCCTTTGACTTACATCAGTGTGTGTTGAGAATTTAATCAACAAGCCAATAAAAAATCTAGGTACAAAAAAAGCCGATCATCATGACCGGCTTTCTAAAATAAAGTAAATTAGATTGAAAATTAAGCGTTTGCTTCACGTTCTGCGATGAAAGCTAATGCCATTTTCACACGAGCAATCACACGCTCTTGACCAACAAGTTGCATAACTGCGTCTACAGATGGAGATTGACCGCCACCAGTTACAGCTACACGAAGTGGCATACCGATTTTACCCATGCCAATTTCAAGCTCTGCACAAACTTGCTCAATCACAGCGTGGCAGTTTTCAACCGTCCAATCTGTCACTGCTTCAATTTTCGCTAGCGCTAATTCTAGTGGTGCTTTTGCTACGCCACGTAGGTGTTTCTTCGCTGCGCCTGCTTCAAATTCAGAGAAATCTTCGTAGAAGTAACGAGATTGCTGCGCTAGTTCAACCAAAGTATTGCAACGCTCGCCGACTAGCTTGATCACGTCAGTAATCGCTGGGCCATTTGCAAGGCTGATGTTTTGGTTGTCTAAGTGCCATTGTAGATGCTCTGCAACGTATTCTGGCTCAGACGTTTTAATGTAGTGGTTGTTCAACCAAAGTAGTTTGTCAGTGTTGAACGCTGAAGCTGATTTGCTGATCGCATTTAGGCTAAAGAATTCAATCATTTCTTCACGAGAGAAGATTTCTTGGTCACCGTGAGACCAACCTAAACGTACTAGGTAGTTGTTTAGTGCATTCGGCAAGTAACCTTCGTCACGGTATTGCATTACGCTTACTGCACCGTGGCGTTTTGAAAGTTTCGCACCGTCATCACCTAAGATCATTGCACAGTGAGCGAAAGTTGGAACTGGCGCACCTAGAGCTTCGTAGATGTTGATTTGACGAGGTGTGTTGTTGATATGGTCTTCACCACGAACAACATGCGTGATACCCATATCCCAGTCATCAACCACAACACAGAAGTTGTAAGTTGGAGAACCGTCAGTACGACGAATGATCAAATCATCAAGTTGGCTGTTTGAAATTTCGATGCGGCCACGGATTTGGTCATCAAATACCACTGAACCTTCTTTCGGGTTGCGGAAACGGATAACACAAGGATCGCCTTCTTTCGCAGCTTCATTTACAGCAACGATTTTCGGGTGGTTCGCATCGTAACGAGCCATTTCTTTGTTTGCTTCTTGCTCTGCACGAATTTCATCAAGCAGTTCTTTTGATGCGTAACATTTGTATGCTTTGTCTTGCGCAAGAAGAACGTCAACCATTTCGTTGTAACGGTCAAAACGTTTTGTTTGGTAGTAAGGACCTTCATCCCAATCCAAACCCATCCATTGCATGCCTTCTAAGATCGCATCAACCGCTTCTTGGGTTGAACGTTCTAAATCGGTATCTTCAATACGTAAAACAAATTCACCACCTTGGTTTTTCGCAAATAACCAAGAGTAAAGAGCAGTACGAGCACCGCCAACGTGAAGATAGCCAGTTGGGCTAGGAGCAAAACGAGTTTTAACCGTCATGAAAATTACCTTATGAATTCTTAATAAGAAAAGGATTGCTGCACGATTTCTTTATTTTCTAAAAACAGTTCAAGAAACCGTAGCAAAAGTTGCGCGTATTCTAGCACTCAATGCTAAGCACTAAAACCGACAATTTGCCGCGACAAGCAATTCCATACCCAAAGTAATTGAAGTTGCAGTGAGGCAACAAGAGAATGAGGCCCCATGAGCTTAGCTTGCCTAAGTGATTGGGGCGAATGAGCGCAGTTAACAAAACTGCAGCTTCAAGTACGAAGGGTATGAAAAGAAATATTTTGACCTTCCCCTTACGGTAAGGTTTATAGTGACAACCAATCAAGATTGTAAAGTGAGTTGTGAAAAAGATGAACGAATACCAATTAGAATTGCATGGATTACATTGCATGGGATGTGTGCGAAAAGTGCGCCCAAGTATAGAATATCTGCCAGATACTCAGATTATCGATATGAGCCCGACTCAAGCCCATATTCAAACTCATGCGAATTTGAAAGACATCAACCAAGCTTTGGAGCAATTCGGTTATTCGGCACAACAAGTTTTGCACTTTAAATTAACTGGCTTGCATTGTGGTCGTTGTGTCGGCAAGGTCGAAAATACCCTCAATGCACTAAGCGACGATCAGACTTTTACTGTAACCAAAGAGTCACTGCAAATCACCACACCACTTGAAGCAAATGAGATTATTCAAGCAATCGACGATCTTGGATTTCAAGCTGAAACGGTTGCAGTTCCAGTTGAAACAAAAGCAGAAATTGAAAAAAACGACTCGAATTCTACTCAGCTGAATTCGCCAAAACCAAGTTTACAATCAGGTTCTCTGCTATCAGCAAAACCTTTGCAACCACTTAAACCTGCTTCAGTGAATGCTGTTTCTCTGAATACTATTTCATTGAAAACAACTCCGACTCAAAACAAACCAGCAACCGAACAAAAAAACAGCAAAAGTGACACCATCACAAAGCAACCAGATGCAGTCACTTCTGTACAGCCACAAAATAGCCAAACCAAACCGCTGCACTTTCTCATTTCAGGCATGACTTGCGCCAGTTGTGTCGCTTCGGTTGAAAAAGCCATGCAAGCACACCCGCAAATTTCACATGCACAAATCAATTTGTCGGAACAAACCGCACTCGCTTATCCAAAAGGTAAAGTGTCAGATTCTCTTGTCACAGAAGTGATTCAACAAATCGAACAAGCAGGTTATGCAGCTGAACTCATCCAAAGTGATGACGACATGCGAGCGCAACAACAAGCGCAATTTGAAAACACGCAGAAAAAACATTTTGTGAATGCAATTGCGGGTATCGTGATTGGCGTGCCGTTAATGCTTTGGGGCATGCTCGGTGGCAGCATGATGATTAACGCCCCTGCTTCACAATGGGCTTGGGGCATCGTTGGCATCATCTGTTTTGCTTTATTGGCAACCGCTGGTCGTAGTTTCTTCGTCAATGCGTGGCAGTCGCTGACTCACAAACGGGCAACAATGGATACTTTAGTTGCTCTCGGTACTGGTGCAGCTTGGTTTTATTCCATGTTGGTGGTTGTGGCTCCGTTTTGGTTTCCAGCGCAAGCTCGCCATGTTTACTTTGAAGCCAGTGCCATGATCATCGGTTTGATCTCGCTTGGTCACTATATTGAAGCGAAAGCCAAAGCTCGTACCACAGATGCGTTGCAAGGATTAATTAACCTTCAACCTAAAACAGCAATTGTGGTTAAAAACAATCAAGAAACGGAAATTGCCGTCAAAGATATTCAACTAGGCATGCTCCTTCGAGTTAAAGCAGGTGAGCGAATTCCCGTCGATGGCGTAGTGGAAAATGGTGAGTCTTATATTGATGAATCTATGTTAACGGGCGAACCGATTGCAGCACTGAAACAACAAGGCGATAAAGTATTTTCTGGCACTATCAACCAAGATGGCAGTTTGCTGATCAAGGCAACGGTTGTGGGTGAGCAAACCACCTTAGCTCGCATTATTCAATTGGTTCGCCAAGCTCAAAGCAGCAAACCTGCGATTGCAAAACTGGCAGATCAAATTTCATCAGTGTTCGTTCCCGTGGTAATTTGCATTGCTATTTTAGCTGCAGCAATTTGGTATTTTGTAGGCCCTGCTCCTCAAGCCAGTTATATGTTGGTGGTTGCAACAACGGTTCTGATTATTGCCTGCCCTTGCGCATTAGGTTTAGCTACGCCACTTTCAGTCACCGTTGGTGTAGGTAAAGCGGCTGAAATGGGGATCTTAATTAAAGATGCGGAAGTGCTACAAACAGCCAGCAAAATTCAAACTATTGTCTTTGATAAAACCGGCACGCTAACTCAAGGCAAACCCGAAGTACAAACCTGTATCAGTGTCGAAGATGATGCCAATATTTGGGCGGATATATACCTGTTAGAATCTCGCTCAGAACATCCATTAGCTCAAGCGGTTTGCAAATATATTCAAGCATCTGAAAATATTCCGTCGTCTGGCATGACCGTTGAAAATTATCAAACGAAACGTGGTTTAGGCTTAACAGGTAGCATTAACAATCAGAATTATTTGATTGGTAGCCCGAAATATTTAATTCAAAATCAGGTGGAATTAGCGACTTACCAAGACACGCTTGAGCAATTAAATAAGAAAGCGCAAACACCCATTTTGGTCGCCAAGAATGGCAAACTGGCAGCAATTTTAGGCGTTTCCGATCCAGTGCGAGATGAATCTAAACAAGCCATCAGTAAGCTACATAAGTTAGGCATTCATGTGGTACTGCTCTCAGGTGACCAAACTGCGGTGGCTGAAGCCATTGCTACTGAACTCGGTATTACTCAAGTGATTGCAGGTGTTTTACCCGACCAAAAAGCGGAACACATTCGTCGCTTGCAAGGCAACACTAACAACGCAAAAGTAGTGGCTATGGTGGGTGATGGCATTAACGATGCGCCAGCTCTTGCACAGGCTGATGTCGGTATTGCTATGGGAAGTGGCTCGGATATTGCGATTGAAAATGCGAACATGACGCTGTTAACGTCAAATCCATTAGCAGTTATAGATGCGATTCAGCTTTCTCAAGCAACTGTGAAAAACATCAAACAAAACTTGCTCGGCGCCTTTATTTATAACAGCTTAGGCATTCCGATTGCGGCGGGTATTTTGTATCCAGTTTTTGGATTTTTACTCAGCCCTGTTGTTGCAGGTGCGGCTATGGCATTATCTTCTATCACAGTGGTCACAAACGCCAACCGCTTGCGTTTGTTTAAACCAGATTAATTAGATTCGAGTTACTTATGAAAAATTGGCGTTCGTTTTTTCTGTCTTTGCTTTCTATTCCATCATTGCTATCGGTGACCTCTTTGTTGCCATTAACTAGCCATGCTGAACCTTTAGTTTGGAAAGCCACCAAGGGCGAACAACAATTAATGCTCGTGGGTACGATTCACCTCGGTGATCAAAGCATGTATCCGCTACCTCAGTCGTTGAAACAATTTTTGGCTCACAGTGATGGTTTAGTGTTGGAAACAGATGTGAACTCTCCTGCACCGCAGCTGGATTTTTCCAATGTTCTACTGACCAAAGATGCATTAGATATCGACCAAATGCAGCAGTTGGTTGCTATCGCTCAAAAACTCAAACTGAATCCACAAACCTTGGGTTCTTTACCGCCTTGGTTAACAGCGGTCACCATTGAGAATCAAACCTTTCAAATACTGGGTTTTAATGCTGAAGAAGGTGTCGATCAAACCTTGTATCACCAAGCGGAAAAACTCAATGTGCCCTTGTTGACGTTTGAAACCATGAAAGAACAACTCGACATGCTGCAAAATCTACCCAACAACGGTAAAGATTTATTATTAGATGCTTTGAAAGAAGAAGCGGATGGACAATCGAAAATCGAGCAAACCTATCATTGTATGGTCAAAAGCTGGAAAGACGGTGACCAAGCTAACTTACTCAAACTGCTTGCAACAAATGATTGGGACGAAGAAACCAGCAACAAAATGCTTTATATCCGCAATAGCAATTGGGCAGAAAAAATTGTCGATCCAGACTTCCTTTCTCCAACTGGTCACTATGTCATTGCGGTCGGTGCACTGCATTTAATGGGGCAGAAAAACCTAAGATTAAAGCTTGCTGAACGCGGTTACCAAATCACGCAATTAACCAAAAGCCAGAAAACCCAATGCGGATCTATTAACTAACTTGGTTTCTAAAACTAAGCTGCTCTCTGGATAACTCACTTTACTCGTGATAGGTATATAGCCAATATTGCATCAAATCACAGTTTGTCTAGTAACACGTTTTTGATGTCAAAATGTAACCCTGCGCAACTATTTATAAAATAAGAACAATGGTACACTCCACCCGTCTTTAGCAATCAATAGAAATTCAATGCAGCATAAATATCCTTTATTAAAAATAATACTACTGCCGCTTCTTGTAGTATGTGCGTTGACATCTGTCTTATGGCTAAATTTTCTTAATAATTTGAATGATGATATTGATAGACAATATGACATCATCAACTCAAATTTATCCACGTCAGTAAAACTTCTCGGCACCTTGCAATACAGCGTTTCGACCTATTTTTATAGCGATAAATTTGAAATCACTGATGAAATAGAACATACAAAAGAAATTGATAAGTATTCATTGTGCAAATGGTTACCTATTGATGATGAACGTACAAAAGCACTTAAAAAGTTTAAGTTAAACTATATTATTAAAGGTACTCCTGACGCTTGTAGCAGTAGCGATAGGGTATATAAAGATATACAAAGTAAATTACATCTAGCACCGAGTATTTCTTTACTTAATGGTATAGAAAATTACATTACTGGCTTCGCTTATATTTCAAAATACCAGTATGTGCTTTTCTCTCCGGCTCCAATGCTAAAACATTTTGATAAAACTGCACTTAATCAAACCTTAAATAGGGATTATTGGAAAGCAGCGAGAAATGGCGATAAGAATATCATCCTTACTGGCCCAGTGATCTCAACATCGAGCCATACACGAGCTTTAATCATCAGTGCTGGAATTTACCACAACAATGCCTTTCAAGGGGTGGTGACTTTAAATTTAGATATTGATAAGTTTTTATCAAATATAGGCGTGAACCCTAATATTCATTTTATGGCTAAAGACAATGCGACTTTGCCTAAATCAGCTTATTTTCCAATGGATATCAACATAGATGACGTTGAAAATAACCTAAAAATGTATATCGACTTTCCTTTTAAAACAAAGTTTGAATTGTTCTTACAACAGCAAGCCACAATATTAATATTCATTTTCATTCTTTATGTACTTTCAGTAATAATGCTTTATTACTTATCAATGAAAGGAAAAATGTCTCGTCTTCAATATTTGTCTGAACACGATCCTCTAACCTCATTATTGAATCGCCGTGGGTTTGAATTACATTATAGAACTTCTTCTTTTGGAGATTATGAAGCCATTGCGCTCGTTGATATTGATAACTTTAAAACGATTAATGATACACATGGCCATGATGTTGGCGACCGCGTAGTCATTCATCTTAGCGAGTTACTTCTCAACAATATGAAGCCAAAAGGGACTATTGCTCGTTTTGGTGGTGATGAATTTGTTATTCATATACAAGCGGATACTATCGACGAAATAAAAAATATTGTCTGCAGCACACATCAAAACATTATCGACACATCAAGAGACGTGCTTACCGATGGTTATACCGTTTCTATCGGTTTAGTCATTGCCCCTTCCAGTCAAAGGCGCTTAATGAGTGAATTATTAGCTGATGCCGATGCAAAACTGTACCAAGCTAAAAATGCTGGCCGTAATCATGTCGCTTACTGACTATATCGATTA
Organism: Vibrio sp.; assembly: GCA_047975485.1. Classification (GTDB taxonomy): domain Bacteria; phylum Pseudomonadota; class Gammaproteobacteria; order Enterobacterales; family Vibrionaceae; genus Vibrio. Next base: position 43,817 of record JBKEDP010000005.1, on the reverse strand, counting down.
TTAATATGATGGTTAACAAATTATGCAAGTGACCAAAAGCACAGCAGCAAACTGCCCATAAAGTGGTAATTTGAACACTAGTTTCTGATGAAGCTCATAGATCCGAGCTTTCAAATTAGAAATGGCGTTTCAGTTTTGCTAAAATCCCCACAAACTATAAAGATATAAAAATAACGATCACACTGGATCGCCCTCTCACCTCACCTAGGTTATTGTGAGTACATCATGAATAAATTTATTGTTGCTAATGCACAAGAGTGTATTGGTTGCCATGTTTGCGAAATTTCGTGCGCCGTTGCCCACAATGAGCAGCAATGGCCTACATCAAAAGACGATTATCACCCTCGCATTTGGGTTCATCCTGCGGGCGATAAATTTGTCACCATGACTTGTCGTCACTGCCAAGATGCGCCTTGTGTGCGTGGTTGCCTTGTGGGCGCATTAACTCACAAAGACGGCATGGTATCGCTGGATGAAAGCAAATGTACCGGTTGTAAACAGTGTCAAATTGCTTGTCCGTTCGGTGCAATCAATATGGTTGAAGAGCCTCGTGGCGTAGCCCAAAAATGTGATTTATGTGCATCGACAGAAGCGGGTACTCCCCAATGTGTGGCGAACTGCCCTTCTCAAGCATTAAAAATGGTCGATGCTGGCGATTTACAACAATTACGTGAACAGCGCCAGTTAGCGTCTGCTATGCCACGTGATTGGAAAGCAGATGCACCAAGTTTAAATCGTGATGCTTTACTCGATAAACCGCAACGTAAAGGCGCTGAGAAAATTGCCGCTGAAGAACGTAAGCATCACTTTGAAGAAATTTACTTCCCGTTAAGTGAAGATGCTTTGGAATACGAAGCGAATCGCTGTATTACTTGTTCTTCTAAAGCCAACTGTAACTGGACGTGCCCTCTGCATAACGAGATCCCTCAATGGATCGAATTAGCACGCCAAGGCAAGGTCATTGAAGCGGCAGAATTATGCCATCAAACCAGTTCATTGCCTGAAATTTGTGGCCGCATTTGTCCGCAAGATCGCTTATGTGAAGGTTCTTGTACCATGCTGCCTTTCTCTGGCTCTGTCACCATTGGCAACATCGAGCGTTACATTACCGACACAGCTTTAGCGCAAGGTTGGCGTCCAAGCGTTGAAAATGTTACTCCTCGTAAAGAACGCGTAGCAGTAATTGGTGCAGGCCCTGCTGGTTTAGGTTGTGCCGATATTCTGGCTCGCCAAGGTGTGCAAGTTGATGTTTATGATCAGCACCCTGAAATAGGTGGCTTGCTAACATTCGGTATTCCATCATTTAAATTAGACAAAACCGTATTAGCGACTCGTCGTGAAATCTTTACTCAAATGGGCATTAACTTCCATCTTGATTGCGAGATTGGCAAAGACATTCAGTTTGATGAGCTAGTCAAAAATTACGATTCAATTTTCCTTGGCGTCGGCACTTATAAATACATTGGTGCTCGCTTAGAAAACGAAGATGCGAAAGGCGTGATCCAAGCATTGCCATTCTTGATTGCTAACACTCGTGAAGTGATGGGTTTACCTGAAAGCGAAAAATACCCTTGGGTGGACGTTGAAGGTAAAAACGTGGTGGTTCTTGGTGGTGGCGATACGGCTATGGACTGTTTGCGCACCTCGATTCGTCGCAATGCGAAAAGCGTAACCTGTGCTTATCGCCGTGATGAAGCCAATATGCCGGGTTCGAAAAAAGAAGTGACTAACGCCAAAGAAGAAGGCGTGACACTGCAATTTAACGTTCAGCCACAATTCATTGAAGTGAATGACCAAGGTGAAGTCACTGGCGTAGGTATGATCCGCACTAAAATGGGTGAAGCAGGCGCAGATGGCCGTCGTCGCCCTGTGGCAATTGAAGGTTCAGAATTCGTGCTTCCTGCGGATGTTTTGATTTTAGCGTTTGGTTTCCATTCTCATGCGATGCCTTGGCTTGAAGGTCACAATGTGAAGCTTGATAAATGGGGCGGCATTATGACCAATGCTGGCACTGCATTATCAACTCAAACTTCTAACCCGAAAATCTTTGCCGGTGGCGATGCAGTTCACGGAGCCGATCTAGTGGTTACCGCTATGGTTGCTGGCCGACAAGCCGCCAGAGAAATGGTGGAGATGTTTGATAAGAAAATGGAATCTGAATTAGAAGCAACAACCACTCACTAATTCTATTTCGCCAAACTAAAAGACCAACTCGATAGCAATATCAGTTGGTCTTTTTGTTATAAACTCACAAAATCTTTTATATTAACGCCAATAATTTTAGCTCTGCTTGAGACATATTGAACATGAGCCTATATTTATTGGAATATATTATGATTCAGAAGTTGAAAGTCTTACTTTCTGCCTAAATTTTGCTTTGTGTAACGCCAGTCATTTTGTGTAAACCGTCATGGATGACGGTTAGGCTTCTCGAGGACAGGGATGTCCTCTTGAAGCCGTTAACAAAATGACCAAGTGGAACAAAGATAACAAAATTTCAGCAGCGGCCTTTTTGCCTACTTTTTTGGCCGTTGAAAAAAGTAGGTCGCCGAAGGCTAATCACCTGAAGTTAACGTTATATTAGAACTGGTATTTTACCTAAAATTCTAGGCAATCAACTTATTATTGGTGTCCCTACTTTTACGAATTAACTCATCGCCCTGCTCAACACTTTCAGGCTTAGCATGATGCGCTTTCGCTAAGCGATCATACAAAAGCACATTTACAGAAGCTGCCAAGTTCATACAACCGACTGTCGGCACATAAACAACCGCATCCGCTTTTGAAACCACTTCTTGATCAATGCTGCCATCTTCTGGGCCAAAAACATAAATCGCTTTTTCAGGATGAACAAAATCCGGTAAGGCAATCGCCCCTTCCACCAATTCGACACAAACAATTTTGGTGTCTGCATCTAAATCTTGCAGCATATTTTCGACACGATCTAATGGGATTTTCTGTGCCATGCTTTTGGTATCAGTATGGAACTTAGATGCACGCTCAAAACGTTCACCTGTATAGCGAATTGCATCAGCACGATAACAGCCTACCGCACGCATTACCGCACCAACATTAGAAGGACTTTTCGGATTGGTTAAGCCAATGGTGACTTTATTATCAGACTTTTTAACATCAACTACAGACATTCAATTACGCCTCAGTTGATTGGTTAAGTTCAGGTGCTAAAATCCATTCTGCGCTGTCGTTCCACACTTCCATTTTAGTGATTTTGCCGTTACGAATTTCAAAACGGTCAATAAAGCGGTTGCCAGAAAACGGACGGCCATCCAACCATTCACCGTACAAAGTACCGTTGGAATACACAATCGCATGATCGTCATTAACAACACAATCAAACTGGCCTAAATCTTTCTTCACCCACTTATAACGACTCGCATTAAACGCCGTAATTTCACCAGCGTGAGCCATACAACGCTTGCCAGTAAAAATGATTTCAACATCAGAAGCCATATAAGTCGCGGCTTTTTCAGGATCAGGCTTCATAGAGTAAGTAAGAAATTCTTGGATAAGTTCGATGTAATCAGAAGCGTTCATGCTGCATATTCCAAATGAGTGAAAATAAGGCAGCATGATAGCAAAAAATTCGACAGTTCAACTGTTCTATATCAAGGCTGTTTATCTCAAAGCGTTTAGATCAATGATGCTGTTGACGTTTCAACCCATCCTTTGCACCCCATAAAGCAATCGAGCTGCAAACAATCACGCCTATCACAACAATCCATAAGTCATCATGGCTGAGATACGCCACTAGGCCACTGATAATTGAAGCGGTGAAAAACTGCATAAATCCTAATAAACCCGATGCTTTACCTGCATTTTGTTTGAAGTACTGTAAGTAGCAGGCATTGGTATTCGGCATAATCCCCGCATTCGCTGACACCATGATAAAGAAGCCAAGGGCCACACCGTAAATATGCTCAGGTAAGAAAATCACCGAAAGCAACATGATAACTGCGCCGCTAAACTGCATTTGAATGAATCGCACCAATAAATCTGCCGGCTCATGCTTTTTCAATAACCATGCGTTCAATCGGTTCACACTCACTAAGCCAACGACATTGAGTAAAAACAACATAGAAAATGCTTTCTCTGAAATGCCAAAATGTTCCATATAAACAAAAGGCGTATTAGCGAGATAAATCATCATTACACTGAAACCAAACGCCAGAGATAACAAATATCCAAGCACGGTTCTCTGCTTTAATACTTCGGTATAACTCATTAATTTAGGACGATGTACGCTTGCTTCAACCTTAGGTTTCGGCACCACTTTCCATGAAGCCAAAGCTAAAACCAAACCCAAGCAGCCTAAGAAAATGAAGATAAAATGCCAATTAAGTAGCGATAAGATAATCGTCCCGACGCTCGGCGCAACCGATGGTGCAATCATCATAATCAAGGCAATTAATGAGAATAAACGTGCCGCTTCTCGACCTTCAGCATTATCTCGAATTAATGCAGGAACGCACGCCACCGCCATGCCGCCACCTAGCGATTGAAGCAAGCGAAATAGCCATAACATTTGGATAGATTGAGCAGCAGAAATCGCAAGACTACCAATAGCAAATACAACTAAACCAACAGACATGACTTTTTGACGACCAAACCGATCAGAGAATTGTCCACCGAGCAATTGCCCTATTGAAAGCCCAAAGACAAACAAACTCACCGTCATTGAAACCCAGTGAATGTTGACATCTAAGTCAGCGGTAATCGTTGGAATGGCTGGCAAATATGTATCAATAGAGAACGGGCTAAGTGCGAACACACTCGCCAGTAATACAATTAATGATTTAGGAACGGATTTAGTCATACATCCTCATGCCACAAAACAAGATTTAACAAAATATTAACTAGATAATATCTTTCTAGCAAGATAAAATTTGATCAGTTTGTTAATGAAGGAATGTTCATGTCTCAGCAAATTTCTGTTTCTGACTTACTGCAACTTGGCTCAACGGTTGAACAAAATAAACTCCCTTATGAAGGCTTAACTCTGCGTATTCATCGGATTTCGGAATACCTAAAATCGGATGTTTCAAACCATCTATATCCATATGAATTGCAACAAGCGGATTTCAGTATTTTGATCAGTTTGTTTCGTCAAGGTGTACCCTATTCCGCCTCTCCGACCATTCTCTATAAAACCATGTTATTCAGTTCTGGCGGGTTAACAAAAGTGCTCGACCGAGTAATGAAAAAGCAGCTTATTGAACGGGTTGATAACCCAAATGATAAGCGAAGTAAGCTAGTTCAACTCACTCCACTTGGGCTAGAAACGATTGAAAAGATTTTGGATGAGTTACAGCAATCACGGCAGCAAAGATTGTCATGTTTGAGCCCCAAAGAACAAAAGCAATTTGAAGCTCTACTCACCAAAGTACTCGATGATTGGGAAAGTTAAACTCGTTTTGAAAAGTAAGTTAAGAAGCAAAACGTTTCACATAAACTTCCGATGTTTTGGTGTGCTCAAATCCAATTGATGGATAGAACAAGTGCGACTCTACTCGTTTGGCGTTGGAGCGCACTACTAAGCGGTTTAACTGTTGCTCGTGCGCCCAATTTTCTGCCGCATCCACCAGCAACTTTGCTACTCCTTGGCGGCGGAATGCTGCACCAACAACTAAACCAGTAATTTCTGCACTAAAACCTGATTCCAAAATCAAACGCTTTTCAACAACAATCCAACCACAAATATCTTGCTCGGCATTTTGCACGACAAACACAGCATGCAATGGAGAATCAATCAGAACATTTAGCCAAGCAGCAGTATTTTCAACATTTACTTGATAGCCCAACTCTGCTGTTAATTGAGAAATTTGTTCTGAAAATTCAACACATGCAGGCGTAACACTCAATTCCATGATCTTTCCTTATTCTTCTCTGACCGCTTGAGTATATGAACTTAATACACTATTTGGAATAATGCATTTGACATACGGAAAAACACATATATTATTTTTCATATGTATACCCAAGTGACTTCAAGATGCAGAATTCAGAGCTATCATCCAAGTCTTTAGGCAAGACAGATTTATACAGGAATGTGTCAACCTTTCAAATAAATCTAACACAGCATAAAGGCTTGGATGAAGCTCCCGAAGGGCAAGTTAAAACAAGCTTTATGCTGCGTTAAATTGAATAGATATAGATGGCTATGATCGTATCCAATTTGCCTTACCTAAAGCTTGTTTTATTCTTGCTGAAACTCGCATCTTGAAGTTACTTGGGTATATTAATTATCGGATATAAAAATGACTCCATTGCAATTTTATAAATGTTTATCAGATGACACCCGTTTGAAATCCCTCTTGATTATCAGCGAACTTACAGAAGTTTGTGTGTGTGACTTAATGGCGGGTCTTGAATTGGATCAACCGAAAGTGTCTCGCCACCTTGCAGAATTACGTAAACACAAAATTTTGATGGATGAAAGACGTGGAAAATGGGTGCATTACCAACTTCACCCTGAACTGCCGCAATGGGCAAAAAATGTCATTCAAGAAACGGCAAACAAAAATCCAGACTATTTCTCTGAGGCTTTACAAAAACTGAAAGCAGCAAAATCTCAAACTGGTAGCTGCGCACAAAAGGATTCGAAATGAAAATTTTATATATTTGTACTCATAACCGTTGCCGCAGCATTTTATCTGAAGCCATTACCAATCATGTGGCTGGAGACTGTATCACAGCAAAAAGCGCAGGTAGCCAACCTTGCGGTGAAGTTCACCCACTCTCAATTAAGTATCTGCAAGAAGCCAATATTTCGACTCAAGGTTTACAGAGCCAATCATGGGATGAGTTTGAATCTTTTCAGCCAGATGTTGTTGTGACTGTTTGTGATTCTGCAGCAGGTGAAGCTTGCCCTGTTTGGTTCGGCAAAACCATTAAAGTGCATTGGGGTTTATCTGATCCATCAAAATTAGATGGAACGGAAGAAGAAAAAGCGGATGCATTCCGTGCTTGTATTGCTGAAATTACCGAGCGAGTGGAGAAGCTATCTCAACTTGCTAAACAATCACTTTCAAACGATGAACTGAAAGCTGAATTGGCAAAATTAGGGGCGCATTAACATGGGATTATTCGAGCGTTATCTATCGGTTTGGGTTGGTATTGCGATTGTTGTCGGGATATTTCTCGGTAATCTGATGCCAGAGTTTTTCGCAACAATCGCCAACATTGAATATGCACATGTGAATCTCATCATGGCGGTTTTAATTTGGTTGATGATTTACCCAATGATGGTGCAAATTGATTTTTCATCCATCAAAGACGTCGGTAAAAAACCAAAAGGCTTGGTGCTAACTTTAGTCATCAACTGGCTGATTAAACCTTTTACTATGGCGCTGTTAGGCTGGTTATTCTTTAAAGGCATTTTTGCTGACTGGGTTGATCCTCAAACTGCAACAGAATACATCGCAGGTATGATTTTACTTGGCGTTGCGCCTTGTACCGCAATGGTGTTTGTGTGGAGTCAATTAATCAAAGGCGATGCAAACTACACCTTGGTTCAGGTATCAATTAACGACATCATTATGATCTTTGCCTTTGCACCAATTGCTGGTTTATTACTTGGCGTGACGGATATTACAGTACCTTGGGATACGCTACTGCTTTCCGTTGTGCTGTATGTTTTGATCCCATTAATTGCAGGTGCAGTTACTCGCCAGAAATTAGATAAAGCCGATGATCACTCTCGTTTAAATCAGTTTCTAGCGACGATGAAACCATGGTCTATCGTGGGTTTGCTAGCAACTGTAGTTCTATTATTTGGTTTTCAGTCAGAAACCATTATTGCCAAACCACAAGCGATTGTATTAATTGCGATCCCGCTGTTAATTCAAACTTATGGTATTTTCGCGATTGCTTATTTCATTGCCAAGAAGATCAAACTGCCGCATAACGTTGCTGCACCCGCTTGTATGATCGGCACATCAAACTTCTTTGAATTAGCAGTAGCCGTAGCGATTTCATTATTCGGCCTACATTCAGGCGCAGCTCTTGCCACGGTTGTCGGCGTGCTAGTTGAAGTACCAGTAATGCTGTCACTCGTCTGGTTTGCTAACCGAACTCGACACTGGTTTGATTGAATATAGGTTTGATGAAATGCGAAAAAGGCTCCGCATAAATGCAGAGCCTTTTTCTGAAAGTGGTCGGTGAAGAGGGATTCGAACCCCCGACCCTCTGGTCCCAAACCAGATGCGCTACCAAGCTGCGCTATTCACCGAATTTTTGTTTTCGCTTTTAGGATACTTCCCGAGGGTAACCCTCTGGTCCGCTTATTCCCAAAAGCCGGAGATGCGCTACCAAGCTGCGCTATTCACCGAGATAATCGTTTAGGCTGTGTGCCTGACCGATGCGGCGTATAATACGGATTTTATAATTGAGCGCAAGCGCTTTTCTTCGATTATTTCAATTTTTCTAAAAAAACCGTTTAAACGCTGAATTAATAAGCAGATAAGCGCCCTCTTGGCTTTGTTCGCCGTTCTTTTTACTTATAATTAGTGGATTATTTTCATCAAACATCAATTTATCAACATCAATGGTAACAACATGACTGACGATAACGATTTCGACTTATTCCAGCAAATGATGGGCGATGTTAAACCAATCAAGCAAGACACCACCATTCGAACTAAAGATCGCAAAATCACCGAGGCGCATTTAACTCGACGCAAAGCTGCGGTTTCGCTTTCAGAAGAATACGATGAATATCTATCGTTAGATAATGCACCTCAACTTAGACCTGACGATGTTTTAGAATACAAAAAAGATGGTGTGCAAGATGGCGTATTCCGCAAATTACGCTTAGGCAAATACCCAATTACAGCCAAACTCGATTTACACCGCCGCACATTAGAACAAGCTCGTGACGATGTAGTTTCTTTCTTACGCCAAGCGCAACGCTTAGATACTCGCAGCGTGTTAATTGTCCACGGTAAAGGCGAACGCTCCAACCCACCCGCTTTAATGAAAAGTTACCTTGCAGCATGGCTTGAACAGATTTCAGATGTTATGTGTTTCCATAGCGCCCAACCTTTCCACGGCGGCACAGGTGCAGTTTATGTGCTTATCAAAAAAAGCGCAGAAATGAAACTCGACAATCGAGAGCGTCACCAAAAGCGGATGAGTTAAGACCGGCCCCGAATTAAACTATTACTTTTCGGGTTGAACTGCTAAAATCCCCTCCCCTTAATCGCTCAATTGTTGAGCGTTATTACTTAACCGTTGTGAAACGTCAAATAAAGAGACACCATGATGACCAATCAAACTTCTGCTGTTCGTTTAAATAAATTCATTAGTGATTCAGGTTTTTGCTCACGTCGTGAAGCTGACAAACTTATCGACCAAGGCCGTGTGACCATTAACGGTAAAGTGCCTGAAATGGGTACAAGAGTTATGCCTAATGATGAAGTTGAAGTCGATAACAAGCCTATTCGCACTAAAGAAAAGCCAATCTATATTGCCCTCAATAAACCAACTGGTATCACTTGTACCACCGAACGTCATATTGAAGGCAACATTATTGATTTTATTGGTCACCGTAAACGTATTTTCCCAATTGGTCGTTTAGATAAACCTTCTGATGGTTTGATTTTCTTAACCAATGATGGCGACATCGTAAATAAAATTCTACGTGCCGGTAATGCTCACGAAAAAGAATATGTTGTTCGTGTTGATAAACCGATCACTGATGAATTCATTCAAAAAATGGGCGCAGGTGTCGATATTCTCGATACAACAACGCTACCGTGTAAAGTTTCAAAAGAAAGCGACTTTTCATTCCGCATCGTGCTGACTCAAGGCCTGAACCGCCAAATTCGTCGTATGTGTGAAGCGTTGGGTTACGATGTTTATAAACTGCGCCGCGTGCGTATTATGAACATCAGTATCGACGGTTTGCCGAATGGTAAGTGGCGTTATCTAACTGATGCCGAAATCACTGAAATTCACGATATGATTGAAGGCTCAAGTGGTACGGAAGAAGCATCTAAAGTTGATGGCAACGGTCAGCACATCACCAAAGCAACGGATGCTAAATTGCACGATGCTCGCAAACAAGCTCAAGCCGAAAAGCAACGTGAACAAGATCGTGAACCAAAGTTCAAAACTTACAAAGGTAAGGGCGATTTTGAGCGCAAACCGACTCGAAATGGTGAGCGTTCTGGCGGCAACAGAAACCGCAATAGAGATGACAACTGCGAAGGCTTCAATAGCGAAAATAGAAATAGAAACGATAGAAATAGCAACGACAGAAACAGCAATAATCGAAATAGCGGAAGAAATAACGACGGTAAACCGCAAGATAGAACAAGAAATTCTGGACAAGGCAAACCAACGAATAAAGGTTCACGCTTTGGTGGAAACTCTAATAATTCAAATAGCGGGAATAAAGGCAGCAGCAGCGCAATTAAGAAATGGACTCCGAAGAAGTAGTTTTTGTTTTAATTTATAAGACTGTTGGAATTATGAACCGTAATGAAAACGAAGTTGAGCAATCAAAATTGCATTGTCTTGGTAACGGTAAACGATTCGATGCTCATCATTAATCCGCCGAGACCAGTAGCCAGATAATCCATGTTTCAGTGGTTCTGGCTTACCAATTCCCTCATAAGGTTCTCTTTGTATATCTTTCATTAATAGATTGATACGCTTGAGAACCTTTTTGTCTGTTGCCTGCCAATATAAATAATCTTCCCAAGCATGGGTGGAAAAAGTTAACTTCATTCAAGCAACTCCCTTTCCTGACCCTGACCAGATTCAAGTTCTGCAATTGATTCTAATAGACGACGAGCATTGGTTGGCGCTCGGAGCAAATAAGTGGTTTCTTGCATAGCTTCAAAATCTTCAAGAGAAATCATCACCACTGGCGCTTCACTCTTGCGAGTAATAATCACTGGGGCATGATCGGCACAAACTTTTTGCATCGTACTCGCTAAGTTTGCGCGAGCCGCTGTATAACTGATGGCATCCATAGTTTAACCTCTAAAATGTGCATGTACGTTTTTAAGTACATATTAGAGGGCGTTCACTAAATAAGCAAGTCAGAAATGTAACCAATTAATCCAACGTCTTCTTAAAACCCAATGCAGCCACCAGAACGCCGCCGATGGTAAAGCTCACTAACCAAACCACATCTTTATATAAATCAGTTAAATCTGCGCCTTTCAAAACCAAAGAACGAATCAGGCTCATGTAATGTGTTGCGGGCAGGCATTTAGAAATCCATTGAGCAATCACTGGCATTCCTTCTACAGGGAACATAAAGCCAGAAAGCAAAATAGATGGAAGAATAACAAACATGGTCATTTGCATAGCTTGAAGCTGAGTTTTTGCCACTGTAGAAATTAACAAACCAAGCGTTAAACTGGCTGAAATAAATACCAGAGATCCTAAGAAAATATCTAACATTGAACCATTGATCGGCACATCAAAAATCCAATGCCCTAGGCTCAACACAATCGCCACTTGCAGCAAGCCAACAAAAATATACGGAATAATTTTTGCGATCATCAATTCGATAGAAGAAACAGGCGTGGTGATCAGTAACTCTAAATTGCCCTGTTCCGACTCTCGCACAATCGCAATACTGGTAAATAGCACCATCGTCATACTTAAAATAACACCCAATAAACCGGGTACGATATTCAATGCTGTATCTTGGCTTGGGTTATAGAACATGGTCATTTCAAACGTTTTCGACTGAGACTTTTGATCTATCGGCAAATTCGACTGTTTTTGCGGAGAAGAAAACGGCATATTTTGCAATCTCAGCACTGCCGAACTGATGGTGCTATCCGACCCATCTATCATCCATTGACCTAACACTCGACCTTGGGCTTGCCTTTGTTGCAAATCGTAAGGAATGACCAAAACCGCTCTCACATCACCAGATTTTATCGCCTGTTGCCCTTGCTGAGGTGTTGCATAAATGGCTTCAATATCGACCACTTGTGACGCACGAACCGCTTCCACCAGCAAACGAGATTCTTGCGTATGGCTTTGATCAACCACACCAACTGGCACATGGCGAATCACGGTATTAATGGCGTATCCAAATAACAGCAATTGCACCAAAGGCAACATCACAATCATGGCGTAAGTTAAACGGTCGCGAGACAACTGGCGAAACTCTTTGAAGATAATCGCTTTCATGCGAAATAAATTAATCACTGGCGACCCTCCCCTGTTACGCTGACGAAAACGTCTTCCAATGTTGGGCGCACAATGCTCATTTCCGCTTGATGTAATTCGCTAAAGTTTTCTCGTAACCAATCCATTGGCTGCTCGATTTCTTGATAAATTAGCACTCGCAAACGCACACCAAGTTGAGCTGCTGTTCTGACTTGTTCTTTCTCCAATAATTGTTGTTTTAATTGACGCAAGTTCGCTGCTTTTATCTCAACAATATTTACGCCCATTTGTGCCATTAATTGTTCTGGCTCACCGTCAGCCCGCATTTTCCCTGCTTCCATAATTGCCAAGCGATGACATTTTTCTGCTTCATCCATGTAATGGGTGGTGATCAAAATCGTCGTACCTTGATCCGAAAGATCGAACAACTTTTCCCAGAAATCACGACGATTTTCAGGATCGACCGCAGAAGTCGGTTCATCTAAAAACAACAATTCAGGCTTATTCATGGTGGCGGAAGCTAAAGACAAACGCTGTTTTTGGCCGCCACTCATACCTTTTACTCTTTGCTTTCTAAGCTGATCTAAACCGTAAGTGACCAGTTGTTCTTCCAACCTTTGCTTCATCACAGCTTTATCCATGCCGTAAATCTGCCCCATGAAAGTAAGGTTTTCTTCTACCGTCAAATCATCATAAAGCGAAAACTTTTGCGTCATATAACCGATATTTAAGCGCAGCTTGTCGGCATCTTTGGGAATCTCACAATCAAGTACATGAATGTCGCCTTCGGTTGGCGTAAGCAAACCTGTCAAAGTTCGGATCATAGTGGATTTACCGCAGCCATTTGGTCCTAAAAATCCGTAAATACACCCTTTCGGCACGCTAATAGAAATATCGTCAATGGCTTTAAAATCACCGAATTTTTTCACCACATTCTTGGCTTCAATGGCTAGTTCGCTAGAAACGATGTTGTCATTCATCTGAAGCCCCTAAATCCACTTGAAGCGGAATGCCAGACACCAAGTTTTCTGCCGTTTCAGGTAGCTCGATTTCAGTTAAATACACCAAGCGAGATCGATCTTCTTCCGTCATGTTGTTATATGGTGTGAAAGCAGCATCGACCGAAACCCAACGTACTTTGCCTTCAAATGTTTGATCGACACCATCAATATGAACGGACAGTATTTTGCCTGCATGAATTTGATTTTTATACGGTTCAGGAACATACACACGTGCATAAGGACGAGCCTGCGATTGCAGAATAGCCACAACTCCACGGTCAGGAACACGCTCGCCTTGGTTATATGGCAATGAGTCCAACACGCCATCACGAGTCGCCACAATAGTTAATTCATCTAGCTTGTGTTTTTGCAATTTCACTTCCGCTTGGGTTGCTGCGTATTGCGCTTGAGCCGCTTCAATATCTTCGACTCGATTACCTTTCGTGAGTTTTTGCCATGTTTGATATGCAGAATCATAAGTGCCCTGCGCTGCATCACGGTCGGCAAGTGCATTATCTCGTTCTGAAATTGCCACTAATTTCTTATTCACCAATTCAGACATGCGAACATATTGCTTTTGTGCATCGACTAATTTGGCTTTGGCATTAGCAAGGTTGGCTTTTGCTGCATCAATATCTTCAGGTCTTTCGCCATTAATCATTTTGGCTAAATTCGCTTTAGCTTGAGCATTTTCGGCACGAGCTTTAGCTAACACCGTTTTTTGACTGGTAGGATCAAGCTGAACCAAGACTTGTCCTTTGGTGACTTTGCTGCCTTCCGCAATAGGCGTTGCGATAACAATCTCGCTTGCCGTTGCTAATAAGCTGATTCGGTCTCGCTCTAATGTGCCTGTTGCTTGGTTTTGTTTATTTGGAGAGCAAGCAGTCAAGCCCACTAACACTGTACTGATAACACAAGCATGGAGAAAAGATTTAATAGCTGCTTTTTTAGATTTGATGGCAACAAGTTGCATAATTGACTCCATTCACATCAGCGAGATAAAGACTTTGTAAGTAAAGAAAAGCATTTTTACGTCTGCATCGTCACTTACTTTAAATTGAATTTAAACTTAAATTAAAGTAAATTTAAACTAATTTCAAGATGCTAGATTAAAATCATTTTAAACTTATTAACCTTTTTAAACTAATGAAGAAGAAACGATGTCGAAAACGTCTTCTCGTAGCGATGGGGCTACAACCAAACAAAAAATCTTAACGACTGCGATAGGACTGTTCGCTAAACAAGGCTTTGTGAATACACCGAATAAGCAAATTGCCGAGCAAGCAGAAGTGGATTTAGCCTCCATCAATTATCACTTCAAAAACCGCAATGGTTTGTATCAAGCTGCATTGATTAAGGCACATTCAAAATTATTCAAACTAGAAAATTTGCAAGCAATTGAAGCATTGGAAGTGAGCGCAGAAGAAAAACTCAAGCTGATTATTGGAAGCTTGTGTCACTCCGAAATTCGACATGAAAATGCTTATGGACAAGTATTAGCGCGCGAGATTTTGTCTCCGACTTCCAACTTATTGGCGTTATTAACTCATGAAGTTCAGCCGAAGTTATTAATTGTCATTAAGGTGATTTCTGAATTAACGGGAATTCCACTTTCCTCACCGAAACTGAAACTTTGTTTATTGAACGTCGGCGGCCCATGTTTGATGATGCTTTTAGCGAGCGGAGATTTTCCGGGGCCGTTGAAAGAAATTAAGCAAGTCGATAGCGATTATTTAACTAATCACATGTACACATTTTGTCTCGCCGGTTTAAAAGCGGTCAGTGAAATGTACCGAGAGATGGAAGCATAAACCACAGCGATTTATGCTTTTCAGTGATCATTAAAGCCTCAACTCGCACACAAAAAAAACAAGACGCTGAAAAATACGACACTTAAACGCATAAGTTGCATTTTTTTGTTTACCTTTTTTGTAAAAGGGTTAAAGTGTGCCTCGTTCCCACGGCAATGTCGTTGGAATAGATGGTGTCTCCATCGCTTTTCTAGCGTGCCCTGGTGGTGGAATTGGTAGACACAAGGGATTTAAAATCCCTCGGCGTTCGCGCTGTGCCGGTTCAAGTCCGGCCCGGGGCACCATCTTTAAATAAGGAGATTGGATTTAATTCAAATTGAGTTTATCATTTGATTCAAAATCCTCAGTCAGTGGTTCGCGCTGTACCGGTTAAAGTCTGGAACAGAGCTCCTCCTTAAAACAAGGAGATTGGATTTAATTCAAATTGAGTTCATCGTTTGATTTAAAATCCTCAGTCAGTGGTTCGCACTGCGTCGGTTCAAGTCCGGCCCGGGGCACCATCTTAAAGCTAAATATGATTTAAAATACTTAGCGCACTTCGAAGATATAACTTCTAAAAATATTCTATGGCGCCTTGGCAGAGTGGCTATGCAGCGGATTGCAAATCCGTGGACCTCGGTTCGACTCCGGGAGGCGCCTCCAAACTCATTAAGAAGGACGTCGTGAACGTCTTTTTTTATACCTAAAATTAAGCAATATCAAGGCTTTCATGTCGCTTAATGGCATGATTATCGGCTAGGATGCTTAGAATAGAAGGTACACCATTGGGTACATTGTCGTTATCTTAACGAATCGGTGTACCATCATGGCAAAACAAGTAAAACCTTTAACTGAAACTCAAATCAAAAACGCTAAACCAAAAGACAAAGAATACATTCTATCGGACGGTTATGGCTTACGTCTTCGTATTAAAACTAACGGAACCAAAAGCTGGCTTCTGAATTACACTCATCCTATTTTATCTAAGCGTGTCAATCTAACGCTAGGTACTTACCCTGTCACTTCTTTAAAACTAGCTCGAGAAAAAGTACGAGAAGCTCGTGAGCTAATTGAACAAGGTATCGATCCCAAAACACATCGAGACCAATCTAATCATCAAGAAGAAATTCGTTTAAAGACAACCTTAACTCATGTTATGCATCAATGGCTTGAGATAAAAAAGAGTATGGTTTCTTTAAATCATGTTGCTAGTATTCATCGTTCTTTAGAGTTACATGTCTTGCCATCTCTAGGTGCGCTGCCCATTTCAAGTATTACCCCACAACTGGCGATTCAAACACTCAAACCATTAGAGCGTAAAGGTAACTTGGAAGCGCTACGTCGCCTATGTCAGCGTTTAAATGACATTATGAAGTTTGCGCGTAATAGTGGTCTTATTCAATTTAATCCATTGACCGACATTAAAGAAGCCTTTCAAAAACCACAAACAGAAAACATGAAAACACTGCCCCCAGAAATGCTGCCAGAGTTTATGCATACGCTCTCACGCGCTCGTATTCACTTTACCACGCGTTGTTTGATTGAATGGCAACTTCATACCATGGTGCGCCCCGGAGAAGCAGCTGGGGCTCGTTGGGATGAAATTGAGTGGGAAGCCAAGCTGTGGCGTATTCCTGCTGAGCGCATGAAGCGTAAACGTGAGCATGTTGTTCCACTTACAACACAAACGCTCACTATCTTAGAAGAAATGAAAGCCATCAATGGTTATGGCCGTAGTGAATTTATTTTTACTTCTTATAAGGATGCAACTCGTCACTGCTGTAGTGAAACGGCCAATATGGCAATTAAGCGTATGGGATTTAAAGGTGTGTTGGTGTCTCATGGATTAAGGGCGCTTGCCAGTACGACATTAAATGAACAAGCTCAGTTTGATGGGGATTTAGTGGAAGTGGCGTTAGCGCATGTGGATAAAAACAAAGTTAGGGCTGCATATAACCGTAGTCAATACGTTGAGCAACGTCGAGAAATGATGCAATGGTGGAGCGATCATATTGCTAAAGCGATGACGTTTGTAACTCGCACAGAAATTTAGTTAAAACAAAGTGAAAAACAGGCATAGCTCTAATAATGAAAACCATTAGGGCTATGTAATTAATTTTTATCCGATAACTCTGGAAATATATCGATATTAGTTTAATATCGATTAAATACTCTTCTTAGATAAGAATTTACCAACTTAAAGCTACTTAAATTATAAAAACGGAGGAATATTACTGTTCTTTATGAATTACAAACTCACCTTTTCCAATGGGTATATGGCATGTAGTGTAACCTTGTTTTTTGTTAAAAAAATCAATTAGGTCTTTTAACTCATCATAATGAGAAGATGCATTATCACAAATAATCACCCCGCCGACCTTGGTTAGTCTGATTATATCTTGTAAAATATCCATATACATTCTCCTATCCGCATCAAGAAAAACAAGGTCATATTGATCTTTGATATTAGGGATGATTCTTTCAATATTCCCTTCTATCAACTGTATACAATTATTCAACTTGGCAGCTTTGAAGTTTTCTCGTGCCTCATTTGCTTTGATTGAATCATTTTCAATCGTAATAATTTTTCCTGTTTCATTAAGAGCTTGAGCAAGCCAAATAGTAGAATAACCATTTGAAGTTCCAAGTTCAAGTATATTCTCAGCTGATACAGCTCTCACCATTAAAGAAAGAAACTCTCCAGTGTCATGAGTGATATTTAAATACTTCATTTTCTTATCCTTAGCTATTGTATCATTTTCAATACCTTTAGCAGAAAGATAATTTAATAATTTCATTGTTTCATTCATAATCCACCACTATAAAGACACGTTATTAGCAACAATAAATATTCCGAGTGTCAATAATGATAAAAAAAACACTTTTTGGAATGTTTTTATCGAGAGTCCCTGCCGTATTTTCGAACCAATGTACATGCCCAAAATTGCAGGAACCAAAGCCATTAAGGATAAAGCCCCCCATGTGACAGTCAGTTTGCTCTGTACATATAATCCAATGCTCAAACCAGCAGAGGAAAATGTAAAAAGTATACCCATTGCCTGAACTAATTGTTCTTTAGGCAACCCTGATGACTGAAGGTAAAAAACACCAGGAACAGCAGAAGAGCCAGTTAAACCAGTGAAAATTCCATTGAGTATACCCATTATCACGCCGAAGAATTTCTGCCATCGCTGCTGAATATTAAATCGAAAGTTAGAAATACCTGCAACAGTATAGATTATTAGTGAAATACCTAGTAATACAGACATGCTTTGGTGATCTATTAATAGTGCTGCACAACAACCAACACCAACAAATAAGGTAGCTGATAGAAAAAAAAACCAGTGTTCTTTAATTATAATCTTAGCATTATTACCAGTCATTGCCTGGTAGAGGTTGGTTATGAATGCAGGTAAGGCAACCATAACCATTGCTGAGTGAATCCCAACACTAGCTGTTAGCAACCCTAGGACAACAGGAGGAAGGCCCAAACCAACCACTCCCTTTATTGTTCCTGCAATCAAAAAAATAACCATTATTAACATATTGGTAGAAAAATTGTAATCCATTACAATTTCTCTTCAGATATTGGATATGGTGTTTCAACGCCATCTTTTGCGAAAATCCTTAAAGCAGTGATTACGTCCTGATTTTCTTTGGTTGTTAGAACTTCCGGTTTATTACAAGAAAACTTATTTGCAAGAGCAAGAATATTTTCCTTTCTATTCTCAATATATATTTTAGTTGAGGCGTTAGACTCTAATATTGTCTTCTTAAGCATACTTTGCAGTTCAGTTGTATTTTTCATAAATTCTATATCAAAGGTGCCTATTTGTAACAGAATATACCGACTAAGCCTCCCTTTTTCTTCACCATTTGCAAATCTATGTTTAATATTAGGAGGTATCTGAAAAACATTGCCACTCTTGACGTTGTAAAGTTTTTTAATTTCTGGCAACTCTATATTAATTGAGCCTTCAGAGCAGTAAATCATATCTGATACTGTTTTATGAAAGTGAAATGAGACAGCTTCATGATCAAGATTAAACAAACTCACGCGAATTCCATCTTCATAATAAAATTCTTTCATTTCCATTTTATACTCCTTTTAAGTTACTGAAATGTCGTGGCTAGTGTGATTTTTGTCTCGGATACCCCAGAGCAAAAATTTGACCAATCTTCAGCAAGCCATATAGCTGCATCCACAAACGCAGCGGAAAAGTTACGTTCGTTTTGCCAATATCGGTTTAGCACTCCATAGGAATAGATAGTTTTTGATGGTCTATATTCACCGATTTCTCTGTCAAATTTTACTACTTGATAAGATTCATCACTCGCCATCCTTATTCCACCAGTAGTATAAGTGCCTTCTTTGTTCTCAACGATCTCACCACTTTTAAGTAATGAGGAAACTAGGGGAGATGGATGAGCATTGAGTTTAAAATTCTGTCCAGAAGCACGAATAATTGCATTTACAAAACAGGGCCCATGATTTGGTAACTTAATTTCATATCCAGTTCCGTTAAATTTTGGTTGACTGTCCTCGGAATACCCAATTCGTATTGTCTCTAAGACATTACACTCAAATAGAGCAATTAACTTTGCTGCGTTTTGCTTCGGTATAGGTACCGCTACACGAATGAAATGAGAATCTAACTCTCTGTCATATCTTTCCTTATCGGTGTCATCCAAGAAACGATAAAACTCCATTCGTCTAGCCTTAAGCAAAATTGTGTGCATTAAATCATTGTCTTCAGGGCATTGAATATCATACTTAAGCTTCTGATATGCATTTTCAAAATTGGGTGTAACGACATCTTTCCAATTTAGTCTGTGGTCTGTTGCTTTTCGTAGTTCTAAATCAATCAGTTCTATTATGTCATCAAGTTTAAGTTTCTTATCTAATGATCTTTCTAGTTCGCAGAAAGTATCTTCGCTCAAGAATTTAAATTTATATTCCACTACTTTCCCACGAACCGCCGGAAAGAAGCCACAACGACTACCGGCAATGATATGAAATTGTTTACTTTGTCTCGGCTTTTCATATCCTACGACTATTCCTTGTTCTGAATGTACAAAATTGCCAAACTTTGCAAGGGATATGACACTATCTATTCCGCTTGGCCCCATACCTTTAACATAAACATATGGCACGCGTGCTTGCTTGTTTTTAAGCCACTTTTCGACATGTGCTTTTAATCGAGAGAAAGGATATGGGCTGTTAAGGTACATACTTGTTTCTTGAAGCACAGAATCGTCTTTTGGTACCCAATGACCTATAGATAACAACAGTTTATCGATACCTATTATTTTTTCTTGATGATGATTATTACGTATACTAATCTGAATTTTTCCAGATGTTCGACAGGCATCTACAACACTATAACCATTAATGGTTTGTACAGTTATGCCGTGAGTTCGCGCTTTTTCTAATGTACTGTAAAACCGCTCTTGTAAGTAGATACCGAACAAAGCTCGTGGATAGAAAGCATCAGGATCGGGAACCCAATCTGTTACAGGAATATTTGGATGAGTTTCACTTATAAGTTGAGGATACTGATTAGCTAAACGTAACCTGTTTTCGACCATCCATTCTACAAAATCATTGCCGTACAGAGACATGACTTTAGCTTGGTTATTACATAAATGATCAGGTAATAATTCGTCAGGAGCATACGGAAGGCCTGGACCATTTTCTAACCTCATTTCAACCGTTATTATTTCAACAGCGCCACTAAGTTTTACGCGCTCAGTTAGGTGCTTTATGAGATGGAAAAAAGCTGTGGTCCCCGAAAAACCAGTTCCAACTATACATAGTTTTTTGGCAATTTTAGACATAATGAACCTCTAACACAGTCTAGTAGGCTATTGGTGAAAAGTTACAAACTTTGCAGTGCTGATTTAATTCGCTCTGCTGCCAATGCAAGGCATTCAGAGCTTCGACCTGTATTCATGCGTATAAAGTGTTTTAAATCTGTATTTCCTTGAGCAAAGTGTAAACCACCAATAGAGGCAACCTTTGCTCGTTCCAAGATGAATTCCTCGGCACTAGAAAATCCATTTTGCTCTATTTTTTCACCATATGCAGATAGGTCTACAAAGATAAAAAAACCGCCTTCAGGGTTAGGAATATTAATTCCAGGAATTGCATTTAATTTTTCAGTGAAACTTTTTAAATTTGTTCGTGAGTTTACCGCTCTTGAAGTGGCAACTTCATCCATGAACTCCTGCATAGCTTCATTTGCAGCAACTTGCGCATATGTAGAAGCAAATGAGTTGAGGTTTACTTGAACTTTTTCCATCATAGCTATATTCGGGGCAGTAGAGCATATATAGCCTAAACGATCTCCGTGCATCCCATATGTTTTGCCAGGACCAGTTACAAACGTTGTACAATCTCTCATATGAAAATCATTTTTAGACTCACTATGGATTGTTATTGAAGATATTGTTTGAGGTCCATTCAGAATATGGGACTCATAGGGACAATCAAATAAAACTTGTATCTGTGATAACCCCATGCTGATTCTTTTGTGATTGTGCTTCGCTACCACTTCAGCTAAGAGCTTTTGATCTTCATAGTTATATATTTTGCCGGATGGATTAATGCAATCCCCTAGAATTATCATTTTAGTGGCATCATTTATGGCTTGATCTAAATCATTGGGAGATAGTGCTTTGTTGTAAAAGTCAGAAACTACAATTCCTTTCATTACTCCCCCGTGAAGTTCGATCATATCAGCATAATGAGGCCAATTAGGTAATGGTACAATCACCTCATCACCTGGGTTTAGGAATGTTTGAAAAACTACCGTGATTGCACCTTTAATTCCCCCTGGAGTTACCATTATTTCAGTATCTGGATTGAACTTAACTTTACGGAACCTTTCGATACGTTCACTAATTGAATTTCTCAAAAATTCAAAACCTTTAACAGGAGCAAACTCATGGATAACTCTAGGATTTGTCTTTATGAATTTAATAACAGCATCATTGATACGGCTATCTGCCAAATCATCGAGAGTTCCAATACTTAGATCAATAACCTCTTTACCACATTTTGCGGTTTTATTTATAGCCGCGATCTTTGCTTTCGTCCCGTGAGTAATAGATTCTCGTAGGTTCATTGCTGCTGAAGAAAAAGCTGTTTTATGCATGAGTACGACTCCTTTCAAGCTGCTCTAACTCTTCTAGCTCTACAGTCTTCTGATATAGAGCTTCCCACATGGCTTCCTGTATTTTGAATACTTCAGTAGCACCGTAGATAATATCTTTCAGATCATCGTCAGAGTGACAATTATTTATAACACATTGTTTTGCATCTTCTGCATGCCTTTCTTCAACACCATTATCGACATGAGCATTAAAATACACTTCTACTGACTCTAAGTAGGTATTTCTGTCTAGCTTGTTTCTGGTAAGTCGGAAGGCATCTCTAAAGGCCGTAAGCATTTTATCCGCATGAGTTTCAAGAGCCATTACAACCCCTAACATTTTAGGATAGCTGTCAGTGATTAACTCCTGAATTCGCTCTCTATATTTTAGTGTTTCTTCGAGGATATACGAACTTGTGTGGGAATCTTTAACTCTTAACGGTTTTAATTCAAATTCTCTAGAACCAAACAAATTTAATGCATTTTCCATGAAAATTTCATGGCAGTGCTCCTTATTACCCATGCCTGTTTCTTCACCAAGAATATAGGAGAACAGAATCAATGTATCCATAATCATTCATAGCAGCTGAGCGAGAACAAACGTGTGCTATACCCTTAACTGTCAACTCTGTACGAAAGAAAAAGTTAGCTCGGAAAAGTTCATAAGAAACTGGAGACCATTTATGTTCAGTGAGGTATGTAAAGTAGTTGTTATTAAAGATTTTGTGAAATTCTAACTCAGATAAGAAGCTGTCTAGCTTAGATACATCGTTACTTTTAATTTGGATTGACATAATTCCTCCGGATTAATATTAGTTTCAATTAACTTTCCACTTAAGTGGTAACTCAAAATCATTTTAATATTGCATGTTAGAAATTAATAACAATACAAGTATGCGAAGTGTAGTTTAAACTTTTCACACTTGGAAATTAGACCAACGTTTTATTTACATTTAGTTAAAATGGTCTACCAATCAGTAGGGTAATCAGCCATAGTATTAGTACTTAATATCCGCTCAAAACAAACCAACAAGTTTTCAACTAAAACTACACAGTTGTTTAAGCAGCAAAAGCATTGATCGGTAGGTAAATCGACTATAGGCAGGTAGATAAAGTAACTAAAAAAGTTATGTAGGATAACTTGTCATGTAAATTAAAATGCGAATAAAATAATTATTAAAAAAGGTCTGAATATCATCAGTAGCCATTGATTGAGAGTTCAACGGTTA
Source organism: Vibrio sp. (assembly GCA_047975485.1). GTDB lineage: Bacteria > Pseudomonadota > Gammaproteobacteria > Enterobacterales > Vibrionaceae > Vibrio. The sequence continues at coordinate 20,487 of JBKEDP010000005.1, read as the reverse complement.
AAGTCATTTTCATCGAAATTTTAAAACTTAGTTACTCTACACCTGCTGAATATAAAAAATAGTTACATATTTTACATTACACACTTTGTTAATTACTTGTAATAACAAACCACTTAACCCGGGTGGTTGCTTTTTAATCGGTTGTGCCCGAGTTCATTTCTTTTTTCTGCTTTGCAAATAGTGCAATTTCCATCATTAAGATGAAGTCATTATTTACCAATAAGGAATTATCATGGCTTCCATTTCAATCACCATCCCAAATTCAAATGCATCATTAAACACTGTTTTATCAAAAGCTTCTAACGACGACTTAAGCCCATTAGTGGATTACCTGAAGAAAAAGCTATCTGAAGACTTAACCTGTCATGAAGCGTATAAAAAGCACGCTCCTAATCATCAAAAATACTATGGTGTTATTGCCAAAGAAATTCGTGATATGGGTGGTAATTCGTTTGCTAATGTGTGGCGAAAAGAAGGCCCTAACTATCATGAGATCGTTTATGACGTTGCTAAGAAACTGAAAGCGACGGTCAGTAAAGGCGATAGTGTGGTAGAGATGGAAAACGCCATTTTAGAAAAGCTACTCACTGACGCTATCGGTCACATGACAGAGCAAGAGCAACTCGAAATCTTAAAAGAAGTTGGTCATGGGGATGTGTCATTAAAAGGCAGTGCCACCAGCCTTGCAATTGCGGCTTTTCGTGCGGGTGGTTTTAAGTCCTATCAACTGACACTTATCATTGCCAATCAAATTGCCAGAGTAGTGCTTGGTCGAGGATTAATGCTGGGTACGAATGCCGCCTTAATGCGTTGGGCTTCTATCTTAAGTGGTCCTATTGGCTGGGTGATAAGTGGGGTATGGACGGCGGTAGATATTGCTGGTCCCGCCTACAGCGTCACCATTCCTTGTGTTATCCACATTGCCATGTTGCGTAAAAAGCAAGAGACTATCGTCTGTGGTGAATGCGGTGCTCAATTAGGTGATATCAGTATCAAGTTTTGTCCTGAGTGTGGTGCAAAACAGCGATTAGAAACAGAGGAATAACTCATGGCGCTATTTAAAAAGAAGCACAAAGCAAAGATAACACAAGAAGTACGAAAGCTGACGTTTGAGGATTTGGTGTCAGAGAACTTATCTAGCCTGGTAAAAAGCGGTGAGTCATTTGAAGTCATTGCTTTAGGTGGAAATATGCTCGAAGCCACTAAGCGTGTTGAGCATGCGATTGAAATTGTAGGGCTGCGTTGTCGTGTTTATACCATTGGTCGACTCGGCGCTTGTAGTTTGAGTTTTTATGGTGGTGTGACCGGATTAGTTGGTGTTGGTGCGATGGCTGGGATTATTTCTCACAATATTTTCACCTATAATCCTGATTGTAAGATTGGTAAGGATTTGATTGATAACAAGCTGGTGGTTGAGTTTAAGAAGAATAGCTAAGTTAGATTAAAGTGATGGGTGGGATTCAAGCCAGTGTAGTGCTGGCTTGTTTTTCATCGTTGTTATGTTTTGCTGAAATTTCAAGTTCGAAAGAGTATAAACCACCTGAAAGTGAAATCGCTGATAATCAATTAAGCTTTAAATTCTGAGCTAAAAAATCAAGAAAGCACCTTACTTGCACTGGTATATATTTGGATTGAGGGTATTGTGCAATTATGTTTCCTTGATAATTACCTTTTACCTGCCAAGCCGTTAATAGTTCGACAGCTTGTCCGTTCTCAATATATTCTCGTATTGAAAATTCAGGGAAAATTGAGATACCGACACCTCTCAAAACAGCTTCTCTTCTTATCTCGCTATGATTAACCTGAAGGCTGCCGTTTACAGATATGCAGTGCTGCTGATCATTTCTAGTGAACTTCCAATAGCTGTCTTTTATATCTTCACCTAAGCATAAACAATTATGTCCTTTCAAATCTTGGGGAGTATTAGGAACGCCATATTTATTTAAATAATCTGGACTTGCACACATGACCAGTTTGCATTTCGCTAAGGTTCTACCAACCAATGATTCTACTGGTGTATCTGTAATGTGTATAAGGATGTCAACGTCATCTCGTATCGGATCTAAAAAGGAATCAGTGACTTTTAATTGAAATTTTACGTTTGGATTTTGCTCGATAAAGTCCAGCACTATTGGCATTAAAACCTGTCTAGAAAGCGCTTTTGGTGCAGCGACACGAAGGGTGCCATTGATCTCATTTTTGTGGGATTGTGCTGCGTCAGTTGCCAGTCTCGCATTAGCTACAATAGAACTGCAAATTTGATATATCTCCGTACCCTTATTGGTTGTACGCATTTTTCTCGTTGTTCGTTCGAATAATTTAACCTTCCACGCATCCTCCAACCTTGAGATAGACCGACTAATAGATGATGGTGAAACACCAAGTATGCTAGCTGTCTTTGAAAAGCTTTCAGTTTCTACAACATGTACAAATATAGCTATTTCAGGTAGCAATGAAATCATTTGATTTGTGTTCAAAACGCAAAAAACCTTTGCATAAAAGTGTGATTGTTATGGTGACAATACTTATGGATACTTTAATCGTCAATAAACAAATGGATTTGGAGATAGACTAAAAATGAATAAAGTGCGTAGTTTGGATGATTTAGAAATTGTATCAAATACTGTTGACCATATTTTAACGTTATTTAGTGGTGGATTAGATAGCACATACGTTCTTGATGCTCTGAGCCACTGGAATGTAAAAGTAACGGCGTTAGCGGTTGATTTGGGAGAAGATGTCGAAATTGAGCAGTTAGAATTAATAACAAAACATTATGGCTATGACCTTATCGTTATTGATGCAAAAAATGAATTTGCAGAACTTTATATTTCAAAAGCCGTTAAGTCACAAGCTATGTACTTACGAGATTATCCAGTGAGTTCTTCTTTATCAAGACCGCTGATAGCTAGAAAGGCTGTTGAAATAGCAAATGAATTAAATTGTGGAGCAATAATTCATACCGCAAACCAGTCACAAAACAGTTTACGAAGACTAAACGGTGCAATTAATCACCTTGGTTTTAAAGGGTTTTATGGTTCTCCTTATGAATTTTCAGCAATTAGTCGAGACGAAAAAATACTAAAGCTTTTTCACTCTGGATTAGTGAATTTTAAAAGTAGAACAGTGAGTGGAGATGCAAATCTTTGGTGTAGAGAGTTTGAGTCTGGCACTTTAGAAGATCCTGAAAATTTAAAAATATCTAATTCAATTTTCACATGGTCTCAATTTGAACCAAGTAATCACTTTGAAAACGATACAATTTCAGTTGAATTTGAAAAAGGAAAACCAGTAAAAGTAAATGGGCAAGATATGAACCTTGTAGAGATCATTAAGCACATAAACATAAAAGTTGGGAGTTATGAAATTGGTAGATATATTGGTTTTGATCATTTAGATGATGATGAAAAAGTAATTGAAATACGTGAAGCTCCAGCGGCATATATTTTATTTCAATCCTATAAACTTTTAGCTACGGCATCACTATCTACAAAAGTATTAAAAATGAAGGCTAACCTTGATGAAACTTGGACGCAAGAAGCCGTCGAGGGGCGTTGGGATAGTGAACTACAGCAAGCTTGTTTTCAATTTATATCTCATGTATCTCAAAAAATAACAGGTGTGGTTTCTTTTAAATTATCAAAAGGATATGCACTAGCTACAAGTATCATAGCCAAGAATCCCAAATATCTTAAAAATAAAGATCTTTGGGAGATCGATATTGCAAATAAAAGATCTTGCAATTCACTGAAATCTACCTTTGTTAAGCTAAGTAAACAGGAGGTAATCTAATGAAAATAGAACTTCAAAATGACACTCATCTTTTTGTTAAAGGTGAAAGATTACTGCCTATGCTAGGTGCTACTCCTAAAGAGATAATTCAACTTCAAAAATGCTGGAATGATTTAGTCCTAGATAGGTATATGGCTGATGGTGGTTTATATCGATATCGTAGATATGGGCAGTTTAATATTAATCGTGCTGAAAATACATTTAAAAAGTTGCCTCATAAGCCATATTCACAACCAATTTCTATTAATTATCTAAATGGTGGTGTGACGAGATACTTTGAGCCTTTGAGTGCAGAGTTTGTTGGTTTGCCTTTATTAAAAGCGCTTTTGAACTTTTTATGTGAGATATGTGATAGAGCGATAGGGAAAACTACGGACTGGGATGTCAAATTGCACCCATATCGAATAGTGGCAAATAAAGAAGTGGATGGTAACCCGACACCGGAAGGTTTACATCGTGATGGAGTGACATTTATAGCATCATTGCTTATTAATAAAGTAAATGCTGTTGGTGGTGTTACAACGGTAACAGATCACGTTGGTTCAGAAATATTTCAAGTGTGTTTAGATAATCCATTTGATTTGGTTTTGTGTGATGATGAAAAAACTATGCATAAAGTGTCATCAATAAGGTCTAATTCAGTTGATAAAATGGCCTTTAGGGATGTTTTAGTTGTTGCATTTACAACTAATGGAGGAGAAACATGCTAACAAGTTCAATAAACGGTCGATTTGGCAAGTTTATATTTATTGAGCCATTACTTTTACTTGTGGCCTTTTTTTGGGGCACTAGCTATGGTTTGACTAAAGAAGCACTATTATATGCACCAATATTTGTATTTATGCTTTTACGCTTTTCATTAACGTTTTTTTTGATGTTGCCTATTTTAATAAATGACTTCAGATTAGGTTTAAATAAGGATTGGAAAACTGCGATTCCAACTGGTGTAATTTTATCCGCAATATTTTTTTTTGAAGTTTTTGGCGTGTCAAAAACGACAGCATCTAATGCGGCTTTTTTAATTAGTTTGTCTGTTATTTTTACTGCATTTGCTGAACGATTAATTAATAAGAAAAAAGTATCATCAGCGTTGTATTTTCTGACGTTAGTTAGTGTTATTGGTGTATTTATGCTGACATGGAACTTTGAAAAATCATACAAACTGAATGAAGGCGATTATTTAATCCTGTGCGCAGCCTTACTTCGAGCTTTAATGGTTACTGTAACAAAAAGGGTCTCTGAAGGTAAAGTTATATCAACGAGCAGTATGACGGCATTACAGTCATTTATAGTAGCTGTAGTATCTGGTGTTATGGCTATATCTTTTTTGCCAGTGAGTGAAATTGGATTGCCTTTAGATATGAATTTTTGGTGGATAATTTTTTATTTGGTTTTATTTTGTACATTGTTTGCATTTTACGTACAAAACTATGCAGTTAGAAAAACTTCTCCCACAAGGGTCTCAATACTTATGGGGAGCGAGCCTTTTTTTGGTGCATTGTTTGCGGTTGTTTGGTTACAAGAGTCACTCTCAATAATCCAGTTGATAGGCGGAATCCTGATAGTGACTTGCGTTTTAGTCACATCAGTTCGAGTAAGCATATAGGAAAGATTATATTACTGAGAGGTAATATAATTTTTTATGAGTTATTGAACTTAAAACCAAAAAATCTACACATCCATATTATTCTAATGAACCTGCCCGTGAGCCTTGCGCTTGCGGGCTTTTTTTCATTCAAGGAGAATGTACCACTTATCTCCACGCAAAGTGATAAGCCTGCTTATTAGTGTTTCAATTTTAGTTTATGGTACGGTCAATGCTGTCTCAGTCTATCCTCGAGAGGCTGTGGATCACGCTTGCTTAACTATGTTGTGGTTAGCAGCTGTCAAATTTCGTTTATGTCAGTTTAGCAATCTTTTCAAAAATTTTTCCTACGGATTAGGTGCATGGCATATCCATGTATATTGAAGCAAAGTGGAATTGACTGAAGGATCACCATTCGAATAATGTGGCTCATCATTATTAAGCCTGGTTCAAGTCCTATATAAATAGCCGCTATAGTCATTGATTCCACACTACCTGGAACCCATGACATCAACAATATAAGGAAATCTTTATCAATCAACTCTGCAAACACATAGGCAAATAGTACTGTTACAGTCAAACTCAATGCTGTAGCAATGAGTCCTGCCCGTGAGTATGACATAACTTCAATGAGTGTAATATTTTTGAGTCGAATTCCGAGCAATGCTCCTAGTGCCGAGGTTGCAATGAATACTAACTCAGTTGGCATAATAAAGTTACCGAAAGGGAAGTAATTATTGGTTACAATTACCGCTATCATCCCCGTAACCATGAAGGAAGCTGGAGTTCCTGCCTTTTCAAGAAGCTTACCTGTAATATAGGCCAAGATTAGTGGGATTAGCATCCAACTATGTACTAGGGAAAGCTCTGCTCCCGGAACCGATGGGTTATCCGACGATACGAGTAAGCCCGATAGTATAACTAGAAACACTAACCTAACTGTGTGAGTGAAGATGACTTTACTTGAAGGTGATTGTTGAGTTTCGTTCATTACAAGTACCGCAGCCATAGCACCTGGTACTGAACCTAATAGGCTTTCATACTTCGACCATTTTTCTCGTTTATGGAGCCAATAGTAGGACACCATAACCTGAGTCGACATACAGAGAATGAGGCCAACAAACAATAGAATAGGAAATTCATTACCTATTGATTCAACTGGTACCATCGCTCCAACAGCCATACCTAAGATGAGTTGTACTATTGTGAGAGTGGCTTTAGGCAGAGATAATGTAAGTCCTGACTTTCCTACTATCAAAAGAGTGACTAATGCACCAAACATTGCACCTAAAGGAATACTCCAAAAGGTGAAAATTAGGGACCCAGCTAATGCGATGAAAAAAGTTATAAGCATATATTCACCTTGCTAATTGCTTGCTGAATGCCTGATACAACTTTAGTTACCTGATTATTGATTACATCAATATTATTAACCATATAAAAATCCCCACAGGTAATCTGCCCTAGAGCATACAAACCCAATTGGTTCTGTCCCATATCTGATACAACACAACAAGTCTTCGAGCAAACTTTAATTCCACCATATTGATTTTCAACTGCAAGTTTTCGGCGAAGTAGATCTCTTAATACTGGGTTGTTACGATCAAGTGATCGACGTATCCCTGTAGCATTGATTATGTAGTCAAAAACGTGTGTTGAGTCATCTGTTTTCACATGGTATTTGCCATAAATATACTCGACATTGCGGATACCCTTGCTATGTGAGACTTTCCCCCTAGCTATCAACTTTTCTATCGCAATGTGATTTTGAATAGAAATAGGAACCCGCATATTAGCCCATCTATTTTGGACCGTATTCATTAAGTGGCTTTTCGAGTGATTAGTTAATTTTTGCCACAGTATAGACATCGAGCAGTTAGCTGTAGCTAGTATACTCGTTACCAGATCACCCAGCTCACTATTATCTTGTTGTTTTGACATAATAAGTTGTGGAAGCGTCTTACAAACTCCTTGGTGCTGTAGTTCCTGATTAATGAGATCTACCACTGATTCCAGCGTGATGGTTTCCCTATCACGAGTAAATTCTTTGATATTATCAGCAGACAAGTATTTCAACTCAACGTCGTAGTATCGTTTTACTGGCCTCGGCCTGTCAGACGTTCGGGATAGCATTTTTGCATGCCTGACAACTGAATAATCTAAACCCATAGCTACGTCGTAGGCAGTAAGACGGCATCCAAGAATCCCAATTTTACCTTTTAATGCTCCTAGTTTTTGAATTGGATACGGGCTTGCCTGATATCCAGGAGTATCTGCTAGTTGATAAGGATCTGCCTCCACACTGACTCCTGTACAAAGGAATACTGCATCATAGTGTCTGCTTTGTGATCCTGCCTTTACACACCAACCATTTCCAATTTTTTTTATCTCTTCAACTTGATGTTGAACCTTCAAAATATGGCATCCCATTGCTCTGTAGCGATCGATGTTTTCATTCAGCTTCTCTTTGAGAAACTCACCGAATATTGAACGTTGGAGAAATGATTCTGGTGTCACTCCTGAATTTTCATGTTTAGATGATATGGCCCAGTTGAGAAAATCATGCTTGTTATTCATGTACATAGCCTTAGCTGGCCGATTAAGTATATTCGTACCTACATCTTTCTGATAGGCCAAGCCAGCACCAACTTCCCTTGTTCTATCGTATAGATCAATTGCTATATGAGTAGTAGCATGATTCAAAATCGACTCTAGTTTTGAAAAAAGAGTAGAACCAGTATAACCAACACCAATTATTGCGAACTTCATAATAGTCTACCTTCATTGTTGATTATAAATATTCGGCTCAGTCCATTTTGAATGTTCTTGAAACCATTTATTTAGGGATAAAAGGTTATCCTTGACCTCATTTTCCGTACTCCCTTTTATAATTGCACTCATGATCTCGCCATTGGTAAATGACATTCGAGTATAGTGCTTAGATATTGCTCCTGAAAATTTGTAAGTAAGAACAAAGTCCAAATCACAGGTTTCGGGTGCAGATAAGAGGATTCCTTCCTTTGGTGGTATCAGTAGTTGTCCAACTAGGTTTATGTGCTCATAGCTATATTTCCATACCTGATTGGGGTTTTTGATAGCTGACAAATATGACATTCTAAGATCAATACCCCATGCAGCCTTCAACTCCTCATTGACGAAACATCCACCAAGGCGAGAAGCAATTTCACCTAGTATTATATCTCCATCCTCCATAACAAATACTTCAAGGTGAAAAAGGGATGTATCTTCTGTCGGTAACACCTCAAATAGTAGCCACTCAGCATAAGTCCTGATCTTTTTAGATATAGGTGAAGTAGGATCCATCATCTGTAGCCCTAAAGCTGTTCCTGCTAGAAAATCTAAGCATGAAACTAGTGCCTTACTAGTTGAAATCACAACTGGTTTTCCACCGATCACTAAGCCATTTACTTGATAGTGTGTACCCTCGATAAATTCTTCTGCCATCAAGTTAAAGAAAGTTGTGCATGATCTTTTTGACAGGAAACTCCTGAGCTGATCTTCGTTTTGAAAAACTTTCACTCCATTTGATCCCCTGCCATCACAAGGTTTGACTACAAAGGGAAACCCGTGACGCTCTGCAAATCTGTCGAGCTCCGTGGAATTGTGTATCTTTGACATTGCTGGCACCAATGCCCCTTTCTCTTTAGCCAGTGACTTCATCTTATACTTGTCTCGGAAAAAACAGACTCTCTCTGCGGAATTCTTAGTCACTCCTAACCTATCATTCACTCTTGCTGCTCGTTCAAGGTCGATTTCAGCAAGTGCAGCAACAAGAGGGGACTTTAAGGTAAGGGCCCGCTTATAAACGTCCAGCTCTACAACAGGATTATCGTTGAACTCAGGACAGAAGTTTAGTTCAAATGCTCTACCGAGATGGTGCTCAAGCTCTTCGCGCTGGCTAGAGCAAGTATAAATAATGGCATTATTACCTATATGTTTCAGCCAATCTAAAGCAGAGTGTTGAAGTAAAATCTTTGGAGGAGCTAATAAAATCAGCTGTTTCATGCCGTTACCTTTTGATTGATAGTAAATATAAACATATCGCGCCAAGCCTCTCCTGGCAGGAGGGGGACAATAGGTGAAGCGTAGTGGTAATAATGTTTATCATCGATAAGGAGTAAATCACCAGGCTCTAGTTGTTTGTTTAAAACAATGTCGTTATGGTTGAGCACGATGGAGTTCCCTCCCGCAGTATTGGTTTTATTTATGCAAACAGTACAAACAAAATCAAAGCCGTCCTGATGAGGCCCCTCGGGAGCTGGTAATCCTATATATTCGTTATTTGCAGTTATACGGATTTGGTGGATACCCACTTCAGCTTTATTAAGCTCTAGATATTCCATTATAAAGGGAATAATTTTTCCAGAGGAAAACGATTTCGCAAGATTTCCAAGACTTTCAAAACGCCTTTCAATTCCTCCCGCATAGTTATTCATCTCTTTCGGTTGGAAGAATGTTTTAGAAGTATCTTGCCAGTACAATTGGTCTTTATCGACGGTACAAGTTGAATAGCGACGTTTTCTAAAAATTGCTTTCCCTTGAAGATAATTATCATCTATTAGATCTCCAAATGTTTCCCTTAGCAATGAAAACTCAGGAAAGGATTTTATATATCTGAAAATGTTTTTTTGGATGCACAGATGCTTGCTTTCACTCTCTTTGTGTGAGGTTATTACTTCATTGATAATGGGCATTTTGGCTCCTATCTGTATATAAAAGTCTGAATTACCATATCAAATATAAGTGTGAACAAAAAGCAACCTAGTTAACAAAAATATAATTAGTTTGGATTTTTGTTGTGAATATTAAGCCTTACTGTTAACTACCCCTGTTTGCGAGGTTATAGCAATAAAGCTAGATATGTGGGTGTAATTCCCTCTTACCATCATAACTAAGTTGATATCTTCTACTCTTTTGATTTGAATCAAGAGCGTTGATTAGGACAAATATTCCTAGAGTCTTTATTGCCCAATCTAAATAAGTGTTACTTTAATAGATAATGTTTACAGTCACTAAGCTATTTAACAAGTAAGAGGGAAGAAGATTAGCCTACGTTTTTTTGTTTCATTAGGCATGATAGGTCTAAAAAAATATATTTAAAAAGGTATGAATAGTTAGAAAGAAAATACAAATAGGAACTCATTATGCATAACAAAAAATGTCGTATATAGCTGATGATACAACATGAGTTAAAATTTATATCAATAATATAAAAAATAAACCTTGTCGTGCTTATTGGTGCTATTCGCCTTGCTTTTATATGTATAATCCATGAAAATTATGGATATTTTTGCAATACCAGGTCTAATTCGATTCTTGTTAACATCTGGTCAGATTAGAACTAGTAGAACCCGAGAGCTCATATGGAACTAAAGTTTATCACTCGAAATTACTCAGGAATGAATTAACCAATTTTATCTAAAATAAAAAATATACACATCTATATTCTCTTAATGAACCTGCCCGTGAGCCTTGTGCTTGCGGGCTTTTTTCATTTAAGGAGAACGCTAGATGAATACATCCATTATTCCCACTCAAGGCGATAAGCCTGTCTATTACCATTTTCCCAAACCCATCACGGCCATGGAGCTACTTGAAAAAGCCGCCGAAGTCATTGGCGAGACGTTAGTTGAGCAAGATGCTTATATTGCCCCTGATATCACTATGAAGTTCCTAAGCTGCAAGCTCGTCAAGCAAGAGCGCGAAATCTTTGCTGTGATGTTTTTGGATAATCAAAACCGTTTAATTGAATACCAGCAATTGTTTTACGGCACGGTCAATGCGGCTTCTGTGTATCCTCGTGAGGTGGTGAAAGCAGCGTTGGCGTTAAATGCGGCCGCTATCATCATTGCTCATAATCACCCTTCTGGTGAACCTGAGCCATCGAGCGCAGATATCACCATTACTGAGCGCATTAAGGCTGCTTGTGAGCTGGTGGATGTGCGCCTGCTTGACCATATTGTGGTAGGCAGTACTTGTGTGTCTTTAGCTCAGAGGGGGCAAATATGACGATATTTGTTATTGAGTCCAACTTATTGCCGGTGTCTAGTGAGCTGACTCAGGCGCTTTATGGCGTGTTACGTGATGAGTCTATGAATTTGTCTGGTGATGTTTTGGCTCAAGCACGGACGCTGACCTTTAACTTTCGTGATAAACATTACACCGCAGAAAATGGCGGCTTTCATCCTGTCGAAATTCGCCTTAAGCGAACATCGATGAAAAGTACTCACTGGCAATTAGTCTACGTCACCACCTTTGCTTATATCGGCAATGTCTATCCAGAGCTTGAGCGTAACTTGGACTTTGATTGCCAATCTGGCCGCTGTTTGGTTCATCCTTACATTCAATGGGAACCTATCAAAGGCAACCAAGATGTGCTGTCCATGTATCAGCTATGGGAGAGTAATTTCCTTGCTTACCTAGAAAGTCATAGCTACAGCGCCCACCAAATCACCCTTGATGACATTCACTGCTTTACTAACGGAGAAACTCTTTATGAATCGATTTAATCAATTAAAACCTACCGCAATAGATTGGAATACCACCTTAGGTCAAATGATTGCCAATACCACCACGGTAGCCGGGCTTATGACTGCTTCGCCAATATTTGGTCCGATGGGGCGATTAACGGGGCGCGGTGTGGCCGTCTCCATTGCGGTAGGCACCGCACTGGCATTAATGGGGCAACGTGAGCCTGCTAATCCTTACATGTGTTATGCCAACCCACAGGCGTTAGATGAATACCATGATATGGACGAGTGAGATATTCATTTAATTGTGATAAGGAGCCAATCTATCACCTTTTTATTTGTGGTGAACAATCAGACCCAAGGCCGCCGTTATATGGCGTCTTGGGTTTTCTTTTATTGGTATTTTCACTTTTTATATTATTACTATCAGAGGTGTTTATGCGCCAGTTTGAATCCATGTTAACTGTGTATTATCTATTGCCACAGCGAGGCTGGGTTACTTTGCAATCTTTGCATGTTGAGTGCGTATCAATTGGTATCGATTGTTCAATCGATACTTTGCGCCGTTGGTTAAAAGCGTGGGTAATGTCAGGGTTTGTCAAAGAGATGAGCGAGAGTAAGCAGTATCAATATCGGCAGTCTGACCATCAACCTTTTATTACCGACACGCAAGATACATTATTGTTGCATTGGTTATCTCGCTACTTTGCGCCATTATTGCCGAATGAAGCTTATTGGCTACTTAATAAGCGGCTTCATGTTTTGGAGATTGGAACTCAGGTTTCTCAATCAATATCGTTGAGTCGATATTTGAGCTGTATTGAAATAGACCTACCTATCTTGCCTCATCACTACCACCGTCCTTTAGTCTCAATCAAACGCGCCATGCTGCAACAATCGGTTGTTCACTGTGTGTTCATCGGTCAATCACTGCATTTAATGCCGCAAGCCTTAGTGTTAAACAGTCAAGGTTGGTGGTTACGCTATCAGATAAACCGTCCTTCTTTGAAAGGAACAGGCTCGAGCTTATCTGTCATGCGATTAGTAATGTGTTTGTTGTGGGTGGAAGAATGCTAACCGTCTTATATCCATGATGAAAGTGTGACTGAGTTCAATATCCATATAAGTTTTAAGACAATAATTTTTACTTTGCACCATATGCAAAGGTCGTGTTTATCCTCGGGTGTCATCTTAAATAACGACAGGTGACGTCTTTCTGTGTCAAAACATCAACTTAAAACTATCGAAACCTTATTGTGCTTAGCCGAAGCGATACCGCATCCACCAGCTAGACCTATAACCTACCAAGAATTGGCCAATGCGGTTATTGATAGAGGAAGCTCGACCGATTACCACGCGGTGCGCCGCATTTTAAATAATGAACGAGTCCGAAACCTGCTAGGCATCGAACAAGTCTTAATTGGTAGAGCTCATGGTATTCGCTACCGCGCTTCATTATTGGAGCGGTTCTCACACACCGAGCTTGTTGCTCATCTGGTGGAAACCAATCTTAACCCCTTACTTCCCAAAGAAATACGCTATCGCCTGAGAGAGCATTTAAAACCGCATTATGAACGTTTTCAGCTGTTCAATGAATACATGCGTGATAAGCATTGGCTTAAAAAACTCACCATAGCACCTGATCGATTAGGTCATTGGTTAACAGAGCCACTTAGCCCCACGGTTGAACTTATTTTATCGGCACTATACCGAGAGCAACATTTATTGATGCGTTATTACGTACTGGGTTGTACAGACGTGTACGAAGAAAAAGTCATGCCCATTGAATTACAAGTCAAGCAGGAGGATACCTTTTTACTTTATCAAACCCGAGAAACCCAAAAATACGGACAGGAGGCCAAACAAATTTCTATTAAGTTTATCGAAGAGGTACTGCTCGTTTATTTATAAAACCAACAACCATGTTATTTATTCTTATCAATTTACTATATTGGAAGTCGTATTATGAAAATTCAAACAACACTATTACTCATGACCTCGTTATACGTACTTACACCGGTATCGGCCTTGGCTCAAGGAGGTAGCTTAGGCGGCTCTAACATAGAAATGTGTCAAAGTGGCGCGATTAACTGTGGTTATCCGGCAAGTTATGAGGCGGATAAATCCGAGAAGTCAACAGAAAAAGAGCCCAAAACAAAGGCAGAAACCACTCAACAGGAGTCAGCCAAGCCTACAGAAAATGTTACTAAGATATCTGTTAACGAAAACTAAAAAGAGAACCATTATATTTACATTCACTCAGCCGCCGATCCTGGCGGCTTTTTCGTCTCTTACGATAAGTAACCACACATGAGGCAGTACATGTGCATTATGACCATTAATCCCATTTCGTTTATCGATATTCACCATGACTTAAAAGGTTTAATTATCAAGTCCATTCATGAACACCTTGCGAAAACGTCAAGGCAAACATTAGACAATATCCATTACGTAACCATCCGTATTAAAGATAGCCAATACAAGGCTGAATTAGGCGGTCTACGGCCTGTTGAGATAGCGTTAAAGCGAAGAGGTGTTCATCAATGGGAACTGGCTTACATTAGTGTTTATGGCTATTTAACCACTCAATCTATCGCATTAATACGCTGGCTAGATTTTGATTTTCAATCCGGTAAATGCTTATTAACCCCTAAAGGGGATTGGCAAAAAATGGAGGATAACCCTAGGGCGATTAAGCTCTATCAGCAGTGGGAAGGCGCGTTTTTAAACGCCATGAGTGATAACCAGTTTGATGATATTAAAGTCATGCTGATTGGTTAACACCATCTATCACTCACCGTTTCAAGTACACCCACCAGCAATACCTCCCCAACACACATCATTAACACATAAACCAAGGTACACCAGATTGAACGCCGTCTATTGATGGTGATTTGTTGTGCCTGTAGCTCTTACATTCACATGATTAAAAAGGAACACATCATGAAACTATCTAATAGTGAGCCTGTATTCAATAAAAAGATCACTCCTACTACCGTATTCATCCACGGCTCTGAATCTCGCCAGTTTCAAACAGGCGAAGTATGGGACTTTGACGACTTTGAACAAAAGGCGCTAGAAGTGGCATTAGATAACCCCAAGGGCGGTTATGATAAAACCTTTATTACGGTGACGTTTAGTGACTATAGTGAGCATCAATGCCGTTTGGATTTGGGTTGTAATATAAACGACTTAGGCTTTAGCGACCATTGTCTATCCGTCTACGACTATCATCAGCAAAATCGCGATAAACCTGAAATGGCTTGGATGCGTGAAGACCACCAGCTTGAGTTGATTAAGCTTATCTCAACATACCAACTTGACCGCACTCTAGTACAACAAGCGAGAAGTAAAGCGAATGCAGTGATTGAGCAAGTCAAGCAGCAACAAGAGGCCCAAAGACGTCAGCAAGTCAAAGCTCGTGAAGAAGCCATTCGACTCCACCAGCAAAAGGAGCAAGCCTTTCAAGAGAGCCTTAATATTCCAGAGTGGGCAAAGGCCGCTATCATTGCTACTTTGACTGAATATGACAGTGAGAACAGTTGTCCATATACAGGCGTCTATGAATCCAAAACAGTTAAGACGATAATCTTATCTTGGTCTAAACATACACAGCAACGCTTCCCTGAGATGCGTAAAGCCTGTTTGAATCACCCTGATACGGCGTTCTTACATGACAAAGCCCAAAGCAAGGAACAGCGAGAAAACTATTCGATGGGCGCGGGTAATTACCTAACGGAAAATAACTACCTGTATCACGGTTGGAAAGTACGTAAACAACGGTTTTGGGATGAGAGCAATAAAGCTAAAAGTGTGCCACTAGGTGAGCTGGCTGTAGCTTGCCAGTAACCAAAAATTCAAAAGACACAAGCCGTGTCTTTTTTTTGCAAAAAATGTCCCTTTTATCAAGGGGGGGCTGTTACAGTATTCCTTTTCGCTTATAGGTATCATCAATGATGCAAATTAAAAAAATTTTTAATCGTGAATTCAGAATTTTCACACGAAAAGATTTTCATTCTAAAGATCACTTATTGGAAGGGATAAGAATTTTTCTTTCATGGGCAATACCTGCATTTATCTTTGTTGCATGGGTTAACCGTTTCGAGCCAGAAAATGTGTTTTATCAAAAAGCCATTACTGAAGGTATTGGTCCAAATCTATGGAATGTAATGGGATCATTTGGGTGTATTGCATTTGGTGTCAGTTTATTTTTTCCATCCTGTAAGAAACTTACCCTTATTGGCCGACACATACTCAGTAATACCTATAGCATGGGTTGTTTGACATTTGGGCTACTCTTTGGGCAGTGGTGCTATATACCTCTTGATAATTTAGTTTGGTGGCAACAAGGCTTATTTGGCATTGTTTCTGTATTGTTATTAGGGGTTGTTGTAGCTTTAAATTACCTTATTTGGTATTTATATTTTTTACTCCAAGAAAATGAGTTTGAACCTAACTTTTTATCAAAAGTATCAAACATGCGCAGGATTGCGCGATGTGTTATAGGTGGTTGTGTATCGACGATATTTCTAGGTGCTTTTGTATTTGCTTAACGGCTTGGTATCTGGCTATTGTCACCGAACATGCAAAACAGCTCCAATAACGGTCGTTGAAAATGATCCACTTAGTAGCATCAAAGTGTATATAAATCGATTTTTAAGAAAAGGAACTGAGCATGAAATTAGCAACAATTAAACGTTGGCGTGGGGAGCTCATAGGTATACTTGGCATCATTCTAGCGTTCATTTTCTACCTTTTCCCAAGAGAAACCTCTCCGACAGCTTCTGATGAGTTTATTCGAACAACAACACCAACGGTGATCGAATTGAAAAATGCTTCTTTTCAAAATTGGCTTGGCGATCCTGAAAAGGCATTAACACTAAAATACGAAAACATCTCGAAAGTAAAAGCAAATCAATTTAAAGCTTCGATATACATTAATGGTGTTCCATTTGAACCATTTACATCAACCGCCTTTAAAGAAGTAAATATGGATCATCTATCTATTGGAGCTCATAAAAGCCTTGAACTGCCCGTATTGCTGTTCTCCCAACTTCAAAAGAGAATTAAAGGAACCATTTGTGGTATCGGTCTGAACCAGAGGCAATATGATCCAGCTAATTCTTCTTTGTGCGGCAATGCTAAAACGCTGCATTCCACAAAAATTAAAGTGTTAGCGCAATATCAGACCATCTTCAAAGAGCGAATAGAGAAGCATGGCGAGCTATGGGTATATAGCTGTGATACTGGGTGTGATTCGGTTGGAAAGATACAATATGAAGTTTCTGTGAAGCCAGTTGAGTTAGTTCAGTAGAACTCTTTCCCCTTTAGAAAAGTAATAGCCATGATTAACATAATTTCATCATGGCTATTCACTACTACCGATTGAGAATTTATCCACCACAGAACTGCACGTAGACTATCAAAAGATCGCTATGATGTTCTTCTCCGATAAACTATAGACACGCGTTGTACCTAACGAAAATGGTTTTGCGCACTTTTTCCCCAACACCTTTGCCCTTGAATTTTAGAATACCGCTTAGCAAGGTAAGATAGCATATCAACCGCTTCATTGTACTTTGCTGTGCAGTCTCGGTTGGCGTATGTGTCTATTGTTACCACTCCGCCAAATTGAATCCCTCTTCTGCATTCCTCAATCGGATAATCAAGGGCACTGGCCCAAGCCTCTTCAATACACCGTTTAAGACTCGGTCCTTGATAGTTATAGTCACCCCATGACCTAAAGCGATTCCCGTCCATGAATAGCGCAAAGTGATAATGTGGCATCGGTGCGCCACTGGTTAAGTTATGCTCTTTACACCAGATATAATCCAAATCAACGGTTTTACCTGTCATGCTTTTCAGCTTAGCGTTTAATGAGCCTAAGAATGCTTTCGTAAATTGTGTCACTCGATAAATTCTAGGGTCATCAGGGCTAGTGTGAGGGATATGCACATCAAAGCGTAAAACGGTTACTCGCTTGTGTTTGGCTAGGCTGTTGTTGAGAGTATTGTAAATATCTTGGATGTGGTTAGGGTTATAGTTTTCACTTGAATAAGTGTTATGCATGATTGTGCTCCGTTATGAATGTTTTCATAACAAACACGTGCATTGTTTTTTTTAGCGAATGGTGTCAGTTACCTGACACACATCTAAGACCACTTCATCAAGTAACCTTGTGGTTAGCTAGCTATTAACCTACTGTTAGGATTACTGATTGATAGTCTTACTTGCTACTCATCTAATCGATACTATTACTTTGTAGTGGTCAACAAATTCCGGACACTGATTTAAGCCGATTTTCGGCATTTACTGGCGACAGTCCATCATTTGCTTGATGAGGCCGTTGCCGATTGTAATATTCCATCAAATAATAGCTAATATCTTTCTTTGCTTGAGTTTGAGTTAAATAGCCCGTTGCTGGGATCCACTCGGTCTTTAAACTTCTAAATAGCCTTTCCATTGGTGCATTATCCCAGCAATTTCCTCTACGGCTCATGCTTTGATTTATACGGTATCGCCAAAGCCTTTGACGAAACTTACGGCTACTGTATTGGCTTCCTTGGTCCGAGTGGAACATTACGTTTTTGGGACGACCTCTTTGCTCCCAAGCCATATCTATGGCTTTACAAGCTAGTTCAGCATCAGGCTTATCCGATAACGACCACCCCACAACGCGTCGGCTAAATAGGTCAAGTACCACTGCTAGATAGCTCCATTTTGAACCTGACCAGATGTAAGTAATATCACCGCACCACACTCGATTCGGAGCAATAACAGAAAATTCACGTTTCAGCAAATTCGGAATATCTAGTCGCTCTGATTTCGCATGCCTATATCGGTGTGAACCGGGTTGCTTACTCATCAAGCCAGCTTCTTTCATTATTTTCCGTACCTTAAATCGTCCGATTTCGATGTTTTCTGAACGCAGCATAGATACAAGCGCACGACTACCAGCTGAGCCTCGACTTAAGTTGA
Source organism: Vibrio sp. (assembly GCA_047975485.1). Taxonomy (GTDB): domain Bacteria; phylum Pseudomonadota; class Gammaproteobacteria; order Enterobacterales; family Vibrionaceae; genus Vibrio. Next base: position 1,641 of record JBKEDP010000005.1, on the reverse strand, counting down.
AAAGCTCTTTAATTCGGCTAGTAAGCCGAATGCGATTAGCATCAGGCTTTCGCTGTTTAAATTCGTAATAACAGGAAGACGCAACATTGAACAGCTCGCAAAGCATCTTGATTGATGCATGCTCCCTTAATTGATCAATCAGCGAGAACGTTCTAGTTCGTCCGACATTAAGAGAGCTGTGGCCTTTTTTAGTATGGATTTCTCTTTTTCCAATCGGTTAATTCGGGCTTCTAATTCCTGAATTTTTTGTTGTTCTGGAGTAAGAGCTTTAGCCGTGGGAGTAGTCCCACTACGTTCAATTTTTATCTGGTCAACCCATCTTCGCAAAGCGGTTTCACCAACATCCAAGGAGCGTGCTGCTTCTCGTAGTGAATAACCTTGGTCAAGGACCAAGCTTGCCGCATCCATTTTGAATTCAGAAGAAAATGTACGTCGTTGTCGTTTTGTCATTAAACACCTCATTTATGGTGGAGACTTTACCACCTAATTTAGTGTCCGGGATAATTAAACCACTACATTGGCCCTAAATCGATTACCGGCAAGTAAGGTTTTAAGGTGTTGTTTGTAGCCTTTTAGTATTAAATAATCGACACCTGCATGTGTTTTTACATATACGGTCACCCCAAATCCACCAAGCTTTTTGGCGGTATCAAATGCGTCATAAACACCTTTTACCGCACCTTCAATATTTTGAACTATATCTAAACTATTAAAGAATTCACGCCATTCTTCAGGTGGCAGAACCGTTGCGCCTACAACTTAACTTACCGTTTTTCATCATGCAGCATGTAATTAATCACACGTTTTAGGTGGCAAAACATAGGTTCTACTTGAGTATTTCAAAGTAAGCTCACGTTCTGACTCGCATTCTATATAACCTTGTTTTATAAGATTTTTTTTAGTTAAAACATTCAAATTCCATCCATAATAAAAAACCCAACAAAGCAATAAAATTAAAACTAAAAATACAAATTTAGGTAACCACCGCAAGCACCTTCCTGTGATAAACACTATAAATGCAAATAAAGTAGCCACTATCATTATATAACTAAGCGATAATAATGATGCATCATTCAATGAACCATAAACCTTTACTACGCTAGTATAATTGCTCGAAATATATAATATTTTTATAGAAAAAAAGCCTATTGCTGTTGATAACAACAGACAAAACACAAAATATATTCCTGAATTAAACCGGCTAACCTTCATCAATTAATCCTTCTACTTCTTTTTTCATTGGATCTGTAAATTTATATTGGTCATCAATGATAGAAATAATTTTTCCAATACCAAAAGCAGCTAAAACAAAAAAACCAAGCAATAAAGCTGTTGGAGGAGCAGCAAAGGCAGCTGTAAATCCAATTCTTAAACCGACAGTAATACCCTGAGCAATCACACCAGCAACAACTCCTTTAACTACATCCGCAGAAAATTGACCAACCACTTCACCTAGTGTTTTTTCATCATGTAGCATGTAATCAACCGCATTCACTGCACCACTAAATACGATTTCAACATAAATATTACCTTTAAGAAAATTCACATTTCCTTTCAGAGTATTGAGCGCATAGCCAATTTTCAACATTTGAGGTGTTGCCTGCTGCCAACGAACACCCAAATCTAAATATTTTGGTTTGT
>JBKEDP010000011.1:0-47054 GCA_047975485.1 Vibrio sp. | reverse complement strand
TAATTATCTGCTCATCCTTGCTTGTTAAAATCCTCGATAACTGCGTTAAAAAATTTGATTGTAGAATAACTACTTATCGAAATTTTTTGCCTTGTTCTCAAGTCTTTTTCCTACGCAATTTATGACCATCTAATTAGTGTGATTGGTATAATACCAATCGTACTAATTATCTGATCATCCTTGCTTGTTAAAAGTCTCGATAACTGCATTAAAAAATCTGATTAGTATTAGATACAGCTCACTTCCTTTGACTGGTTTCAATCTCGCACTTTACACTGTAAATATCCTGAGTAAACTCATTAAACAAACAAAAACATTAACCAAATAGGTAAGAGCCATGTCATCAGATTTCTACGGCAGCAGTGCCAGTTATGCGCGTAAAGAAAGCGGCTATCGTGAAAAAGCATTAAAACTATACCCTTGGGTTTGTGGCAAATGTGCGCGTGAGTTTGTGTACTCCAATTTGCGTGAATTAACCGTTCACCACCGCGATCATGACCACACCAATAACCCTGAAGATGGCAGTAACTGGGAACTGCTTTGCTTGTACTGCCACGACCATGAACACTCAAAATACATGGAACACGACTTATACGGCTCGGATTCCACTCCACAAGAAGACGACCATAAAGCGGCGACCTTTAACCCATTCGCCAATTTAAAAGACATGATGAAGAAGTGATCTCAGTTTCCAATTGATTAAAAAAGGATATTTGTAATGGAGCTTTGGCACGGTTTAATTTTAATAACGTCGATCCATTTGCTAGCAGCAGCATCACCTGGTCCTGATTTTATTTTAGTTTCGCAGCAAACCTTAACGAACGGTAAAAAGGCCGGGTTACTTTGTAGCTTAGGCATTGCATTAGGCTTATCTGTTCATATTCTTTATTCTGCTTTTGGTTTGGCTGCTTTTATCGCACATTCAGCCAATCTTCTATGGATAATTAAGGTTCTTGGTGGCGCCTATTTGATGTACTTGGGTTTTCAAGGTTTGCGTTCGAAAGCCAAAAGCAATGAGGAGCTGGTTGAGGTGAGTGAAAAACCTTTACCACAATCGAACAAAAAAATGGTTGGCATGGGCTTTTTGTGCAACGTACTTAACCCGAAAGCGCCGATTTATTTTGTTTCTTTGTTTACGCTGGTGTTGTCTGCTGATATGCCGCTTTACCAAATTGCGATTTATGGCGTTTGGATCATGATCCTACAATTCGCATGGTTTGCGTTCATCGTGATGCTGCTATCTCGCCCTGCGGTTAATCGCAAATTTAAGCAATGTGGTCACTGGATTGATCGTGTACTTGGCGGCGCTATGATGGCTTTGGGAATTAAGTTGCTGATCATGCGTTAGTCAAATTAATGATTTTGGTTTACTAAAAAGCTCGATACTATTTTATGTAGTTATCGAGCTTTTTGATTTTATACTTTCAAATATGAGGTTGTTTACTCAGGTAACGGGCTCACTGTGAAATGAGTAAAATCACCAAAGCCTTGAGATGCTTGGTTTGCATTGAGAGCGCATAACCCCATCTTCGCCCCAACCCAAACACCTTGGCTACAGATGAATGGTTTCTCCAAGTATTGATACTCTTGAGAGCTATTTTCACGATAACCAAAGGTACAGAAGATATTTTTTTGCAGAACACAAATATCAACCTGATCCCCATTCCATTTACAAATTACATCTTCTTTCTGGTGGATGATACTACTATCACTCAACCAACCGCTGAGCATGACTAAATGGGTTTCGCCTTGATGCTTTTTCAAGCCTAAGCTAGCGAAGCGACGTCCATAAATCACTAGGCCAGTAAAATCACCTTCGGTCTCCACATTAGCTTGTACGCTTGTTTCCACTTTAAAATGAGTATGTGGAAACTTCTGCAGCAATAAATGTGGTGCATAGAAGAGCGAGCAACCTTTTTCCGTGTTTTCTAATTGCTGAACATTCAGTCTTAGCTTTTGTTGGTTAGTGTTGCTGTCTGTGACGAACTCTAGCCATTGCGCTTGTGGGTTCGCTTGCCATTGCCATTGCTTACCAAGTTCAGCACCTTGGAAATCATCGCTGGTTTGTGGAACCACATTAGGATGATTTCCTTTGCATTTCGGGCGAGGATAAACATCAACAGGCTGGCCAATTTTTTCGCCGAGATAATCAACTTGAACGCCGATTTCTGGCCAATCATCTTCACGCCAGTGCATTGGTTGTAAGTGAACAACTCGACCTAAATAGCCTCTGTCTTGGAAATGCACGAACCAACATTCACCATATGGCGTTTCAATCCATCCACCTTGATGAGGTCCATTAACATTGGTATTGCCCGTCATAAGTACGACTTTCAATTCGTAAGGGCCATCAATCGTCTTAGAGCGTAATACACATTGCCAGCCTGTTTCTACGCTACCTGCTGGTGCGAAAATATAGTACCAACCGTTACGTTTATGAAATTTTGGTCCTTCAATGGTTGGCGCATCGAACGCACCGTCATAGACAATTTTGCCTTCATCAAGCAAATGTGTTGCATCTGGTGCCATTTCGAACAGCTGCAATTTGTGTTTCACGCCACTACGGCTATGAGCGAAACCATGTACAAGATAAGCTTTACCATCGTCATCCCAGAAAGGACAAGGATCTATCCAGCCTTTCGCTTCAACCACTAAGTGCGGTTTACTCCATTTGCCTCTTGGGTCGCTAGTATGGCATTGGAAAATACCATCATCAGGCAATGCATAAAAAATATAAAACAATCCATCGTGGTAGCGAATACTTGGAGCCCATGCACCACGACCTAATTGCGGTTTATCATAAGCGCTATCAGGATATGCAGTGATAGCGTGATTCACGATAGTCCAATTTACCAAGTCGTTTGAATGCAGGATTGGTAAACCAGGTACATGGTTAAAGCTAGACGCAACCATATAATAATCGTCGCCTACTGCAATAATATCTGGATCGGAATAGTCAGCATTTAAAATTGGATTTTGGTACTCAGATTCCGAGATAACAGGGTTCCATACATAAGTTTGATTATCCATTTTTTCTCCAATTTATCGGCTTGTTGCTAAAATAGGGTCTTCTTGTTCAGTAGTTACAGAACCACTCTCAACAGATGTTTGCTTATTTTTTCTTGCAAGAAGATCTTTTTGAATTCGAGTCATCATATCTTCATCAAGAATGTAGAATTTTGATAGTAGATACAGGATGAAATAAGAAATAGATGGGCCAACAGTTAACAGAGCCACAATACCTGTAACCGCACTTGGGATTTGATGCGCTTCGCCTGCTTGGTAACCGATTGCACCTAAAATAAAGCCAACTAAAGCACCGGCTACAGCCATACCCATTTTCAAACAGAATAAGTTACCAGAGTAAGACAAACCAGTAATACGTTGACCTGTTTTCCATTCGCCATAATCCGCAGCATTCGCCATCATGTTCCATTTGAATGGTTGGTATCCTTGGTGGAAGAAACCAATACAGAAGAACAGAGGGAACACTACATATAGATATGTTGGTGGAACTAAGAACATCACAACACCAAGTGCAGTTAGAACTAGGCAGCTCGCTCTGAATAAGAATACAGAGCAATATTTTTTACCTAAGTGGTTAGCAAGCATAGGACCAAAAATAGTGCCAATGACACTGGTTGTAATGAACGCAGATTTCATACCTGTTGCATCGCCAGTGAAGCCTTCTGTCATCAAATACGTCGCATAGTACATAGTTGCCGCAGAACGCATTACCGACGCCATACTTGAGAAAAAGGTAATAACAGCAACTAGGCGCCATTGGTCATTAGCGATAAGGTTTTTAAAGTCACTTTTAATTGAAGCTGGCTTCTCAGTCACCTCTGGTCTCAGTTCTTCACGAGTTGAGAAAAAGCAATAGAAAAGCATGATTACCGCTAGAGTACCCATAATTCCGGCAGTGTATTGGAAGCCTAATTGTTTATTGCCTCCACCTAAATGATCGACAAGATAAAGAGTACAGATTGAAACAAATAGTCCAGAGACAGAAGAAATAGCGAAGCGATAAGATTGCGCTGATAAGCGTTGTTTTTCGTCTGAAGAAATTACACCACCTAATGCACAGTAAGGAATGTTGATGAATGTGTAGCAAAGCATTAATAGTGAGTAAGTAACATAAGCGTAAACGAGTTTACCTGTGTCACCCATTTCAGGCGTAGTGAAAGCCATAACCGCTAACACTGCGTAAGGTATTGCAAACCAGATTAACCAAGGGCGGAAATGGCCCCAGCGAGTATTGGTTCGATCAGCAAGAATACCGGTTAATGGGTCAGTTACCGCATCAAAAACACGAGTAACTAGAAACATGGTTCCCACGGCAGCTGCAGATAGGCCATAAATATCAGTGTAGAAATAGGTTAAGAACATGGTTACAGAGCTGAACACAATACCGCAAGCAGCATCGCCAACACCGTAACCAATCTTTTGGCTCACTGTTAATTGTCTAATCATTTTAATTACCTACATTTTTTGAACGTCCTCGTATTAAAAAGTGTTTAGATCTCTGTTGGTATTCCCATAATTTGTACTGCTTTTACGTTTTTTTACAATTGAGATCTAGATCTTGAGTTTGTTATACCAATTTAGGAAATTACTGCATTCAGTTAGCTGTTTATTAACATTTTCAGGCAAATATAAGTGGCAGTGAGGCAAAAATGTTTTATTAGAATGAGAGATTGGTATAACAGGCGAGATGATTTGCGTCTGTAGGATTGATGTGTAGTGGATTAACCTTTTATAAAAAAACAGGCATAAAAAAACGAGCCTCTCAGCTCGTTTTAGGGGGGTAAATCGATAAATTAATCAACTAGTTTCATTTCTTGAATAATGTCAGATGCAATTTCTGGTTTAGTGCTAGTTGGGGTTGCATGCAACTCTGCTTTAAGTTGGCCTTTACGGTTTTTCAAGCCAGTTTCTAGCTTTTTCACTGCAGCATTAATCGCTGGATACATGATTTTATCTTCAGCTTTTGCTGAAATTCGAACGCCTTCGTAGTTAGTAAAGGTTTCGACTTGGTGTTCATTGTGTTGTTTCGTAATAATAACGTCGCAGCTGATGAGGTCAGGGAAGTGTGAAAAGATTTTACTATATTTTTGTTCGATTTCTTTTCTTGATTCTTCGCTTAGAGAAACGTGGTGCGTTTGAATGTTTACTTTCATATATCTTACCTTCCTGTGTTGCCGTCTTATTGATTGCTTTCGTTGTTGAAGAAAGGGCTTCTACAAACTAAAGCAATCACAAGACAAAATGCGGATTTGCTTATCCATAAGTGATATCCATAAAAAACCTATTGCCGTCAATAAGTTCATCACTGTTTCATTCAAACTAGCAAAGAATAGAACGATAGGCAAAGTGGTTTACCGCAATTTTGCGTCAAGTTTAAGTCTAGTTACAAAATTGCTCGGCAGCCGTCATATTTGAATTTTTCTTGTTCCGTTTTTATTAAAAGTATGTTTCTGATTCTTATACAGATTGCTTTATTTTTGTCCTATCAAGTATAAATTATCACCATTAGTCCTAGGCCAATAAAGGTGTTAACTGTGATAGATCTGAGCATAGTCGAGTTCATGACTATAATGTGGAGGTATCATGGGTTCGATCTGGATTGGCTGCGAATTATCTTCTTCACGGTAATCTTTTGGTGTTTTGTGCAGGTTTTTATTAAACACAGTGTACATATATTGCAATGAAGGATAGCCGCAAGCTTTGGCTATTTCCGCCATCGGCAAGGCGGTTGTTTTGAGTAAATTACATGCTTTATTGAGTTTAGAATTATGGATTTCTTGATGCAGAGAAATACCACATTCCTCTTTGAATTTTTGTTCTAGGCTGGAGCGTGAAATCCCCACAAAAGCACAAACTTGTTCAACTTTAATTCCTTTGCAGGCGTTTTTATGAATAAAGTGAATGGCTTGAATAACATGGGGGTTCTTTAATGCTTGATAGGCTGTGCTTTGGCGTTCAACTACTTTGCTTGGTTGCACTAACTGAATGTCAGGGTTCTGAGCGTAATCTCGTTCTTTTCCTTCTGCTTTTAAGCGCAATATTTCATCGAGTTTTTTGCCAGCTAAATAACCCATTTCATTGGTGCCCTGAGCAACAGAGCTGAGAGAAATTGGTGAAAGGTATTGGGTAAGTTCTTCGTTATCAATGCCGATAACCGATACCATTTCAGGGATTAAGATATTCAAGGACTCACAAATTTGCAAAATATGACGAGCGCGTGAATCTGTTACTGCAACAATACCAATAGGTTTTGGTAATGATTGAATCCAATCCGCTAAACGGTTCATGCCGTACTGCCAGTTTTGCGAATTGAGCTCATTACCAAGAAAAACCGAAGCAGAGTACCAATTATCCTTGGTTATGTTTCTAAAGGCTTTTTCACGTTCACTTGCCCAACGTTTATCGTGATCTGTGGGTAGGCCATAAAAAGCAAAGTTGTTTAAACCTTTTTGTTGAAGGTGATGAAAAGCGGTTTCTATGAGTGCTTTATTATTGGTCGCAATGTAAGGAAAGGCAGGATATTGGGAAATATCTTCGTAAGACCCACCGACACCCACAACCGGAATATTTGAGCCAGCAAGTTGTTTTGCAATACTTGGATCATCCAGATCAGCAATAATGCCATCGCCTTTCCAGTTTTTGATGTTATCGAGATGAGTGGTGAAATCTTCTTCAAAAAAGACATCCCAGTTACATTGATTGGCGTGAATGTACTCACCAATTCCTTCGACAATTTGACGATCATAAGCTTTGTTAGCATTAAATAGAATGTTCACTTTTAATCGTCTAGTCATCATCTTTCCTTTGTATATCGAATAAATGTTTCAAGATATTAATGATTAAAAAACGAATATGGTGTGATTATGATCTCGTTGTTTAAAAACCAAACGTTTGCGGCATGTCCGAGATCACAAATTTATTTTTTAGCGTATTTTTGGGGTAAAAGAAAAAAGGGATTACAAAACTGTAATCCCAACCTGTTAATAACGATAAGATATTAACAACAATAAAGAAACGAGTGATTATTTATAAATGAAACCATTTACAACATTTTCTAAATATTCTTGCTGACCAGAGCGTGCGATTGGTTGAATATTTTCATCTGTTGCAAGTTTCGCTAATTCTTCAAGAGAAACATTGCCCGCTAAAATATCTTTACCTAGTGCTGAATTCCAATCTGCATAACGCTTCGCAACGTACTCACCAATCACATCTTTCTCAATCATTTGAGCTGCGATTTCTAGTGAATGTGCCATTGTGTCCATGCCGCCAATGTGACCGTAGAATAGATCTTCACCGTCAATGGAAGGACGACGAACGCGTGCATCGAAGTTGAAGCCACCAGTAGTTAAGCCGCCAGCTTTTAGGATTTCGTACATCACTAATGCATTTTCTTCAATGCTATTAGGGAATTGGTCAGTATCCCAACCTAGTTGTGGGTCACCGCGGTTAGCGTCGACAGAACCTAGAATACCAAGTGAAGTTGCGGTTGCAATTTCGTGTTGGAAGCTATGTCCAGCAAGGGTTGCGTGGTTTGCTTCAATGTTTACTTTTACTTCGTTTTCTAAGCCGAATTGTTTCAAGAATCCGTACACAGTTGCTGTGTCGTAATCGTATTGGTGCTTAGTTGGCTCTTGTGGTTTTGGTTCAATAAGGATTGTACCTTTGAAGCCAATTTTGTGTTTATGCTCAACCACCATTTGCATTAGGCGACCAAGTTGTGCGCGTTCTTGGCGTAGGTCTGTATTCAATAGCGTTTCGTAACCTTCACGACCACCCCAAAGTACATAGTTTTCACCACCTAGACGTTTTGTTGCGCCCATAGCATTAAAGATTTGAGTTGCTGCGTAAGCGAATACTTTTGGATCTGGGTTTGTGCCAGCACCCGCCATGTAACGAGGGTTAGAGAACGCATTCGCTGTACCCCATAATAGTTTTACGCCGGTTTCTTCTTGTTTTCTTTCAAGCACTTCAACCATTTGCGCAAAGTTGTGAGTGTATTCTTTTAGGCTGTTACCTTCTGGAGCAACATCGATATCGTGGAAGCAGTAGAAAGGCACGCCTAGTTTTTGATAGAACTCAAATGCTGCGTCAGCTTTCATTTTTGCTGCTTCAAGTGGATCACTTGGCTTAGACCAAGAACGGTCAAATGAAGGATTACCGAAAATATCGTTACCTTGCCAGCAGAAGTTGTGCCAGTAGCAAGCTGCAAAGCGTAGATGTTCCTTCATAGTTTTGCCTAAGATGACTTTATTTTCATCATAATGGCGGAACGCTAAAGGATTGGTTGATTTAGTACCTTCAAATTTGATTTTATCTACATTCTTAAAATAAGCAGTCATATGTAATAATCCTTAATAAACCGATAAATAACTTTCAAAATTAATTTACCGCCAGATGTTTATTTTTCAATTATGATTTTTAATCTCTCTTTTATTTAATTTCACAACCCTTGTTTTTACTGGGTTTGTTGTTTTTTGAGTTGTGATGACTATCGCAATTACTAAAATAGATTAAAGGGATGTGAAAAAAGGTAATTGAAGAAGCTCTATGTGTGAAATTTAATAAAACAGGAATTTTCATTATATAGAGTTAGCATTATGTACATAGGAATTGATCTCGGCACATCCAGTATTAAATCTATTCTGATGAATGAATCAGGACAAATCATTGCTTCCGAAAGCGTCTCTTTACATATCTCCAGACCTCAAGCTCTATGGTCAGAACAAGATCCTCAAGAATGGTGGCAAGCGACATGTCAAAGCATGCAAACCCTGTCTGAAAAAAATGATCTTTCATCAGTAAAAGCGATCGGCTTATCCGGCCAAATGCATGGTGCGACATTGTTAGATAGTAAGCATGAGATTATTCGTCCTGCGATTTTATGGAATGATGGCCGCAGCTTTGCCGAGTGTTTAGAGATTGAATCTCTTGTACCGGAAAGCCGCAATATTACCGGCAATATTATGATGCCGGGTTTCACTGCGCCAAAAATCAAATGGGTTCAAAAGTACGAACCAGAAAACTTTGCCAAAATTGATAAAGTTTTACTGCCAAAAGATTATGTGCGTTTCTTACTTTCTGGTGTCTTTGCTTCTGATATGTCTGATGCAGCAGGCACCATGTGGATGGATGTCGCCGCCCGTGATTGGAGCGAGGAAATGCTCGCCGCAACTGGCCTTACTCGTAACAATATGCCAGCTCTATTTGAAGGCTCGGACGTTACCGGTTATCTGCATGAAGCACTTGCAACACAATGGGGAATGCAAAATGTCGCCATTGTTGGTGGTGCGGGAGATAACGCAGCCGGAGCAATAGGTGTTGGTGTAACACAACCTAAGCAAGCCATGTTGTCTCTTGGGACTTCAGGTGTGTACTTTGCGGTTAGTGATGGCATGTTGGTGAACACTGAATCAGCATTGCACAGCTTCTGTCATGCACTTCCAAAAACTTGGCATGCGATGTCGGTGATTTTGAGTGCTGCTTCTTGCTTAGATTGGGTTGCCAAACTCACTAACGTAGCGGATGTTCCTACTTTATTGAATCTTATCGAAAAAGAATCTAACCCTGATTCTCAAGTCATTTTCTTACCTTATCTATCTGGCGAACGTACGCCGCATAACGATCCAAATGCGAAAGGTGTTTTCTGGGGAATGACCCATGAAACCAGCGCTGCTGATCTTGGTTTGGCTGTGCTTGAAGGCGTAGGGTTTGCACTTGCAGATGGCATGGAAGCGGTTCATTCCACAGGCTTGATCCCAGATCAAGTGTCTTTAATTGGCGGTGGTGCGCGTAGTGCTTACTGGCGTCAAATGCTATCTGATATTTCCAATCTGAATTTGGTGTTTAGAGAGGGCGGTGATGTTGGCCCGGCTTATGGTGCTGCACGCTTGGCGCAATTGGGTGTAAATCCTGATGCTAAGTTGGAGCAAGTTTGTCCTGAGCCACAAATCATCAGCGAACATACTCCAGATGCCAATAAACACGCTGTGTATAAAGCGAAGCATCAAAGTTACAAGGAGTTATATTCACGACTAAAAGGATTCCAATAAAGCAAAGTTAATCATTAAAACAATATAAATATAAGACCCAAGGTGCTCGATGTTGTTTATCCAGCAGAAATACCGGATAGCAATATCGATAACTGAGGGGCCGCAATGAAGTTCTGGAGTATTTTCTCCACGAATAATTTATCTAATATCGAGGAAGGTATAATGAAAAAGGTCATTAAAACAGTTGGGACAGTGCTGGGTACCGTAATGTTATTCGGTGCAATGAGCGGTTCGGTTTATGCAAAACCACTGAAAATCGGTTTCTCAATTGATGATTTACGTTTAGAACGCTGGACGAAAGATCGCGATTACTTCATTGACGCCAGTAAAAAACTGGGCGCTGATGTGGTGGTGGCTTCTGCGGACGCTTCTTCTGCTCGACAAATTTCTCAAATCCAAAACTTCATTACGAGCGGTGTTGATGCCATTGTTATCGTTCCATTCAACGGTAAAGTTCTTAGCTCAGCGGTAGCCGATGCGAAGGCAGAAGGTATTCCGGTTATTTCTTATGACCGTTTGATCAGCAATGCAGATGTTGATGCTTACATCACTTTCGATAACGAAAAAGTGGGTGAAATGCAGGCAAGCGAGTTGGTGAAAGTGAAACCTAAAGGTAACTACTACTTGCTAGGTGGCTCACCAACTGACAGCAACGCTTACTTGCTGCGTAAAGGCCAAGAAAAAGTGTTGAAACCATACGTAGATAAAGGCGACATCACTATTGTTGGTAAGCAATGGACTAAAGACTGGATGGCGTCTGAAGCGCTAAACATCATCGAAAATGCTTTAACACGTAACCAAAACAAAATTGATGCAGTTGTGGCATCAAACGACAATACAGCTGGTGGTGCAATTCAAGCGCTACAAGCTCAAGGTCTAAACGATGTTGTGGTTTCTGGTCAAGATGCTGACCTAGCTGGTGTAATGCGTGTTGCAAATGGTACGCAAACTATGACGGTGTATAAACCACTGAAAGAAATTGCTTCTAAAGCGGCAGAACTTGCAGTGAACCTCGTCAACCACAAAGAAATTAAATACTCAACAACGTTGAATAACGACTACAAAGACGTTAACACCATTCTATTATCACCAACTGCGATCACTAAAGACAATGTTGATTTGCTTGTGAAAGATGGTGTCTACACCAAAGAACAATTGAAGATTAAATAATAATTAAATCCATCCATAGCTACTCATATTTCATGGGTAGCTATGCTTGCCAATCTTTAATGACACAGGTGTTGAATATGTATTTGCTTGAAATGAAAGACATCACAAAGAAATTTGGTGATTTTAAAGCATTAGACAAAATATCCATGCAATTAAAAGCCGGAGAATGTTGTGGATTATGTGGAGAAAATGGCTCAGGCAAATCCACATTGATGAAAGTATTATCGGCAGTTTGGCCTCATGGAACATGGGAAGGTTCGATTACATTTAACGGCGAAGACTTAACAGCAAAATCAATTCAAGAAACAGAAGAAAAAGGCATTGTTATTATTCACCAAGAATTAATGCTGGTTCCTGAATTAAGTGTTGCTGAAAATATCTTTATGGGCCGTGAACCTAAAACCAAATACGGCTTTATTGATTTCGAAAAAATGTTTACTGACAGCAAAGAATTACTCAGAAAATTGGGTATTGATTCAATTGATGTTACAGCACCTATTATGAACTACGGCGGCGGCCATCAGCAATTAATTGAAATCGCCAAAGCATTAAGTAAAAACGCTAAATTAATTATTTTTGATGAACCTTCCTCTTCATTAACCATTTCTGAAATCGAAAAACTGCTCAGTATTATCGAAGATCTTAAATTGCTAGGCATCGGCTGTGTTTATGTTTCTCATAAATTAGATGAAGTAAAACGTATTTGTGACTTTGTTACCGTGATCCGAGATGGCGAATACATAGGCACAGAAAGAACGGACAAACTTAGCGTTGATGACATCGTGACCATGATGGTTGGTCGTGAAATGAATGAACTTTTTCCAAGAGAAGATCATGAAATTGGCGATGTGTTACTTGAAGTTAAAAATGTTCAATGCTTCGACCGAACTAACTCGCAATTAGAAAAAGTGAAAAACGTTAGCTTCAATGTACGTAAAGGTGAAATCTTAGGTATTTCTGGCCTAGTTGGTGCTGGGCGCACGGAAACACTGTCAGCCATTTTTGGCGCATATTCAGGAAAACACACCAAAGAAGTTTATTTAGAAGGGAAAAAACTTAAAATAAATAAACCAAAAGATAGCATTAATTACGGTATTGCAATGGTACCGGAAGACAGAAAAAGAGATGGCATTATTGCAATTCAATCTGTCGGTATGAATGTAACTACAACAACCCTAACCAATTTTAGTAATCAATTGAACGTAATTGATGAGTCTAAAGAAATTCAGACCATTAATCATCGAGTAAAAGAGTTAAATATTAAATCGCCTTCCATTGATACTCACATAGGCAGTCTATCTGGTGGGAATCAGCAAAAAGCGGTTATTGCCAAAATGTTAGAAGTTCAACCTAAAGTGCTTATTTTGGATGAACCGACACGCGGCGTAGATGTAGGTGCGAAATATGAAATTTATAAATTAATTTTCGGCATCGTTAAAAATGGTACTTCCATCATTATGGCATCATCTGAATTAGCAGAAGTATTAGGTATTTCTGACCGTATTCTGGTGTTTGGTGAAGGTGAAATTAAAGGCGAGTTTATTAACGATGGCAGCTTAGATCAAGAGACGATAATGGCTTCAGCGATTTCTTAAAATGCTTATTTAATTAAAGTTGATTAATTAAATAAAAATTAAATATCAAAGTTGCAAGATAACAGTTCAAAAATATAAATAGAGTTTTCTATTTCGTATATGCGTTATAAATAGGATTGTATGATGAATATAAGAGACTTTTTTAACAAAAATAAGATGTTGACCTTGGTGATGGCAACGTTACTTATTTGGGTATTGTTCCATATTTTAACCGGTCAAAATTACCTAACCGCACGTAATATCTCTAACTTGTTCCGACAAATGGCGATCACTGGTGTGCTAGCTACCGGTATGATGTTCGTTATCATTAATGGAGAAATTGACCTTTCGGTGGGCTCATCACTCGGCTTGTTAGGCGGTATTGGTGCGATGATGAATGTCTGGTTTGGCATGCCGGTTTGGGTTGTGCTCATTTCAGTATTTGCTCTAGGTATTCTGATCGGTGCATTTAATGGCTACTGGGTGGCTTATGCGAAAATTCCTTCCTTTATCGTGACTCTTGCTGGGATGTTAGCTTTCCGCGGCATTTTGCTTGGTTTTACAAAAGGACAAACTATTTCACCAATCGATCCTGGTTTTAGTTACCTAGGTAATGGCTACATCAACCACACATTAAGTTTGATCATTGCGGTTGTGGTTGCCGTTCTTTTCATTATTTCAACCTTCTCTAAACGCAATGGTCGTATCAAATATGGCCTGCCGGTTTCTGACATGAAAATGGACATCATTAAGTGTGTCTGTGTCAGTGCAGTGATGCTGGGTATGGTACTTATTTTTAACTTACGTCAAGGTATGCCTTTCCCTGTATTCATTCTATTAGTTTTGCTTATTGGTTTGACTTTCATGGCTGACAGAACTGTATTTGGTCGTCGTATCTATGCGATTGGTAGTAACCGTGAAGCGACACGCATGTCTGGTGTTGACGTTGATAAAATCAAAATGTTCGTATTCATGTTGATGGGCGCAACAGCTGCAATTGCTGGTTTGCTAACCACTGCTCGTTTAGGCGCTGGTGATGCAGCAGCAGGGAACATGGGTGAATTGGATGCGATTGCGTCATGTTTCATCGGTGGTGCTTCAATGCGCGGCGGTGTGGGTACAGTTGCAGGTGCGTTGATTGGTGCTTTGATTATGGCATCACTAGATAACGGCATGTCTATGATGGGCTTAGACTCATTCTGGCAAATGATTGTAAAAGGTAGTGTGTTGTTGCTTGCGGTATTTATCGATGTAGCGACTTCAAACAAAGCGGCTTAACGGGGGAATTCATTATCCCAAATTAGAATTTGGCTAAAGATATGTTTAGGCGGTGATTTTTTTAAGTAGATAAGGCTATAAATCTTTTGTATTTAAATAAGGAGTAACATGATGGAAACGATGAATCTTTCTGTGAAAGAGAAAGTTGCATATGGACTTGGCGATATGGGATGCAATTTTGCGTGGCAAACTGTCATGCTATTTCTTGCCTATTTTTATACTGATGTTTATGGCCTTTCTCCTGCCCATATGGGGACGATGTTTTTATTGGTTCGCTGTATCGATGCAGTAACAGATCCGATTATGGGATCAGTTGCTGATAGAACTCGTACACGCTTTGGCCAATTCAGACCTTATTTATTATGGGTCGCAGTCCCATTCGGTTTGGCTTCTACATCTGTATTTTTTACACCAGATCTTGGTGAGGTTGGGAAAATAGTTTATGCCTATGTTTCTTATATATTTTTGACATTGATGTATACAGCACTAAATGTGCCATATTGTGCAATGGCCAATTCATTAACATCTGACTCAAAAGAACGAGTTTCATTGCAATCTTACCGTTTTGGGTTAAGTACATTTGCAGGTGTTGTCGTTGCACTTATCGCACTACCATTAGTTAAGCTCATCGGTAATGGCAATGAACAAGTGGGCTATTTAGGCGCAATGTCTATAATGAGTCTTATTGCTGTTCTCATGTTTTTTTATTGTTTTGCTAATACCAAAGAACGAATTCAACCAGAAGAGTCATCAGATCAAAAAAATGTTAAAGATGATCTGAAGTTACTTTTTAAAAATAGCCAATGGATTGTTTTGGTTGTTCTTAATGTATTGTTGCTAGTAGGTGTGGTATTAAAAGGCGCTACAACTATTTATTATGTTAATAATGTTCTGAATAGACCAGATCTTACAACGGTTATTATGGTTACTTATATGGTCTCTAATATTGTTGGTGCATTGGGTTGTGCTCCATTATTAGGTCGATTTGATAAAATTAAAACATATAAAGTAATGATCGTTTTATCTGGTTTAATTTCAATTGCAATGTATTTTGTTGCTCCTAGTAATTTGATTATGATTTTTATTTTATTAGTTTCTCTGGGTATTATTCAGATGAGTACGACTCCATTAATCTGGAGTATGATGAGTGATGTTGTAGACTATGAAAGAACTCGCAGTAGCCGCTCTCTTGCGGGGCTGATTTTCTCAACTAATTTATTTGCGATCAAATTAGGTATTGCAATTGGTGGAGCTATGGTTGGGTGGATTTTAGCTAGTGCAGGTTATGTTGGTGGAGCTGATGCTCAAAATAATGAAGCAGTCCAATGGATTAATCTTCTATATACCGTTATTCCTGGTTTGATATTTGCCTCTTTAGCCGTGGTTATTTCATTTTATAAATTAGATGATGATAAAATGAGACAAATTGCCGCTAAATTAGCATTGGAAGAAATCTCAACAAATAAAGATGCAAATGATAATTTGTCAAATGAGTCAGATTTACAAACGATTTAATAATTATGTTAGATAAGTTTTGTTCTTGAAATTATTTTAAGGAGTAAGTAATGCATAAGTATAAGGATTCGACTCTTTCAATCAAAGACAGAGTTTCAGACTTATTATCGTTGATGACCAGTGATGAGAAAATTGCACAATTACAGGCTCAATGGTTATTTCTATCGGAGGATGGAGAGCATAAAGAGCGAGAGATGGATTTCAATGAAATTGATGAAAAAAGAAAGCCGTTAAAAGATCGACTTAAACATGGTTTAGGGCAAATAACTCGTCCACTTGGCACTCATCCTGTTGATCCTGTTTCTGGTGTTAAAGCTCTAAATGCTCTACAAAAATTTTTGGTAGAAGATACTCGATTGGGAATTCCTGCTATTCCACATGAGGAATGTTTAGTTGGATTAATGGCTAAAGGTGCAACCCTATTCCCATCTTCTCTTAATTACGGCCATACTTGGAACCCTGAATTGATAGAACAGGTTGGCCAAGCCATTGGTTCTGAAATGCGACAAATAGGCGCGAAACAAGGTTTGTCTCCGGTTTTAGATGTGTCTCGTGATGTTCGATGGGGACGAACAGAAGAAACTTTAGGTGAAGACCCATACTTAGTAGGTTTGCTTGCAACTAAATTTGTTCAAGGTCTACAAGGTAAAGAGCGAGATGTTTTAGCCACACTTAAGCACTATGTTGGACATTCTTTTGGTGAAGGTGCGCGTAATCATGCTCCGGTTCATATTGGTGATAAAGAGTTAAATGACACCTTCATGCTTCCGTTTGAGATGGCTGTAAAACTTGCAAATGCTGGTTCTGTTATGCCAGCGTATCATGATATGGATAATGAACCTTGCCAAGCGTCTTATCATCTATTAACGGAAGTGTTGAGAAATCAATGGGGTTTTGATGGTTTAGTTGTTACGGACTATGGCGCAGTTGAAATCTTGATGACGCATCATGGTATTGCAAGTAACCGTGCCGAAGCCGCTGCAATTTCTTTTAACGCAGGCTTAGATATGGAGCTTCCAGATGATGCATGTTCTAAATATGTTTATGAGGCTATTCAACAAAGGTTAATGACTGAACAAAAACTAGATGAAATCGTTGCTCGAATTTTAAAGGTAAAATTTGAACTGGGTTTATTTGAAAATCCATATACCAGTGTCGAAAATATAGAATTCCAACAAGATAAAACTAAGACCGTAGCGTATCAAGTGGCACTTCAATCTTCGGTATTACTTGAAAATGATGGAACTCTTCCTCTTGATGCAACGAAAAAAATCGCAGTTATAGGCCCAACTGCTGATGATCAATTAGCGTTATTAGGTGGTTATAGTTTCCCAGTACATCTTATTGCCGCAGATATTGAAGATGACAGTAAAGTTGCCAAAACTCTTTTAGAGGCATTTAAAGAGCGATGCCCAGAAGTTAGTTATCACAAAGGTTGTGATATTTTGACTGAACGTCATTTTAATGTTCCTGTTTTTCCAGGGGATGTTGATAAAGCAATGAATCAACAGCTAACTTCTCCCGTATCAATGGATAAATCTGCAATTTCTGATGCAGCATTAACCGCAAAAAACTCTGATTTTGCTGTTGTTTGTGTTGGTGATTTGGCTGGATTATTTCAAAGTGGAACGGTTGGTGAAGGTTCAGATGTTGATACATTAGACTTGCCTGGTGTTCAGCAAGAATTAGTTGAAGCTGTTATTTCAACAGGAACTCCAACAATTATACTGATGACAGGTGGTCGACCATATAATTTGAATGGTTGGGAAGATAAAGCATCAGCAGTTTTGTGCGGCTGGGCTCCAGGACAAGAAGGAGCTGATGCCTTAGCTGATATTATTTTTGGTAAAGCTTCTCCTTCTGGTCGATTAACTTTATCAATTCCAAAAAATGTCGGAGCGGTTCCTTATTATTACAATCACAAGTTAAAAAGTGGTGGAACACCAATCGCATACCATTTTGGTTCGAAATATAATTTTGGTTATGGTTTGACCTATACTGATTTTGAGTACAGTAATTTGGTTCTGCAAGAAAGCCAAGTAGATATCGATGGATGTATCCAACTGAGTGTTGATATTAAAAATACTGGCTCAGTACAAGGATGCGAAATTGTTCAATTATATGTGCGTGATAAAGTGGCATCATTAGTTCGCCCAATTCGAGAATTAAAAGGGTTTGAACGTGTAAATTTAGAACCAGGGCAAACCGCTACAGTTCATTTCACATTACCAACAGATATGCTTAATTTTACGGATCACAAGATTCAACGCATCATTGAGCCTGGTGATTTTGAGCTTATGGTTGGGAAATCGTGTACAGAGATTCTTCTATCTACAAATGTAACGGTTAATGGAGAAACTCGTGTTTTACCAAAAGATTGGAGAATGATTTGTCATACTGAAATTGCTTATAGATAAAAGGCTGCATTAAATTATAAGTAATTGATGACTCATAAAAATGCCCTCAATCGTTGAGTAACGGTTGAGGGCATTGATTTTTAGGCAGTAGAATTTTAACTCGCCACCACCAAGGCTTTCTTGCTTTGGTACACTTCTTTTCTGCGACGCTTCTCTGCTCTTGCCATTACAAACCAAGTAATGAAAGTGAACAAAGAAACACAAAGTAGAATCAAGCTCGCAATGGCGTTGATTTCCGGTTTCACACCCAAACGTACTGAGGAGAAAATTTCCATCGGTAGTGTGGTTGCGCCTGGGCCAGCAACGAAGCTAGCCAATACTAAGTCATCCAAAGATAGTGCGAATGCCATCATACCGCCCGCCATTAATGATGGGACGATCATCGGGATGGTGATTTGCATAAACACTTTCCACGGTTTTGCGCCTAAATCCATCGCTGCTTCTTCAATGGATAAATCCAATTCACGCAAGCGGGAGGACACCAAAATCGCCACATAAGAACTGGTGAAAGTGGTGTGCGCAATCCAAATAGTCATGGTGCCACGCTCAACAGGCCAGCCGATAAGGTTGTTCATTGCCACAAATAACAACAACAATGACAAACCGGTGATCACTTCTGGCATTACCAATGGTGCGGTGACCATACCGGCAAAAAATCCTTTACCGCTAAAGTGAGAAAGGCGTGTTAGCACGAATGCCGCCATTGTGCCTAATGCCACGGCAGAAACTGCAGTGTAAAAGGCAATTTTCAACGAACGAAATACCGCACTCATTAATTGGGTGTTTTCCCAAAGTGAGCCATACCAATGAGTTGACCATCCGCCCCAAACTGTTACCAATTTGGAGGCGTTGAATGAGTAAATCACCATGATCACCAATGGCAAGTAAATAAAGATCAAACCCAAAACGAGCATGATGTTCGCAAAGCCAAAACGTTTCATACTGCTTTCCTTATTTGCCTTGCAACTCTTTTGCTTGAGTGCGGTTAAAGAAGATGATTGGGATCATCAATATTGCTAACATCACCACTGCAAGTGCAGAAGCGACAGGCCAATCACGGTTATTGAAGAACTCTTGCCACAATACTCGACCGATCATTAAGGTATCTGGACCACCTAATAGTTCTGGGATCACAAATTCCCCCACAACTGGAATAAACACCAGCATACAGCCTGCAATGATGCCGCTTTTTGATAGTGGAACCGTGATTTGCCAGAAAGTTGAGACATTGCGGCAACCAAGATCCGATGCAGCTTCAAGTAAGCTCTGGTCGTGTTTTGACAAATTGGCGTACAAAGGCAGCACCATAAATGGCAAGTAGGAATACACAATCCCGATGTAAACGGCGAAATCCGTATTCAAAATATGAATAGGGGAATCAATAATGCCTAAATGCATCAAGAAGCCATTGAGTAGCCCGTTGTTACTTAAAATACCCATCCACGCATAAACACGGATTAAGATCGCAGTCCAAGTTGGCATCATGATCAACAACAGCAAAATGGTTTGCGTTTCCTTTTTTGCTTTGGAGATCGCATACGCCATTGGATAACCGATCAACAAACACGCCAAGGTGCTGATGAACGCCATTTTGAGCGAACTTAAATACGCTGCTAAATACAGTTCATCTTCACCTAGCAATAAGTAGTTGGCGGTGTTCAACACAATGGTGATTTGATCATCTGCCCAACTGACTAATTCCGTGTATGGTGGAATGGCTACATCCGCCATTGAAAAGCTGATTTGCAGCACAATCACAAATGGCAATAAGAAGAAAACAAATAGCCATAAGTAGGGAAGGCCGATCACGAATTTGCGACCGACTCTTTTATCCAAATCCCATTTTTTGCATAGCGGTTGCTTAGGCACAATCACGTTTGCTTTGGTTGGTTTTTTACGCCACTTCATCGCAGCTGTTTTGCCCTTGTCTTGTTTAAGACTGTCTTTTGGATTAGCTGTATTTGGTTGAGTTGGTGCGACAACTTGTTCCATACCATCACCACTTCCTGTTAGATATTTGCTCATTATTGCAGCACGACACCGCTGTCGTCTTCCCAATATAAATACACTTCATCTTCCCAAGTTGGGCGTTTGACGTGACGAACTGCGTTGGCAATAAACGCCTGCACAATCTTTCCTGATGGCAATTGAATGTGATAAACCGACGAGCCACCTAAGTAAGCGATGTCGTAGATTTTGCCTTGCGTCCAGTTAAATTCAGGGTGGATCAAATCATCTGGCAAGGTTGGGCTAATCAACAATTTTTCAGGGCGTAGCGCATAAGTCACTTTTTTGTTTTCCGCTTGGGTACTGATACCGTGACCAACATAAATTGGTTGCGGCAAATCCACACAAGCAATGGTGGCGTGGTCAAGGTCATCTTCTACCAACATGCCATCAAATAGGTTTACGTTGCCGATAAACTCACACACCAAGCGGTTAACTGGCGTTTCGTAGATGTCCATCGGGCTACCAATTTGCTCAATACAACCAAGGTGCATAATGGCAACACGTTGCGACATGGTCATGGCTTCTTCTTGGTCGTGAGTTACCATTACGCAAGTTACGCCAACACGTTCAATGATTTCGACTAATTCGAGTTGCATTTGCGAGCGCAGTTTTTTGTCGAGTGCGCCCATCGGTTCATCGAGCAATAACAGTTTTGGACGCTTAGCTAATGAACGAGCCAAAGCCACACGCTGACGCTGACCGCCTGAAAGTTGGTGCGGTTTACGTTTGGCGTATTGGGTCATGTGAACCAGTTTGAGCATTTCATCCACACGCTCTTTGATTTCGGCTTTCGGTAACGCATCTTGTTTCAATCCAAAAGCAATGTTTTGTTCCACCGTCATGTGTGGGAACAAAGCGTAAGATTGAAACATCATGTTGATTGGTCGGTCATACGGAGCCATGTCGGTAATGTCGACACCATCCAAAATGATGCGGCCTTCGGTTGGTTTTTCGAATCCTGCCAACATGCGAAGTAGGGTGGATTTACCCGAACCCGAGCCGCCCAATAGTGAGAAAATTTCGCCTTTATTGATGGTTAAAGACACGTTATCGACCGCCAAGGTATCGTCGAATTGTTTGCTGACACGGTCAATTTTCACCAAAACTTCTTTTGGCTTGGATTGACGTTCTAAAGCTTTTTTATAGGCGCTGGAGGTAATGACCATAATTTTATTCCCTTAAACTTTACTCTTGGCACTGAAACGAATATTGGTTGTTTTTTGTGCTTTGAATAAAAAAGGCGTCCGAAAGAGCAGGGACGCCTAATACAACAAACGGTTTTAAGGCGTTTTATCGACCAGTTTTGATTTTGGTCCAAGTACGAGTCATTACACGTTGGATCTTAGCTGGAAGATCGTTAATGGTGTAAAGACGTTTTAATGTCGCTTCATCAGGATAAATACCTGCGTTATTACGAATCGTTTCATTCACTAAAGACGTTGCAGCTTGGTTACCGTTCGCTGCGTTCATTTCATTAGTAATGTTCGCAATTACTTCTGGTTTCATGATGTAATTCAAGAACTCATGTGCTGCTTTAACATTGCTTGCATCTGCTGGAATCGCCATCATATCGAAGTAACTGCCAGCCCCTTCTTTCGGGATCACGTATTCAATCTTGTTGCCGTTTTTCGCTTCTTCAGCACGAGCTTGAGCAATAAACAAATCGTTGGAGTAACCGACAGCCACACAAGTGTCACCGTTCGCTAAATCTGAAATGTATTTAGACGAATGGAAGTAAGTCACGTCATCACGAATCGACATAAATACTGCTTCAGCTTGTTTGATGTCGTCAGGTTTTTGGCTTGCTGTATCCAAACCTAAATAGTTCAACGCAGCAGGAAGCATCTCGGTTGGAGAGTCTAAGAAAGACACACCACAAGATTTCAACTTATCCATATATTGTGGGTTGAACACCAAATCCCATGAATCTACCGGCATATCATCGCCTAGCACTTGTTTCACTTTATCAATGTTGTAAGCGAAACCAATCGTGCCCCATAAGTATGGAACTGCGTATTGGTTATCAGGATCGCTTTTTGATAGTGCACTCAGTAGTTCTGGGTTTAGGTTCTTCCAGTTAGGTAGTTGAGATTTATCTAATGGTTGGAACACACCCGCACGAATTTGTTTTGCTAAAAAGTTGTTTGAAGGTACGACGACGTCATAGCCTGAACGGCCAGCTAGTAATTTTGCTTCCAACACTTCGTTGCTATCAAATACGTCGTACACCACTTTAATGCCGGTTTCTTTTTCAAAATCGGAGATGGTGTTCGGTGCGATGTAGCTGCTCCAGTTGTACACATGAAGCACTTGCTGATCGTCAGCGAAAGCATTGGTTGAAGTAAAGAGTGCCACAGACGTAACCATAGAAGTTACCGCCATTGATGTAGCGAACACAGAACGTTTTGAGATCATGCCAAAGTCCCTAAATGGTGGATCAAGCGATCCATTGTATTGCCCACCAACCTAGCTTATAGCCAGTTATTCCTTCTGATTGGAGCCTTCGGGGTTGAACTGATTTGAGTCAGGTTGAAAATTATTCCAATCAAAACGCTGTGATTGATTGGTGCTACTTCTTTAAGTTTCAATATGACGTTTTCTAAGTTAGGTGCGTGAATGGAGATGTTCACCCTAACTCATCGATTTGCAACCTACGCCAATTAACCTTGCGTTAACATCTGGCGACACCTTCTACCTATTTACACTGTAAAGTGAGGCATTTGTGCAGCGGTTGGTACTTTCTTGCGAAGAACACTATTGATATTAAAGTTAATTTTTTTGGTGTCAATGTTATTAATTTGTTTTAACGATAAAAATTTTTTATCAACTAACGTATTGTTCTCAAAGGTGAATGAAATATAAACACTTAAAAAGTATGGAATTGATGTTTTCACTAAGTTAAAAAAATGTTTTCGATATATCCATCTAAAAAATATGGATTTAGAAGAAGAAAGGCATGATTGATAAAATGTTGATTTTTTAGCTAGATTTGTGATTAAGTAGTTAAAACTTTTCTGAGAAATGTGAGGAAGCGATGGTCGTCACCAAGTATTACATTGCAGGAAGTGCGTTCTTTTATGTTTTGGCTTTATTGTGTCCAAACTTCTGGTTATCTCTTCCTCTCGCTTGGATTGCGTTGTCACTTTCTGTCGTTAGCATTGCTTATTTGTGTAACTTTCCTCATCTATTCCGCAAGAAACCCAATGGCGTGATCCCCAATGGCATTCAGATCGTCCTTGCGCCTTTTCTTATTGGTGCTCACTACTACAATTACTGGGCAAGAACGCATGATTCCGTTGCTCCGATCCAACGTATTGATCCGCAACTTTATTTAGCAAGACGTTTGTTTTCCAAAGATCTGGATGAGCTGAAAGCGCAAGGGATCAGCAGTATTTTAGATATCACCGCCGAATTTCA
This sequence comes from Vibrio sp., assembly GCA_047975485.1. Taxonomy (GTDB): domain Bacteria; phylum Pseudomonadota; class Gammaproteobacteria; order Enterobacterales; family Vibrionaceae; genus Vibrio. Next base: position 23,594 of record JBKEDP010000011.1, on the reverse strand, counting down.
CGGTTTAGAGAGCAACAAGAAAAAACGTGAGTTCCACTATTTCAATCTGCCGGTTCTTGATCATAAAGTGCCGTCAAAACGTAAATTATTAAAAGCATTAGATTGGATTGATGTTCAACTCGCAGATTCACGCAAAGTTGTGGTGCATTGTGCGTTAGGGCGAGGGCGATCGGTATTTGTGCTTGCCGCCTACTTATTGCGTCGCTATCCGCGTATGAGTATTGAAGATGTAATGAAGAAGATCCAAACCATCCGCAGTACCGCCAATTTGAACAAGGAGCAAATGAAAATGTTACAAGAACTGCATAAACAAAAAGCGTTTGCCAACTCGGAAACGATTTGGCTAATCGTAAACCCTGTTTCTGGTGGCGGTAAATGGGGAAAATATAAAGATGAAATTTTAGAAAAGTTTGGCGAGAAACATAAAGTGGAAGTACGAGAAACCACGCCAGATATTTCAGCGACAAAACTTACAAAAGAAGCGATTCAAGCAGGTGCAACTTTAATTGTTGCTGGTGGAGGCGATGGCACTGTGACCGAGGTTGCAACGCAAATTGTTCATACCGACATCACACTGGGTATTTTGCCTTTCGGAACAGCGAATGCGCTTTGTCACGTGTTATATGGTATTGAAAACAAAATTATCCCCGTTGAAACCGCATGTAACGCCATTCTAAAAGGGGAAGTTACACAAATTGATACCGCCATGTGTAATTCCGATCTGGTATTGCTAGTAGCTGGTATTGGCTTTGAGCAACAGATGATCGAATACGCAGAGCGAGAAGAAAAGAACAACGACGGACAACTTGCGTACTTAAAAGGGTTGTGGGGAGCAATAGCCAATAACGAAACTTTAGAAGTGGACATTAGCCTTGATAGACAACCGGCCAAAAGATTAGAAGCAAGCAGCTTAGTGATTGCCAACGCAGCTCCATTTACCACTTTGCTCGCTCAAGGTGGTGGTGAACCAGATTTGCAAGATGGCATTCTGGATATTACTTATTTACCAAGCCATGAAACTATCGCTGGGCGTTTTTTATCGCTTTCAGAATTGGCACTTTCGAACCTTCTTCCAACCGCCGAACCTATCGGCTTTGTGCATAAACAGGCTAAAGAAGTCACGGTTTCCAGCGATTCGCCCTTTAAATATGTCATCGATGGGGAATTATATGAAACGGAAAAGCTCACCATTCGAGTACAACCAAGATCGCTCAATGTGATGGTGCCGAAATGGTTTAATGAGCAGTAACTTACCTGTTTAACAACAAAAGATTAACTGAATTATTACTCAGCCTTATGATTATTTAAGAGGAAGATCAAGGTTTAAAAAAGTATGAATTGGCAGAATGAACGTCATATATTCACTGCATGTATTCATATTTTAAGAGAGGGCCTGTTTTGAACATCCATTCAGTTAAAATTGATCCAGCATTATGTCCTTTGTGTGGTAAACCAAATTCTTGTGGAAGCGTGGCTGGTGGTAATACGAAAACACCATGCTGGTGCAGTGATGTCTCGATCAAGTTCCCCGCAGAATTATTGGCTCAAGTTCCAATTGAAAAACGTCGCAAAGCCTGTATTTGTAAAGAGTGCGTGTTGGCTTTTGGTAGCCAGACGCAATCAGCTTCAGCCTAAAATAACTTCAACACCTTTCGAGCGTAGAGAATTCAACGAATCCGAATCAACCTGTTCATCGGTTAATACAATCGAAATTTGCTCGGTTTTGCCTATCGATGATGGGAAGATCTGACCAAATTTACTGGAATCGGTTAATACTATATTGCGACGCTGCTTGGCTAAAATACTTGAAGCAATATCAGCTCGCATCATATCGCGACTGGTAAATCCTGTGTCGGTATGAAAACCATCGACTCCTAAAAAGGCGGTGCTAAAGTGGATGTGGTCGATACACAATTTCGTTAATGGGCCAACCAAGCTTTCGCCTTGATGCTGATAAACACCACCTAATAAAATGATGCTGGCGGATGTGTTTTTTAGCAGATGCGCAATATAAGCCGAGGGAGTAATAATCGTCACATCACCACGTTCTGCTAAGGTTTTCGCCAACAAAGCATTGGCACTACCACCTTCAATCAAAATGGTTTCATTTGGTGCAACTAAATCAGCGGCTTTATTGGCTAGAGCTTGTTTGATTTCAAAACTGACCGTAAGGCGATTATCAATATCGTCACTTTGCAGAGCCACCGCAGCACCATGAACACGCTTTAAATGACCTTCACTTTCAAGGTAATTCAAATCCTGACGAATCGTCACACCAGACACGCCTATTTTTTCCGATAAATCGGCAACTTGAACACGTTTTTGTTCGTTAACCATTTGAATAATTTGGTGGTGTCTTGAGTTCATCGCTTAATCCACAAAGAAGTTTAGTCCACAAAAGAAAAGAGACACCATTATAGTGCCTCTTTGTTTAGCTTCAAATGAAATCTAATTGAAAGTTAAATCGTAATTACAAATCATGTTCCGTTCGAGCGATGATGTCGTCTTGTGCATCTGGTGATAGAGCCGTGAAAAAGGCGGAATAACCGGCTACACGAACCACGAGATCACGATATTGTTCAGGGTTTTTCTTCGCAGCTAATAAGGTATCGCGAGACACAATATTGTATTGAACATGCCAGCCTTTATGGTGGTTGAAGAAGGTGCGGATCAGCATAGACAACTTCAGTTTATCGCTATCTGAAACTACTGCTGCTGGGCTGAGTTTTTGGTTAAGTAGAACGCCACCCAAGATTTGGTTTGCTTGGATTTTACCTACCGAGTTATAAACCGCAGTTGGCCCTAAACGATCTGAACCTGAAGCAGGGCTTGCCCCTTCTGCTAACGGTGTTTTTGCTTTACGGCCATCAGGTGTTGCCATCGTTGAAGCACCAAACGGAACGTTAGCTGAAATGCTTGATGTTCCAGCGTAGTAACCGCCACCAATAGGGCCTCGACCGTGGCGTGTATTTACAAACAGGCTTAATTCATCGATATAAACTTGGTAAGCATCGGCAAGCAGTTGGTCAACGTAATCGTCATCGTTACCGTATTTTGGTGCGAAATTGATTAAGCGTTGGCGTAGTTGTTCGTTTTCCATGCCATCGAAGTTTTCTTTTAATGCTTTAGCAAGCTCTGGTTGTGAGATTTGGGCATTATCAAAAATCAGATGCTTAATTGCCGCTAAGCTGTTACCAAGGTTTGCAATACCTACTTGTAAGCCTGAAACCCAATCGTATTTTGCTCCGCCTTCTTTCACTGTTTTACCGCGAGCTAAGCAATTGTCCACCAAGCTTGAGCAGAATACGTCTTGCACTTGTTGTTCTAAAACGGTGTCAACGATAGCGTCAATTTCGATAGATTTACGCGTATAGTAGCGGATTTGAGTTGCCCAAGATTCAGTGATTTCTTCAAATTTGTTGAAGTTACCCTTAGCGAGAGATTTATCGTGTGGAAGGAAAGCTTTACCTGTTGTGGCATCAATACCTTCGTTTAATGCAGCTAATAAAATTCGTGCAAAGTTAATAAAACTCATGCCTGTGCAGCGATAACCCCATTTGCCCGGAACGGCGGTTTCAATACAACCAATTGATGCGTAGTTATAAGCGTCTTCTTTTTCTACGCCTAGCTTGATGAATTCAGGAATAACGATTTCATCATTGTTAAACGCTGGCATACCGAAGCCACATTTGATCACTTCAATACAGCCCATTAAGAATTCTTGATTCAAACCTTCATGGTAACGAACACTTAAATTCGGTTGGGTTGAACGTAATTGTCCGCAAGATTCCAAAATTGCCCAAGAAAGTGGATTCACTGCATCTTCAGGTTCGCCATTTTTATTGAGTTTTTGTCCGCCAATACACACGTTTTGATAAAGAGGTGAACCAGCTGATGCTTTAGAGTGGGCGCCAGAACGGATCTTGTTGACTTCTAACAGTTTCAACCAGCAGCTTTGTAGTAACTCAAGTGCAAATTCTTTGCTGATTTTTCCACTTTCAATATCACGAACATAGAAGTCATTTAAGAATTGATCCATGCGACCAAAAGAGACGGAATGACCATTAGACTCAATTTGCAGCATAAGTTGAACAAAGTAGCTTAACTGCATCGCTTGCCAGAAGTTTTGCGGTGCTTCGTAAGCCACGTGACGGCAGTTTTCCGCTATGGCTTCTAGTTCAGATTTGCGTGCAGGACGAGTTTCTTCTTGTGCCATTTTTTGTGCTAAATCGGCGTAACTCACCATATGCTCTTGAATCGCAAGCAGAACAATTTCAACAGATTTATAGAACTGTTCTTTTTTCAAACCTTCAAAAGTTGAAATATCATTTGCTGCACGGTGCTGGCGAACTTCTTCCAGCAGACCATTCATGCCTATGCGCAAGATCTTTTCGTTATCGACCGCCAAGTGTGCATCACCTGATGTCATGTTACCTTCTGCTTTGATGATGGTGCTCGCAAGGATATCTTGGTGCTCATCTGTAAACATGCCGTAGCAACGATCTTGTACGGTTTTACCACGCCAATACGGTGTGATTTCGTGAATGTTTTTCTTATCTTCCTCCGTGACAGCAAAGCCAGCTCCCGGACGGTCAGCAAGATCATCGATTTCAGCTTCAATCCAACGAACCGTGTACTCTGGGAAAATCGGTGCAGCACGAACTTTACTCGCTTGGTTACCAACCACTAATTCATCATGTTTGATCCAAATAGTTCGAGTGCGTAGATGTTCCTGTAGGGCAAGAGCACGTTGCACGATGATCGGTTTATCTTCATTGGCTATATAAGCTCGGGTATAAGCCTCGGCACGTTCGGTACAAACGGGTGGGGTCACAATATTCACCAATGCAGATTTATGGGCTTTAATGCGCTCAGGTAGGAAATTCAAATTCATGGTTAGCCTCTTACGATCACGTTAAGTTGGGTATGGTCACTCGCATATTGTTGGGCAGCTTCGAGCAATTCAGGTTTGTTTAACGGTTTATCTGAACACTCATAAGGCATATCGAGTAGCTTGTATTTGTTGATGCCAAGTGTGTGGTATGGCAATAGGTGAAGTTCACAGCAACTTTCTAAAGACGCTGCGAAATCAATGATGTCTTTTAGTTCTTCCATCGTATCGTTGAAATTGGGAACAACAGGAACTCGGATAACAATACGCTTAGCAATAGGAGCTAATTTTCGGAAATTACTTTTGATGCGTTTGAGCGAACCTTTCGCCCATTGTTGGAATTTTTCGTCATTAGTGTGTTTGAGATCAGTTAGCCAGCAATCTATGTATGGCGCGACTTGCTCAACATTTTTCCACGGAACATGCATGCATGATTCAACAGCGGTGGATACTTGGTGCTGGTGTAATTTCTTCGCCAAATCGTGCACCAGTTGTGGTTGCATCAGAGGTTCACCACCAGAGAAAGTCACACCGCCTTGGCTTTGATCGTAAAACGCTTTGTCTTTCATTAACGTATCAAATAAAGCATGGGTTTCTGCTTCTTCACCACAAACGGTTAAAGCTTGAGTTGGGCAAATATTTTCCAGAGCGATCAATGCGTCGTCTCTAATGGCTTTGCGATTAATGATGATTTGGTTGTCTACACGCTGGATTTCATCACAAGCTTCAGTGCATAACAGGCAACCATCAAGGCAAGTACGGCTATCAAATAAAAGTGAACGTTTTTCGCTGCGACTTTCAGGATTCTGACACCAAGGGCAAGACAAGCTGCATCCTTTTAGGAATAAGATTGTACGAATTCCATCACCATCGTGAGTTGAGAATCGCTGAATATTAAAATGCATGTCTAGTTACCTTTGCCGATTAAGCGAGAATGAATCTTTCAGTTTTCTTAAATGAAGTACGTTTACTTTCGATAAATGAAAGTTAATTTATTTCAAATGAAAATTCAATTGATCGAAATCAAGATCTACGAGGTTTGTCAGATTTATAGTGATCACAACAACAAAATCCAGAATTGATAAAAGGTCACACCATGATTGAACTGTATTTAGATACTGCAGATGTAGAAAAAGTAAAACGCTTTAACCAATGTTTACCATTAAAAGGGGTAACGACTAACCCAAGTATTTTGGCAAAATCAAAACAGGGCTTAAATGAAACGCTGCAAGGCATGCACAAAGCATTAGGTGCAACGGCTCGATTTCATGCACAAGTCGTCAGCACAACAGTTGAAGGTATGGTTTCAGAAGCAAGAAAAATCAGTGAGTTACCTTATGATATGGTCGTTAAAATCCCTGCTACAGAAGAAGGTTTAGCTGCGATTAAGATTTTAAAAGCAGAAGGAATTCAAATTCTTGCTACGGCTATTTACTCTGCTCAACAAGGTTTTTTAGCAGCATTATGTGGCGCTGATTACCTTGCACCTTATGTGAATCGTATTGATGCAATGAACGGAAATGGCGTAGAAGTGGTTGCTGATTTGCAGCTATTGCTCGATCAAAATCAGCTACCCGCAAAAATTTTGGCGGCCAGCTTTAAGAATACTCAACAAGCAATGGAAGTAATGAAGTTAGGTATTGAAGCCATCACATTGCCAACAGATGTTGCCGCTCAAATGTTCAATCACCCTGCAGTTAAGCCTGCTGTTGAGCAATTTGGTGTTGATTGGAAGAATTCTTTTGGTGATAAGCTTTCATTTGAAAGTTGAGATTTTTGATTTATTTTAAAAGTCGGCCTATATAGCAATATATGAGGCCGATTTTTATATTAACTGATTATTTTAATACGTTTTTTATTTTAATATGATGGCCTGATTTCCCTATCTTTCACTTTCCCCTGAGCAAGTTTTGAACTAAAAATGTGATCAAAATGTAACTTTTATGTTTGACTTTCTTATGATGTGATATTAGCTTTCATTTGAAAGTTGCTCGGTTTAATAACGACCAAAAAGAACGTAATACATCAGGAGATTAGTATGTCAGCGTCATTTACCTCAAAAGAACTTCCTACAGATTATAAAAACAATATTGTGGCGATGAAGCGAGCATTAAAAGCGCAGATTGGAGATGTCGACGCTTTGTTTAAACAGGTGTGCGATAAAATTGAAGCTGAGCTTGCCGCTGCTCGTGAAGAAGAAAAAGCCAATGGAAGTGCGTGGCCGGAAATAAGCCAAGCCGAGTTGGAAAAAGGCAATATTTCTCCTGAACTGATTGCACAAATTAAACGCCGAGGTTGTTTGGTTGTCCGCCAAACATTTGAGCAAAACGAGGCGAAATCGATGGATCAGTCTGTACTTGATTATCTTGATAGCAATAATTTTGATGAGATTTATCGTGGTCCCGGTGATAACTTTTTCGGAACATTGGAAGCCTCTAAACCTGAAATTTTCCCTATTTACTGGTCTGAAGCACAGATGCAAGCACGTCAAAGTTCACAAATTGCTTCAATTCAATCTTTCTTAAACCGCTTATGGAAGTTTGAAACCAATGAAGAACAGCATTTTGATCCTGATGTAAGCGTTATCTATCCTGATCGCATTCGCCGTCGCTTGCCGGGTACTAACTCGAACGGCTTGGGGGCGCATACGGATTCAGGTGCATTAGAACGTTGGTTGCTGCCTGAATACCAAAAAGTATTTGAGAAAATTTTCACAAACCGCTTTGATGAATATGATCCGTGGGATGCAGCTTATCGCCCGCAAGTGAACGAATACAGTGTTGATTACACAACGAAATGTTCTGTTTTTCGTACATTCCAAGGTTGGACTGCTTTATCTGATATGTCATTAAATCAAGGTTTGTTGCATGTCGTGCCTGTACCTGAAGCAATGGCGTACATATTATTGCGTCCACTATTAGATGATGTGCCTGAAGATGAACTATGTGGTGTGGCACCCGGTCATGTATTGCCAATTTCAGAGCAGTGGCATCCGCACTTAATTAAAGGTTTGTGTAGTATTCCTGAATTAAAAGCTGGTGACTCTGTTTGGTGGCATTGTGATGTGATTCATTCAGTTGCACCAGTGAAAGACCAACAAGGATGGGGAAATGTGATGTATATTCCTGCTGCGCCAATGTGTGAGAAAAATAAAAAGTATGCGGTAGAAATACAACATTCATTAAAAGAAGGTTTATCACCGCCAGATTTTCCGAAGGAAGATTATGAACAAAATTGGCAAGGGCGATTTACCTTCGATATGCTTAACTCTACTGGTAAAAAAGCATTAGGATTATAAGCAAATCAATCGGGTATGAATTTTATCTTGAGATCAAAAAAGGCGATGAAGTTAATCCTCATCGCCTTTGTTTTTGGTATTAATTCGATTTGAAATTAATTCTATTTGGAAACTAATAGTGATACGGGAACTTAGAGAAATCTTTAGGACGTTTTTCTAAGAAAGAGTCACGGCCTTCGATAGCTTCATCTGTACCGTATGCAAGGCGAGTTGCTTCACCTGCGAAGATTTGTTGGCCGACCATACCGTCGTCGGTTAGGTTCAAGCCGAACTTCATCATGCGCAATGCGGTTGGTGATTTATGGCAGATGATTTTGCCCCATTCCAACGCCACTTTTTCAAGTTCAGCGTGAGGAACAACCTTGTTTACCATGCCCATTTCGAATGCATCTTGTGCGCTGTAATCTAAGCCCAAGAAGAAGATTTCACGGGCTTTCTTTTGACCAACCATTTTCGCTAAATAAGCTGAGCCGTAGCCAGAATCAAAGCTCGCAACATCAAGGTCAGTTTGTTTGAAAACAGCGTGTTCTTCAGAAGCCAAAGTTAAATCACAAACCACATGTAAAGAGTGACCACCACCTGCAGCCCAACCAGGAACCACAGCAATCACAGCTTTTGGCATAAAGCGGATCAAACGTTGCACTTCTAAAATATGTAAACGGCCAAGTTTTGCTGGGTCAATTTGGTCTTGCGGCATACCTTCATATTTGTAGCCATCTTTGCCACGAATACGTTGGTCGCCACCAGAGCAGAATGCCCAGCCACCATCTTTCGCACTTGGGCCGTTACCCGTAATTAATACGCAACCCACATCGCTCCACATACGAGCGTGTTCTAGTGCGGTGTAAAGTTCATCAACCGTTTTAGGGCGGAATGCATTACGACACTCTGGGCGGTTAAAAGCGATACGAACAACGCCAGCATCCACCGCGCGATGGTAAGTGATGTCTTCAAAAGAAAAGCCTTCAACTTCTTGCCAGTCTTCTGGGTGGAAAATGTCTGAAACTTTAGTCATAACTTTTAACCTTTTTAATTACGAAATGAGATTAAGCAGAGCAGCTAAATCGTCTACTAACCTAGAAACGATAAATAGCCTTGGATGATAACCAAGTTTACGACATCAATAAAGAATGCGCCGACGATTGGTACAACCATAAATGCTTGTGGTGATGGGCCGTAGTGTGTCACCAGTGAACCCATATTCATTACCGCGGTTGGTGTTGCACCTAAGCCAAAGCCACAGTGACCGCCAGTGATCACCGCTGCATCATAGTTTGAACCCATCACTCGGAACGTTACGTTATATGCAAAAATCGCCAATATCACGGTTTGAACAGCAAGGATAATGAGCAAAGGTAACGCTAGTGAGAAGATCTCCCATAGCTGCAAACTCATTAACGCCATCGCCAAAAATAGTGACAAAGAAACCGTACCCAAAATATCAATGGTATCGGTGTTCATTTTGTATTTGCCTGACACTTCAAAAATATTGGTGATGATCACGCCCAAGAATAATGCGTACACAAAATCAGGAATTTTTAACCAACCGATGTGGAACGAGTTCACCCATTGTTCGATGTAAACCGCACCAACCACACAAAGCAGCATTACAAATAGCGTTTCAACCACACGGTAAGCACAAACGCGATCTTCTTCTCGGTCATTATAGGTAACAACATCAGGGAAAGCTTCGTGGTGTTTATCACCTGCGCCATATTCTGAAATCAAACCGTGTTTTTGGATACGACGTTGCGCCACAGGGCCGCCGATAATACCACCCACGATTAGACCAAAAGTTGCTGCTGCCATTGCAAATTCAAGCGTGTTTAAGCCATAGTTTTCTTGGAATGTACTTGCCCAAGCTGCACCGGTTCCGTGTCCACCAGAAAGCGTGATAGAACCTGCAACCAAGCCTAATAGCGGGTTCAAACCTAATACTTCAGCTAAACCGACACCAACTGCGTTTTGGATGATGATGTAAACCGACGCGACGCCAAGGAAGATAAACACTTTCTTGCCGCCTTTTAGCAATTGCGTATAGCTTGCTGATAAACCAACGGTTGTAAAAAACAGCAACATTAAGGTGTGGTCGAGGGGTAAATCGAACTCTAATGTGATGTTGTTGAAGTGCAAAATGGTATTGATGATTGCTACGACTAAGCCACCGACAATCGGTTCTGGTACTTTGTATTTCGATAAAAATGGGATTTTAGTATTAATGAAGTGTCCCAACAGCAAAACAAAGATAGCGAGCAAAAAAGATTCAATAGAGTCTACTGGATATACGGTATTCATATATTGCCTCTAAAAAGTTCCCACGGAATTGAGTAAAGGGCAGAAGTTTAAGCTGCCGCAGTCATACTCATTTCGTTGGGAAAAAACGAAAAAAAATGAAGTGATGCATGTCATTGAGCATAGTCAATAAAGAAGAAATGAATCGTAATTTTGTTTGAGGAATAACTTACAAAACTTCATGTATATTATTGAAATTAATCAATTTTCCGTCATTCCTTTGAGCGAAAAGCCGGCTATACTATCATAAAATGACCAGCTTGTGTTGAACTCATGTATTTTATTGGTCGAAAATTCAACGATTTAGACTGTTTTACCTATTTAGAGTGAGAATTTGAATAGGGTAATTTTTGGCGAAATACAGGCTTAATTAGAGTAAAGTAAACAATTCAGTATCGAAGCAAAATCACATAACAAGGAACGCTCATGGCTCGCTATTACGATCAGGTTTTAACTCTTTGGAATTATTTGAAACTGCATCAAGAACCGCAAAAGTCGGATGTCATTATGCTGCTTGGCAGTTCGGATTTACGAGTCGGTGAGCGAGCGGCAGAGCTTTATTATCAAGGTATTGCACCCATCATTATTGTTGCTGGTGGCAAAGGCAGAATGACTGATGGTTTATTTGAGCAAAGTGAAGCCGAAACCTTTGCTAAAGTGATTTTAGATGCGGGTGTGCCTCGTCATGCTTTGTGGTTGGAAGATCAATCAACGAATACCGAAGAAAACTTCCGCTTCACTGAGCAGTTATTACAGTCTAACCAAAAGACCTTAAACAGCGTGACTCTAGTACAAAAGCCGTACATGGAACGTCGAGCATTGGCGACGTGCCAACAATTATGGCCTCAAGTTCGATCACAAATTACTTCACCACAACGTGATTTCCTCGATTACTGCAACACGCTTCATCCTTCCTCTGAAGTCATTAATTTGATGATGGGAGAGATTCAACGTTTAAAAAAATATCCAGAACGTGGCTATTTCGCTAAACAATCGATCCCTGCTGAAGTTGAGCAAGCCTTTGAAGCCTTATTGAATATTGGTTACGACGAGTATATGGATATTTGAGGAGTAGATATGAAGATGCAAGTTTCAACAAAATCATGGCCAATTAATGGTGCATTTACTATTTCTCGTGGTTCAAAAACTCACGCTGATGTGGTTGTGGTCACGCTTGAACAAGACGGATTTATCGGGCGAGGCGAGTGTGTTCCTTATGCTCGCTATGGGGAATCACTTAAACAAGTCCAAAACGATTTAAATAAAGTGGCTCCTTTGCTCACGAGTAACACGACTCAGCAAGATATTGCGACTTTACTTCCTGCTGGTGCTGCTCGAAATGCTCTTGATTGCGCATGGTGGGATTTACAGTGTAAACAGCAAGGCAAAACTATTTGGCAATTGCTGGATATTCCGCCTCAAGAGCTCACCACTGCTTTTACCTTATCCCTTGATACGCCTGAAAACATGGGTAAAGCGGCACTTAAAAATCAACATCGTCCAGTATTGAAACTCAAGCTAGCAGGAGAAGGGGATATTGAACGCGTTGCTGCCGTGCGAGAAAATTCTCCCGATGCCAAAATAATTGTTGATGCAAATGAAGGTTGGAATGTCGAGCAATATAAAAAGATGATCCCAGAGCTGCAAAAGTTAAATGTGGCGATGATCGAACAGCCATTTCCATCCGATTGCGATCATTGGTTAGACGATCTAGAACGCCCAATTTTGATTTGTGCCGATGAATCTTGCCACGATGCTTCGAGCCTAAAATGGCTAGAAGGTCGTTATGACATGGTCAACATCAAACTTGATAAGACTGGCGGCTTAACCGAAGCATTGGAATTAAAACAAGTAGCGCAAGATTTTGGCTTGCAAATCATGGTCGGCTGCATGGTAGGCAGTTCATTAGGTATGGCTCCCGCATTTGTTGTCGCTCAAGGTGCAGATGTTGTCGATCTCGATGGCCCATTATTACTTGCTGAAGATGAGGAGCATGGTTTTGAGTTTGATGTTTCGAGTATGAAGGTGATGAAGCGGGAATTGTGGGGGTAGTGCCTCTTTATTTCTTACTTTGATTTTTGTCTGACTCTTTTAACCACTCCCTTGGCGACATTCCTGTCCATTGTTTAAAGTGTCGGCTGAACACAGCAATTTCAACATAACCAAGTTGCAGTGCTAATTCAGTGATACTTTTCTTGCCGTGTGAAAGTTGATATTTGGCGATTTCTTGGCGAGTTTGTTGCAATAGCGAGCGGTAGTTATATCCCTTTTCTTTTAGTTGAATTTGCAAGCTGCGGTGGTGCATGCCTAGGGCATTGGCGATACGTTCAATGCAGCATTCTCCTGTTGGTAATAAATGGCGGATTAAATCTTTTACTTGGTCGGCTAATTCTTCTGGGTATTGTTGCTGCAAGTTTTGTAAGCGGTGAGAAAGGAGTTGATCTAATGCGGCTTCATTATGGTGGTTAGGGTGCGAAAGCTGCGATGTTTTAAGTTGGATGCCGTTAAATTCGGAATGAAAGAATACGGTATTTTTGAGTGCTTTTGCTGGCTCTAATTCTGGTTTTATTTGGGTTAAATACAGCGGAATTGAATCGATTTTTACATTTAATAACCCAGCAATAAACAAAGCCAAATGGTACACGCTGAGTTGAATAATGGTGTTGAGTTCGGTGCTTGTTTCTATGTCGATGCTTATTCTTAGCTGAACATATTCCCCTTTATCTCTTATTTTTACTTGTGCGCCGTGAGCATGTAAATACAAGTATTCATTGGCTTTTTGCAGTGCCATTTCAATGGTTTTCATTCTCGAAACCAAAATCGGCACATCGCCTAAAACTTCTTGGGTTTGAGTTTGAGCCAGTAACAGTCCAAACAAAGGTTGCTTAGTTTTTATGGAAGCTAATTCGAGCAATTCAATCAGTTTTGCATAAGAAATATAAGTGTTCGGATCGCGAAATTCTGCCTGCCTTAATCCGACTTGATGCATGAGTTGGATCGGGTTCACCCCTAACTCTAATGTTAGCGATTCAAAGTTTGATGCTGCGCCACTTCGTACCAAGTACATGATCAATCCTGTGATGTGAAGCCATTCTTGATTCGTAATATATCAACTTTTGCTCGCAAAAAATCAAGTGTATTTCACATCCTTGGTCTAAATTGAATAACAAATCATTAACAGTTGCTTTTGTTCATCGATGATTTGCCATCGCAGTGCAGGATGTTGTCTGTGATGAATTCTAATAAAAAATAAACTAAGAAGGGAATGTAATGCGCTTAACAAATAAAGTTGCGGTTGTAACTGGTGCTGCTGGTGGGATTGGGCAAGCGATTGTTGAAAAATTAACTTCTGAAGGAGCAAAGGTTCTAGCGGTCGATCTTTCTCCTGAAGCGTTGAAAGTTTTTGACGTATATTCAAACGAGAAAGTGCAAACATTCACTGTGGATGTTACCGATTATCAACAGGTTGAAGGCATGGTAAAAGCCGCGACTGAAGCGTTCGGTAAATTGGATATCATGATTAACAACGCAGGGATTGGTGCGCCTAAACCACTACTAATGCACGATCCAAAAGAAGATTTTGAGCCAATTACTAAAGTGAATCAAAACGGTGTGTATTACGGCATTTTAGCGGCAGCTCGCCAGTTCCACACTCAAGGTTCAAAAGGGGTAATCATCAATACATCCTCTGTGTACGGACAAATGGCTGGGGAATTAACCTTCACCTATAACGTGAGCAAAGCTGCGGTCGATATGATGACAAAATGTGCTGCATTAGAACTCGCTCCGCTTGGTGTTCGAGTTTGTGCCGTGGCTCCAGGACGTGTTGATACACCGATGCTACGCCAATACGAAGCGATTGGTTTGTGGGAGCACATTCGCAAAGAACAAATGCGCGACACCATGACTCAACCTATCGAAATTGCCAATGTGATTGCATTTTTAGCTAGCGATGAAGCGAACTGCATTAACGGAACAACCGTATCTTCATCGGACGGCTTTGAAAACTTCAAATATCCATTACTCGACAAAATTCAAATGCCTCAGTGATAGAAACAACTTAATCCAATAACGAATAACAACATTATAAAAATAAAAGGAAAACAATATGAGCTTACCAGACGTGATTAACCATCAGGATTTCCTGTTAACCCTAAATACGAACGAAGAAAAAATTATTAAAGATGCCTTACCGGGTGTCGATGTTTATCCACTGTTTTTAGATCCTGAAAACGGCACTTGGGTTTTACGCGCTAAATTCAAACCAGGCGTGTCGCTACCTCAACATTTCCACACTGGCGTAGTTCACTTTTATACATTAAGTGGAATTTGGAATTACTTGGAATATCCCGATCAGCCTCAAAGGGCAGGCAGCTACTTGTATGAGCCGGGCGGTTCGATTCACACTTTCCATTGTCCTGAAGATTCAGAAGGTACAGATGGCATCATGGTGGTGAGTGGCGCAAACATTAACTTCGACCAAGATGGCAACCTTATGAACATCATGGATGCGGGTTGGATTGAACAAATGGTGCTCGTTGCTGCGAAAGCGCAAGGCATTGTTCCTCGCTACATTAAGCCAAGTGGTTTGGCTGAAATGACAACCGATTAAATTTGATCCTAGCTGGTTTTGTGCACTTACTTTTCGGCATCAGAACCAGCTTTTTTTGTGCCTTGAGATTGAGACTGAAAAAGAGACAGCAAGGCGAAAGGATTAAAGCTATTGGTTTAAAGCTATTAGTTTAAAGAAATAGGGACAGGAGAATTGTTCGTATGGAAAACTCAAAAACAATGAATGCGATTGTGATGCAAGATGGCGCAGTGAGTGTGCAACAAGCACCCGTGCCAACGCCACAAGCAGGGCAAGTTTTGGTTAAAAGTTTAGCGTGCGGAATTTGTGGATCGGATCTGCATATTACTCGCCATTCCAGTGAGATATTCAATTTGTATCGCCAACTTGGTGTGATGACAGAAGCGCAAGATGATCATACTCCACTCATGCTAGGCCATGAATTCTGTGCAGAAATTGTCGAATTTGGCCCTGAAACGCAGCAACAATTTAAAGTCGGTCAACGTGTTACTTCGGTGCCGATTTTAATGTCGCTACAAGGTGCGGGCATTGGCGTAACTCCGGGATTGTCTGGTGCATATTCTGAATATTTTATTTTAGATGAAGCGTTACTTTTGCCAGTTCCAGACGCTTTACCATCAGAAGCAGTAGCCTTAACTGAGCCTTTAGCCGTGGGGTTGCATGCCGTCAATCGCAGTGATATCGGTGAGAATGACACCGCATTAGTCGTGGGTTGTGGCCCGATTGGCTTGTCAGTGATTGCAGCGTTAAAACGTCGCGGTGTTAAAAATATCGTCGCGGCAGATCTGCAAAGCGACAAACTGCATCAAGCACAAGAATTTGGTGCAACTCATACTGTCAATAATCGAGATCAAGATGAAATTGTGTTTGCAGCGCAGTTGCAGCCTCAAGATCAGCAAGGCCGCATGGTGATTTTTGAATGTGTGGGAATTCACACGTTAATCAACAGCTTTATTCAACGTGCACCAGTTAATGCGATGATCGTGGTTTCTGGTATTCATACATCAGAATCGTCAGTGAATTATGCTTATGCGACAGTGAAAGAGCTCGATCTGCGCTTCTCGTATTATTACGGAGTCGAAGAATTTGCAGAATGTTTGAACGCCTTAGCCGAAGGGGGTATTCCTTGGCAACACATGCTCACAGGAAAAGTCGGAATTGATGGTGTAGTGGGCGCATTTGAAACTTTAATGAAGCCGAATCAGCACACTAAAATAGTGATTGAACCTTGGCGCAACGGTGGGTTAACAGTCGTTTAGGAGATGTTGAGTTACCATCAAACCAACCAATGAAAGCCGTTGTATTTCAAGTAGAATCTGCTCGAATATAACGGCTTTAATGACATGATATTCACAAAAATTGTGGATAACTTTTGGTTGTGGATTAAAGTGAGTTGAAGCTAGTGTTGTGATAACCCTGAGATATGACAAATAAGTAGCGTATGAGAATATACGCAGCTATCCCACTAGAACAATCTGGAATTATATACAAATCGCTGTTTAATTCTCATGTTTCAATGCATCAAGGAATAAGTTAAACGCTGTCGTTTTGTGCTTTCTACTGGAATAATAAAAGTGATAGCTTTCAAAGACTGGAACCCAATCTTTCATTACTTCAATGAGCTTTCCTGAACGTAGATCTTCATTTACGAGTTCGGTTGGTAAAAAGGCAATACCAAGCCCATCTAAAGCAGCTTGTCTCATCGGCATTATCGTATTGAACGTTATCTGGCCATCCACTTTCACTCGAATGGATCGCTCGTCCTTCTCCAATTCCCAAGCATATAGACCACCATATGTCGGTAAATACAAACACAAACAAGAGTGGTTTGTCAGATCATTGGGATGCGTTGGTTTTTCTCTATTAGCAAAGTATTCAGGACTCGCAACCAGTGAGGTTGGTATAGTGCTAGATATTGGAAATGAAATCATGTCCTTATCAACTTCAGAGCCAAAGCGAATCCCTCCGTCTAGACGGTTTGCTGCAATATCCGTGAAACCATAGTCAATAAAAACCTCTATTTTTATATCTGGGTAATCAAGTAAGAAGGACTTTATCTTAGGCATAAAGATTGAATATGCTGCATACTCATCGACAGTAATACGTATAACCCCCGCAGGCTTATCTCTCAACTCAGCAAGCGACTCTAGGTCATGCTCCATTTGAGCAAACATTGAGCCAAGACTTTGCATTAGAGTTTCTCCTGCTTCAGTGGTCGTCACACTTCGAGTGGTTCGGATCAATAAGCGAACACCAAGTTGTTCTTCTAACTCTTTCATATTATGGCTAAGTGCTGAAGTCGTCACTCCAAGTTTTCCAGCAGCCCGTGTAAAACTGCCTTCTTGAGCAATAACAGTGAATGCCTGTAGGGCATTAATATTCATCTTTAGCATTATTGAATTTACCTCAACACTTCATACAACAAAACCTATCTATTCAATAATACCTTCATTAACTAATATGTGTTTCAAATTATTACAGTTTTTTTCGGTTATTAAAGTAGAGGTTTTAATATGAATTTTGAAGGAAAAGTTGCTTTGATAACCGGTGCAGCATCAGGGATCGGACGAGAGACTGCCTTTGCATTTGCTCATGCTGGCGCTTCAGTAGTCTTAGCCGATATGAATAAAGAATTAGTTGATAAAGTAGCACAAGAGCTTACTGATTCAGGCTATAAAGCAATCAGTGTTCAATGTGATGTAAGCCTTGAGGCTAACGTTGCAACTTTAATAGACACAACAGTATCTAGGTTTGGAAAGCTCGATATTGCATTTAACAACGCAGGCTTACACGTACCTGTTACCAACATCGCTGATGCAGAAGGTGATGACTTTGATACTGCAATAGCTGTAAATCTAAAAGGGGTTTGGAATAGCTTAAAACATGAGCTTAAGCAAATGCGTAAGCAAGGAAATGGCGTGATTGTTAATTGCTCATCTAATAGTGGACTAGCAGGGCTTGCTAATTTAGGTGCCTACACCGCATCAAAGCATGGGGTCATCGGGTTAACAAAAAGCACTGCGCTAGAATATGCATCTTTAGGTATTCGTATTAACGCTGTTTGTCCTGGGCCTATCGAAACTCCAATGGTTAAACAAGCTGTTGAAGCCGCCCCAGAACATATGGCTGCCGTCATAAAAGATATACCACTGGGGCGTTTAGGAAAAAGTGAAGAAATTGCCAGTGCCGTGCTTTGGTTATGCAGCTCTGGCGCTGGATTCGTTACTGGACACGCATTGGCTGTTGACGGTGGATTCTTAGCCAAATAGGGATAAGAAATAGTTATAAAACTTTTCATCCAAGTGATTAATCACGTCTCGATATAGATGGCTAGTGCTATCAATACTCGTCATCGCTATACCCGTCTGGCTAGGGAATATCCCTAGTTTAGAAACAGAAAATGAGGAATATATGGCTACTTTACCTTCATATTTGATGAATGACACAACTAAACTTCCATCGCTAGGGCTCGGTGTCTACCTTGCTGACTCAAGACAGACTGTTGATTCAGTTAAATATGCACTCGAAAGTGGCTACCGTTTAATTGATACTGCTTCAGCTTATGGTAATGAGGCCGCTGTTGGAGAAGGCATTCGTCAGAGCGATGTTTATCGAGAAGAATTATTCATTACCACCAAAGCTTGGCTAAATGAATACGGTAGCATTCAGACTCCTGATGCGCTAAAAAATAGCCTTGAAAGACTAGGAACTGATTACATAGATTTGTATTTACTTCACTGGCCGTCACCAAGTTCTTTTGATAAGACGATTGTAGCATACAGAGCTGCCGAGCAACTCCAAAAACAGGGCCTAATAAAGTCGATTGGGGTATGTAACTTTACTTCCGAGCACTTAGTTCGATTGATGGATCACACCAGTGTAATTCCAGCGGTGAATCAGATTGAGTTACATCCATACTTTACACAATCAGATCTAACTGAGTTTCATAAACAACACGGCATTATTACGCAGTGTTGGTCTCCTTTGGGAGGTATATACACGAACCACCCAGCAAATAAAGAAGAAGTTATTCATCTGCTTCAAGACTCCGTGTTAACAAACATTGCACAGCGCTATATCAGGACTGCTGCTCTAGTTTTTTTACGTTGTCATCTTAAACATGGTCATTCTGTGATCCCTACATCTGTTAATCCTAAACGTTTTATAGAAAACATAAACGTCTTTGATTTTGAACTTTCATCAATCGATATGGCGAGCATTGATCAGTTAAACAAAAACTTACGTGGTAGTGCTCATCCAGACCATTTTGATTTGGATTTTCTTGCTCAAAGAAAGTAACACTTAGGCTCCTATCACAAGTGACAATACACTTACCAGTCCTTACGTAAAACGGACTATTCAACATTCCATCTATAGAGAAATTTGATCCAAATGTCATTGAAAAAACTATCGATTAAACTCTGGGCAGCATTTGCAATTGGTGCAGCTATCACACCAATGTCATCTTTTGCTCAGAAGGAGGACACGCAGGAATCTCCGGTCATACAGACCGAAAAAGGAGCTGTTCGAGGCTCTGTCACGCGAGACAAGATACAACAATTCCTTGGTATTCCCTATGCGAAGGCTCCTATAGGAAAACTACGCTGGATGCCGCCACAACCAGTAGAAGCTTGGGAAGGCGTTAAGAACACAACTGAATTTTCTAGTGCGTGTCCCCAAGTAACAACGTTGGGTCCATTCGCTGGACCAACATCAGCCAATGAAGACTGTTTATATCTCAATGTATTCACGTCAGGTGAAACTCAGAGTTTAAAACCAGTTATTGTTTGGATCCATGGTGGCGGCAATTTTGCTGGCTCATCTACTGATTATGACCCAACGCCTTTGGTTCAGGGAAAACCTGATGGGCAACAAACGGTCGTTGTTACTTTTAATTACCGTTTAGGTCTTTTCGGTACGCTGTCTACGCCATCATTAAACACAGAGGGCCATGCTTGGGGTAACTATGGTGTATTAGATCAAATTGCAGTTCTGAAATGGGTAAAACAAAATATTGCTAAATTTGGTGGCGACCCTGAACGAGTAGCATTAGGTGGGCAGTCTGCCGGTGCCTATGATACCGTCGCAAATATGTTATCTCCTCTGTCAGAAGGCTTATTTAATCGAGCTATCGTGATGAGTTCACCAGGCTTTGCAGCCGGATTTCCGACAGCAACAGACGCTTTGAATAACGGAACCTCTTTTGCCAAAGCTGCGGGATGTGACGCGAATGATGCTGATTGTCTAAGAAATCTGTCAACCGCACGTATTCTTCAACTTCAAGGTGCGCCCAACATGAACAGCCCTTTCATTACCGGAACCCCTTTTGTTGACGGAACTATTATCCCTTTGCAGCCTGAGGATGCGTGGAATACTGGAAACTTTAATAAGATGCCAGTTATGGGCGGGTCAGCAACATTCTTCACTGGAGTAACAGAATACTATTCCGCACCTCTATTTTACGGACCTAGCTGGAAACCGATGTATAAAGCATCATTTAGCCAAACAATGAAGCCTGGTGAATTCTGTTTATGGTGTAGCGGAAATCAGCTTCCAGATGATGCATTAGAACATTATTCGCTTTCACAACATCAAAATGATCCAATGGAAGCTTATCAACGTTTGCTAACGGACATTGCTAAATGTCAGGAACAACGCGTATTGACAAAATGGACTGCGCAAATTCCAGTATACGCTTATGACTTTACCTACAACGATGCACCTTTTTATTTTCCCAAAATGCCAGGATTTAAACCAGGAGCATCACACACTGCTGATATCCAATTTGTGTTTAGACATTTCCATGGAGGTCAATTAGGTGTCAACGTTGACCAAAAAACTGGTTTACCTAGAGAACTGAATTCACAAGAGCAAAAACTGGCAGACCAAATGGTGGGTATGTGGACTCATTTTGCAGCGACCGGAAATCCAAATGGTTCAGGAGAACACCCTTGGCCAAGATTAAGAAACGTTAACGATGGCCACTATTTAGTTCAAAACCTTAACACGACCACAATGAGCTCTAAAGAGTTTCGAGAAAAGTACCAATGTGACTATTGGGATATGAAACAATAGATAACAAAGGAGTCAACATGTCTGAACAACCTACAGAAGTCCCTGGGCTAATTGCTAAAAACGGAATTAGCTCAGCAATTCCTGTGATGTTCGTAGTATTTGTCGCTTTTCTTGTTATCGGGATGATTTTGCCAGTCCTGCCACTTTACGTACACGATGTACTTAACTTTGGTTCGACAACTATTGGCATTGTCGCAGGAGGCCAATTTTTGGCCTCACTGTTGTCACGACTATGGGCCGGTAGGTTATCGGATAGCAAAGGGCCTAAGTACTCAGTAATATTAGGGATCATCCTAGCGACTTTGGGTGGCATTCTTTATTTGATCTCAGTCGTAATACAATCAACACCTATACTTTCAGTTATCGTGTTGTTGTTGGGTAGAGTGATATCCGGCGGTGCAGAGAGCCTCGTCATTACAGGAGGAATGTTATGGGCAATCAAGATTGTTGGCCCCAACTATGCAGGTAAAGCCATTTCATGGGTCGGTATGTCCATGTTTGCAGCTATGGCAATAGGTGCGCCAATAGGTAGTTACGTATATCATGAATCGACATTTCTTGGCGTATCAGCCTTGTCGATTACACTCACCATCTTCAGTTTGATGTTTGCAGTCAAAGCAAGAAACGTCGCGATTTCATCTAAAGTTCAAGAGCAATCAGAACCGTTTTTGAAGATTTTAAAAGCAGTTTCTATCCCTGGATTAGGTTTTGCTTTAAGTGGGATAACTTTCGGTTCTATCACCTCATTTTTAGTGTTGTATTTTTCTCTTAATGATTGGGATCATGGAGCCTACGCATTCTCCGCGTTTGCAGCTTCCATTATCATCACTAGAATATTTTGGGGGCATCTACCCGATCGAATGGGAGGCGTCAAAGTCTCGCTGTTCAGCCTAGTCATCCAAACTGTTGGGCTCGTTCTGCTGACGTTAGTGGACTTAGAGATCTTAGCTATCATAGGGGCTATTATTTCTGGTGTTGGCTTTTCTTTAGTCTTCCCTAGTTTGGGCAGTATTGTTGTAAAGAATGTGCCAGAGCGCAGTAGAGGCATAGCAATGGGAACTTACAACGCATTTCTTGACCTGACATTAGGGATTGGTAGTCCTCTGCTTGGTATTCTGGCTGATCGGCTTGATGTGAATTCTGTGTTTGCTGTCAGTGCATTAGCATCATTTATCGTAATTCCACTAATAATGCTATTTGAGTGGAAGCGTTCAAACAATATGGGAATCATTTCTTAGGGGATATGGCTCTAACAGCCAAGGTACATATTAACAAAATCAGTGAGCCAGTAGCATTCGCCACTGGTTTGCTTTTTAGTCAATTTCCCATACTTGAAGTTATCCTTAGTTTGCTACATTAGGAAAGTCACTAACACGGAAATGTCCATCTTTGATTCAGACCGGTTCGGCAAACTGCTAGATAACGCATGAATTAACTCGATCCCTAAGATAACGTTACATCTCCTCGGCGAACGAGCATACAGAAACGCGAGTAATCATGACTATAAACGAATACCCTATGAGGGACGCTAGCTCCGCTCATAAATGAATCGAATGCTGAAAGAGTGGCTTTCGGTAACAATGATGGGTCAACAATTTTCCAGGGAACGTCTGGCAGTTCGAACTCTTCTAATGTCGGAAGTAAGTTTAAGTATGGGTCAGTCATGCATTTATCCCTGCTTATAGTTCTAAATTGATCAGTAATGCTTAAGTTTATTTGGCTTAGGTTCTAGATGATTTCAATTTAATGGATTCTCGCCACTGACGCGATTCCTTAACTGCACGCTCAAAGTTATCGTCGCTTTTAAAATGCAAACCGTTTCGAAGGTGTCGAGCGGCACGGTACAAGATAGCTCTGCGTTGTTTCTCGGTCATAAAACCTTCCTTCAGCCAATTGGCCATATGGTTCGATTCGTAACTATTTCTACGTTTATGAAAGTCAGTTTTGAATTCCTAATGTAACAAAATTCATTAAGGCAACTGATTAAACTTTACGAGTTTATCATTGATGAGATAAGCGACTTCTCTATTTCGCCCATCCTTAGATAGTAGCAACTCTGCCATAGTAAGTAACGCCAACGCAGATTTACCAATCTTTAAAGACTCACCCCAAAATGGCTTTACGACTTTAAGAGGTGGTAGCTCTTTATGTCCGATAAAGTACTTAACGGGTTGATGTCGGCTAAATAATAACATCTCGTTAGGGCGGTTGTATTTAGTAAGTTGAGCTGCGGCGACTTCTCCACCCCAAACATCTCCTGGCTGCAATAATATATCTTCCCAATTATCAACCGGGGGATAAGTCGTCAGCTGGTGATAGCGAGCTAAGATGTGGTCATAATTTTTTAACCATTCATAACGCAGCTCTGGCTCATGTAAAAATCTTCTTTGGCGTTTATTCTTTACTATATGGTTGTTTTCAATAAGGTACTTCATTGCCTTTGTAAC
>JBKEDP010000010.1:0-3910 GCA_047975485.1 Vibrio sp. | reverse complement strand
TAATTATCTGCTCATCCTTGCTTGTTAAAATCCTCGATAACTGCGTTAAAAAATTTGATTGTAGAATAACTACTTATCGAAATTTTTTGCCTTGTTCTCAAGTCTTTTTCCTACGCAATTTCTGATCATCTAATTAGTGTGATTGGTATAACCTGCGGCAATTTTTCGTTAAAGCTGTTTTTCAGTAAAGATATGTCATTAAAGAAAGAGTATTCCTTACGGCTTCAATGCCAATGCTTTATCAATATCTTCTGCACTATGACGTTCTTCAATTGCTTCCCAAGCTTCACCCATCGGCTTATTTACAATACGGCCACGTTGTACAGCAGGGCGTTCTAATACCGCCTTAGCCCAACGTTGGAGGTGCTTATAATCCTGAACCTGTAAAAACTCTGCGGCTTGATAGGAGTTGTGTAAAACAAGGTTGCCATACCAAGGCCAAATAGCCATATCCGCAATCGTGTATTCTTCACCTGCAATATAGGTATGTTTAGCGAGTTGCTTATCTAGCACATCCAATTGACGTTTCGCTTCCATCGTAAAGCGGTTGATTGGGTATTCGTATTTCTCTGGTGCGTAATGATAGAAGTGACCAAAACCACCACCCAAATATGGTGCCGAGCCTTGCAACCAGAATAACCAGTTCAGCATTTCAGTGCGTTTTGCTAAGTCTGTTGGAATGAAATGACCGAATTTTTCAGCAAGGTAAAGTAGGATCGAGCCTGATTCAAATACACGGATTGGTGTGTCACCGCTTCTGTCCATTAAGGCTGGGATTTTTGAGTTTGGATTCACATCAACAAAACCTGAACCAAATTGATCACCTTGGCCAATGCGAATTAAATAAGCATCATATTCAGCTTCAGTAACACCTTTAGCCAATAATTCTTCAAGCATGATAGTGACTTTTTGACCGTTTGGTGTCCCCATTGAATACAGTTGCAAAGGGTGTTTTCCAACAGGCAATTCTTGCTCATGACGAGCGCCAGAATCTGGGCGATTGATACTGCCCCAAGTACCGCCTTGCTGCTCGTTGACCCATATTTTTGGTGGAATATATTCACTGGTCATATTTTGTCCTTTTTTACTATTTATATGTTAGATAAATGTTTATCAAATGTTCACTAAAGAGTAGATCTGCTTCAACTTTATTCACTTTCAATATCGCCGAAAACTCTTAACTACATTAAGGTATTTCGACTTAGCAATCAGCTAAATTCCTCGTGGATCAATCTTAGTCCATAAAAGTTTATAACACATACGAGATACCTAAGACGTGGCTTAGGTCTTGTTTAATCTAATAATTATAAGGAATTAGAATGTCGTACTCAGCGAAACTAAAGGCAGGTAGTTCATTTCCATCGATTAATGTATCACTTATGGATGGCTCGACGGTAGAACTTGGCAAACCACAAGGTGATGCTACATGGCAGGCGGTATTTGTGTATCGTGGCAAGCATTGTCCTTTGTGTACTCGTTATCTAAATCAAATTGAAGAATTCAAGCAAGACTTCTACGATATTGGCATCGATATTATTGCGGTTTCAGCTGACAGTATTGACCGCTGTGAAGAGCATTGTGAAAACCTAAACGTGAGCTTCCCAATTGGTTATGGCTTAACGGTTGAACAAATGAAGACGCTAGGTTTGTATATTTCAGAACCACGCACAGATAATGAATCACCACGAGAATTCTCTGAACCGGGTTTGTTTATTGTGAACGAAAAAGGCGAGTTACAAGTGGTTGATATTGCAAATCACCCATTTACTCGCCCTGAAATCAGGGTATTAGTGAAAGGTTTGGCTTTTATTCGCAGTCCTGAAAATAACTATCCAATTCGCGGCATGCTGGATTACTAATCCCCTGAAAATAGTGAATTGAATATCATCTCTGCCCAGAATCCAATTAGGATCTGGGCAGTTTTGTAGATAGAAATCCGCTTGCTCAAGAGCGACTACTCCAAGGTAATCTTTGGCTTGAACCTGCATGTTTTTTCCTGAGTCTGTCGCTAAATAAGACCGTGATTACAAAATGGTCATTAAAATACGTCTTTTGTTGCTGTTATGTTTCTTATTTGTTTTAATTTTCTTACGTTATCAAAGAATTAAAACACGATGTCATCAGAGGTTAATATGACAGAAAAGAAACGGAATTCGAGTAACCTTTGGCAATTTATTCGACGCTTGCACTTTTACATTGGCTTATTTGTTGGGCCTTTTATTTTGATTGCTGCATTGACCGGTACGCTGTATGTGCTGACTCCGCAAGTGGAGCAATGGCTATATAAAACGGAACTTACGACTCAATCTTCAGCTAACGAGCAAGCTCAACCATTAAGCGCACAGATTGCTGCAGCTAGAAAAACACTTCCACATCCGTTGCAAATTAAGTCAGTCCGGCCTGCTCCTAGTGAGGGAGAAACCACTCGAATTTTATTTAACGATCCAGAAATCGATCGCTATCGAGCCAGAACAGTTTTTGTTGATCCTGTTACTTTAGACATTCGAGGTGAGCTTGCCAGTTACGGAACCAGTGGTATTTTACCTTTCCGTACAGCCATTGATTTTATGCATACTGATTTATTACTTGGGCCAGTTGGACGCTATTACAGTGAGCTTGCGGCTTCTTGGATGTGGGTTGCGGCACTTGGTGGCATTGTTTTGTGGTGGCAACAAAGACGCAGTTTTTCTTCTAATGTTAAGGTTCAGAAAAACAGCGCTAATAATCTTCAAAAAAATAAATCTGCGGGTTTTGTGAAAGCTCGCTCGAATCACGCTAAAACCGCCATTTGGATAAGTTTGGGGCTGATTTTCTTCTCAGCGACAGGCTTAACATGGTCGAAATGGGCTGGGGGAAATATTTCCGAATGGCGTAATCAAATTGGTTGGGTGACGCCTGCGGTTTCTCGTCAATTGCCTACCACTCAAACGGAGCAAACTCATCACAATATGTCTCATGCAATGGGTGGCGAACATGCTGAACACATGAATATGGGAGGTGGTGTGGATGAGATTATTCATCGAGCTGCACTGGATCTTTCGGTTGACCCTTTCTTTGATGGGGTAGAAAAAGCGGCGCGTGATTTTGGTATTGATGCTGGAAAGATTGAAATCGTGCCCGTATATCAGCCGAATTCTGCTTGGGAAGTAAGAGAAATTGATCGCTCATGGCCAACTCAAGTCGATGCGGTGGCGGTTGATCCAGTTACCGACAAAGTCGTCGATCACGCCAACTTCGCTGATTTTCCTATTGTCGCAAAACTGATCCGTTGGGGAATTGATGCTCACATGGGCGTACTGTTTGGTTTACCGAATCAACTTATTCTCGCCGCTTTTGGTATCGCTTTATGCGCTGTGATTATTTGGGGATACCGTATGTGGTGGATGCGACGAGCTATGAGCCAGAATCGTACCGAAACGCTAACGGAATCTTGGTTAAAGTTGTCGCCCGCTATGCGAATAACCGTTGTTGCGTGTGGTGTCTTTTTCGGATTTGCTTTGCCAATGATGGGATGCAGTTTGCTTGTTTTTTGCGTTTTCGATGTGATTCGCTGGAAGGCACAAGGGTATAAAACTCAAACGGTTTAGTTGCCATATTCTTATTCTACTGGAAACAAAAAAATGCCCCGTTGATCGCTCAGCGGGGCATTTTTCGTACATGTTTCTTTAAGAACAAAAGCTAAGTTATTTCATTAAGCTTGAGTTGAGTGTGTTGCCGATTGTGCTTCTTCTGCACGACATACCGCAGCAGTGAATACTACGTCTGTAGAACTGTTCAAGCCTGTTTCAGCTGAATCTTGGATCACACCGATGATGAAGCCCACACCAACTACTTGCATTGCAATATCGTTAGAAATACCGAACAAGCTACAAGCTAGAGGGATAAGCACTAGTGAACCACCAGCAACACC
>JBKEDP010000043.1:0-248781 GCA_047975485.1 Vibrio sp. | reverse complement strand
AGTTATTCTACAATCAAATTTTTTAACGCAGTTATCGAGGCTTTTAACAAGCAAGGATGAGCAGATAATTAGTACGATTGGTATTATATTCGTTATAAAAAAGCCTGCTCAGATCGGCAGGCTTTCGTTAGTTTTATGCTTAGGTTTTGTGCAAAGCTCAAATATTAACTATCATCTTCAGTGAAGTTGCTCGGTAAGTTTTGCTTCATCTTCATCCAAATATGACCACTTTCAATACCGTAACGACGGATCAAAAAGGCTAATTCGTCACGCTCACCTTTCTCACAAAGTGCTAAAAGATCTTTATAGAACTTTAATGCAAGCAAGCGAGCTTCAGGGTTAGAGAAATAGAAACTACCAACACGGTCATAAAGCTTTTTGATGCCGTTAAAGATCAAACCATAAATCTGATTACCAGAATGGAAAGCCAAACGTTGGAACACCATGTAATCATAGAAGTTGAAAGTTTTCGCAATTAAAATTGCATCACGTTTTGCTTCGTCTGTTTCGTTATCTTCTTTTACCGCTTGTTGAATTTTTTCAGCGTATGGGAATTCCGCCATAAATGACGCCCAAGAAGAGTGAGATAACAAGGTTTCACATGAGTCAATCACACGATTTAATGTTTCAATACAAGCCGTTGGGTTAGATTTAAATGCGTAACGCATAAAAATAGGACTAATACTGGTTCGTACAGCCAATAAATCTTCCACAATACTGGTTGCATTGTCAGTGTCTAGCGTCATCAAGGTATCGAGAATATGCAAGCTCGACGTTTCCATGAAATTATTCACTTTCGTCGGTTTACCATGTTGAATCGTCAACCAACCATCACGGGCAAGCCGTTGTAATACTTCACGTAATGTTGTGCGAGTAACACCAATCAGTTCTGAAAGCTCTCGTTCAGCAGGCAAAATGGAACCCGGTGGAAAACGCCCATTCCAAATGCTTTCTATTATGTATTTTTCTGCAAACCCTGCTGGGCTTTTTGCCTTTATAACCATTATTCTGTTTTACCTAGTGAAGCTGTTGGAAAGTAAAAAATTTACTCATCATACCACTTCTTCTCATCACCAGAAACAATAACAGACTAATTCCTTAGCATGACGCCGTGTTGAATTGTACAGATATTAATCATTCATGTTCTTGTTGATTCAGCATTGTTAAAGCTTGTTTTATTTTGGCTAAAAAATGCACGCAAAATATAGGCATTATAAATGTTTCAATTTGTTTCAAGGCTGATTTTTTTGATTTTTTGCAAAAAAACTTAATCGAGTTCGAGTTATTCTCGCTTAAATATTTACTATCTCGCTGTAGCGTGTATGGTTCATCGCATAATTTTAAATAAATGGAAATCGCACGCTGCGAATTGAACATCAAATGGATAGCAACAACTCGATAGTTATTGGGTTTTCTCAATCTCGAGTCTGTTAGATTGATGGTTAATTTGAGTATTTTCACATTTATCGGTGAAAATTTCGGCATACAGTGCAGAAGACAAAAACTTTAGGAGTGAAAGAAGTAAGTTCATGGAAATGTCTTTAGGAAAAGCCTTTGTAAAAAACTTTTTAGGGAAAGCACCGGATTGGTATAAAGTTGTCATTATTGCCTTTTTAGTTATAAATCCGATTGTATTCTTCTTTATTAACCCTTTCGTAGCAGGCTGGATGCTTGTGGTCGAATTCATTTTTACCCTTGCAATGGCATTAAAATGTTATCCCTTGCAACCGGGTGGTCTGTTAGCTATTGAAGCTGTCGCTGTAGGCATGACCAGCGCAGAACAAGTTAAACACGAATTAGCCAATAATATCGAAGTGTTATTACTGCTTGTCTTTATGGTGGCAGGTATTTACTTCATGAAGAATTTACTGCTGTTCGTATTCACCAAAATTCTTCTTGGCGTACGTTCGAAGATTCTTCTTTCGGTTGCATTCTGTGTCACCTCAGCATTTTTATCTGCGTTTTTAGATGCCTTAACGGTTATCGCAGTAATCATCAGTGTGGCTGTCGGTTTCTATGCGATTTATCACAAAGTAGTGTCAAATCCTGAAACGATTTCTCACGACCATACCAGTGATGAATTTGTACCAGAGATCACGCGTAAAGACTTAGAAAACTACCGTGCCTTCTTGCGTTCACTATTGATGCATGCGGGTGTGGGTACGGCTCTAGGTGGTGTAATGACTATGGTGGGCGAACCTCAAAACTTGATCATTGCAGACCAAGCGGGTTGGGAGTTCGGTGAGTTTATCTTGCGCATGGCTCCGATCACTTTCCCTGTGTTCCTATTCGGTATTTTGACCTGTGTACTTGTTGAAAAGTTTAAAGTCTTCGGATACGGCGCTCAATTACCTGAAAATGTTCGTTCTATATTGCTCGACTACGATGCAGAAGAACAAAAGAAACGCACTAAACAAGATATCGCTAAGCTATATATTCAAGGTCTAATTGCTGTATGGCTAATCGTAGGTCTTGCTGGTCACTTTGCTGCAGTAGGTCTAATCGGTTTGTCTGTGATCATTCTGGCGACTTCTTTCACTGGTATTATCGAAGAACATGCTCTCGGTCGTGCATTTGAAGAAGCATTACCATTTACAGCTCTATTGGCGGTTTTCTTTGCGGTTGTTGCGGTAATTATCGACCAACACTTATTTGGTCCTATCATCAATGCAGCACTTCAACTTGAAGGTAGTCAACAAATTGGCATGTTCTATATCGCTAATGGCTTATTGTCTATGGTGTCGGATAACGTATTCGTAGGTACGGTTTACATTAACGAAGTAAAAGCGGCATTACTTAATGGCGTAATTAGCCGTGAACAATTCGATTTATTGGCTGTAGCAATTAACACAGGTACTAACTTACCTTCAGTTGCGACGCCAAACGGTCAGGCAGCATTCTTGTTCTTGCTAACTTCGGCGCTAGCACCACTTATTCGCCTATCATACGGTCGCATGGTGGTAATGGCTCTGCCTTACACTATCGTATTAGCTTTAGTTGGTTATTTTGGCATCCAATTCTTCTTAGAGCCAATGACAACCTATTTCTTAGATATGGGATGGATTAGCACAACCGCTGCAGAAGTAATACACCAAGCAACAATTCCTGCGGTTCACTAAAAATATAAACTTCATATAAAAGGAATAATTAGCTTTGGCGGTTATTCCTTTTTTTTGCTCTAATTTTATACAACCTTAATCAAATTCTAAGCATTAATAATCTGACCTGAACGTTTTTTTAAGATATTATTGCGTCACAAAATATTACTATCATGTTAAGGACATAAACGTGACGTGGCTATCTGCAATTAAGACTTTTTCAGAATGGCGCCTTTCTTGGTTTTTGTTATTTGCTTTTGCTGTTTTCTTTGAATTTTGTGCACTCTTTTTTCAGCACTTGATGATGCTACCACCTTGTGTGATGTGTGTTTATGAACGTGTTGCAATGTTAGGAATGGGCGGTGCTGCACTAATCGGTATGACAAATCCTTCGAATAAATGGATACGTTGGATCGGCATTGCAACTTGGGGATATTCCACATTTAGAGGTTTACTGCTAGCAAAAGAGCATGTTGGCTATCAGTTCAACCCATCCCCTTTCGCGACTTGTGATTTATTCCCTAATTTCCCTAGTTGGGCACCGTTAAATAAATGGTTCCCTTGGATGTTTGAACCGACCGGTGATTGTTCGAAAATTGTATGGCAGTTTTTAGATCTTTCAATGCCTCAGTGGCTTGTAGTTATTTTTGCTGTCAGCTTGGTGGCTTGTATTATTGTGGCTGTGTCACAAATTGCTCAATCACAAAAATACTATTTCTAAACACATCTATTTTATTGAATCCATAAATAGCTTGAACGTAAAAACGCCCGACATATGTATCGGGCGTTTGTTTACTAGCGGTTAGCTAAGAGTTCTATTTGAATAGTGCTCTATTTAAGTTAGTGCAAACAGCATTGCTTATATTTTTTACCGCTCCCACATGGGCACTCATCATTTCGACCAACCGTTTTAAATGGGTTAACTGCTTGCGCTTTCATGCCTTGCAACGCATCATCTGCCGCTTTTGCCACTTCATTAATCATCACATTCAGTTGTGGTGCTAAGTCTGCCAATTTCGGTGGATTCTCAATGCCCGCTTGCTTCATTTGTTCGTGCGTGTTTTCTTCATCAATAGCAAGCATCATGGTCGTCAACAAAGCTTGAAGCATACGCACTGTGCCATCACTGATCACGTCGATTTCATTCCAACCCGCTTCAATTACTGGCCATACAGTCATAAAGCCTTCAGCAAAATCCGCTAATAATTCTTCTGCATTTTCAGATTGTGCTCCAAGCAAAGCATTAAGATCGTATTGGCACGCCATAAGTTGCGCATATTGTTGCTCAAAATGACGGGTTAACACGGCTTCAATTTGGACTTTATCAAACTCGACTAGCGGTTCAATCCATACTTGAGGTTGTAGTGCTTTCGGCGTTAAGTTTGCCGCCAAGACTGCACCTTCAATAAACATTGGCGTGTATTCGGTCGGTTTTAAGTGTTGGCTATCAATTAATTCAATCATGTATTTATCTTTCACTATTTCATTTTGTGCCTAGCATAATGCTTCGTGCACAGATAGCAAGACAGTTAGCTAATGACAACTTATCGCCTAGCCTTTAGAATCACGCCCTATTTTATATTGAACCGATTTATTCTGGAGAAAACATGCGACTCATACTTGGCCCGATGGAAGGCGTTTTAGATCACTTGATGCGTGAATTACTGACCGACATTAATGATTATGATCTATGCGTAACTGAATTCGTGCGAGTGGTTGATCAACTTCTACCAGAACATGTTTTCACTCGTCTTTGCCCTGAATTATTACAAGGCTCAAAAACCCGTGCTGGTACGCCCGTTCGTTTACAGCTTTTAGGACAAGATCCGCATTGGATGGCAGAGAATGCAGTACGTGCCATTGAGTTAGGTTCACAAGGGATTGATTTGAATTTTGGCTGTCCGGCTAAAATGGTCAATAAAAGCAAAGGCGGTGCCGCTTTATTGCAAAATCCAGACCTAATTTATCAAGTAGTTAAAGCCTGTCGAGATGCTGTGCCTTCAGACATTCCTGTTTCGGCCAAAATTCGTTTAGGCTGGGAAAATCCTGATGACTGTTTTGAGATTGTGGATGCTGTTCAACAAGCGGGTGCAACTGAATTAACGGTTCATGCTCGCACTAAAATGGGCGGCTATAAAGCCAGTGAAATTAAATGGCCTTATATTGAAAAAATCAAACAGCGATTTTCTATTCCAATCATTGCTAATGGTGAAATTTGGAATTATCAAGACGGGCAAAATTGCTTACAGCAAACTCAAGCTGATGCCTTAATGGTTTGCCGCGGTGCATTCAACGTGCCTAACTTAGGCAATATGGTAAAACGTAACGAGCCAGCAATGCCTTGGGCTGAAGTCGTAGAGCTCATGTTGAAATATTCAACCTATGAAATTAAAGGCGACAAGGGGCTGTATTACCCTAACCGCATCAAACAATGGTTAGCGTATTTGAGACAGGAATATGTGGAAGCCGATGATTTATTCCGTAATATTCGCCGTCACAATAAAGCGGCGCCGATTGTGGAATATATTCAGTCAGTGCAAGATTCGCTTTAATACCTAATTCATCGATAGAATAAAATTAAAAAAGGCTGCTTTGGTTTCCCAAGGCAGCCTTTTCAGTTTCAACTATATCTAGTTTAATTCTTATTAAAGCTAGATAACAACTCGGTTTTTACCTTGCTCTTTTGCTTGATACAGTTTTTTATCCGCTTCTTTAACTAGCGTTTCTAAAGTATGTTTCTCTGCCGTATGCTTGATTGTTACACCAGTTGAAACGGTGTAACCCTGAGCTAAAACTTTTGTCGATGATTGCTGAATTTCATGGTGAATTCGTTCAATCGCTTCGATCATTTTCTCAGCATTGGAACCTTGCATGTAAACCACGAATTCTTCGCCACCAAATCGTGCCACTAAATCTGAAGCGCGCGTATTACGGTTCATGCATTGTGCCACAGCACAAATCACTTCATCACCCACATCATGACCGAATTCATCATTCACTTTTTTGAAGTCATCAATATCAAAAACCGCTAGTGCTTCGTATTTTTGTCCCTCAACCATTTTATAAGCAACTTCAAATCCACGACGGTTTAGCAATGATGTCATCGGATCACGTTGTGATAAGAAACGGAAGTGCTTACTCTCATCGTTAATTTTCACATAAATCAAAGTAGCAACGGCGACTAGGTACATAACAAAAATAATCAACAACATCGACATTTCAGTTTGGAAGAAACGTGCTAGTTCTTGTGACCAATGCCATTCGTAGTACATGATTTGATCTGTTTTAACACCATCAATATGGAGATTCGTTGGCATCCACACATTGTGTGGAATTTGGTTATCATGAGAGTTGATAACTTGAATTCTGCCAACAAATTGAGAATCTGGGCGGTTTAACTTAGCAAGTTCAATATCCAAGATAACCACACCTTGGAATGTTGAGCCATTAAATAAGCCCGCAGACAAAGTGATGATGTTTTTCTTAGTACTAACATCTTTTACAGGACCAGTGATTCTTATCTCACTGACACCGTTTTGGGCTTCTTTCCAATATTCTCGGGTTTTTACAATAGACGTTGTATCTTGATGTAGTCCGTCAGCTAACTCAGCCGGAGCAACAATCAAAAAGCCATTTGGTGACACATAATAAAAACCTAAAATGTATCTTTCTAATTTATTTAGATAAGAAAATGGCGGCGCTAAAATCATGCGCTCTTTTAACTCTTCATAAGTTTTGGTGCCTGGCTGACACGCCGCACCGATACCTTTTGCAGCATAATTCAATTGCAGCACTAAACGAGAGTTGGATTTATAAGCAGATTGGATGGCTTTTTGGGTTGGAGTCCAAGTACATAACCCATCGTCACTCAAAACTTTGGTATATTGAGTTGTATCAGAACCGACTGTCGTACCATTCGAAAAATAGGTAGCAAATGTATAGTTCATTGCGCTTAACAATTTTACCGTATGATCAAGATCGTTCGTCATATGACGATATTCAGTATCCAAATCATGCGTAAATTCCTGTTCGTAATTAACGCCAAGAACCACTAACGCAATTAGAGTAAACATTAAAGGAACCAATACCGCAAATCGGTATGTCATCCGTGATCGATAAGTCATTTGAACTACTACTGTTTGATTACATAATTAAAAACCCGCATATTTTACACATTCCAAATTCGTTTTTCGCATAAAAAAAGCCTCTATCTGCCTAAAGTGACAGATAAAGACTGATTGTTTAATTTAGGTCAATAAATGAAATTGTTTTGTTTATATTTTCAACACTAAACAATTTTGCGATATAACCACAAAGTATTATGGTTATTTTGATTTTGAATGATTATATGTGGTCTATCTGCTATTTTAATCAATCCTTACTCTAAACTAACCTAGCAGTAAACTATCATCTGCTAACTCTTCCCCTCGCACTTTTGTGAACATGGCTAATAAGTCCGACACTTGCATTCCTTGTCTCGACTGACCATCAACATCTAACACGATTTCACCTTGATGCAGCATGATGGTTCTGTCGCCACAATCTAGAGCATCTTTCATCGAGTGCGTCACCATCAAGGCGGTTAAGTTAAATTCTTTAACTACGGTTTTGGTTAAGTCGATAACAAATGCCGCCATGCGTGGATCAAGCGCAGCGGTGTGTTCATCAAGTAAAAGCAATTTGGAATCGGAAAGCGTTGCCATAATCAAACTAACTGCCTGACGCTGACCACCAGAAAGCAAGCCAATGTTATCACCCAAACGATCTTCCAAACCTAACCCCAAAATACTGATGCGTTCTTGGAATAGTTTGCGCCTTTGGCTACTGAGCGACATTGTCCAGCCACGACGCTTCCCACGCATATAGGCAATCGCCATGTTTTCTTCAATGGTCAAATCGCCACAGGTTCCTGCCAATGGATCTTGGAAAACTCGCGCGCACATAGAAGCTCGTTGATCAACAGTACGTTTAGTCACATTTATATTGTCGATGATCACTTGCCCGCCAATCATAGGCGTTTCGCCTGTTACAGCGCCAAGCAAAGTGGATTTACCTGCGCCATTGGAGCCAATCACAGTCAAAAATTGGTGTTGAGGTACATTAAGTGACACTTTACGCAGCGCTCTATTTTCAAGAACTGTACCCGGATTGAAGGTGACTTCGATGTTTTTTAATTCAATCATAACGCCCCCTTCGATTGTTTTTCGCTAGCGGATTTTTCCATGCTCGCTGTTTTATTAACAGCACCCGAGCTATTAACCGCATTAGCAGCTGCTTTTTTGGCTTTCATATTGCTTTTAATTTTTGGAGCCACTAGTGCAGCTGCCACAAGAATTGCTGTCACAAGGTTTAAGTCCGATGCCTGCATTCCGAACATGCCTGAATTCAGGGCAAACTGAATAGCGATACGATATAAAACAGAACCAACGATTACAGCAACCACCGCAACCCAAATAGTGCGACTTGGAATTAAGGTTTGCCCTAAAATCACCGCAGCTAAACCAACAACAATGGTACCTGCGCCTGCGGTTACGTCTGCAAAGCCATTGGTTTGTGCTAAAACAGCTCCTGCAAATCCAACTAAACCGTTAGAAAGAGCTAAACCGAAATAGGTATAAAACGCTGTACTCGCACCTTGCGCAGAAACCATGCGAGCGTTGACACCCGTGGCTCTTAACGCCAAACCAAAATCACTGTTTAACAAGCGAATAATGATAATCGCAGAAATCAATACGATCAGTGCCACGGCTAATGGACGAATGAACAGAGCACCACCAAAGCTTTCGAGTGGCGTGAAAATAGTTTCTTCACCAAGTAGAGATAAATTAGGTCGCCCCATGATGCGAATGTTGATTGAGAAAGCCGCCAGCATGGTTAAGATTGAAGCGAGAAGATGCAAGATCCCACAACGCACGGCGAGAAAAGCGGTCACTAAGCCACTCAAACCACCTGCACAAAATGCCATTGCAGTTGCTATCCAAGGGTTAACACCTGAGACCAAAGCAGCCGCAGCGACAGCCGCTCCCATAGGAAAACTGCCATCAACGGTTAAATCGGGAAAATCCAAAACACGGAAAGTAAGATAAACGCCTAGCGCAACCAAGCCGTAAACTAAGCCAAGTTCTAATGCGCCATAAAAGGCAAAAGCAGACATACGCACTCCTTTGCTGCTCTATTTGAAACGGGTGGAAACATCACTATTCCCACCCTTATTATTTTTAAGGTAACTAAGCTAAAATTGTTACTAAGTTGAAATTGTTACTAAGTTGAAATTTTCAGATGTTATTTTTCGAACTTCTTCGCTCTGTCTAAGATAGATTGAGGAATTGTCACGCCTAATTTTTTAGCCGCAGTTTCACTCACCACTAAGTCAGATGCTTTCGCAACTTGTACAGGCAAATCAGTTGGTTTTTTACCTTCAAAAATGGCAGCAACGTAATCAGCAGTTTGTACACCAACTTGATAGTAATCCGCACCTAAACCAACTACTGCACCGTTTTCCATATAAGTTGTTGAAGCTGCAAATACTGGCTTTTTCGCTTGATTTGCTGCAGCGACCATGCCATCAATCGCACTTGCAACTGTGTTATCAATCATGGCGTAAATCACATCAGATTGAGCAACAATTGCCTGAGTTGCAGATTGAACATCCGCACTTTTTAGTGCTGTACTTTCTGCCACTTGAATATTGCGTTTTTTCGCTTCCGCTTTTAGCAGATTAATTAGTGCTACCGCATTCGCTTCACCAGGGTTGTAAACCACACCAATGGTTTTTAAATTTGGAAGTAGCTCTTTCATTAAATCAACATGCTGTCCCACTGGAGATAGATCAGATAATCCAGTGACATTACCTGTTGGGTTATCAAGGCTTTTTACCAATTTCGCTTCAACAGGATCAGTCACAGCCGTAAATACAATAGGAATATTTTTGGTTGTCGCAGCTAAAGCTTGAGCAGAAGGTGTTGCAATACCGACGAGTACATCGGCACCCTCGCCTACAAATTGACGAGCGATTTGAGAAGCAATGGCAGGGTTACCTTGCGCAGTTTTGTATTCAAATTCTAAGTTTTTACCTTGCTCGTATCCTTTGGCTTTTAATCCATCAATTAAACCATTACGAGTTGCATCAAGCGCAGGGTGTTCTACGATTTGGGAAATATCTAATTTGTAGGTTTGCGCTAACGCACCAGTTGACGTTAGTAAAGCAGCGCCAGCCATAATTGCTGTTGCGAGAAGGTGTTTTGCTTTCATCTTGGCTCCTTGATTTAGCAATAATCTATCAATTTTATTGTTATGGTTATTTTTCAAATCTGATGTTCAATGCAAGTCACATCCATTACGTTGCTTTTTGAACACACTATTCTTACCAGTAAATTTACATAAAATAAAGATTATATTAACAAGTGAATTACTTTATGACTGAAAAATAAAGCAAAGCCCCAATAACATCGTACTGAGGCTTTGAAAATGAAAGATTTTGAGAAGAAGAATTTAGCTTAAAAGCGAAGTTAATTAGAAGCTAAGTTAGTTAGAAGCAAGGTTAGCTAGAACCAGCGCTCTAATGTAGCTTCATCAAGTTGACGAAATGCTCGTTTTAAAATGGCAGCCAATTCTTTATAGCGAGGTTTTGATTTGATCGGTTCTTGTGCCACGCCTGATTCTGATACCTTTTGATACAATTCTCTGTACCAGCCAGCTAAACTTGGTGGCAATACCGTATTGGAACGTGTTCCTAACCACCAGATCCCTTGTAACGGTAAACTAATAGCAAACAGAGCAACCACAATCGCCTGAGGCATAGCTTGATAATTTTGCAGCGTCATTTGCATCAGAATACTGATCGCCGCAACTGCGGGCATCACTTTAATACCAAATTTTGTGGCTTTGATAATGCGTTGCTCAGGGAACATTGGGGCAAGTTCTTTGCGAGTTGGCCAAAGATCCATGTATTGCTGACCGTCTCGAAAACGATGTATGAAACCTTTTTGACTCATAAGCCCTCCCGCAGTACTTACATAAGAAAAGATACCCGATTAAAATTTCCCAATAAAAAATCAAAAAAACTCACAATAAAATTGACCAAAGTTAAGTTCGGTTAAAAATTTTTTTGTTATCTTGGGTTATTATCGTTATCCTTTGCGCACTCTTAAACTCTGTTTTGCATTATTTACAATGCATTATTCAGTATAAGTCGCATAAAAACAGTTTTTCGCCTTTACTTTAGCTTGGTCGACTACTTCGTTAACCAATTGCAAAAAAAGTGAGGCTGATTCAAGAATAATACGTCCATATGTGATTGTCGTCTATTCTTGAATTTGTTTTATTTCATTACAGTCTTTTTTGAACGAATACAGGTATTCCACTCATGTCAAAGCTAGTCCTAGTTTTAAACTGCGGTAGTTCTTCTCTAAAATTTGCAGTAGTAGATGCAGAAAATGGTGATGAACTACTAACCGGTCTTTCAGAATGTTTAGGCCTTCCAGAAGCACGCATTAAATGGAAACTAGATGGAAAGCATGAAGCTCAATTGGGCAACGGTGCTGCTCACGCTGAAGCATTAAAATTCATCGTTGAAACCATCCTTGCTTCTAAACCAGAACTAGGTGAAAACCTTGGCGCTATCGGCCACCGTGTTGTACATGGCGGTGAAAAATTCACTTCTTCTGTATTAATCGACGACGCAGTAATGAAAGGCATCGAAGATTGCATCACTCTAGCTCCACTTCACAACCCAGCGGCTATCGCAGGTATTGAAGCTGCTAAGATCGCTTTCCCTGGTTTGAAAAACGTTGCTGTATTTGACACTGCGTTCCACCAAACTATGCCAGAAGAAGCATTCCTATACGCTCTACCATACGATCTATACAAAGATCACGGTGTTCGTCGTTACGGCATGCACGGCACTTCTCACCTATTCATCGCTCGTGAAGCAGCAGTTCAATTGAACAAACCTGCTAACGAAGTGAACGTGATCAACTGTCACTTAGGTAACGGTGCTTCTATCTGTGCAATCAAAAACGGTGAATCTGTAGATACTTCAATGGGTCTTACTCCTCTTGAAGGTCTAGTAATGGGTACTCGTTGTGGTGACATCGATCCAGCTATCATCTTCCACATGCACGATGTACTAGGTTACTCTGTTGAGAAAATCAACACTATCCTAACTAAAGAGTCTGGCCTACAAGGTCTAACTCAAGTGACTTCTGACTGTCGTTTCGTTGAAGACAACTACCAAGACAAACCAGAAGCTGCTCGTGCAATGAACGTATTCTGCCACCGTCTAGCGAAATACATCGCTGGTTACACTGCAACACTTGATGGCCGTTTAGACGCTATCGTGTTCACTGGCGGCATCGGTGAAAACTCTGCTCCAATCCGTGAGCTAGTTCTTAACCGTCTAGCTCTTCTAGGTGTTGAAGTAGATAGTGAAGCAAACCTTAAAGCTCGTTTCGGCGGCGAAGGTCTTATCACTACTGCAAACAGCCGTGTTCCAGCAATGGTTATCTCTACCAATGAAGAATTGGTAATTGCTGAAGACACTGCACGCCTAGCAGGTCTTTAATATTTTCAAGAGGCTAACATTGAGTTAGCCTTTTTTCTTTCTGGCGAGATCAACAGATCTCGCTCACTTATATAGGAAAACAATCCATGTCTCGTACAATTATGCTTGTTCCTATTAGCTCTGGCGTTGGTTTAACTAGCGTGAGCTTAGGCGTTTTACGCGCAATGGAACGCAAAGGTGTGAATGTTTCATTCTTCAAACCTATCGCACAACCACGCAGCGGTAACGATCAGCCAGATCTAACTACGACTATCGTTTCTGCAAGCAGCGACATCAAAGTAGCGCAACCAACTCCAATGTCTGAAGCTGAATCAATGATCAGTAACGAACAAATGGACGTGCTTCTTGAGCAAATCGTTGAGCGCTACCACACTATCAGCACTGATTCTGAAGTGGTTCTTATCGAAGGTTTAGTACCGACTCGCAAACACCCTTTTGCTAACCAAGTGAATGCGGAAATCGCAAGCACTCTAGGCGCAGAAATCGTATTCGTTGCGACTCCGGGCACAAACAACCCAACTCAACTTAAAGAGCGCATCGACGTTGCATGTTCTAACTTCGGCGGAACTAAGAACAAAAACATCTCTGGCGTAATCATCAACAAGTTGAACGCACCAGTAGATGAAGCGGGCCGTACTCGTCCAGATCTTTCTGAGATCTTCGACAAGAGCGACGCAGCAACTCAAGCTAACATTGAAGTAATGCAAATCTTCAACTCTAGCCCAATCCGCGTACTTGGTTGCGTGCCTTGGAACATTGAGTTAATTGCAACTCGTGCTATCGACATGGCGAAACACTTGAATGCAACTATCATCAACGAAGGTGACATTCAAACTCGTCGAATTAAGAGCATCACATTCTGTGCACGTTCTCTACCAAACATGATTGAGCACTTCAAACCAGGTTCTCTACTTGTTACTTCTGCAGATCGCCCAGACGTTATCGTTGCAGCAGCTCTTGCTTCAATGAACGGCGTAGATATCGGCGCAATCTTGCTAACTGGTGGTTACGACATCCCTGCTGAAATCGCTGAACTATGTAAACCTGCGCTTGAGACTGGTCTTCCAATCTTCAAAGCACAAGGCAACACATGGCAGACTTCTCTAAATCTACAAAGCTTCAGCATCGAAGTTCCTGCAGATGATAAAGAGCGCATCGAATTCATCAACGATCACGTTGCTGGTCACATCGACGGCCCTTGGATCGATTCTCTAACTGAAGGCACTCAAGGCATTCGTCGTCTAAGCCCACCAGCATTCCGTTACCAGTTAACAGAATTTGCTCGTAAAGCTGGCAAACGTATCGTTCTTCCTGAAGGTGATGAGCCACGTACAGTTAAAGCTGCGGCTATCTGTGCTGAGCGCGGTATCGCAACTTGTGTACTTCTAGGTAACCCTGAAGAAATCCGTCGCGTTGCTGCACAACAAGGTGTTGAGCTAGGCGCTGGCGTTGAAATCATCGATGCAGACAAAGTTCGTGAAAACTACGTTGAACGTCTAGTTGAGCTTCGTGGTGCGAAAGGCATGACTGAAGTTGTGGCTCGTGAAAAACTAGAAGACTCTGTATTCCTAGGCACAATGATGCTTGAGCGTGGCGAAGTTGATGGTCTTGTTTCTGGTGCGGTTCACACAACAGCAAACACTATCGTTCCTCCGTTCCAAATCATCAAAACTGCACCGGGTGCGTCTATCGTTTCTTCTGTGTTCTTTATGCTTCTACCTGACCAAGTATTGGTTTACGGTGACTGTGCAATCAACCCAGATCCAAACGCTGAACAACTAGCTGAAATCGCAATTCAATCTGCTGATTCTGCTAAAGCATTCGGTATCGACCCTCGCGTTGCTATGATCTCTTACTCTACTGGTACTTCTGGTAAAGGTGCAGACGTAGATAAAGTACGTGAAGCAACTCGCATTGCTCAAGAGAAACGTCCTGATCTAGTAATCGACGGTCCTCTACAATACGATGCAGCTATCATGGAAAACGTGGCAGCTTCTAAAGCTCCAAACTCTCCAGTAGCAGGTAAAGCAACTGTATTTGTATTCCCAGACCTAAACACTGGTAACACAACTTACAAAGCGGTACAACGTTCTGCAGACCTAGTATCTATTGGTCCAATGCTTCAAGGCATGCGTAAACCAGTAAATGACTTGTCTCGCGGTGCTCTAGTTGACGATATCGTTTACACAGTAGCTCTAACAGCAATTCAAGCGGCTCAAGCTGAAGCATAATCTTCAAGCTTTTTTAAATCGCTGATTGAACCTTATCAATCCCCTGTTCATTTCGGTGACAGGGGATTTTTTCATTCTGTATGCAGAAGATTAAGAGTTCGTTTGGATACCAACAATTAACCACGGCGCATTGTTTGCGGTTAAATCACGCTCTAAGTGCCATACTTCATCAATGTCTTCTTCCACGCCTTCAGCTGCGTCACGGTAACGTCCGCTGAACTGCAAGCTCAATTCTGCTTTTGATGCGTTGTAATCACCACGTACGATTTCAGCGTCTACATACATTACGTCAGTGTGTTGATCACCTTGTAATGATGCACGTTCTTCTTTCAATTGCTCAAACAAGCTTGGTGATACGTACTCTTCAATCTTATCGAGTTGATTAAAGTTCCACGCACCTTGCAATGTACGGTAGTGCTCACGAGAACCTTCTACAAATGCCGCTTTATCAAAACCCGGAGGGAAGTTGTGCGGAACATCCGATTGTCCTGTAGAACCGAATCCACCTTGAGATTGAGGCTGTTCGAAGTTCTGCACATTCGATTGCTCAAACTGCTGACGATTCATGCCACCAGCATAAGCAGTTTGTTGCTGATTCATCGAACCTTGTTTTGCCCCCATCATGCCACGTAGGAACTTGAAGGCTACAAATGCGATCAGTGCGATAATAAGAATATCCATCATTTGGATACCTTCGAATGCACCGCCCATAAACAAACTCGCTAATAGACCACCTGCAAGTAAACCACCAAGCATACCGCCAAACATGCCACCCTTACGTGGTGTTGTTGCGGCATT
Source organism: Vibrio sp. (assembly GCA_047975485.1). Lineage (GTDB taxonomy): Bacteria > Pseudomonadota > Gammaproteobacteria > Enterobacterales > Vibrionaceae > Vibrio. The sequence continues at coordinate 233,092 of JBKEDP010000043.1, read as the reverse complement.
CGGTTTTTGATTAAGCGTGTTGGTGTTTTGGATATGTTGTTTTGGTGCAGGAGCCGTTTTAAAGCTTTTACCAAACGATTTGCCACCACCAAAGCGTTTTGCTTCCGCGATTGGCGCTGTTGCTAAAGACACCATGATCAATGCAACCATGACAAAAAACCGATTCATAATTTTCCTTTTTTATATGTAGTGTGCGTAACTTGTTTAATCATAGCGACTAACTTTACTGCGTATACTGCCACTATGTTTCAGAGTATTGCAGGCATGAAATACGAGAATTAATTACCTTTAAAATCAATAAGTAATAAAAACCTACTGGTCACATTTATACAAGAAAAATCGTCAAATCTTGAAGTTGATCGCTACTTTATTAAACATAATGCGAGTGATTACATACGAAACCAGGTATGAATATGTTTCTCTAGCTAAAAACTGACTTAAAATAAACTGAATACCGGTTATCATTTCCTACATATGCGTCACCTGATACTAATAACAAACAAAGGCAGAATATGGACAATTCGTCTCAAGCTCATTCACCAGCAGCATCGTCGGTTTCACCTACGTTCACATCGAAACGTTTTCTACCCTATTTCTGTACACAGTTCCTTGGTGCGTTTAACGACAATATTTACAAAAACACTTTGCTGCTGTTTGTGGCGTTTGCCAGTGTGGAACAGTTGCCGATGTCGAGTACCTTGTTCATTAACTTAGCTGCTGGTTTGTTCATTCTGCCTTTCTTTCTATTTTCTGCCACCGCTGGCGTTATTACCGATCAGTTTGAAAAATCCAAGCTAATCAAAATCATCAAGTTTGCAGAAATTATTATTATGGCGTTAGGCGCAATCAGTTTTATGACGCAAAACTATCTCGCCTTGCTGATCTTATTATTTTTGATGGGAGCGCAATCGGCTTTCTTCGGGCCAGTAAAATATGCGCTACTGCCCCAACATCTGAAACCAGAAGAATTATTGAAAGGCAACGCTTGGGTAGAAACCGGCACCTTTTTAGCCATTTTATTTGGCACTATTGGCGCAGGATTTATTGTCTCTGCTCCATCAGCTTACTTATTAACTGCGGTTTGTGTGGTCTTATTTGCGGTACTGGGTTTTACAACTAGCCTATTTATTCCAAAAGCTGAATGCACCATTAAAAATGCAAAATTCACATGGAAACCGATTGAACACAACAAGCAAACACTCAGACTTATCAAACAAAATAAGACCAGTTTTCATACCATTATGGCAATCAGTTGGTTTTGGTTTTTAGGCGCAAGTTATCTGACGCAATTCCCTAACTTCACCAAAGACGTCTTACACGGCAACGCTACCATTGTGTCTTTGCTGCTGACGCTGTTTTCGATTGGGATTGCGATTGGCTCTTTGTGTTACGCCAAAATTGCACATCAGAAAATCAATTTCGGCATCATGCTATGCGGTGGGATTGGTATTTCGGTGTGCAGCTTAGTAGTCGGTTTTGTTACCCCAGAAAGCAGCACACAAATGTTATCACTGTCGAGCATGCTAGCTTCGCCAATTCACTTACTTAACTTCATTGCACTACTTGGCTTAGGTGTCTGCGGTGGTTTATTTATCGTGCCTTTGTATACCTTGATGCAAACCTCAGCAAGTGATGAAAATCGTGCTCAAACTATTGCCGCAAACAACATCTACAACGCCTTATTTATGGTTGGAAGTGCCGTGATGGGGATAATTTGTTTGTCCGTGCTAGCGCTTTCTATTCCTCATTTCTTTGCGCTACTTGGCATTTTGAATATTTTTGTGATGGGTTATTTAAGGCAAAAATTAAACTAATTGGATAAATCCCGAGCTTTGTTAAGTATTTTAAAACGATCGGTTTAAAATATTAAAACTTACCAAACTGTAAAAGTGAGATATTGTGCACATTCTTTCTATACCAATCACACTAATTAGATGTTCAGAGATTGCGTAGGAAAAAGACTTGAGAACAAGGCAAAAAATTTCGATAAGTAGTTATTCTACAATCAAATTTTTTAACGCAGTTATCAAGGCTTTTAACAAGCAAGGATGAGCAGATAATTAGTACGATTGGTATTAATTCATTTTTACAGTTTAGGTTTTTTTCATGACTTCTTATTTGCGCAAATATGGCGTTTTTACACTTGGCGCAGTCGCTTGTTTTACTCCTTGGATCAGCTCTCCTGTTGCACTGACCCTTGGCTTTATGCTGACTAGCTTTGGCTTTGTTCCACACACCATCCCATTAACTAAGATCACCAAAAAACTTTTAGCTTACTCCATTATTGGTCTTGGTTTTGGCATCAATATTGATCAAGCGATTCAAGCAACAGAACACGGTTTCGGTATTATCGTGACCAGTATTTTCTGTACGCTATTCATCGGTACTTTCTTAGCTAAATTAATGAAGCTAGACCGTGAAACCGGACACTTGATCGCATCAGGTACGGCAATTTGTGGTGGTAGTGCCATTGCAGCGGTATCTCCTGCCATTAACGCAAAAGACCAACCAATCGGTATGGCGTTAGCGGTTGTGTACGTTCTAAACTCGGTTGCGCTTTTCTTGTTCCCAGTGGTTGGCCATTCACTAGGTATGAGCCAAGATCAATTCGGTACTTGGGCGGCAATTGCGATTCACGATACTTCATCTGTAGTAGGTGCAGCGCAAGCTTATGGTGAACACTCACTTCAAGTTGCGACTACATTGAAACTCGCTCGTGCATTGTGGATCGTACCAGTTGCCTTTATCAGTGCATTAATGTTTAAGAGTGAAAGCAAGAAAATCACGATTCCTTTCTTCATTCTGTTTTACTGCTTGGCGATTGTATTCAGCGACCTTGTACCGCAGTTCTCTACGGTTTATCACGGCATTTACATGTTCGCGAAACAAACACTGGTACTTTGTTTATTCTTAATTGGTTGTGGTATTTCGGTTGGTAAATTAAAAGCCACAGGACCAAAACCAATGCTGTTCGGTGTTATCTTATGGGCGATTATTTCAATCAGTTCATTGACTTACATTATGAATAACATTCAATAAGCCCCTGATTACACAAGATCAACTGTTATACAAGATTAGCGGTTTTACAAGATTAAAGATGAGGTTCAATTGGTTGGATCTCATCTTCTCTTTTTACTGCAAACTTACTTTTAACTGCCCACACAACTAACGAGATAAACGCCGCTAGTTCAGCAATCGAAGCGACAATTCCTTCCATCACAATCGACACACTAACCAAAGCTGCGACTACTAATCCCAAAAACCATTTCATATCATCTATCCTTTATGACGTTGAAGCGTATGGTTTTCAGTATGAGCAATTTCTTTCAGAACAATAAATTCTGTTTTGCTCTATGAAATAACTATTATGAATTTTGATGATTTTGTGCGTAATGCGTTTTTAAATCAGCACGGGAAATCTTAATTCCTGTATTCATTAAAGATTCAGGCAACACATAATACACATCAGGACACTTAAACTTATCTAAATGTTGGACGAGAAAAGCTTGGTAGGAATCGTGATCCAAATTTGAATGAGCATCGACAAAGGCGATAGGACGATGACCGTATTTTTCATCTTCCACTGGGATCACAAAAGCTTGCTTGATGTCTGGATGACGCACCAAAACCGCTTCAATTTCTTCACAATGAATATTCTCACCGCCAGAAATGAATTGGTTATCCGCTCGGCCTAAGATTTCGAATTCATCGGATTTATCTTCAAATACATGGGATTTGCCAAGATCTTTGGTATCAAACCACGGATTTTCTGCTGTCACTAATGCCATCAATTGACCTTGCGATAAATACCCTGCAGCTAAAGTTTCACCTGCCACGAATATGCGCTCACCTTGTAGCTTAAATTTACGCTTAGGCAATATAAAGCCTGCTGTTGGTGAACCATCGGCTTGTTTCGCAATCACTGTTGAAGCGGTTTCTGTCATGCCGTAACCAAGCCAACATTCAATGCCCTGCTGTTTTGCTCGTTCCGTTAAAGCCAAAGGAATATGAGAACCACCAAGCAGCACTCGTTTTAAGGTAAGTGGCTGTTGTGAATCTAACAAACGTTGTAATTGAATTGGTACTAAAGATGCGTGGGTGATATAAGAGACGCTTTGCACATCAGAAAACAGATCACCCGTTCCAATCACCATTTGCGCCCCTTTCTCAAGCCAACGCCAGATAATCGACAAGCCTGAAACGTGATACATCGGCAAACTCAGCAGCCAAGAATCCACCGCTTCAAATTTGAAATGTTCCGTTAAACCTTGTGCGCTCGCTAAATGATGTTTCGCACAATGCACCACGGCTTTAGGCACACCTGTAGAACCAGAAGTAAAGACGATGCTGGCATGCTGCTCAGGATGAAAGACATGTGAAAATGCTTGCACTTGTAAAGACGATCGCTCTTGTAAAGACAATTGCTCTTGTGAAACAGATTTAGCATCCGCTAATTCAAGAACGGAAACGCCAAGTTGCTGAGTATCTAATGCGTCGATTTGTGCTGATAACCATACGAAATCAGCTTCAATAATAGAAAGCTTTTGCTGCACAGCAGGTAATGGCTGAGGCGGCATCAGCGCACATAAAGCACCAATTCGCAAACTCGCCAAATACAGCAGCACAGCTTCAACTTCGTTCTTAGAGATCAATGCAATAATGGAACCAGCTTGCACACCGTTCGATACTAACTGCTTTGCGACACCGTCGAGATGCTGATCTAATTGTTGCCAAGTGTAATTTTGCTGAGGCGTAACCAGTGCGATAGCTTGTGGTTTTGTCTCGCACCACTTTTGAATTAAGTCCGCAGTCATTAGTTATGACCACGCTTTCACTAAAGTTTGCTCTGCCAATGTTTGAACAGGCAACTCACTCTTTGGCCAAGGTTTTTCTAACTGCGCTTGGAATAGCTGCAAAGTGTCTAAGCCTGGAATTTGCTCAGGTGTTTGCCAAGCACTGAAACGTGCCAACTGATTTAAACCAATCGTCGACTCTAAACTTGAACTGATCACGGCAGTTAAACCATTTTGATGAGCTTGTTCAATCAAAGAAATACAACGCTCAACTGAACCCACTAACGTTGGCTTGATCACAATAGTATTCACGCCTTCACCAAGTAATGATTCAAATACCAATTCCGCTTGTTGAGCTTGGTCTTGCACGGTTTCATCCCAAGCAATCGCAATACCCGTTTGCTTGGCAAATTCACGGCTTAATTCAGATGTATTGCAAGGCTCTTCCAAAAAGGCAATGCGGTCTCGGTAGTAAGGCGCAACGTATTGAGCGAATTTGAGTGCTTTATCTAAAGTCCAACTGCGGTTTGCATCCAAACGTAAGCGCAACTCTGGCATTGACTCTAAAAACAGATTCACCAACATGCCATCACGGATCGGTTCATATAAACCCACTTTCACTTTGGCAACTTGCTCTAATCCGTCTTGCGCCATTTTTTCAAATACAGGCAACAATTCATCAGGATCACCGCTGCATAAAGGTGCTGCGTGATAATTGCCTTGTTGTGGTAATTCGCCAGTTAATTCGTATTGCGCCATAGAAAGGCCGAATGCCACGCTCGGATAAAGCTCATTCCAATGTGTCCATGTTCCTGTTTCTACCCAAGCTTCAATCGTTGAGTTTAACTGCGCTTCAACTTGCTCTAGCGTCTCATGGCTAAAGGTCGGCAAAGGCGCACATTCACCTAATGCGGTTTTACCGTTTTCAGTTAGCTCAATGATATAACCTTCACGTTGGTGTAAACGTTGGTTGCGAACGATAACACCGCTATCCATAGGTAATTGATAGCGGAATAGTTTTGCTGTGCGTTGCTGTGAATTATTAATAGGCATGCTTTTGGCTTTACTGGTTTTATGTCTTTGGCTGAGTTTATGCTTTTAATGAGTTTATGGCTTTAACTGACAAATAAATTCGGAAATAAGAGTCGCGAATTGCTGTGGTTTTTCATGGTGAACATTATGCCCAGCTTGTGCCACAGCCTGATAGTTCAACCCACTTTCCTCAGCCAAGGTTTTGAACTTGTCGTCGTTTTCACCGCAGATATAAAGAAGTGGCAAGGATAAAGCTTTCAACTCATCCAACAAATAAGGCTGCTTAGCCAGTGAGGTTGCGCGCAGCATATTGCCCACTTGTGAACCTAAGTTATCGCAACGTAGGTTAATCAAAGTCTTGCGCTGTTCTAACGTTAATGAAGCAAACACACCTTGCAAATACCAATCAGAAAGAACACGTTGCATGGATTCAGTCGCAAAGCGTTTTGACCATTGTTTGTCGTTTTCCCAACGCAGCAGTTTGTCTTCTTCCTTTTGCAACCCAAAGTTACCGCCTTCTAAAATCGCACCTTGGATATTTAAACGAGCGAATCCTTTATGGGTTAAGCCGTACATAGCCACACGAGCACCAAGCGAATAGCCGACAAACACTAAAGGCGTATTTGAATCCAAATCTGCACGTTTTAATTTAGCAAGAATCGTCGATTGAACCTGTTGGCAAGTTTGGTCGAAATCGTCCACTTCGCAATATTGACTATAACCGTGGCATGGCAAATCAACACAAATGGAGTGGCTTTCATCAAAATATTGTAAACAGTCCGCCCAATCTTGGGATGAACCTAAAAAGCCATGCAAAAAGACCACAATAGGCTTAGTCGATTGACAAGCCGAATTCAGCACGTCTTTTTCTTTCTTACTTCCGTCTTGGTTATCAATAAGTTGACTATGAAGCATGGGATCACCATTTAAAGATTTGGATTAAAGTTTGATGGAGAATTTAACTGCTGAATAATAGCTTTAATTTGCTGCGATGCTTGCTCGGGTGGCGTCAAGATTTCAACAATTAATGCTGATTGTGTTTCACTTTGGTCAAAACTTGCCAGGTACTGAGCAACAACATCAACTGTTTGGCCCCAAGTGGTTGGCTGAACGTAATTCAATTTAAATTGACGTGCAGCATGTTCAAACTGATAACCGTGCGGCATTTGATAAAGCGTCTGTTTTTGCTTAGCTGGCACTGGCAATAAATCGAAAATCGCACCGCCATCGTTGTTGGTGACGATTACTACATGCGGATGATTTACATGAGTTAACAAAGCGAGCGAATTCAAATCGTAAAGCAGTGAAGTGTCACCAATTAAAGTCATCATTGGCGCATTTTTTGCTGTTTGTGCAATTTGTACACCGGCTGCGGTTGCGATTAAACCATCAATACCAGATGCGCCACGGTTGGTAAAAACATGAGTTGGATTTAACTGCGTCAGCATATCCACTAAGCGCACAATCAAGCTGTTGCCAATAAACAATTGGAAGCTTGAATCGTTTAATAATTCAGGCAAACGCAGCGCCAACTGACATTCGGTCAACTCTTCAGCTTGTTCACACTCAGTTGCAGCTTGTTTTACCGCAACACTGGCTTGTTTTAATTGTTCCGCCCAAGGATTTGGCTGCACATTCAAATATGCCATTGCAGTTTCAATCATGGCGACACTGTCAGCAATATTGGCGACCGTGCGCTGCTGCGGCAGATGATCAGGGTTAAACACTTGCGGTCTTGGATCTAACGCCCAATACAGCGAATTATTTGAGCTAACTTGCGATTTGATCCATTGCCCTAAACGCTTTGACACCATTCTTGCGCCAAATTGAAGAATGCAATCCGCTTGCGAAAGCATCTCAGAATAATCGGAGTTTTGTAGCCATAAATCAAAACGAGACCATTCACTGCTCACGCCCGATTGCGGATCGGCTAACACTGGCCAACCCAATTTTTCAGCTAAAGATAAAACAGTTTGCGCATCTTCAAGTGGCATTTTACCAATCACAATCACGCCTTTAGATTCAGGAATGCGATTGATAAAATCCTGCTGAACGCCATTGGTCAACTCTGCAACATCGTAACTTGGATAAGGCTGCGTCCACTCCAAATAACTTTTCTGCTGTGAAATGACTTCGCAATAAAGCTCGGAATACATCTGCTTTTCTTGTTCGTTTTGAATGTATAACGGCTCACGGAATGGGCAGTTGATATGCAGCGCACCATTTACAAGAGATTGATAAGCCAAACCTTGATTGATAGAAGTTAACGCACTGGAAAGAGATGCTTTTTGAGTTTCAGGATCAGCAAGTGTCGGTGTCGATAATTCAATGCTTTTACACACATGAGCTGAAAAGATATTGTTCTGCACAATCGCTTGGTTTGCGCCGACACCAATCAATTCTTCTGGACGATCTGCGGTTAGCAAAATCAGTTTTTCACCGGTTAAACCCGCTTCTGCTACACAAGGTAATAAGTTTGCTACTGCCGTTCCCGACGTCACAATCACAGCGACAGGTTTATGCGTCGCTTTAGCTAAACCAAGTGCGAAATACCCTAAACCACGTTCATCAAAATGAGTGTGAATAGAAACTGGTTGACGCTCTGCCAACTCTAACGCTTCTAAACTTAAAGGAGTGGAGCGTGAACCCGGAGCAATACAAATATGCTCAACATCGGCTTTGGCTAAAGTGTCTAAAATCGCTTGTGACCAAATGCGGTTAAATCCGGCTTGGCTCATGCTATAACTCCTTTTCGCCTAGTTCGTTTTCAATCGGATAATCAGTAATTAAATTCAATAAAGTGGCGGCTTTGCGGTTTAATTCTTGCCATTCAGATTTCGCTTCTGAACCGGGAACAATGCCTGCGCCTGTATAAAGTTTAACGGTGTTTTCAGTTAATACCGCGCTACGCAATGAAACGCAGAATTCCGCTTGGTGATGACCAAAATAGCCCACTGAACCGCTATACCAGCCACGGGTAAATGGTTCGTTTAAGCGAATAAAATTCAATGATGCTTCACGAGGCAAACCCGCAATTGCCGCAGTTGGTTGCAAAGCCGTTAGCAGTTGTACCCCTTTTACGCCAGACGATAGATTACCTTGAATATAACGTTTTAGATGTTGCACACGGCGCAATTGCACCAGTTGAACTTCAGGTTGAACGGCAATGCTCTGCGTGTAAGGTTGCAGACGCTCGATAATGTCATCCACCACAAACTGATTTTCACGCAGGTTTTTATCATCGTTAAGCAGCCAGTCGGAAAATTGCTTATCTTCAACTGGATCATCACTGCGCCCAACCGTGCCCGCTAAGGCTTCGGTTTCAACCGTATCATCAACACGGCGATATAAACGTTCTGGAGTCGAACCAATAAAACTCTGGCTTTCATCAATCGCAATCAAAAAGTGGAAGCTATTACGGTTTTTCGCTCGGCTCGATTTCAATAATTGTGCGGCACGGATTGGCTTAGGTAATTCCACCACCATCTTTCTCGCCAACACCACTTTTTCAAACTCATTGTCATCAATGGCTTTTAACGCTTTATCGAGAATGTGTTTCCACTCATCAAACTTTGGCGAAAAATGAATTTGGCTTGATTGAATAGTGATTGCTTCAAGCTCGGTGATATCGGCACAAAGCTGCTTTAATGCCGTGATGGTTTGCTGAGGATTTTCTGATACGTTGGCATTGATTGTCCAAGCTTGATCTTGGCGGATCAGTTCAATTTGCGGCAAAAAGAAAAAGCTCGACTGCTCGGTGTTTTTCGAGTGTTCGCTATCAAAAGATTTTCCGCCCCACACTCTTTGCTTATCACCAAGTAAAGAATAAGCCGATAAAGGATCGGTAAAAGTGCTAACGCTGCCTAACGCGACAACTTCTTCAACTTCATCACGAGATTGCCAATAAAAGCGAGGGTAATGCGGCTGATTTTCTAACCAATCTATTGCGCTAAAATCGTCATTTAACTGAATGGATTCGGTGTAACGATTTTCCGTTGAGGCTTGTCCTTTTTGAATTCGTTGAATCAATAATTCGATTGCATGAGATAGATTGGACAAGTTGGCCTCGCATTAGATTTTTGCCTCACAAGCACATACTTTATGAGCCGCTTTTAAGAATAGGCAAATACTATGTTTTCAACTAGTTCAAATCAAGTGATAACCGTGATTCATGCTAGTTTCCGCCCGTTTTTTATTGCTATCAGTTTTAAAAAATTCAACCTTAGAGAAATATCTGCCCAACAAAGCGAAAAAATCCCTCTAAAGCCAACATCTTGATATGGTTTGACTATGCAAAATAGTGTAACTTGGTTCTTCACACCCTTTTAGATATAAGCGGTTCAAGGGTGGAATGAAAATAATCTCATAGAAATAACAACAATAATTAACCACGGACAGAAAACATGAACAACATCGAGATGTCATCAAAACTGGACAATGTCTGCTACGACATTCGGGGGCCTATTCTGAAACATGCCAAGCGTATGGAAGAAGAAGGGCAAAAAATCCTAAAGCTGAACATTGGCAACCCCGCCCCATTTGGTTTTGACGCCCCTGATGAAATTCTGGTTGATGTGATCCGTAACTTGCCGACTTCGCAAGGTTATTGTGATTCAAAAGGCATTTATTCTGCTCGTAAAGCCGTGGTTCAACATTATCAAAAACATGGCTTTCGTGATTTAGAAGTGGAAGACGTTTATATCGGTAATGGTGCGTCTGAATTGATCGTAATGTCGATGCAAGCTCTGCTTAACAATGGCGATGAGATTTTAATTCCTGCGCCAGATTATCCTCTTTGGACGGCTGCTGCGTCACTCGCTGGTGGTAAACCGGTTCACTATATTTGTGATGAATCATCAGATTGGTATCCCGATCTCGACGACATCAAAAGCAAAATCACGCCACAAACTCGCGGCATTGTGTTGATCAACCCGAACAACCCAACTGGTGCGGTTTACAGCCGAGACTTCTTGCTACAAATCGTAGAAATTGCTCGCCAACATGGTTTGATCATTTTCGCTGATGAAATCTACGACAAAATCCTTTACGACGGTGCAACTCATACTTCTATCGCAACCCTTGCCGATGATGTATTGATGGCAACCTTTAACGGCCTTTCAAAAGCTTACCGTGTATGTGGTTTCCGTGGCGGTTGGATGTTCCTAACTGGGCCAAAACACATGGCTAAAGGTTACATTGACGGTCTAGACATGCTGGCTTCAATGCGTTTGTGTGCCAACGTGCCGATGCAACATGCGATTCAAACCGCTCTCGGTGGTTATCAAAGTATTAATGAATTGATTCTGCCGGGCGGTCGTTTGCTTGAACAACGTAACAAGGCTTATGAATTGATTACGCAAATTCCGGGGATTTCTTGTGTGAAACCAAAAGGTGCGATGTACCTATTCCCGAAAATTGATGTGAAGAAATACGGCATTACTGATGATGCCAAAATGGTAATGGATTTCTTAGTTCAAGAAAAAGTGCTATTGGTACAAGGCTCTGGCTTTAACTGGCACAAACCAGACCATTTCCGCATTGTAACGCTGCCTTATGTTGAAGATTTGGAAGCAGCGATTGGTCGATTTGAACGCTTCTTATCAACTTACAAACAATAGATAGCAACACATCCTAAGGCTTCAATGTATTACTTATACCCAAGTGACTTCAAGATGCAGAATTCAGAGCTATCATCCAAGTCTTTAGGCAAGACAGATTTATGCAGGAATGTGTCAACCTTTCAAATAAATCTACCGCAGCATAAAGGCTTGGATGAAGCTCCCAAAGGGCAAGTTAAAACAAGCCTTATACTGCGTTAAATTGAACAGAGATAGAATAACTATGATCATGTTCAATTTGTCTTGTCTAAGGCTTGTTTTATTCTTGCTGAAACTCGCATCTTGAAGTTACTTGGGTATATATTGAAGCCTGTTTTTTAGATGGAGTTAAAAACTTTGGATAAACCTCAACACAGCCATTTTTTTGCGCATTTAGCTCGCATGAAACTCATCCAACGCTGGCCGTTAATGCGTTGTATTTCTGCTGAAAATATTTCCGAACACAGTTTGCAAGTGGCGTTTGTCGGCCATGCCCTTGCCGTTATCAAAAACAAAAAGTTTGGCGGCAATGTCAATCCTGAGCGCATTGCATTATTGGGCATGTATCACGACACCAGCGAAGTATTAACTGGCGATTTGCCAACTCCCGTCAAATATTACAACCCTGCCATTGCAGCTGAATATAAAAAGATTGAATTAGCGGCGGAGCAAAAACTGGTCTCTATGTTGCCAGAAGAGTTTCAAGAAGATTTCGCACCATTTTTGGATAGCCAACAAATCAGCGCCGAAGACAAAGCTATGGTTAAACAAGCCGACAGCCTTTGTGCTTACTTGAAATGTTTAGAAGAACTTTATGGCGGCAACCATGAATTTGCGCTCGCAAAAACCCGTTTGGAACAAACATTAAAAGAGCGTGAGACGCCAGAGATGCGTTATTTTCTCGATGTTTTTGCACCAAGTTTTGAATTAACACTCGACGAAATCAGTTAAGAATAAAAGGCTTATGTCATGGACGAAATTTCAACTCAAGATCTCAATCAAGCTTTTTGGCAAGAGCGCATTAACAACGAACAAAAGCTAAGACGCAACGATCACCGTGACGTATTCCAACGAGATCGTGCACGTGTTCTTCACTCCGCAGCTTTTCGTCGCTTGCAAGCTAAAACCCAAGTTCATGGCACTGGCTCTAACGATTTCCACCGCACACGCTTAACTCATTCACTTGAAGTGTCACAAATTGGCAGCGGCATTTTAGAGCAAATCAAACAAAAACAACCTCAATTTAAAGGCTTACTTCCACCTGCAAGTTTGGTGGAAACCTTGTGTCTTGCGCACGATATTGGTCATCCTCCTTTCGGTCACGGTGGCGAAGTGGCGTTAAATTATATGCTGCGTAATCACGGTGGTTTTGAGGGCAATGCGCAGACTTTCCGCATTGTAACCCAGCTCGAACCTTACACCGAACACCACGGCATGAATCTCGCTCGTCGAACCCTATTAGGCTTGTTGAAATACCCTGCTTTAATTAGCCAAGTGCAAAGCAATCAACGCCCGCAAGATGTGCAAACTCCTCGCCAGTTAAAAGCCAAAGACTGGCTGCCTGCAAAAGGGATTTATGACATCGACGCTGATTTCTTTAATTGGGTTATCGAGCCGTTTTCTGAACATGATCGCCTGCAACTTTCAGCGAAGCGAGAACAAGCTGCAACCAATCCTTTTGCGCATAATAAAACCCGTTTTAAATCACTCGATTGTTCGATCATGGAACTGGCCGATGATATCGCTTATGGCGTCCATGATTTGGAAGATGCGATAGTGCTCGGCATGTTGCATAAGTCTCAATGGCAAGAAAACGCCGCTTGTGCATTAGCGGAATGTGGTGACGAATGGTTTGAGAAAAACATCAAATTACTGAGCGATAAACTGTTCTCAGGCAAACATCACGAGCGCAAAGATGCCATTGGCGGAATTGTGAATGCCCTGCTAACCAGCATTGAACTTCGCACCGTAAACTCTGAAACGCCATTTGAGAGCCCAATGCTAAACATCAATGCATTTTTAGATGAGCCGATGTCGCAAGCTTTAGATGTATTTAAAAATTTCGTGAGTAAGTTTGTGATCCAAGTGCCTGAGGTTCAGCAAGTGGAATACAAAGGGCAACAAATCATCATGGATATTTTTGAAGCCTTAAATGCCGATCCAATGCGATTGTTGCCAGAAGCAACTAAGAAAAAGTGGCAAGAAGCAGAAGAAAAACACCAAGGCGGCACAAGAATTTTAGCGGATTATATTTCCGCCATGACAGACGGCTACGCACAAAAATTCCACCAGCAACTGTTTTCTTCACATGGGTATTTTTGAGGGGATTTACTTTTAGAATCGTTGGTTTAAGAATGAGTTACAGGTATTTAGTAACTCATCTTTCTTAAACACCAGCTGATTAGTCATGATGTTTTTTATGTACGAACTTCAGTTTGCCAATACTTATACAGACTTTCAATTTCTGATGAACAAAGAGTTTTCATGCAATTTTTTAGAATATCTTCTGGCCAGTCCCACCATTGCATTTCCAGTAACATTGCTATTTCGGTTTCAGAAAAGCGAAACTTAATATGTTTTGCAGGATTTGAACCAACAACTTCGTATGGTTTAACGTCTTTAGTTACAACTGCTCGACTAGCAATGACAGCCCCATGACCTATTTTAACACCGGGCATTATCATGGCTTCACTACCAATCCAAACATCATTCCCGATAACAGTATCTCCTGAGCGCTGAAAACCATTTTCAGCGTCCACAAAATTATCATTTTCTAAGTAAAAAAATGGGAATGTGCTTATCCAATCATTTCGGTGACCTTGATTGCCAGCCATCATAAAGACTGCACCAGAACCAATTGAACAGTAGCTACCAATAATTAATTTATCCACGTCATCTCTATCAGGAAATAGATAACGAGCACAATCGTCAAAACTATGTCCATGATAATAACCAGAATAATAACTATGCTTACCCACAATAATATTTGGGTTTGTTACTTGCTCAAGCAGAGGTTTACCTGCAAAAGGTGATTCAAAATAATTCATTTTCATATTTACTCATATCAAGGCAACAAGACTAACAGATTGCATTCCGACTGATTCACTCAACCCTTACCATAATTCCTCTCAAACACCCCCTCTGGCATTTGAGCGATTTGAAAATCTACCATGTGATTAAAGGCATTCACTAATGGAGAAAAATCGCATTGCGGTTCTAAATGTTGTAGGGCATAAAAGCCAGCTTCAACCGTTGAAAGGTGTTGATCGGTTGGGGCTTTGCGAATGCGGTAATTGCCTTGTAATTTGTCACCGTTGACATCATCAGTTAGCACCACACAAGGCAAAGAATGCAGGTTGGTTGATAATTGCCACATTTTGTAGGCTTTCTTCCAAGTGCCATCAAGCAAGATCAGGCAATATTGCTTCCCTTTTGCTAAAGGAGATTGCTGCACTTTCTGGCTTAACGGCTCGCTCTGATCATTAGGATAAATCACCAATGGCTCGATATTGGGATCTTCAAGCAAAGCATTTAGCTCTTGATGATCAGAAAAATCTTCACCTACAAAAACTTCACACAGAGTTAAGCTCAATTGCAATATTTTTGCCGTTCCCATTGGTCTCTTTACTTCGGTTGAATGCTGTAACACCACCACCTTAATTGTCGATGAAATGGTTTGAATCCAATCGCATATACAAGCATTGTTGGCTTTATTGCACTTCGGACAGTAACGGGATGAGGATATTTGAGTCATAAAAAATCGAATTGCTCTTTAGCTAAATGTAGTTATTTCGAGATATTGCTATTTTCGAGGCTTTGAATAATCAATGGTATGGTCGCAACTGCCATCTTTTTCACAATCGTTAATACCGTCACCATCGAGATCCCAACTTGAGTGCATATTAGCCGTTGATTCTGTTGCATTAGTCTCTGTAGTATTAACCACTTGCTCTAACCTTACGGCCAAACTGAAATCACTACTTTCTTCTCGTCTAGCCGCATTACGCATCAAATATACTCGAATTGTGTATTCACCTGCTTTAGGAATTGTTAACTCCGCATGATCACCTTTTGCCGAGCCAACAAATAATGCCGTCATCTCTCCCTTAGGTAAGATATTAAAATAATTACTATTATTGCTCGGAGTTAAGTCTACCGATAATTGACTATTAGCTGGTATCGCCAGTTCATAATCAATCATCTTGTAGCCTTTCACTGTATCTTTCAGATGCCATGACTGAAATTGTTCATCCGTCACAGGAAGCGATTTTACCGTAACATCTAATGCTAAAGACTGTGCTGCAACTTGAAATACAAACAGTAGCGGTATCAAAAATGTGAATCTCATATAACGTCCATTCTAAAAAGAGGATATGAAAACTCTAAATTCAATTAAACAAAACCTTTCCAATAGTTTAGTGCTTGTTTATAGGCTTGCTGCTCATCTTTACATTGAGCAAATAACACCGCAGCCATGCTTGCTACCACAATACTTGCCATTTGGCTGTTGATTGGCGTATTTGAATCAAGAATGTTTGTCTCAAAAATATTAGTGCTAGGAAGCGGTAGATCTTCTTTCATTGCTTCAGGCCAATAGAAAGACTCTACGCCTGACTCGCTACTTAGCCACACGGTTTGGCTCACTTTCGGGTTATATTCTGATTCGCCATTTTGACCTTTATAAGAGATCACCGACAAACTCTTACGGTCGATGACTTGATCCACTTCCGCATGCAATTGTTGGAATCCCGGATGGAAACTGCCTCGCACGCCAAGCCTTGCTGCGCCAGGGTTTAACGCACGAACCACGGTATTAATTGGTGTTCTTAAACCATAACGATTACGCCAGCCGATCATCTCTTCAGCAATTGGAGCAAAATGATTTAGAGGTAAATAAGCGATGTTATGTTGCTCTAATAATTCTTTCGCTTGATCTGGATTTTGCGCTAAAGGAATGTCTAATTGAGCAAGAAAGTCTTCCACATGAACACGTTTATTGGCTTTATCTTTGTAGCCATGCAGCAAAACTTTATAACCGTTGAGAGACAAAATCTTCGCAGCCAAACCGTGCCAAGGAAGCGACATGCCATCTTCGGTTTGGCGTTTACCTGCATAACAAGGCCAATCGATATCTGCGCCAATGGTTGGCATGCGAGATTGAAACGCTTTCACAAAGCCTGCCACTTCTTCCTTGGTTTCATTTTGGACACGGATCAGCATTAGCAGCATCGCCATTTGGTCGTCACCAATAAAGTGTTCGTCACCCTCTGACAGCGATTGCTCTTTACTGGCGAGAAAAGCATTCATCACGTCAAATGCTTGCTGCTCGGTTAGGGGTTTACGTCCACGTTCCCCACGGCCAACCGTTCTAATTGCGTCCAAAATTATGCTCATCTTGCTTCCTTTTAATTTTGTTCTAGTTTGCTAATTCTATTAACTGTTCTTTTTCGCTGTTGGTTTACGTTTTACTGTACGCTTTTTAAAAGTTTTGCGCTCAACTTTTGGCAAAGAGCGTAACGATTCAGGAATGCCTGAGGTTTTCACCTTCTCCATTAACTGCGAAATCTGCTGCTCTAAGTGCGACATAAATGGCGTGTAACTTTGTTGTTTTTCCGCCATCGCTTGCAATTGGTGCTCCCAATGCGCTGTCATATCTGGATAAGTCGATTCTGGCGGCAAGGCGTGAATCAAACCTTTTCCGGCTTCACTACTTAGAATGTTTCTGCCCTGTCGCACCAATAACTGACGTTTAAACAAGGTATCTAAAATGCCGGCACGAGTTGCTTCGGTTCCTAATCCATCGGTTTCTCGTAAGATCTTTTTCAGGTTTTTATCTGCAACAAAACGAGCGATCCCCGTCATGGCTTGCAACAAAGTTGATTCTGTAAAATGCCTTGGCGGTTCGGTTTTATGTGCTTTGATCTGCCCTTCTCGACAAGTTAACACTTCACCTTGCTTCAAAGCTGGCACTTGGTCGATACCTAAATCGTCATCATCGGAAAATGCTTTTGACGCAGGCATTAATGCTTTCCAACCTTGGGAAATCAGCACTCGACCTTTTGCGACAAATAAACCACCAGCAATATCAAATTCAAGTTTTGATTCCGCATAAACCGCAGGCGGATAAAACTGCATTAGGTATTGGCGAGCAATCAGTTGATAGATTTTTTCTTCTTGTCCAGAAAGCCCACGGCTCGCCATTTTTTTCGGCGTTGGAATAATGGCGTGGTGAGCATCCACTTTACTGTCGTTCCATGCTTTTGAACGAATTGACAGATCCGCCTGCTCCACGGCTGCTGCAAATTGTGGATCGTTATTTTTGATCGCATCGACAACCGCTGGCGCTTGATAAAAATGCTCTTTTGGCAAATAACGGCTATCCGATCTTGGATAGGTGATCAGCTTGTGTTTTTCATACAAAGACTGGCACACATTCAGCACATCTTGTGCGCTCATTTGAAAACGACGAGCGGCATCAATTTGTAATGCAGAAAGAGAATAAGGCAAAGGTGCAGCTTGTTTGGTTTCTTTCTGCTCGGAATCTTTGACTGTTGCGGGTTGGCCTTTAATTCGGCTGGCAACGTTTTCCACCAACTTCTGATTTAGGACTCGCCCTTCTTCATCTTGCCAAGGTTTAATGGCTTCGCTCGGTTTCCATTTGGCACGAATATCAAAGACATCGTTGCCGTTCTGATAAGGAATAAGAGCGTGCAAAGTGAAGTAATCTTTGGGAATAAAGTTGGCAATTTCTTCATCTCGACGAACCACTAAACCAAGCACGGGAGTTTGAACTCGACCGACAGAAAGCACGCCTTGATAACCCGCCTTTTGTCCAAGTAAGGTATAAGCACGAGACATATTCATGCCGTACAGCCAATCAGCACGAGAGCGAGCTAAAGCCGAAACAGAAAGCGGAATGAATTCTTGGTTGGAACGCATTTGAGTGAGCGCACGTTTAACCGCAGGTAAGTTTAAATCGCTGATTAATAAACGTTGCGTGGCTTGCTTTTGCGCTTTGGTGGCTTTGAGGTAATCAATCACCTCGTCCACTAAAAGTTGACCTTCACGGTCGGGGTCGCCAGCGTTAATTAATTCAGGCTTATCTTTGAAAAGCTGCTTGATAACGGTTAATTGCTTTCTTGCTGCTGAGCGTGGGCGTAATTGCCATTGCTGCGGAATGATGGGTAAATCCAACATGTTCCACTTTTTGTAACGCTCATCATAAGCATCTGGCTCGACTTGCTCTAACAAGTGACCAATACACCAAGTGACAATATCGCCATTGGCACAGCGAATAAAGCCTTGCTCATTTTTTTGAGGCTTGGGCAAGGCAGCAGCAATGGCTCGACCTAAACTGGGTTTTTCAGCAATAAATAAACGCACAGCTTCTCTTTACGTAACGAATAAAACAAAAAGGGGAATATACCCAAGTGACCTCAAGATGCAGAATTCAGAGCTATCATCCAAGGCTTTAGACAAGACAGATTTATACAGGAATGTGTCAACCTTTCAAATAAATCTAACGCAGTATAAAGCCTTGGATGAAGCTCCCAAAGGGCAAGTTAAAACAAGCTTTATGCAGCGTTAAATTGAATAGATATAGATGGCTATAATCGTATCCAATTTGCCTTGCCTAAAGCTTGTTTTATTCTTGCTGAAACTCGCATCTTGAGGTCACTTGGGTATTCTATGAAACGTTACCCTTAAAAATCAATCAAAAACTGTATATTTGAACAGTTCTTTATTTATGCCATTCGTTATTGAGCAGTATGAAAAGACGCTGTCCTATCCTAGTCGCTTCGAAAAGTGCGTCCATGCACTTTTAGACTTTTCAAACCGTTCAATAACAATAGGATTTTCAGCATGAATGAATCGGATAATTACAGGTAACGAACAAAATCACTGATCTTACGTTCTGGTACTTTCATTGGCGTGCAATTAGGTGTGCCTAGATATAAGAACCCGACAATTTGATCGTCTCCTGCTAGGTCAAATGCTTGATGTACTTGAGGGTGGAACATCCATTCCCCTGAACGCCAAAAGCCTTGGAAACCTTGCGCTACGGCGGCCATTTGCATTGCTTGAGCTGCGCAACCTGCCGATAAATATTGCTCGAACGCTGGCACTTTTTCATGGGGTTTCACTTTAGCAATCACGGTGATCACCATAGGCGCACGAAATGGGGCTTTTTTGAGTTTGTCGATTACTGCGTCTTCACATTCATTGCTTTGTGCGGCATGAACTAAAATGTCCGACAATTTGCGTAAACCCTCGCCTTGAGCAATCACAAATCGCCAAGGGGTTAAGTTGCCATGATCGGGCGCACGCAAACCGGCCTTAATGATGTTTTCTAATACTTTTCCTTCTGGTGCTGGCTCGGTTAAATTTGGGATTGAGCGGCGTTGGAGTAAAAGTTCTAATGCATCCATATTCATATATCCTTATCTACATCTAATAACCCAAGCATAATGAAAATAATTCTCATCGGCTACGACTTTTACACCTCACCGCTCTGCTGTTTCTTAAACTATTCCTAATACAAATCATCCTCAAAGTAATTGGAGTTGCAGTGAGGCGACAAGTGAACGAAGCCCCATGAGTGTAGCTTGCCTACTCGATTGGGGTGAGAGAGCGCAGTCAACAAAGCTGCAGCTTCAAGTACGCAGAGGATTACAGTTCCATTGCCACCTTTGTCCCCTGCTTAATCGCTCGCACCGCATCCAATTCACCTGCGACATCAGCACCACCAATCACATGCAGTTTGCCACCAAGCGATTCCCACTTATCTTCAAACGGACGAACAGAAACTTGGCCTGCGCACACAATGATATTATCGGCATCGAGAACCGCTTCTTTTGCTATTTCATCTTTTCCTGTCACAGAAATATGGAAGCCTTGGTCGGTGATTTTGTGATACGCCACACCACCCATTAAATTCACGCCTCGTTTTTGCAAAGTCGCTCGGTGTATCCAGCCTGTTGTTTTGCCCGGCCCTTTACCCACTGAACCCGGTTTACGTTGCATTAACCAGACTTGCTTGTCGCTTGCTGTTTCTGGCATTGGCATCAAACCACCAGCAGATTTGAGTTTTTGATCGATGCCCCATTCATCCAACCACTCGCTGATGCCATGTTCTTCTGGCTCGGTGATCATGCTCGCCACATCGACACCGATACCGCCAGCACCAATGATCGCAACATTGTTACCCAATGCGGATTTTTCACGGATCAGCGTTTGATAGTCGATGACTTTTGGGTTGTCTTTCATGCCTTCAATATCGAGTTGTCTTGGTTTCACACCCGATGCCATCACCACTTCATCGTAATCTGCAAGAATCTCAAAGGTCGCTTCGGTATCGAGTTTCAAGTTCACGCCAGTTTCTTCAATGCGATTAGCAAAATAACGAATGGTTTCACGGAATTCTTCTTTGCCCGGAATTTGCATTGCAAGACGGAATTGACCACCGATACGATCATTCTTCTCAAAGAGATCAACTTTATGGCCACGCTCGGCTGCAATCGTGGCACAAGCTAAACCCGCAGGCCCTGCACCAATCACGGCAACACGTTTAGCACTTAGTGTTGGCTTAATGACAAAATCCGTTTCATGGCAAGCTCTTGGGTTAACTAAGCAAGTCGCTTGTTTGCCTTTGAAGATGTTGTCCAAGCAAGCCTGATTACAGCCGATACAGGTATTAATCAGTTTGGATTTTTGCGCTGCGGCTTTGTTAACAAATTCTGGATCAGCCAATAACGGACGCGCCATCGACACTATATCTGCATGACCTTTGGATAAAATATCTTCCGCCACTTCTGGCGTGTTGATGCGGTTACAAGTCACCACTGGAATAGAAAGGTGCGGTTTCACTTTTTCCGTCACCCAAGTAAATGCTCCGCGCGGTACTTGAGTGGCAATGGTTGGAATTCTCGCTTCATGCCAACCAATTCCCGTGTTGATAATGGTCACACCTGCAGCTTCTAAAGCGGTTGCAAGTTCCACTACTTCATCGAATGTACTGCCTTGCTCAACCAGATCGAGCATCGACAAACGGAAAATAATAATGAATTCTTCGCCCACTTTTTGACGAATCGCTTTGACAATTTCTAATGGGAAACGAATACGGTTTTGATAGCTGCCGCCCCAATCATCATGGCGTTGGTTGGTACGTTGGCAAATAAATTGGTTAATCAAATAGCCTTCTGAGCCCATGACTTCTACGCCATCGTATCCAGCTTGTTGCGCTAGATGTGCTGAATGTGCGAAATCATAAATCGTGCTTTGAATTTGACTTTCGCTCATTTTGAAAGGCGTAAATTTGGAAATAGGCGCACGAGTCGCACTGGCACTTTGCAAGAATGGATGCACCGAATAACGGCCAGCATGTAGGATCTGCAATGCGATTTTACCGCCATGCTTGTGTACAGCATCGGTTACCAATTTGTGTTTTTTAACATGAGTTTGACTGCTCATTTGCGCACTGAATGGCGTTAATCGACCACGCATATTCGGCGAGAATCCACCTGTCACAATCAGCCCGACACCGCCTTTTGAACGTTCTTCATAAAAAGCGGCAAGTTTTTTGAAGTCTTTTTCTTCTTCAAGCCCAGTGTGCATTGAGCCCATAAGAACACGGTTACGTAATTGTGTGAAGCCAAGATCAAGTGGAGCAAGTAAATGTGGGTACATGATTCTCACCTTTCCAGAAAGCTAATTTATTATTTTGATGCATCCAAAATATACACTGGTGAGAAAACATTCAAACACTTGTTTACAAATTTGTAACTTAGCTCAATATTCCCTTATCTGGTTAGAACTAAAAACCTAGCAAGATTATTTTATGAGATATTTTCACTATAAAAACGGTCTTTGATTGAGTTTTATCATATTGGTTTCAACATTCTTTTAACGGCTTGTGTTACATTACAAAAAATAAATTTATGGACTTCCCGCTTTCGTCAGGAAAAACGTATGAAAAAAATATTTTGCTTTATCGCTAAGATATTCAAAGGCATCTGGAAATTTATCACCTTCCTCAGAGTCGCCATTGTGAATCTCCTTTTCTTAGGCATTGTTGCCCTAATCATTTTTTCTTTCTTCCCTCAAGAGGAGGAAACCACTCACGCAGCCAAAGAAGCTTTGGTATTGGATTTGGACGGCCCGATTGTAGAACAAGCTTCTTATGCTAATCCGTTCGACTCCATTTCAAGCTCAGTAATTGAAAAAGATCTGCCGAAAGAAAACGTACTGTATGACGTGGTATCAACCATTCGCACGGCAGGCACAGATTCAAGCATTACTGGCTTAGTGTTGAATTTGAAAGACATGCCAGAAACCAGTTTGACCAAGCTGCGCTACATTGCTAAAGCGATCAACGAATTCAAAGCCACAGGCAAACCAATTTATGCTTATGGCGATTTCTACAATCAGAGCCAATATTATTTAGCCAGTTATGCCGATAAAGTCTTTATGTCACCAGATGGTGCTGTGCTGCTTAAAGGCTATGGCGCATACGGTTTGTATTACAAAGATCTGCTTGAGAAGTTAGAAGTTTCGACTCACATTTTCCGCGTCGGTACTTATAAATCAGCGGTTGAACCTTTTATCCGTAACGATATGTCACCAGCAGCCAAAGAATCAGCAACCGCATGGCTGACTCAACTTTGGGGTGCTTATATCGATGATGTAGCAACCAACCGCAAGATTGATGGCAAAACCTTAACGCCAAGCATGGATGAATTCCTAGCCAAGATGAAAGGCGTTGATGGTGACTTGGCGAAACTATCGAAACAAGTGGGATTAGTCGATGAATTAGTGACTCGCCAACAAGCAGGTGAATTCTTACGTAAAGCCTTTGGTGGCAACCCGAAAGAGGGTTATAACCGAATCAGCTATTACGAATATAAAGATAGCCTACTTCCTAAGCTCTCAACTTCTGATAATGAAATTGCTGTTGTTGTGGCAAGCGGTACGATTTTAGATGGCGATCAACCTGCTGGTCGTGTCGGTGGCGATTCAACATCAGCCCTATTGCGCCAAGCTCGTTTGGACAAAAAAGTGAAAGCGGTTGTATTGCGTGTTGATAGCCCAGGGGGCAGCGCATTTGCATCAGAAGTGATCCGCAACGAAGTTGAAGCCTTGAAACAAGCCGGCAAACCTGTTGTGGTTTCAATGTCTAGCCTTGCTGCTTCTGGCGGTTACTGGATTTCAATGAGTGCCGATAAGATCATTGCTCAACCAACGACCTTAACTGGCTCAATTGGTATTTTCGGTGTATTGACGACATTTGAAAAAGGTTTGAACAAGATTGGCGTGCACACTGATGGGATCGGAACCAGTCCGTTTTCTGGTGTTGGTATAACCACTGGCTTGTCACAAGGCGCAGCTGATGCGATGCAAATGGGCATTGAACATGGTTATCACCGCTTCATTTCTCTTGTCGGCAAAAACCGTAATATGGAAACCGATGCGGTAGACCAAGTGGCACAAGGTCGAGTTTGGACAGGTCAAGATGCGATGAAACGTGGTCTTGTTGATCAAATGGGTGATTTCGATGATGCGATTAGTGAAGCAGCGAAATTAGCAGGCATTGATCAATATGAATTGGATTGGGTGGAAAAACCACTGACTCCGACTCAGCAAATGCTGCAAGATTTGTTTAAGTCTGTCGATGCTTCTATGGGTTATCCAATGAGCCGTGCAGTTGAAAGCTCGGTTAGCAAATGGTTGCCTGATTCATTGAAACCAGCTGCAGCGCAAATTGCAGAAAGCGCAAACTTGCTTAACAGCTTTAACGATCCTAAAGGGGTTTATTCATTCTGTTTAACCTGCCAAACGAATTGATAACATCCTAAAAATCTAAAAACATATCTAAAGCCAGTATGCGACTTACTGGCTTTTTCTTTATCTAGTTTTTATCCTATCTCCATTTATTTATGCGTTTTTATCGTTATAATCTCGCCACTTTTCCTACATTAAATCTATTCTCAAAGTAATTGGAGTTGCAGCGAAACTTCAAGCACGAAGGGAATACCAAACGATTGCCTAAATTATGACTCGCAAACACATCTATATTGCTTATACCGGTGGCACCATTGGTATGAAACGCTCCTCTCACGGTTATGTGCCTGTTGATGGTTTTATGACTCAACAATTAGCCTCAATGCCTGAATTCCATCGTGACGAAATGCCACTGTTTACCGTGCATGAATATACGCCATTGATGGATTCATCAGATATGACGCCAGTTGATTGGCAGCATATTGCCGATGACATTAAAGCCAATTACGATAAATACGATGGGTTTGTGATCCTGCATGGCACAGACACTATGGCGTACACCGCTTCAGCTTTGTCTTTTATGCTAGAAAACTTGGGCAAACCTGTGATTGTGACAGGTTCACAAATTCCTCTGGCAGAATTGCGTTCAGACGGCCAAGCGAACTTATTAAATGCGTTGCACATTGCGGCTAATTATCCAATTAATGAAGTGACCTTGTTCTTCAATAATCAGTTAATGCGTGGCAACCGCAGTACCAAATCTCGTGCGGATGGTTTTAATGCTTTCACTTCGCCTAACTTGCCGCATTTGTTGGAAGCAGGGATCAGCATTCAAGTTAGCAATCCTGAACTGATCAATAAGAAACCTGCAGGTGAATTTAAAGTTCATAATATTACGCCTCAACCGATTGGCGTGATCACCATGTATCCGGGCATTTCTCACGAAGTGATCCGCAATACCTTGATGCAGCCAGTTAATGCAATGATCCTGCTGACCTTTGGTGTGGGCAATGCACCACAAAACCCTGAGATGTTAGCACACCTACAAGAAGCCTCTGAACGTGGCGTAATTGTGGTGAACTTAACTCAGTGTTTGACGGGTAAAGTAAATATGGATGGTTATGCAACGGGTGTGGCTTTAGCAGAGGCTGGCGTGATCAGCGGTTACGATATGACTCACGAAGCGGCATTAGCAAAACTGCACTTCTTGCTTTCTAAAAATTTAAGCTATGAAGAAATCAAAACGCAAATGCAGCAAGTGTTGCGTGGTGAAATGAGTTTGTAAGCGGCTCACACAAAATTTATTGATATACAAAAGCCTTGCCGATCATCACATCAGCAAGGCTTTGTTTTATTCAAATGCAAAATTAATGATTTGGATTCACGCGCAGAATATCTTCTTCCGTTTCACTAAATTGTTTTTTCAGTTCGGCTTTCGATTTAAATTCCACTTCACCACCCGCTGCAACCGTCATGTGTTGTGCGTTATGGTTGTGTTTCGATTGGTAAAGCATCACGGCTTGCATACAAGAATCGCGTTGCTCTTGTGAAATTGGCGTACCGTCCAACCAACGACCTGTTTCAATTGCGTAATTTAATCGCTCATAGACTTCCGGTGTCATCGCTTCAAGTAGTTGTTCTACATTCATCGAATTCCCTTCTCTTTTATATTTTGAATTCTTTAAAATTCTTTAATCTTGAAATTTTAACGACACTGAGTTGACGCAAAAACGCTGCCCAGTTGTGTCTTGTGGGCCGTCGAGAAAAACATGACCAAGGTGACTATCGCATTTTGCACAACGGATTTCAGTGCGGATCATCCCGTAGCTGCGATCTTCTAAATAACGAATGGCATTTTTATTAATTGGTTGATCAAAGCTCGGCCAGCCGCAACCAGAATCAAACTTATCATCAGAATGGAACAAGTCTTCGCCGCAGCATGTACATTGATAAGTGCCTGTTTCTTTATTATGTAATAAGGTTCCTGAGTAAGGTTCTTCTGTTCCGCCTTTACGACAAACACGAAATTCCTCATCGCTGAGAATCTCTTTCCATTGCTTATCTGTTTTCAATTCGCTATCTGCTTTCAATCTACAACCTCTATTAAGCTACTTATTTCAAATAGGATGTTTTTGTTTTAAACACATTAATCTAATGTAAAACAATGTGCTTTGAACAGCCTAGATTTGGTGATTCAAATCACACTCTCAATCAATCGAGATATTCCAATTTTTCTTATTGGCTGTTGGCGACTATGCTTATGTGCGTGAAGTTTAGCACTGATTATTTTTAAACAAATACTTGCATATCCGCCGCCTTGTGGCACATACTTCACATCACACAAATTGGTGACGAAAATCACATTACAATAAGTTTTTAAGCTCTTTTGCTTTCAAATTATGATCTCTGTCTCTTGATTGAAGACTCGAAGCAAAAGAAATGCTAGGTAAAAAGTGTACAAACCTGTAGTGAATGACCTAACCCAAAATGGTTAAATGGGCATTAAATAATCGATTTGTAAGAAATCAGAAAGAAAGTAACTCTTTTTTTTGACTTTAAACAATTAAAGACCGATTATGCCTTGCAGCACAGAACTGGGTTTTGTAATTTTACTACCAGTTATCTTTAATCTGAAATTAAGTTGTGGAGCAACTACAATGACTATCAAAGTAGGTATTAACGGTTTTGGCCGTATTGGACGTTTCGTTTTCCGTGCTTCTGTTGAGCGCAGCAACATCGAAGTTGTTGGTATCAACGACCTTATCGACGTTGAGTACATGGCATACATGCTTAAGTACGATTCAACTCACGGCCGTTTCAACGGTACTGTTGAAGTAAAAGACGGTAACCTAATCGTTAACGGTAAAACTGTACGTGTTACTGCTGAACGTAACCCAGAAGATCTTAAGTGGAACGAAATCAACGTTGACGTTGTAGCTGAAGCAACTGGTATCTTCCTAACTGACGAGACTGCACGTAAACACATCACTGCAGGTGCTAAGAAAGTTGTTCTAACTGGTCCTTCTAAAGACGCAACTCCAATGTTCGTTATGGGCGTAAACCACGAAACTTACGCTGGTCAAGACATCGTTTCTAACGCTTCTTGTACTACTAACTGCCTAGCGCCAATCGCTAAAGTTCTTAACGACAAGTGGGGCATCGAGTCTGGTCTTATGACTACAGTTCACGCAACTACAGCTACTCAAAAAACTGTAGACGGTCCTTCTGCGAAAGACTGGCGTGGTGGTCGTGGTGCTTCTCAAAACATCATCCCATCTTCAACTGGTGCTGCTAAAGCTGTAGGCGTTGTACTACCAGCTGTACAAGGCAAACTAACTGGTATGGCTTTCCGCGTACCAACTGCTAACGTTTCAGTTGTTGACCTAACAGTTAACCTATCTAACGCTGCTTCTTACGCTGACATCTGTGCAGAAATGAAACGCGCTTCTGAAAACGAACTAGCTGGCGTTCTTGGTTACACTGAAGATGCAGTAGTTTCTCAAGACTTCATCGGCGAAACTAACACTTCTGTATTCGATGCAGCTGCTGGTATCGCACTAAACGACAAATTCGTTAAAGTTGTATCTTGGTACGACAACGAAATCGGTTACTCAAACAAAGTTCTTGACCTAATCGCTCACATCTCTAAGTAAGCATTAGCGTAAACTTTATTTGAAAGGCTATTCTTTTTAAAAGAAAAGCAAAAAAGGCGGCCATTGTGTCGCCTTTTTTATTATCTAAAAATGACCTCTGTTACTTTTGTACTAAAGGATTAAAACAATGACCGCTACCCAACACCTTCCTCTTATTAGTGCTTTATCTGATTTCGTTACAATCGTGAAAAAAGACGATGTAAAAATGATTAAAATCGCTCACCCTAAAGCAGAAGCGATGATTTCTTTATTTGGCGCACATGTAACGTCATTCAAACCTACTGGTCAAAAAGATCTTCTTTGGATGAGTGAAAAAGGCTTATACGATGGCAAAACACCGCTTCGTGGTGGTATTCCTGTTTGCTGGCCTTGGTTTGCTCGTGCAGCGCAACCGAACCACGGTTTTGCTCGTACTTCTGAATGGGAACTGGTTGAACATCGCGAAAATGAAGATGGTGTTATCGTTCGCCTTGGTTTAATCCAAAATGAAGAAACGTTAGCTATCTGGCCTCATAAATTTGAATTGTTTATTGATGTTGAAGTTTCTGATGAACTAAACACTACGCTGCACATTAAAAATACCGATGATAAAGCGTGGAAATTCTCTAGCGCACTACATACTTATTTCAACATTGCAGATATTAACCAGACTGAAATTACCGGAATGGGCGCAAGCTTCATTGATAAACTGCAAGCGGGTAAAGTATGCACTGGCGGTGATGCCTTAACATTCACAGCTGGCGTTGACCGTGTTTACACCGACCCAAGCCAAGAAGTATGTATTCGCGATCCTCAAAATGAACGTACTATTTCTGTTATCAATGGCGGCAATGATGCTGCGGTTATCTGGAACCCGTGGGAACTTGCAGCTGGCATGGATGATATGGATGCAGATGGCTACCTAACTATGGTTTGTGTAGAATCAACGCTATACGCTGATAGCTTAGAAACGGGCAAACAACTTGAGCCAAATGAAACGCATCAAATCAGCACTCGTCTTTCATTGAAATAATATCCATTTCAAATGTTATCTGTAAGGCATCAGTTTTTGGTGCCTTTTGTTTTTACTTCGACTGAATCAATACGCCATGACTTATCAATGCCCTCTTTGCCAACAACCGCTAACTCAATCACAGCAAACTTACCGTTGTGAGAATAACCATCAGTTTGATTGTGCCAAAGAAGGCTATGTGAACCTCATGCCGGTACAACATAAACGCTCAAAGCAACCGGGCGATAATGCTGAGATGATGCAGGCACGACGTCGATTTTTAGCTTCTGAGCAATACCATCCGATGCGTCAGAAAGTTGCGGAATTCTGCGTTAAACATTTAGAAAATACCAATCACCAACTACTGGATATCGGCTGTGGCGAAGGTTATTACACTCAATATTTTTCTGAGCAGCTTCTAGCACAAAACACACAAGCAAAATGCTACGGATTAGATATTTCTAAAGTCGCTATTCGATATGCTGCCAAGCGTTACACTTCTGATGCGATGCAGTTTTGTGTCGCTTCAAGTCAACGATTACCTTTTTCCGACAATAGCCTAAATGCCGTCGTTCGTATTTATGCCCCTTGTGAACATACTGAATTAAATCGTGTTCTTACCGATCAAGGTGTGATTATCACGGTAACACCAGCTGCAAGACACTTATATCAACTGCGTGAACAAGTTTATCAAGACGTTCGTTTGCATGATGAAGCGGCTGAAAACATTGCAGGC
Source organism: Vibrio sp. (assembly GCA_047975485.1). Lineage (GTDB taxonomy): Bacteria > Pseudomonadota > Gammaproteobacteria > Enterobacterales > Vibrionaceae > Vibrio. Next base: position 203,513 of record JBKEDP010000043.1, on the reverse strand, counting down.
TTTGAATTAGTTGAAGAAGAAAAACTGCATTACGACATGGTAATGAATGGGGAACAGGCGTTAGATTTATTGCAGATGACACCTTTTGCATGGAAAGCGTCAGTAGAAATGAAAGAAGAATTAAAATCAGCTTCAGAGTTTAAATGTGAAGCTGATTTTATGGTCCGTGTATATCAAAAATCTAAAGCTTAATAATTTCATTAGCAGCTTCAGATAAAATTTTGTTTGATATTAAGCTATTCGCAACGTCTCAAACGACATGGATGTCGTTTGCGAAGCGCCTAGGATAGGACAGCGTCGTTGCGAGGAGTTTAATATCATTCCCAGTAACAAAGACTAACTAAGCAACAAAGACTAGTTTTTCGCTAATGTTGATGAGTCTTTAGCAGCGCAGCGTGACTGCAAAATTGTATTCACATTGTGCTGATAGCTTTCAACAATCTTCGCTTTTTTACACTCAAAATCACTCACCGGATATTGCTTATCCCAAGCGTTAAACAATTGCTTTTGCTGCTTACTCAAGCTGAACGTTTTATAAGTTGCATCAAAATACAAATAGCTACGAGCAATTAAACCACGCGCACTTTCAGGCGGCTGTGCTTTTTTGTTCTCAACGTGAAAATCACAAGTACCAAAGTCAGATTTCGTACCCGATAGCATTTGGAAGTTGTAGTTAGAACGGTACGCATTCACCGAACCAATAGCAGCAAACAAGTTATAACCGTCTGCTTGCATTAAGCGATATTCATGGCTCGCTTTATCCGCACATTTACGCCCTTTATATGCCTTGCCTTTGCTCACACATTTAGCATCCCCTTCTCGCCATTGTTTGAATGCTTGACCGAAGTTTTCTGCAGGAACAACGTGCTCAAATTCAATTCTCTTTGCACGTGATTGATAAAGATGAGCATCAAAGCCTTTTGGTAAAGTTACATTCTTTTTCGAATTGAAAACAGCATCGCAATAAACTGTACGGCGCATTGGTGAAGAATTATAAACCTTTTGCATCAGCAAACGTTTTGCCGTTGAGAATGAATCGATTTGCGTATTTTGATCTGCCATTGCGATTGCTGGCAGGCATAAAAGTGGGATTGATAACCAAGTTTTCATTTAGCCTTCCTTTCTTGAAGGCCGCATTGTACTTAACTTCTCACCCTTTTTTCATACTTATTTTACCGAAACAAAAAAATCACCCTTTCGTTTGTTTATTAATTAAACACAAAAGGGTGATTGTTTTTACGAATACAAGATTTTTATAAAAAATAAACTTTAAAACATAATTCGATCTTTATTTTTATCGACAATTGATTGCCCTATTCCTTTCACTTTTTTAAGGGCTTCCAAATCAACAAATTTCCCATGTTGGTCACGGTATTCAACAATGTTGCGTGCTTTCGCTTCACCGACCCCAGAAAGCATAGCTGAAATTTCTTCTGCACTTGCGGTATTTATATTAACACTCAAATTAATACCATCATCTTGCTTCATGCTCGGCGAGCTTTTTTCTTTAGCTGAAGTTACAACTTCCTTTTTAGCATCCTTCATAGCTACTTCTTCTGAGGCAAACGAAACATTTGCAACAGCACCCAAAAATAGACTAAAAAAACCAATTAATACTCGTGATATAAACACATTTGATTTACGCATATACACCTCTTTTAACTTTAAATAATTGATGACTTAATAACTATGCAAGTAACAATTTATTGCAGCTGGAGTATATGCTTAGCCAGAAAACATCATGGCTATCAAACAAAACAAATGCGAAGCAAAATAAATGAAAAGTAACTGACTAACAACACAGTTACAGTTTTATTCGATCGGCAAGAATTTTCTTTATCAACAAATAAAAAGCTCCACTAAAAAGCGGAGCTAATAATTATAAATGGATAGATAAAAAACGATTAATCATTTGCAGTCGGATAAAACTTTTCTCCAGTGCCCGCTCGAGTTAATAATCCATCACAAGGTGCAAAACGAGAGCCGTACTTCTCAGCATAGCCATTCATTGTTTCCACTAATTCGCGTGCACCGATTTTATCAATATAGCGGAACGGCCCACCTAAGAATGGAGGGAAACCAATACCGTAAATAGCACCGATATCACCATCACGAGCACTTGCGATCACACCATCATCTAATGCTCGAACAGCTTCGTTCAGCATTAACAATACACAGCGCATTGAAATAACATCTTGGCTAAGAATCGATTCAGGTGACACCTTCAATGTTTTATATACAGATTTATCGACTTCTTTCTTTTTGCCTTTATAAGAATAAAATCCTTTGCCACTCTTACGACCTTTGCGTTGGTCCTTGAGTAAGATATCAAACACATCATCTGGTGCTTTAAAACGATCACCCAGTTCATCAACCAATATCGGATTGATCTTCGCACCGACATCAACCCCTACTTCATCAAGTAATGTGATTGGGCCAACAGGGAAACCAAAGTTCATTAGTGATTCGTCAATATGCTCAATCGGCTCACCAGAAAGCAGCACTTTTGCCGCTTCATTCATGTATGGCGCAAGAATACGGTTAACGTAGAAACCTGCTTTATCTTGCACGACAATCGGGGTTTTACCTTGTTTGCGCGCAAACTTCACGACCGTTGCGACTACTTCTGGCGACGTTCCTTCATGTGGGATCACTTCCACCAGTGGCATTTTATCGGCTGGGCTAAAGTAATGCAGGCCGATAACATTTTCAGGCTTTTCGGCATTCTGTGCGATTTTAGCAATTGGCAATGATGAAGTATTGGAAGCAAAAATGATGTCTTTCTTTTCTTGCTGCTCGATCTCTCTCACCATTTCTTGTTTTAAGGCAAGATCTTCAAACACAGCTTCAATCACTAAATCTTTATGGCTAAAACCAGTGAAATCAGTGCAGCCTGAAATGGACTGCATTTGTTTCTGCAATTGAGTTTGAGTGATAGCACGGCGTTGCTGTAATTTACTTAGCAACTTGTAGCTGTAATTAATGGCATGCAAAACACCATCATTCGAGACATCTTTAATACGAACCGGCACTTTTGCTTTAGTTGCAGACACATATCCAATCCCTGCGCCCATCAAGCCGCCACCGATAATGCCAACAGCGCGAATATCTCGTGGTTTAGCAGATGTGCCAAAGTCTTTCTTCATTTCTGTGGTGGCGAAGAAAATAGAACGTAAGGCTTGCGATTGTTCCGTCATCACCAACTTGCCAAATTCTTCTGCCTCTTTTGCTAAACCTTCCGTGATCCCTTTTTCCAAACCAAGTTGGAGCACTTCTAAAATAGCCGGAATTGCCGGATAATTGCCATGTGCTTTCTTATTGGCTTGTTGAGCGGCTTTTTCGAACACCATTTTTCGCCCAAAGCGCGTATTCGCCATGACTTTTTCTTTAACGTTTTTCTTGGCTTTACGTTTAGATCTCTCAATAAAAGTCGCAGCAGCTTGTAGCAAAATAGCATGAGGAACACAGGCATCCGCCAATCCCATTTTAAGTGCCCTTTTGGCGTTCAGCTGCTTGCCCGTTAGAATCATATCTAGGCTATTCACTAAGCCGACTAAGCGAGGCAAACGTTGTGTACCACCTGAACCCGGAAGTAAACCTAATTGAACTTCAGGTAAACCCAAGCGAGTAATAGAATCTTCACTACAAACACGATAATCACAGGCCAACGCCAATTCCAAGCCTCCACCTAAGCAAGGGCCATGAATAGCTGCGACCACAGTAAAAGGTAAAGCTGCTAAACGATTAAACATCTCTTGACCTTGAGATGCCAACGATTGGGCCTCTTTAGCTGACTGGCAACCGTCCAACATACGAATGTCAGCACCCGCAATAAAGTTATCTGGTTTTAAAGAATGGATGATCAAACCTTTAATTGATGACTTTTTCGCTTCCAACTGCACAAACACCGCATCCATTTGTTCCGCAAAAGCGGCTTGAAGCGTGTTCATTTTTTCGTTTGGCACATCAATCGCCAGCCAAGCAACTTGTGCATCATCAATCGTTAATTGAAATGCGTTCGGCTGCTCCGGTTGCTGCTGAGATGAAGGTTCCATTTGTTCTGAAGTCGACTCTATTTCCACTTGTTGTTCTGTATTTTCAGAAACCTCTAGCTCAGGCACATTTTTTTCATTTGTCATTATTATTCTCCTTGTGCGTCAGTTGGATTGCTTTCCGTTTCTGCTTTAGTTTCTTGTTTTTCTGATGTTTCTAGCGGTTGTTCGACTTTATCTACTTCCAAAATCATTGCGGCACCTAAACCACCAGCGGCACAAGCGGTAGTTAGAGCAACTCCTCCGCCTCGACGTTTTAACTCTCTTAATGTTTGAGTAATTAAACGTGCGCCTGTTGCGGCAAAAGGATGACCATAAGCCAGCGAACCACCAAGCACGTTAAATTTATCCATATCAATTGTGCCAATCGCTTTGTCTCGGCCTAATTTTTCTTTGGCAAATTCTTCGGATGCAAACATCTTAATATTAGCAAGGGTTTGAGCGGCGAATGCTTCATGCATTTCAATCAAATCAAGATCATCAAGGGTTAAACCAGCGCGATCTAAAGCGATTGGTGTGGAATAAGAAGGCCCCATCAACATATCTTCTTCGACTTGATTAGCAGAGAAGGCATAAGAACGTAGATAACCTAAAACTTCCAAGCCCAATTCTTTCGCTTTCGATTCCGTCATCATTAATACTGCAGCTGCACCATCGGTTAATGGCGTACTGGTTGCCGCTGTCACACTGCCGAATTGACGATCAAAGGCCGGTTTTAATTTAGCGTATTGCTCGATTTTAGAATCTTGACGAATATTGTTGTCTTGATGAATCCACTCTTTATAAGGTTCAGGATAAGCCACCATGACTTCATCATTAATTAAGCCATCTTCCCACGCTTTCGCTGCAAGAAAATGAGAACGGTGCGCTAAAGCATCTTGATCTTCACGAGCGATTTGATGAGTCTTTGCCATTTGCTCTGCGGTTTGTCCCATAGAAAGGCCGGTAGAATATTCAGCAACGGCAGGCGGAACTGGCATTAAATCTTTGAATGACAGTTTGCGGATAATTGAGAACTTTTTGGTCAGGCTTTTTGCTTTACTCAGCTCAAGTAAGCTTTGCGCTAAGGTTTTTGACACGCCAATCGGTAAAACAGAAGAAGAATCAGCACCACCAGCCACGCCAATTTCAATCGTGCCCGCCATGATGCTTTCTGCAACACTTGCTACAGATTGAAAACTGGTTGCACAGGCACGGGTCACACTATATGCATCTGTTGATACATTCATCCCTGTTCCAAGCACAATTTCACGAGCAATATTCGGTGCAGCTGGCATTTGAACCACTTGCCCAAACACCACTTGATCAACTAATTGTGGATCAATCTGCGTTCTCGCTAGCAATTCACTCACCACCATCTTCCCTAAATCAACAGCAGGGACATCTTTGAAAACGGTCGCTTGACGAGCAAAAGGCGTTCTAAGGCCCGAGACTATTGCTATGCGATCTCCATTACGGCTTTTTACTTCCGGCTGATTCATTCTTTTTCCTTTTCGTGGCTCGATCATCAAAATCATTATTCTGTCGAAGTAATTTCTCTAAAAAGAAAAACTACGACCGAATAAAAATTCTAAAACCGTTTAGTTCCATTATTTAATTAGACTGCTAACTAATTTGTGTCACTAGTTTCAAACCCAACTGGTCAGACATTAACCATAGCAAGTCTGTTTTTCTAAGAATTTACATTGCCCTGACAGTAAAAGGTGATGTATTTCAAATTTTTCGCATCAATTTTATGCAACTGAGAACAACAAAATAAGAAGAGCACAACAAAAATAAGGTTATTCAGGTCACACTTTTCCTTCTCAAAACTAAGAAAATTAGATTTAAGTTAAAAAAATTAACAATTAAGGCTTCAACAATTAACAATTTAATCCCACACTAACACAAAGTCTTTGTTAGTTGCGTTTTATTGCAATTGATTAGAGTACTTAAAAAATATAATACTTAGAATACAACCAGTTAGATTGATTTTACACTATTTTGCTCTACATTTTGCGGAAAATGAGAGTTGATAATGAAAAAAGAACCATGAGGGAATAACATGGCTATTTCTGAACTATTCAAAAAGAAAGGATCGATAGCAGCGGCTAACCAAGAAGCGGATAGAAAAAAACGTTATGAGTCTCTTGTTCGGACCTATCATAAAGATTTGTATCGTTACGCATATTGGTTATGTAAGGATAAACACATTTCTGAAGATTTGGTCCAAGAGACATGCTTACGTGCTTGGAAATCCATTGACAGCTTGAAAGATGAGAAAGCAGCTAAGTCATGGTTGATTACGATCTTACGTCGAGAAAATGCTCGTCGCTTTGAGCGCAAACAATTTGACTTAGTAGATATTGACGAACCTAATAATAGTGGTAAAACTACAGATGATGATTACCATCAACAGCGTTGGTTGCAAAAACAAATACTTAAACTGGATATTGAGTACCGAGAACCACTATTTTTACAAGTCGTTGGAGGCTTTAATGGTGAAGAAATCAGTCAAATATTAGACTTAAATAAAAATACAGTCATGACTCGTTTGTTTCGCGCTCGAAATCAGTTAAAGGAGCAACTGGATTCATCCTCACCACATCAAGAGGCAACACATGGATGATTTAGAATTTAGGCGCCGCCTACTTTCCGATCCAAATAGTATTAGTGACGATATTTTAGACAAGGTCCACTCAGATCATAAGCACAAAAAATACGTCGAAAATTTATGCTCGCTCGATCAAGATATCGAGCGAGCTATGAATGTTGATGTGCCTGATGATCTTGCCGATAAAATCTTATCCAAAACAATGCCACAAAAATCAGAGTTGCGTTTCTCTAAACGAGCTTTTGCTGTTGCTGCATCGTTTATTTTTATCTTTGGCTTGCTGGTTGGCCAAGTCAATTGGCGTAATGTGTTCGTGCAACCTGCGCAAGCTAGTTTAGAAGAAATGGCAATTTATCATCTCACCAAAGATGAACAGCTAACTCGTGACACTGACGAAAACAACTCCAACATTGCACTGCAAGCCAAGCTCAATCCTTATTCTTATGAATTAGCAAAAGAGTTCCCGTACCACATTTATTACCTAAACCATTGTGGTTTTAACTCCGCACACCATGCCCTGCACATGATCTTCCAAGGGGATATAGGCCGTGTTACTGCATTTATTTCTAATATTGCTACAGAAAAAACGCAAAAGTTTACTGAAGCCAATATGCATGGTGAAATCACTCCTCTGCAAAACGGCAGTTTGGTGCTAGTGGGTGAAGATGGTGAAAATATTTCAGAAATATCCAAAGTTATTGCACCGCTTTTTCAATACAAAATTTAACACCAAAAATCAGTTTAATTAACATTTACATACATTAGACTGACTCGTTCATTTATTAACCATTCACTTTGGGTTTGTAACAAAACAATTCAAAGTCATTAAATTTTAAAGACTTAAAACCACATCAAGCCGCTTTGATTTAGCCATCTTGGTTAAATCAAAGCTCCGCCCATCAAGAAAAAACATTTTATTAACAAAATATCATTTCTTACCTTGTTCTCGCCCTTTCTACAAATGCTTATTTATTCAGCACCTTAGCCAATGGTCGGATATGTTAATAGCAACTTACCCACCATAATGCGCCTCCTTTATTATTTAACCCATTTTCAACTTATTACGGATTTAATTGAAAAGAATCTTTAAGAAGTAGGTATTCTTTTATGAAAAAGTGGAATGTGCTTGCCACATCAACACTCTCTAGCGCGCTTTTATTAGCATCTCAAAGCACTTTTGCTGCGGGCTTCCAAATTGATGCTCAGTCTGCAACGGGTGTTGGCCGTGCTTATGCAGGTGACGGTATTATTGCCGACAATGCTTCAGTAATGGCGATCAACCCAGCTTCAATGGCGTTATTTAAGAAAACCTCTTTCTCTATGGGTGGTACAATAATTCGCCCAATGATCGAAGTTAAATCGGGTCAATATAACAGTAAAGTTAATGATAACAGTGGCTCAGTTGATTACGATGATGCTGGTGATATCGCTTTTGCTCCTAATATCTTTTTAGTTGTTCCTCTGAATGACAAATGGGCTGTAGGTGGTGGCTTATATTCAAACTTCGGTACGGCTTCAAGCTTCGATAGTTCATTCCCAGGTGAGTATGGCGGTGATTCAAGCATCATCAGTGTAGATTTAGCTTTAGCTGCTTCTTATCGTTTAAATGACCAATGGAGCTTTGGTGCTGGTCTTGACTTTATTTATGGTCATGGTGAGTTTAAGCGAGATCTAGACGTTAATCTTTTTTCAATATTCCCGAACTATCAAAACAAACACCCGCTAGCGCACGCTGCTTTCTGTAAAAAAACAGGTTGCGATGGTATGAATAAGCAAGCAGCTGATGTGGATGCTACCGGCTATGGTATTGGTTGGAACGTAGGAACTACATTTGAGCTTGATGAAAATAACCGTTGGGGTATTTCTTATCACTGGAGCCCAACCATTACGGCTGATGGTAAGTTTGACGGTGCAGTTCATGCTACAGGTGCTGATGAAATTGATGTTCAACTACCAAGTTGGGCACAATTCTCTGGTTATAACCGTATCGCAGGTACTCGCTTCGCTGTGCACTATACCATCCAGTGGACTGATTGGAGTGTATTCGACAAGCTAAGAACTAATGGCGACCGCTTTACAGACGAATTAGAAACGTTCGAATGGCGTGATACATGGCACTATGGCCTTGGTGGTACATTCTATATGAATGATAAATGGACATTCCGTGCTGGTTATATGTTCGACCAAGGTGCACAAGATGGTGTGACAACGATTGCGGTACCTGATTCAAACCGTCATTGGTTATCAACAGGCTTTACTTACGCATTGAGTGATACATCTAGCATTGACTTTGGTTTCACTTACCTACTTGGTGAAGATGTGCATGTCCATCAGGATAGAGGCATTTCAAATATCGATGCCGAAACTCATACCGATGCTATCGTAACTGGTTTGCAGTTTAACAAGACTTTCTAAGTTAGTACGAACAGCAAAGTCTCAAGGGCCTTACTTCAAAATGGAGTAAGGCTTTTTTTTATCTGTTAGATATTGGAATAATTATAAACCACCAATAGCTTATAGATGTAAAAAAGCCCAAGTAATTAACCAGTTATGGTTTTACTCGGGCTTAATGACTTGCTTGAAACTAATGCTATTTAGCCGTTGCTTCTTCTTTCGCTTCTGCTGCTTTAGTTTCTATAGCTTCCGTCGATTCATCTTTACTTTCTGTGGCCGAATCACTATCTGTTGCATCTAGCGTTGAATCATCATCCAAATACTCATCTAACAGCTCATCATCAATAACTTCATCTTGATCTTGGTTGATCATAGCTTTGTAATCTTGATGCTGAACGTAGATGCTCTTACTAAGCGAATAAGTATCAGGTGAGTTTTCCAATAAACCTTCTTGATCGATCAACTCATAGCGGGTTTCTAAGCCTTGAACCGCCCATTTACCTGCAGATTGCCAAAAGGTGAGTAGGTTCAATGGCAAGTATAAGGTATCTACTAAATCGGTTGTTTCACGCGGAGATAACGGCCCGTAACCAGGGATCATCAAGTAAGTACCATCACCCACGCCCCAATGACCAATTACATCGCCAAATTCACGGGTGTTTTTAGGAATATCGGCAGCAGAGGCCACGTCGAATAAACCTAAAATACCAATGGTACTGTTGATTAAAAAGCGGCTAAAGTTTTGTACCGCTAAAGTGCCGTTACCCATTAACAGGTTGTTGATCGCACTCGCTGGTTCATCAAGGTTAGCTAAGAAATTATTGATACCATCACGGATTGGCTCTGGTGTCCATTCCATATAAGCAACAGCGGTTGGGCGAAGTAAATACGGGTCTAGAACATCATAGTTGAAGTCCCACATTACACGGTTAAAGCCTTCAAATGGGTCGCTAATACCGGGATTACTGGTTGTGCTTTCAACCTCACCGTCATCAGGTGTTGAACTACAACCGCAAAGAAGAGCAGAAAGCAGAAGTGCTGCAGCTGTACATTGAGTTTTTTTTATCATTGAGGTCACCACTTCCTGAAATCAAAGTTTTTAAAAGGAAGAGTTAGAAATTCATCGGAAATACACATAGTTTAGGTTCAAAGGATGCCATGTATTTCATGTGTTTGTGCTAATCACATTAGAGAAAAAGGCAATAATGCGACCACTATTGCCTTTAGAATACGAATGCTATTTAGCCTTAGTCAGAGTAATGTTAATTATATTACTATCCTCTGTCTACCGCTCTATATCCGTTATCTTAATCTTTAGTATCGATAGAGATCACAACATCGTCACCAAGATGAACAGGTAGGCTTTCACCGTGCCAATCGCCTTCACTGGTTGCCACGTTGCCATCAGTATCAATTCGAGCTCGCACTAAAATATCAGATAGACTTGATAGCTTACGGCTTTCAATCATGCTGTTTCTGTCATCAAGCACCACTGTCACTGGGAATTGTGATAATGGATAACGGGCTGCTGCCACAGGCATAGGTGCACCATCGGCAGTATGAACAGACACAATCAGTACGCCTTGTTTTGGTAATTCAACATCAGGTGATAATGAAATCGTTACCTTCACAGGAGTACCTTCAAAAGTTTCTTGCTGCGGATTAGTGGTTCGATCCAATTCACGCTGCGCAGTATTAATACTACGAGTTAGCATGTCATAACGCTCATCTTTTGGACCAATCGCTTGTTGTAACTTCTTCCAGTAATCGATCGCTTTTGCGTAATCACCATCTTCATAAGCAGTGAAGGCGAGCAAAGAATACACTCGAGAATCTACATCTGGCTTTTTGATGAGCTCTTGCAAAATCGAATCGGCTTTCTGCAAATCAGCTTGATCACCAGAGAACATCAGGGCTTGAGCGAGGCTCAACTGAATATCTTGATTATTAGGAGAAAGTTGATCCGCTTTATTTAATGCACCAATCGCAGTTTCAATATCACGATTTGCCAAGCCAATGCGACCAAGTAATACCCAACCTGTCACATCCGTTTCGTTATATTGCAAACGAGAACGCATCGACAAGGTTAAGTCATCCATTTCTTGCTCAGTTAATTCCACCCCGTTCGGATTCATTAACTTCTGAGAAAGCAATGGCAAGTTATCTGATACTTGTTTCCAGTGTGCCACTTTTGCTGGTGCACCAAATAAGGCGTACATGCCATAACCAATTGCCACCATGAAAATCATTAAAGGAACAATCAGCCATTTCATTGCTTTTGCAGTGGTTTGAGCGTTTGAGCTTTGAGGAATATCGTCCAGAAGCGATTGTTTTAAATCGATAACCAAATCATCTTTATTACCAACGATGCCAGCTTGATCTTCCGATTCCAATTCAGCTAAACGATCTTTAAAGAAAGCTTTGTTTAAGTCATCTCGCTGCGCAGCTTCATCCACCAGCTTTGGCTTTAAAAGTGGATAAGCAATCAGCAAACAAGAAACGGCAATCAGTAATACCGTACCAATCCAAAACGCTATCATGATTGATCACCCTTATTTTGTTTATCTTGAGATGAAGCCTCATTCGAATCATCTAATAATTCTTTCAAGCGTTGCTCTTGTTCATCACTCCACTGTTCAGAAGATTCAGAAGACGTTGAAACAGAAGCATTAACGGCATTCTTTTTACGGCTACGAACAACAATGAATCCAAAGCCAATTAATATGATGGCTAAAGGTGCAACCCACAACACCGCAGTTGATGCAGTTAGTGGTGGATTGTAAGTCACAAAGTTGCCGTAACGTGCCACCATGTAATCGACGATTTCTTGCTTCGACTTACCTTCTTTGGTCATTTGATAAGTTTTCATGCGTAAGTCTTGCGCTAATTCCGCATTAGAATCGGCAATCGAGTTGTTCTGACATTTAGGACAACGCAAGGTATGACTTAACTCTTGAAATTGTGCTTCTTGTTCTGGCGTATCAAAATCAAATACTTCGATAGCAGCAAAAGTTGAAAACGAAAACAGCAAACAAAACAATGCGAAAATAGAAGATGGTTTCATCATTGCGCCTCCTGCATCGCGATAGGTTTCAGCGGAGTTTGCTGACCTTTTAGCTTGTTATAAAGCGGCAACAAGGTTTCGTTCCAGTTTTCAACATTTACATCCCCAACATGGCGATATTGAATGTGTCCATCGGCATCAATTAAGAAAGTTTCTGGCGCACCGTAAACACCAAGATCTAAGCCAAACATACCATTGCCATCAAACAGCACCATTTGATATGGGTTGCCTAACTCGCGCAGCCATTTTTTCGCTTTTTCACGGTCGTCTTTGTAGTTCAAACCAACAATATTTACGCCTTGCTCCGATAATTCATTTAAGAATTGATGCTCGGCATAGCAGGTTGGACACCAAGTCGCCCATACATTCAAAAGCAATGGTTTACCTTTAAACAAAGTCTGGTCGTACGTTTTGTCTTCTTGGAATAAATCTTCCAACTGGAATTTAGGTACAGGTTTACCAACCAATACTGATTCTAATTTCGTTGGATCATCCCCTTCTGCATTACGGGTTAATTGAGTTGCAAACACGATCACTAACACCACAAATAAAGCCAAAGGGGCGAATAAAATTTTACGGTTCATCATTATGCTCCTTGCTCATTTGTTGATGTTTGTGAGTTATTCAGTTTTCGACGGAAGCGGTAACGTTTGTCACTGATAGCCAAAGCACCACCAATCGACATCAAGATCGCACCAAACCAGATCCAACGAATAAACGGTTTATAGTAAATACGCACCGCCCAAGCATTCGTCCCTTCTAGCTGCTCACCCATTGCGACATAAAGGTCACGAGTGAAGCCACGGTCGATCGCCGCTTCTGTCATCATTGAACGAGCTGTATGGTAGTAACGTTTTTCAGCGTGCAGTTCATTCACAAATTGACCATCTTCACTGATATTAAAATCGGCAATAAAACCATCGTAGTTCGGGCCATCGTGATCACGCACACCAACAAAATCAAATTGATAACCGTGGATCTCAAATTTATCACCTGGAGCCAAACGCACATCACGCTCGATGCTGTAGTTTTGCACCATTGCAATACCGATAATCGTCACTGCTAAACCAATGTGACCCAGCATCATTGCCCAATGGCTACGTTGTAATTTAGTTAAACCAACCAAGAATGAATGACGATGAGTCGCACGTTGATAAAGTTCAAATGCGTGCATTGCCACAATCCACAGCGCCATAAACCAACCCAGTGTTGCTAATGGCATGAATTCTTTAGATGACAACATTGCAATCACTACAGCACCTGCAACAGAAACCACAAATGAAATCAGCATTGGAATTTTGACTTCAGATAAGTTGTCACGTTTCCAGCGCACTAATGGCCCGATACCTAAAATCAATGAGAAAGGCACGATTAACCAAGTAAATAAGGTATTAAAGAATGGCGCACCGATAGACACCGAACCCAAGCCAATTTGCTTATGAACCAGCGGCAGTAATGTACCAATCAAAACCACAACTAATGCAGCCACTAGCAAGATATTATTCGATAACAAGGCATTTTCGCGTGAGAACAATGAGTAGTTACCACGCACGCGCACAGATGCCCCTTTCAAAGCGAACAGCAATAAAGAGCCGCCGATAACGATCGCCAAGAAAGCCAGAATGAACATACCGCGAGCTGGATCTGATGCAAATGAATGCACCGAAACCAAGATGCCAGAACGCACTAAGAATGTACCTAGCAAACTTAGTGAGAATGCACTGATCGCCAGCAATACTGTCCATGCTTTAAATGTGCCACGCTTTTCAGTTACTGCGAGCGAGTGCATTAAGGCTGTACCCGCAAGCCAAGGCATAAAGGATGCGTTTTCTACTGGATCCCAGAACCACCAGCCGCCCCAGCCAAGTTCGTAATATGCCCACCATGAACCGAGCGCAATACCTGCCGTTAAAAATACCCAAGCAGCAGTTGTCCAAGGACGAGACCAACGTGCCCAAGCGGTATCTAGTCGACCTGTCATCAGTGATGCAATCGCAAATGAGAAAGCAACCGAGAAGCCAACATAGCCCATGTAAAGCATTGGTGGATGGACGATCAAACCCGGATCTTGTAGAAGTGGGTTCAAGTCTCGGCCATCAATTGGGAAATAAGGCAAAGTGCGTAAGAATGGGTTTGAAGTCAGAATGATGAACAGCAAGAAACCCACTGCGATCATACCCATTACAGCAAGTACGCGAGAAACAGATTCTTGCGGCATGCCACGGCTGAATGATGCAACGGCAACTGTCCAAATCGCTTGGATTAATACCCAAAGCAATAGTGAGCCTTCATGCGCCCCCCAAACTGCCGTTAAACGGTAGTACCAAGGCAATTGGCTGTTAGAGTTGCTCGCCACATATTGCAATGTGAAGTCGTTGCTATAAAACGCCCACAACAAAATGCCGAATGACGTCGCAAGCATAAGGAACATGCCCCACGACAGCGGACGAGCCATGCCCATCAATGTGCGGTTATTGGTTGCCGCACCATACATGGGGATGGCACTTAAAAGAATCGAAAAAGCTAATGCCAGAATTAAGGCAAAATGTCCAAGTTCAGCAATCATTCAGCTTCATCCTGATATTTCATGGTGTGAGTTTTATTGTCATACGTTGGAGTATGACCTTTCTTCATCGCTTCTTCGATTTCTGGCGGCGTGTATTTTTCATCATGCTTCGCTAGCACTTCAAATGCGTCCACGGTCTTATCATCAACCAGCGTACCTTGCGCCACAATACCTTGCCCTTCACGGAACAAGTCAGGAAGAATACCTTCGTAATTGACGGTCACAATAGGACCAACATCTTGCAAGCCAAAGCTCACTTTCAATGAATTCGGATCACGCTTTACTGAGCCTTCAACCACCATGCCACCAATACGTAAGCGCTCACCCACATGCGGTTTAGTACCATCAGGCTTACCCTTTACGATTTCCGTTGGCGTGTAGAATAAGTTCATATTTTGGTTTAACGCATACATGGTTAAACCAACGGTTCCAGCGACACCAACTAAAATCGCTAAAACAATGGCTAGTCTTTTTTTACGTCTTGGTGTCATAGTGTATTTTCCATTTTCTTCGCCGCTTGACGACGTTCTTCACGATCAATTTTTTGCTGAATTTCTTTTAATAGCGTTTTGTTTTGAGACACGCTTTTCACAAGCAAAATCAACATCGAAGCAAAAGTAATACCGAAAGCGCTCCACACATATCCTGCGTAGCCACCCATAGCTATAAAATCGCTAAAAGATTCAAAATACATTATTTGCCTCCTTTTATTGCTGATGCTTGCTTGCCATTTGTGTTTTTAGAAACCAAATCTAACACCCAAGGTCGGTGACTTTCACGGCGAATGATTTCGGTTCTGAAACGAACTAAAGTGACAGCAGCAGCAAAGCATGCAAATCCGAAGATATTACAAAGTAGTGGCCACAACATTTCTGGCGCAATAGATGGTTTACCCATTTTCGTTATGGTTGCACCTTGATGTAGCGTATTCCACCATTCCACTGAGTAGTGAATGATAGGAATATTTATCACGCCCACAATCGCCAAAATACCTGCTGCTTTTGCTGCGGTTTTTTGATCATCAAAAGCATGGTAAAGCGCAATCACGCCAAGGTATAAGAATAGAAGAATAAGTTCTGAGGTTAAGCGAGCATCCCATACCCACCATGCGCCCCACATTGGTTTACCCCAAATTGCCCCTGTTAGCAGAGCAACAAAAGTAAACACCGCACCAATTGGCGCCATTGCTAATGCAGCCATGTTCGACAATTTAAGTTGCCACACTAAGCCAACAAAAGCAGCTATCGCCATTGAGACGTAAATACCCATGGACCACATAGCCGCAGGCACATGAATATATATGATTCGGAAACTATCCCCTTGTTGATAATCCGCAGGTGCGAAACACAGCCCCCAAATTGTCCCAACAAGCAGTAAGCCAAAGGCTAAGATGGAAAACCAAGGTAATAACGAGCCACAAAGCTGATATGTTTTTTCAGGTTTTGCATATGGATGTAACCATTTCCACATTTTTGCTTCTCACTTAAAGTTTTGTCAGTGTCCATTCCTATTCGATTCACAAAAAATCAAATCCACAGAGGTTAGGAAGCACTTACATTATATTTTTAATTCACACTAATTCGTAACGAGGCACTGATTGCAAAAGGCGCGAGAGTTGCCGCCCCCAGTAACATTGCCCCTAAAATCGCTAATTGCCCTGAATACGCAAACCCACTGGTTGCAGCCTCTACTGCTGATGTTGCAAAGATCAGCACAGGAATACAAAGAGGCAAAACGAGCAAACTCAACAAAACGCCACCGACTTGCAATCCCACAGTTAAAGCAACGCCGATAGCACCGATAAAACTCAAAGTTGGCGTACCAAGTAATAAAGTGATAACGACAGCAGACCAAGTTTTAAAATCGAGCGACAACAGCAACGCCAGTAATGGGCTCATAATGATTAACGGCAACCCAGTAATCAACCAATGCGCAATAACTTTTGACATCGCAACCAAAGGCAAAGGAATTGGCACAAGCATTAACTGCTCAAGCGCACCGTCGTGAAAGTCATCACGAAATAATCGTTCCAAAGATAGCAAAGCAGAAAGCAATGCCGCCACCCAAATAATGCCCGCTGCAATACGCGCTAACAAATTAGGCTCTGGGCCAATACTTAATGGAAACAAGGTGATAACGATAATCGCAAACCACAGTGGGTTGAAGATATCTGTTTGCCGACGGTAAGCGATCATCAATTCACGGCGAATAATTGAAATCATGCCACTAATCATTTATTCACCTAATCGAATTTTTTTAAGGTCGTTAATATCCGTAAACATATCTTGGTGAGTGGTAAACAACACCATGCCTCCATTGCGTGTATGTTCAATAAACAAAGCTTCAATAACCTTAATCCCCTGCTTATCAATAGCAGTTAAAGGCTCATCTAAAATCCATAGTGGGTGCTTACTTAACCATAAGCGAGCTAATGCAACACGTCGCTGCTGTCCCGCTGATAACTTGGCTGATGGAATATCTTCTTTACCCGCTAAACCCACTTTTGCCAGCGCAAGCCAAATATCATCTTCTGTAATGCCTTTCGAGCCATTCATTGCTTGATAAAAAGAAAGGTTTTCAAAAGCGGTGAGTTCTTTTTTAACACCAGTTTGGTGACCTAAAAACAGTAAGTCTTGATGAAAAGCGTCTCTGTCTTTTCGTGTCTCTACACCATTCCAGAAAATCGTTCCCGATTCACAATCTCCCAAGCCAGTAATGATCCGCAGCATGGTAGTTTTACCCGAACCATTTCGACCTTCGACCTGCACAAGATCCCCTGCTTTGACCGTAAAACTGACGGATTCAAACAGTTCCCTGTCATCTCGAATGGCGGTTAAATCTCTGACTTCCAGCATAGGTTCCATTTATCTTGAGAGTGGTAATTCGTTAAAATTTAAGACTTGATATGTTACCACAGTAGATGCGACTCGAAAGGAATTAACCCATAGTGATCACAGTGAATGTTTAGAAAATCACAAAAACAGCAACAACCTATATTCAAGTGATTAATTAACGTACAAAAACAACACAATTTACGGGTTTTCAGTCCATCGAAATACTGATAATAACCAACTCAAAGTACACAGGTATAACCCCAAAGTAGTAATCAAAATGAATATTAGGGATTCTATGATTTCGGTCAATTGAGAGAAAACTGCTAAAGGAGGAAGGAAGGTAAATCAGGAATTTGTGATCTAAGCAGAATAACCTAGATTGAACGGTTAATTTTCAAGCGAACAGATCTAAAGATCCGAATTTATCCCCTAGTTCACTTGGATCATAAAGATAAAATCCGTATGATCCGATCACTTCGGATCCGTCCCCTTAGTTCAGCTGGATAGAACAAGGACCTCCTAAGTCTTAGACACAGGTTCGAATCCTGTAGGGGACGCCATACCTACACTACCGCTTTTGCCGTTTCTTTTTTTATTCGCATATAGCAGATCATCAACACGCTTAAAGGCTTGATCGAAATTTTCATCGGAATAAATAAGGCTTCCAACCACGGTTGCGTGAACTTCAATACCGATCTCTTGAACCGATGTCATCGCAATGTATTCGTCCAATCGTTGGATAATGGACTGCATATCTCCGTGATTAATATCAAAAGCAATAATTAGAAATTCATCGCCACCAATACGAATGCAATAATCAAACGATCTGGTGCATTTCCTCATGCAATTGGCAATATGGCAAAGCGCTTCATCTCCTTTTTGATGTCCATAACTATCGTTGATTTGCTTAAATTTATTGGCATCCAAACCTATCATTGCAGTCATGTGACCCGCCATAACCATGGATTGAACTTTATCAATTAGGAGATCCTTCAATACCCGACGATTATAGAGGTTGGTCAACGGGTCTAAATAAAGTTCTTTGCGCAAGTTTTTCTGTACCCATTTCTGTTTACTCATTGAAGAAAAATACAAATATCGAAAAATAGAAAAGGAAATAAGCACCAAAACAAGCTGCCAAGATTGCTCAATAAAAAACATAATATCGTATTTGAATTTAATGATCCCTAGGTTGGGTACATTCATCCGACTTTCATACACTTCCCATAAAGGCAGTTCCCCTTGGCTAAGTTTAAGTTCAGTTTTTCTATCCCTAAACTGAAGCTCGACACACACTGTTCTTTTTATACTCGGATGAATATTAATTAGATTGCGTAACGAATCGATGTAAATATTTGTTCCCATATCACCTGCATGACCAATCACTCCATAAATAGGTGAAATAACAGAAATAACTTCTTTGCCTTCATAATAACTGTAATAAGGTAAAGTAATATAAAAACCAGTATCTTTTACTTCTTTTTCATATACATCTTCCAAGCCCTTATAAAAATCTTGTGGTTGATAATATTCTTCTTTTGCCAACAAATTAGATCTACTTGGATGAATTATTCTAGAAAAGTAAATATATTTATAGCGGTAACTTGCGACAAAGTGATTAGCTAATAACTGATTTCTTTGGAACTGACTCCAAAATCGATCCAAGGTTAATACTCTCGGCACTTCTACCTCATCAAACTCTAAAGGGATACGACCATGTCCAATGAGGGTTCCATTAGCAAAAACTTCTGGATACATCCCTTGATTGAAGCCATATCTATTCATTCGAGGATAATAGTACACATCCACATCTGCACCTTTTGGCACATTGACGCTTAAGATACCTTTTAGAATGTCGTTCGCTCGTTGGGCATCGGATGCGTTGGTTTTGCCAGCTTCTTGTATTAATGATAATAATTGTGAAAATTGCTGTTTCAGATATTCGTCATTAAACTTGATTTTATTCCTCAGGTAAATTGAGATAATTATGATTATTATCAACAGGTTCAATATAAGTATAGAGATTTTCTTATTATTTATCATATCTTTGTACCAACGTATTTATGTCAACAGTCCAAATGCATACTATTAATCCTTCTATTAATTAATATATAACAATGGCTAACATTTCTATTATCGATAGCACATATTTATTCTTTTTTGTTATTTTCTCGAGAACAAGAAAAAGCCCTAACAATACGAATGTTAGGGCTTTCTTCTTAATATTAAGAATTTAAGTAACGTTATTAAGACTCAGTGCCTTAATATTTCTACTCTTCTTCTAGTACAGACATATATTCAACTTTTGTGCTTTGACGCAACGAGTTCAATAACATATCCATATCTTGCTGACTATTCATCTGCTGCAATTGTTGTGAAATTTGACCTTCAAATTGGTCATCTGTTCCGTTGTTCACTTTGTTCAGTTTCACAATCACGATATTGCCTTTCGCATCCGTTGACTCACCAAAGCTTGGTTTACCATCTTGTGGGTGAGGTAATGCAAAAATGTTATGCGCTAACGGTGAACGGCGATCAATATTTTCTTCATCACCAAACTTAAGGTTATTTGCAGCTAAGACAGAATCATCGCCTTTTTGTAGCGAAGCAAGTACTTTGGCCGCCAATGCTTGAGCTTCTGCTTTGCCTTTGGTTGCAGCTAGTTCCGCTTGTACTTGGTTTTTAACTTCTTCAAATGGTAGAACGGTTTCTTCACGAGAATCATTCACTCGCACAACGATGACATGTTCAGGAGCAACTTCGATAACTTCTGAGTTTAAGCCGTCTTGTTTCACATCAGAGCTTTCTAGAGCTTTCGCAACGTCTGCTGATTTCAAGATTTCTGGTGCATCTTGTTGTGAGATGAAATCGGTTGTTTGAACTGGTTGACCTGCAACTTTCGCTGACTCATCTAATGAATCTGGAGATTCAAATGCAACTGACTCTAGTTTAGTTTGAAGTTTGTAGAATTCCTCAACCGCTTTTTCATCCGCCATTTCAGATTTAATATCAGCTTCAACATCAGCAAATGCTTTTGAAGTTGAACCTTTTACATCTTCCAATTGAATGATGTGGTAACCAAAGTTTGATTTAACAACATCAGAAATGTCGCCTTTCTCTTGTAGAGCGAAAGCAGCATCTTCGAAGTCGTGGTCCATAACGCCAGTTTCAATCCAGCCTAGCTCACCACCTTGTTTTGCACTACCTACATCTTCAGAGTTTTCTTTTGCTAGATCAGCAAAGTCTGCACCGTCTTTTAGCTTAGATAATAGCTCATTCGCTTTTGCTTCATCTTCTTTAATCAAGATATGACGAACTTTACGTTGGCCTTTATTGGTGTATTTATCAAGGTGTTCTTGGTAGTAAGCTTGAGCTTCTTCATCTGTCACTTTGATTGACTTTTTAAGTTGCTCAGCTGAAAGTTCAACATAAGCAACTTTCATTTGTTCAGGGCGAACATATTTATCTGAATGCTCTTTGTAGAATGCTTGTAACTCATCATCAGATAATTGTGCATTCTTCGCAAATTGCTCAACATCAATCGTAACTGTTTGAATATCTCGAGTTTGAGTTAACAGTTGCGTTTGTTGCTTCACTTCATTTGATAAAGTGAACTCACTGTTTTGCAATGCATCCATTACTTGAGATTTCAGCAAATCTTTACGTAATTGCTCAGCAAAACTGTCTGCTGTGTAGCCAGCACGACGTAATGAAGCTGCGTAGACTTCTTGGTCAAATTTACCTTCATTTTGGAACGCTGGCATAGTCAGAATAAGTTGACTTACTTGCTCATCGCTCACTCGTAAACCTAATGATTGAGCATATTGGTCAAGTAAAACATCGTTAACCATGCGGTCAAGAACGCTTTTACGGAATGCTTGCACATATTGTGAATCGCCCATCATTGTAGAAAAGTAATCACCCATCTGCGATTGCATGCGGTTACGTTCGTTTTGGTACTGTTGCTCAAAAGCATTACGACCGATAGTGACACTACCCACTTTTGCAGCAGCATTACTACCACCACGAACCAAGTAACTGCTCACACCGGCAAAAACGAAAGAAAGGATGATTAACGATAAAATTATTTTAATTGCTATACCATTTACGCCTTCGCGTAGTCGATCCATCATGTCTGATTGCTCTCTTAAAACTAAGGGTTACCTCAAAGTCGAAGCCAATTGTCTTCAGTATGTAGGTAAGAAAAAAATATAGCGTCGATAATATCAGAAAAAGAAAAGCGCACCACTAAGATGCGCCTTTTGATTAAAGAAAGATTGAGGTTAAGCGTAAAAAAGTCTGATTTTCTTGTTCATTTTAAAAATTTTCTTATTGATTCTAAAAACCTGAAACAAAACAAAGACACACAAAACTGAGATAGATACCATTTCAATGAACAACATAGGCATACAGATTCGTTCATAAGCTAATCTAAAACTTGTTTTTCATGTATTAATTGCAAGAAAGCCTCTCTCGCTCGATGTGTTCCTGACTTTTTGTTCCATATAAAATAGTTACGTATTGGTTTCAATTCAGAAAATGTAAAGCCTTTGATTTTTCCCTGTCGGTTAAATTGCTCAAATATACCTTTAGGTACAAGTGAAACACCGGCTCCTGAGTTAACACAACCGAGAATTGTCCCGTAACTGGCGATACTATGAATGGGCACTACAACTTCTTTTTCCAATAACCAGTTTTCCAGTGCCTTCCTATACGGACACCCATCCGGCCACATATATATATTTTGTCCAATCAAACTTTCAGCGGAATCAATATCAACAAATGATGAAGTGGCAATAACTAATTCTTCTTTATAAACTTCAACACAACTAACCGCAGGATGAAGGCTTTTCACCGCTATGACTGCAGCATCAAGTTGATGTTTAACTACTTTATCTTCCAAGTTTTTCCAGGTATCAGTTGAGAATTCAATTTGTACTTCAGGATACGTTTGGTAATAACGAGCCAATAATTTCGGCAGTCTACTGGTTGCGGACGATTCGATGGCACCAAGGCTTAATTTGCCTGCTGGCTCAGATTTCAAACTAATTGACCTCTTGGCTTCTTCACAAAGAGAAAGTATACGGTTGGTATAATCCAAAAATATCAAACCTGAAGAACTAAGCACCCGTCGCCGCCCTTCACGGATAAATAAAGATTCTCCAAGTTCCTCTTCCAGCTTCTTAATTCTAATTGTGATATTCGAAGGAACACAATGTAGCTGTTCGGCTGCGCTAGCTATTGTGCCTGCATCCGCAACCTTCTTAAACATGATGAGTTGAGATAGTTCCATTAACGCTCACTTAAAATGAAGTTCAAAGTAAATATAAATTACTTTTATTCATCATTTATTTTCATTAACTTTATATTCAATACGATAACCATAAATAAAATCATAATAAATATCTTTTAAGGGGATAACATGAATATAACCTCTGAAATTAAAACTTCAAACATTCATCAGTTTACAAATAAAGAAAAGTATTGGGATATGCTAGAGTTTGGACAATCATTTATTGAAAAATTACCACAGCATATAAAATCTCTAAAGGTGAATGGCCGTAGAATCACCCAATCTCGCAAAGCGGGAACCATACACCCAAAGTTTGAAAATATTAATGCAATTCAAAATATTATGAATGAAGTACTGATTCACCCAACAACGATCAATGCACATTATTATGCAGAGCAAACTTTCCTTGCTCTTTTAAATAAAAATAATATTGATGATGCTATGCATAAGTTCTTCAACGGTTGGAACGAAACACACAAAACAACAAGTTTAGTTTCAGCCAAAGTCATCATGCGACTTGCAGCTGACGCTATTTTCATACTTCAAGTGAAACAGCCAGATTATCATCTCATTATGGCCCATATGCATGAAGTGGCTAAAGATGACTTTGGGTTGGGTCACAAAGGTCATGATGGTTTGTATCAATATATGGTTGAAGCCTTCAATTGCCAACAATGGTCTAATCCAAAATTTAACGTCAAAGAATGTTATGAATTCTCAGATTTCCTTTACACTACGGGGGTGAATGGCTATCGAGCACCAATGCTATCTGATGAGTACATACAAAGTATGTTAGATGCCATGATGGTCTCAATATCTTCAGAATTATGGAATGGTAGAGAATATAATTTTATTGCTCAGTTTATTGAAAAGAAACTCCTTACTATGAGCCCCTATTTATCTTATGACATGACCGGATATAAAGATGCAAAATCTTATATTTTGGCCCACTCAAATGAAGTTGAAAATAGACATGGCCTACATGCATTGCTTGCAGCAGACCTTTATTCTAGACTTAATAAATCTGCATTGAATATTGAGCGACTAAAAGAAGTAATGCTTGATTATAATTCAAGGGTAGGCAAAGCTTTCTGTGCTCTCCATCAAGCTTTTACAGAAAACAAATAACCATGAACATATCCCCAAGTAACCTCATGATTTCTAATCTTGAGGTTACTTGGGGATATTACAGGCGTTTTTATTGCTCTTCGATATGGTAGTGAAATAATGCGATTTTGTTTTTTAGCTATACTTTTGTTCTTAATATGTAGAATGGGATTCAATCTTTTTTATTTAAATATTAAGCGATATCAATGGTATTGATGAAAAATTCCAGAGTACCTTGTCTTAAGTAAAAATAAAAAAAGCCCCTAATCGTGAGGGACTTTTATCATTAATAGCAACAATAAGAGAAATAATCTTAGTTCACTGCATCTTTAAGAGATTTACCCGCTTTGAATGCTGGTACTTTTGCTTCTGCGATTTGGATTGCTTCACCAGTTTTAGGGTTGCGACCTGTGCGTGCTGCACGAGTACGTACGTTAAAAGTACCAAAGCCAACTAAAGCAACTTGGTCGTCTGCTTTTAGAGTGTCAGTAACTGCTTCGATGAATGCGTCAAGTGCGCGACCTGCTGCTGCTTTAGAGATGTCTGCATCAGCTGCGATTTTTTCTACTAGTTGAGTTTTGTTCACTGGTGTTCCCCTTTGTAATTATTTGTATGCTTTTATCAAAACGATTTCCATTTTACTAAATTGTTCAATTAGCCAAGATAAATGTCGTTTTAATAAATTTCGTTCCGTTACAATAAATGATAATAAGACAGACGCATAAACATCTTATATAAGGTGTTGACCTTATTATGATTACTATACGTCTTCAGAAAGTTAACTTAGCCTTGAACAAAAAGGCTGACAAGTGTTTTATGTCCCGTCAGCGTTAATCTTTCACGTTTTCTTATTTCTGATTCTTACTTTGTGACTTCAATCACACAACCTGACGGCTCATTTTCTAAAGCTAACGGCAGCACTTGGTCTAACCACTGTACCGGATGAATGCTTAAGTCACCGATAACATTGGCTGGAATGTCTTCTAAATCGCGCTCATTTTCCTTTGGAATGATCACGGTTTTGATGCCACCACGATGAGCTGCAAGCAGTTTTTCTTTCAAGCCACCGATCGGAAGTACTTCACCACGAAGTGTAATTTCACCCGTCATTGCCACATCAGCACGCACTGGATTACCCGTTAAGCTAGAAACCAATGCAGTACACATAGCGATACCCGCACTTGGGCCATCTTTTGGTGTTGCACCTTCCGGCACATGCACGTGAATGTCACGTTTCTCATAGAAATCAGGGTTAATACCTAATTTTTCTGCGCGAGAACGAACCACTGTCATTGCAGCTTGAATCGACTCTTGCATTACATCACCAAGTGAACCTGTGTAAGTAAGCTTGCCTTTGCCGACCATTGATTGAGTTTCAATTGTCAGTAAATCGCCACCTACTTCTGTCCACGCAAGACCAGTCACTTGACCAATGCGGTTTTGATCATCAGCTTTACCGTAATCAAAACGTTGCACGCCAAGGTATTCTTTCAAGTTGTCTTGAGAAACTGTTACTGACTTGATGTCTTTATTCAGCAAAATGTTCTTCACTGCTTTACGACATACTTTCGAAATTTCACGCTCAAGGCTACGAACGCCAGCTTCACGAGTGTAGTAGCGGATCATGCCAATGATGGCTGAATCTTCGAATGTCAGTTCGCCTTTCTTCAAGCCATTGCGCTCAATTTGTTTTTCAACAAGGTGACGCTTCGCAATGTTCAGTTTTTCATCTTCGGTGTAACCAGAAAGACGGATCACTTCCATACGATCAAGCAATGGGCCCGGAATGTTCATTGAGTTTGAGGTTGCCACAAACATAACATCTGACAGATCGTAATCCACTTCTAAGTAATGATCGTTGAACGAGTTATTCTGTTCAGGATCAAGCACTTCAAGTAATGCTGAAGATGGATCACCGCGCATATCTGATGCCATTTTGTCAATTTCATCCAGTAGGAATAATGGGTTTTTCACGCCCACTTTCGACATTTTCTGGATCAATTTACCCGGCATAGAACCAATGTAGGTACGACGGTGGCCACGGATTTCCGCTTCATCACGCACGCCGCCTAACGCCATACGAGTATATTGACGGCCTGTTGCTGCTGCAATTGAACGACCAAGTGAGGTTTTACCTACGCCCGGAGGACCAACCAAACAAAGAATTGGACCTTTTAATTTGTTGATGCGATTTTGCACCGCCAAATACTCAAGAATGCGTTCTTTCACACGTTCTAGGCCGTAATGATCTTCATTCAGAATTTCTTCCGCTTTAGAAAGATCTTTTTTCACTTTCGAACGTTTTGCCCAAGGCACACCAACCATCCAATCGATGTAACTGCGAACCACAGTAGCTTCTGCCGACATTGGCGACATCATTTTCAGCTTATGCAGTTCTTGCTCGGTTTTTTCGCGAGCTTCTTTTGGCATTTTTGCGGCTTCGATTTTCTTCTTCAGCGTTTCGAATTCATCTGGCGCATCGTCTAAATCGCCCAGTTCTTTTTGAATGGCTTTCATTTGCTCATTCAAATAGTACTCGCGTTGCGATTTTTCCATTTGTTTTTTAACACGGCCACGGATTCGTTTTTCAACTTGAAGAATGTCGATTTCCGATTCCATCATGCCCATTAAGAATTCAAGGCGTTCAACCACATCTGAAATTTCCAGCACACGCTGTTTGTCTTTCAGTTTAAGTGGCATGTGCGCAGCAATGGTGTCCGCAAGGCGTGCTGCTTCATCAATGCCATTCAATGAAGTTAAAACTTCTGGCGGGATCTTTTTATTAAGCTTAATAAAGCCTTCAAATTGATTAATTGCGCTACGAACAATCACTTCTTGTTCACGCTCATCAATCGTCGGCGTTACTAAAAATTCTGCATCGGCAGTGAAAAATTCGTTGCTGTCGAACTCATGCACTTTGGCACGCTGCTGACCTTCAACTAAAACTTTGACTGTGCCATCTGGCAATTTCAAAAGCTGTAGAATCGACGCAACAGTACCGGTTGTGAATAAATCATCAATCTTCGGCTCGTCGGTTTCTGCATCTTTTTGAGCAACTAATAGAATTTGCTTATTGGTGTCCATTGCTGCTTCAAGGCATTGAATGGATTTCTCACGACCAACAAAAAGTGGGATAACCATGTGAGGGTAAACCACAACATCTCGTAAGGGTAATACGGGAATCTCGATACGCTCGGAACGCTCCAAGTTCATATTATTCTCTCTATTCCGTTTGCACATTTAATGAAAATGATATGGGGATTATCTGGCTAGATTCAATGACAAAATCAAAAAAGGAGACCTAAAGCCTCCTTTTTGTTTATTTTTTAAGCTGCACGCTTATTCTGCAGAGTTTGCCAATTGGTTTTCTGCATTTTGATAAATCAGTAAAGGTTCTGATTCACCATTAATCACAGATTCATCAATCACCACTTTCGTTACCTCTTTGTTCGACGGTAACTCATACATGGTTTCCAGCAATACTGATTCCAAAATAGAACGTAAGCCACGAGCACCGGTTTTGCGCTCCATTGCTTTTTTCGCAATCGCTTTTAACGCATCTTCTCGGAATTCAAGCTCAGCACCTTCTAAATCAAATAATGCACCATATTGCTTAGTTAGGGCGTTCTTTGGTTCACAAAGGATTTGAATTAATGCTTCTTCATCCAATTCTGTTAGCGTTGTGGTTACTGGCAGACGACCAATGAATTCAGGAATCAAACCGTATTTCACCAGATCTTCTGGCTCTACTTGTTTGAACAATTCACCAGCACTCTTGCTTTCATCTTTGCTGCGTACTTCTGCACCGAAACCGATACCAGTACCCACAGCAACACGTTGCTCGATCACTTTATCTAGGCCAGCAAACGCACCGCCACAGATGAATAGGATCTTAGACGTATCAACTTGCAAGAATTCTTGTTGAGGGTGCTTACGACCACCTTGAGGCGGAACTGAAGCAACTGTACCTTCAACCAGTTTCAATAGTGCTTGTTGAACACCTTCACCAGATACATCACGAGTGATCGATGGGTTTTCAGCTTTACGAGAAATTTTGTCGATCTCATCGATGTAAACAATACCACGTTCTGCTTTTGCAACATCGTAATCGCATTTTTGCAGCAGTTTTTGGATGATGTTTTCAACGTCTTCACCTACGTAACCGGCTTCAGTTAGAGTAGTCGCATCAGCCATAGTGAAAGGCACATCAAGGAAACGCGCTAAAGTTTCAGCCAATAGTGTTTTACCACTACCCGTTGGACCGATAAGCAGGATGTTACTCTTGCCTAGTTCTACGCCATCTTTGGTTTTATCGCCATTACGCAAACGCTTGTAGTGGTTATAAACAGCCACTGACAATACTTTCTTCGCATAATCTTGACCAATTACGTAATCATCTAGGTGAGAACGGATTTCTTTTGGTGTCGGCAAAGCTTCTGCTTCTTTCTTCGGCACAACGTCTTTTACTTCTTCGCGAATAATGTCGTTACATAGATCGACACATTCATCGCAAACATAAACAGACGGGCCTGCGATAAGCTTGCGAACCTCGTGCTGGCTTTTACCACAGAAAGAGCAATACAATAGCTTTGTACTTCCACCCTCTTTGCTTTTATCTGTCATTCGCTAAACCTCTTAGCCTTCAATTCTTTATTTCAGTCTACAACAAGTTTTTGCATATTGCTTTTATTGAATTTGCTGTAGCTCTTAACCAGGTTAAAAATGTTCGCCCAAATTAAAAACGACCATCAACAACGTGGTTCATTTATACAATTATGCTGGACGCTTCTCTAGCACAGCATCCACTAGACCATAATCTACTGACTGTTGCGCAGACATGAAATTGTCACGGTCTGTGTCACGTTCTATCACTTCTAACGGTTGACCAGTATGCTCTGCAAGTAATGTATTGAGTTTATTCTTAATTGTTAGAATCTCTTGAGCATGAATTTGGATGTCAGACGCTTGACCTTGGAAACCGCCTAATGGTTGGTGAATCATCACGCGTGAATTTGGCAAACAGAAACGTTTACCTTTTTCGCCACCCGCAAGCAGGAATGCGCCCATAGAACATGCTTGTCCCATGCACACTGTGCTTACGTTTGGCTTAATAAATTGCATTGTGTCGTAAATAGACATACCCGCAGTAACAGAACCACCCGGAGAGTTGATGTATAGGAAGATATCTTTGTCTGGGCTTTCTGATTCTAAAAATAACAGCTGAGCAACCACTAGGTTTGCCATGTGATCTTCAACTTGGCCTGTTAGGAAGATGATGCGCTCTTTTAATAGACGAGAATAAATATCGTAAGAACGTTCGCCACGGGATGTTTGTTCAACCACCATTGGCACAAGTGCATCAACAATTGGAGACATTGTATTATTAGATTGGTAGGTCATGTTCGCTTTCCCTGTTGTAGATTGATTTAATACCAACGGTAATCAAATTAGCTTGATCGATACCAATCGTACTAATTATCTGAT
Organism: Vibrio sp.; assembly: GCA_047975485.1. Lineage (GTDB taxonomy): Bacteria > Pseudomonadota > Gammaproteobacteria > Enterobacterales > Vibrionaceae > Vibrio. The sequence goes on along the minus strand of JBKEDP010000043.1, from coordinate 174,126 downwards.
CATTATTGCTTGTTAAAAGTCTCGATAACTGCGTTTAAAATTTTGAATGTAAAATAACTACTTATCGAAAATTTTTGCCTTGTTCTCAAGCCTTTTTCCTACGCAATTTCTGACCATCTAATTAGTGTGATTGGTATGACATAATACCACAAGCTAAAAAATAATGGCCCGAATGACAGCCTCTTACGAGATCACCATACGAGCCATTGTAAACAAAAGAGCTGAAACACTGCCAACTTTTTTGCTCAACAAAACCGATTACTTAGCTAAATTTCTATTCAATTGTTATTAATTGAATATAGATTCAGCGATTAAGCAGGTTGTTGTTGGTTCATTAGTTCGTTAAAGCTAAGTGCTTTGTCAGAAACTTGAGCTTTAGCAACGATTGCATCGATAGCTTGATCTTCAAGAGCAAGGTTACGGATGTTGTTCATCATTTGCTCGTTTTGCTCGTAGTAAGAAACTACTTCAGCTGGATCTTCGTAAGCTGTCGCCATTTCTTCGATTAGCGCTTTAACGCGATCTTCGTCAGCTTTTAGTTCTTCAGCTTTGATCACTTCACCTAGAAGTAGACCAACTTTTACGCGACGAGCTGCTTGCTCTTCAAATAGTTCGCGAGGAAGTTGAGCTGCTGCTTCTGGGTTGCCACCGAAACGTTGTGCTGCTTGTTGACGTAGCACTTGGATTTCTTGGTCGATAAGTGCAGCAGGAACGTCCATTGCGTTTTGCTCAACTAGACCGTTGATAGCTTGCTCTTTGATGCGGTTCTTAACTGCTTGTTTAAGTTCGCGTTCCATGTTTTTGCGTACTTCAACTTTAAGTGCGTCAACGCCGCCTTCAGTTACGCCGAAACGAGCAACGAATTCATCAGTTAGCTCAGGAAGTTCACGAGTTTCAACTTTAACTAGTTTGATAGCGAAAGTAGCTGCTTTAGCTTTTAGGTTTTCAGCGTGGTAATCTTCTGGGAAGTTTACTTCGATAGTGAATTCATCACCTGCTTTCTTACCTAGGATACCTTCTTCGAAACCAGGGATCATGCGACCTTGGCCCATTTCAAGAGGGAATGCGTCTGCTTTACCGCCTTCGAATTCTTCGCCGTCGATAGAACCAACGAAATCGATAGTTGCACGGCTAGTTTCGCCAACTACTTCTTCAACTTCAACCCAAGTAGATTGTTGCTTACGAAGAGTTTCTAGCATTTCAGCTACGTCTTCGTCTTTAACTTCAACAGCTGGTTTCTCAACAGTGATGTTTTCAAGACCTTTCAATTCAACTTCTGGGTAAACTTCAAAAGTTGCGTTGAATACTAGGTCTTTACCTTCTTCATTCTCAACTGGTGCGAAAGTTGGTGCGCCTGCTGGATTGATTTTTTCTTTAACGATTGCTTCGATGAAGTGACGTTGCATAACTTCACCCATCACGTCTTGACGTACTGCTTTGCCGTACATTTGAGCAACCATCTTCATTGGTACTTTACCTTTACGGAAACCATCAAAACGACGGTTTTTCGCGATGTTGCGCAATTCAGCTGTTACTGCACTTTCGATGTTAGCAGCAGGAACAGTAATAGTAAGACGGCGTTCTAGGCCTTCTAGAGTTTCAACAGTAGCTTGCATTATTTATAAACCTCAAAACTGGCTCAATGGTATGAGCGTATGAGCTAATTTCACATTAAGTAAAAATTAACTTCATTCCTTGTGTTGCGCTCAAATTTGAACGCGAAAAACATTCAATTTTAAACACATAAAATAAAATTGTGAGCATCAATTACCGTGATGAGAACATGTTCCTCACCGATAATTGAACTAATGAGTGAAACCTTCTTCGCTTGCTCAGTAGATGCTTTATAAAAAGCGGTTTACTGAAAAATAAGCAAAAAGACCTCTCCAATTAGTCTCAGGACAAATTTCAGACGCGCCATTCTAGCGATCTGAACCCACGCTGTCGAGATTTGTCCTAAATTCTCATAAACTCACGCCCTACTTTTTTATTTAGTAGGGCGCACGATCACATTCTTTAACTGGGGACTATAATTTTCTTTTCAAGACTTAATGGCGTTTTTTTATTAAAAATCCATTTAACTGAGTAGCTTTTCGACAATCTATATCCGCATTTCTGTTTTAACATCAAAAAATACCGCATTAGATAGATCAAAATAAAGTTCAACTGAGTCCCCTACTTTTCCGTCAAATTCTGCTGATAATCGGCAAGCTATGTGCTCCTGATTAATTTCAACAATCGCAATGGTATCTGGACCTGTTGGTTCAATAACATCCAGTGTTAAAGCGATCTTTGTAAATGTTCGCTGGCTGTCACTTGGCTGCTCAGAGATATACTCAGGACGTAACCCAATCAAAATGGTTTGCCCATCAAATCTGCGTAAACGTTCTGGTAAATAGATTTGATGTGAACATCCATCCGCAGACCAAATTTCACCAAATGGTTTGTCATTGCTATCTAAATCGACTTGTACCTTAATAAAGTTCATCGAAGGCGACCCCATAAAACCCGCCACAAACATATTATTCGGCTGGTTATAAATTTCTTTTGGTGTGCCAAGTTGCTGTAGCTCTCCATCCTTCATTACAGCAATACGGTCGGCTAAAGTCATGGCTTCAATTTGATCATGAGTCACATATACAATCGTCGTATTAAGTTGTTGATGAAGACGCTTTATTTGGGTTCGCATTTCAACTCTTAATTTTGCATCAAGGTTCGATAATGGTTCATCAAATAAATATAATTTAGGTTGGCGAGCTAACGCACGTCCCATTGCGACCCTTTGTCTTTGACCACCCGATAATTGAGCTGGTTTTCTATCTAGCAGATGATCAATTTGCAGCATTTCGGCGACACGTTGAACTTCTGCATCGATTTTGATTTGCGGCATTTTTCGAATTTTTAAACCAAAGGCAATATTGCCCCTTACCGTCATGTTTGGGTACAAGGCATAGGATTGAAAGACCATCGCAATATCACGATCTTTTGGCTCAACATTCGACACATCAACACCGTCAATCACAATTTCACCTGAACTGATCGTTTCCAGCCCTGCAATTGTATTCATCAAAGTTGATTTGCCACAGCCTGATGGGCCAACTAAAATCAAAAATTCACCCGAATCAATTTGGATGTTGATCCCTTTTAGCGTTTCGTTTTCTGCTCCACGATATGTTTTGCGGATTTGATTAAGCTCTAAAGCTGCCATGATTATTTTCCTTATTATTCTATTTATCCCTTAACAGAGCCCGCTGTTAATCCTCGAACAAAGTATTTTCCTGCAACCACATACACCACCAAAGTTGGCAGCGCTGCAATAATCGCCGCAGCCATATCAACGTTATATTCTTTGACGCCTGTACTGGTATTGACTAGGTTATTCAGTGCAACCGTAATTGGCTGTGTTTCCGAGCCTGAATACACCACACCAAATAAGAAGTCATTCCAAATGGAAGTAAATTGCCAAATGACCGTGACCATGATTATTGGCGTTGATATCGGCAACATAATGCGGAAGAAAATTGTAAAAAATCCTGCTCCATCGAGTTTCGCTGCTTTCACTAATTCATCAGGTATGCCCACATAAAAATTGCGGAAAAACAAAGTAGTAAAGGCGACACCATAAACAACATGCACAAAGACTAAACCCGGCGTGGTATTAGCTAAACCAAAATAGCCAAGTGTCGCTGCCATTGGTAATAGAACCACTTGGAAAGGAATAAAGCAGCCAAATAGCAATAAGCTGAATAGTAAATTTGATCCTCTAAAACGCCATTTACTGATCACATAGCCGTTAAATGCGCCCATTAGGGTTGAAATTGCAACAGCTGGGATCACCATTTGAAATGAATTCCAAAAATAGCTTTTTATCCCTTCACACTTCACACCTGTGCACGATTCCGACCACGCTTTGTGCCAAGCATCAAGGACCCATTCTGTCGGTAATGACATTAAATTACCGGTTCGAATATCAGCTAAGCTTTTAAAGGACGTGATAGCCATGACAAACAAAGGCATCAAATAGAGCACACAAAAGAAAATCAATACGCTATAAATTGCGATTCGACCGAGACGTTTTGAGTTGAAAAAAGGTGGTTTTACTTGGGAAGTCATCATGCTTTTTTCTCCCTCAATTCAGAATAAAGGTAAGGCACTAAAATCGCTAAGATCCCAGCCAGCATCATCATTGCACTTGCAGATCCAAGTGCAGTTTCTCCTCGAGTAAAGGAATAGGCATACATGAATAACGCAGGTAAGTCTGATGAATAGCCCGGCCCACCAGCGGTTAGCGCAGTCACTAAATCGAAACTTTTAATCGCAATATGGGAGGTGATGATCACCGCACTAAAGAAAACCGGACGCAAACACGGCAGCACAATACTCCAATAAATTCGAGGCAGACTGGCACCATCAATTTGCGCCGCTTTAATTATTGATGAATCTATACTGCGTAAGCCCGCTAGGAACATCGCCATCACAAAACCCGAAGATTGCCATACAGCTGCAATTACTAGGGTATAAACCACCATGTCGGAGTCGACTAACCAATCGAATTTAAAATCCGTGAACCCCCAATCGTGAACCATTTTTTCAATACCTAGGCCGGGGTTTAAAATCCATTTCCATGCCGTACCTGTGACAATAAATGAAAGGGCCATTGGATAAAGATAAATGCTGCGTATAACCCCTTCTTGTCGGATGTTTTGATCTAAAAAGATAGCTAATCCGACACCAAGAACAATCACGATAGCCAAGAATAACAAGCCAAATATGCCAAGATTTGTGATGGAGGTGATCCAGCGGTCGTTATCCATTAACTTGCTATATTGACCAAAGCCGATGAAGTTAAATTGAGGTAGAAAACGAGAGTTTGTTAGTGATAAAGCCCCTGTCCATATGATGTAACCATAAATACATACAACCGTAATAAGTAAGGTTGGAGCTAAAACAATTTTGGGTAATAGATGTTGTAATCTATCGCCCAATTTAGGTTTTGGTGAAAGCCGTTTTGATACTGTTTGAGTGGCGGCTTTTGGGGAATCGAAAGCGTTGTCCATAACCGATCCTGTTATTACATCTAAAGTTTAAGTTGTAGAAATCTAGACTGCGCCTAATTCAGCACAATCTAGATTTGTCTTATATTTCTATGAAAGGAAATAAGGTTATTGAGCGGCTTTTACAGCTTTCGCTAGTTTATCTGCAGCTACTTTAGGATCGGCATTTTTATCATTAAAGAAATTCGTGATCACGTCGTACATAGCACCTTGCACATAACTTGTTGTCGACATACCGTGCGCCATACTTGGAACTAAACCACCTGTTTTCGCTGTCGATTTAAATGCTGTTGAAGAATCAATGGCACATTTATCAAACTTAGACATATCCATATCGATTCGAACAGGAATAGAGCCCTTATTTAAGTTAAACACTTCTTGGAAATCTTTGGATAGAATTGTTTTGGCTAGATCCTGCTGGGCTTTTTGATTTTCTTTATCTTTAATTTGGAAGAAGGCAAAGCTATCGATATTGAAAGTAAATCCATCGGCAGTGCCTGGTGTTGGCGAACAAACGTAATCAACACCCGGTTGCTTATTTGCGGCGGTGAATTCCCCTTTTGCCCAATCGCCCATAACTTGCATCGCAGCCTTGCCATTAATTACCATGGATGTAGCCACGTTCCAGTCTCGACCTGGCGCATTACTATCAATGTACTCATGCACTTTTTTAAAGGTTTTAAAAGCTTCAACCATTTTCTCGCCAGACAACACATCTTGGTCGAGGTCAACAAAGGCTTTCACATAGTCTTGGTTTCCAAGTTTTTCTAACGCAATTGCCTCAAAAAGTGTCGCGTCTTGCCAAGGTTGGCCACCATGTGCCAAAGGAATAATGCCGTCTGCTTTTAACTTGTCACCAACGGTAAAGAACTCATCCCATGTAGTCGGAACACTGACACCTTCTTTATCTAACACAGCTTTGTTTGCCCAAAGCCAGTTAACACGGTGCACATTCACAGGAACAGCTACATAATGCCCTTGAGATTTAGCCGTATCTGCAACGACTTTAGGCAAAATACCATCCCAATTATCTTCTTTTGCAACCTTGTCCAAATTAGTCAGAAAGCCCAACTCAGCCCATTCTTGAATATTGTGGCCTTTAATTTGAGCTGCTGCTGGAGGGTTGCCCGACACTGCTCTTGTTTTAAGTACCGTCATCGCACTTTCACCACCGCCACCAGCAACGGCAAAATCTTTCCATGTGTGCCCTTCCTTCTCCATCATTTCTTTCAGTACAGCAACAGATTTTGCTTCACCACCAGATGTCCACCAATGAAGCACTTCAACTTCTCCTGCCTGTGAAAGAGGTGCGATAGAAAGTAGTGCAAGACTAAGAAGACTTTTATTGATTTTTTTCATTGTCATCGTCCATGTTGATTGAGTTATTGGATAAAAAGCAAAAATCGCAATGGGACTTTAGCCTTTCATCAATAATAGATGGACTGTAGGAAGGTAACCGAGACAAAGGGTAACACCAATGTAACAATGTTGTTACTTGTGCGATTCATCACTTTTTCGCAAATAAAAACACACCTTTCGTGCTTATTCTCTGCTTATGTTTGCATGTTAAAAGGCAAGATAACTCGAACCCGTAATCCTCCGCTTGGAACATTAGAAACTTCAATAGTGCCGCCATGTGCGTGTAAGATATTTCGACAAATGCCTAAACCTAATCCATGCCCTTCTTTATCCTTGGCTAACCGAACATAAGGTTCAAATACTGATTCTAATTGTGATTCAGGAATACCTTGCCCTTCATCGATGAAATTTAGTTCCACATGATCATCTGTTTGCTGGCAATTGACTTGCACTCGCTTTCCATACTTTACGCCATTATCAATTAAGTTCGTCATCACACGTTTCAAACCAAGAGGTTTACCTAACACGGGAGAAATTGTCTCACTAGGTAACAGGACTTTTTGTTGATTAGCATTGTGTGTTTCAGCCGCTACTTCTAATAAGTCATTCAAATAAACTAAGGTCGAGTTTTCATGTAATTCTGTATCGTGCACACATTGCAGAGCACCTTTTACCATCATCTCCAGATCATCAAGATCTCGATTGAACTTGGCTCTTTTTACTTCATCGTCCAAAAGCTCAGCTCTTAAACGTAAACGTGTAATTGGCGTTTTTAGATCATGAGAAATAGAAGAAAAGAGTTGTTCCCGATCCATCACATAATGTCGGATCCGCTGCTGCATTCGATTAAAAGCTAAGGTCGCCGTGACTAATTCATTCGCACCTTCTTCAGGCAACGGCGTTTGTTCACCATCCACAATCATTTGATTAGCCGCTCTTGCAAGATTACGCAGTGGCCTCACTTGGCGACGGATCATAAAGTAAGTAAAAGTAAGTAATAAGGCAGTCGAAAGCAATAAATACAACCATTGCGAAGGAGGTAGCACCTTATCCTCTAAAGTGTTGTAAGGAGGTGGAAGTAAGGCTGCAATATAAATCCATTCATCTGAATCCAATTCAATTTGAACCACCATTATTGGCGGATTTAATGGAGCCAAAGTTAAGCTGTAATGCGCCCACGATTTAGGCAAATCACTTAAATAAATATCGTTTTTTAATATCTTTAGTTGTTCAGGATGAGCAAAATCGACATGGATTGATTTCACATTATTTAATTTACTTTGCAAGGCGTTAGACATGGAATCAATAGCGATTTGTTTCAAGCGAGAATCATCTATTGGCACAATGTTTAAATATTCATGGTTAAATGAAACAAAAAAACGCGTGCCACCCATTTTCCGCAATTGCTCCATAATCACATGACGATAATGAACGGGTAATGCTTGAAAATAAGAAACCGTTGAAGCAAATAAAGACGCCATGCTTACCGTGGTCATTTTAATGCCTTCCACTTCTTGCTGGCGAGAATTGCTATACCAAATGGCTGTTGAAATACCTTGGGCCATGACAACCGTAAGCAAGGTCAGCATTAATGTTCTCGACACTAAAGATTGAGACTTCCAAAAATAACGCATACAAAAATTGGCCTACCCGATTAATGGCCATACCGCACTGGTACGGTAAATATATAACCATTGCCGCGCATAGTTTTAATATATTTATGCTTTCTTCCTGTATCCCCCAAGCGTTGGCGTAAACGACTCAGTTGGACATCAATCCCTCTTTCAAATGGCAGAGCTTCTCGCCCTTTCATTTCAATAGATATTGTATCCCGATCGAGTACTTCATTAGGGCGAGATAAAAACAGCATGAGCAAAGAAAAATCGCTACCTGACAATTCAATTTTTTGTTTGGTTTCAATATGAGACGCAGTGTGAGATAAGGTGTCTAGCTTCCATTCACCAAAGGAAATAACCGTAGGCTTACTTTGTCCGCTAAATGCTGCACGCCTTAAAATAGCTTTAATTCGTGCCATTAATTGCCTTGGATTAAAAGGTTTCGCAATATAATCGTCGGCTCCAATTTCTAGTCCAACAATTTGATCGGCTTCATCAGATACCGCAGTCAAGATAATAATCGGCACACTTGATTGTCGACGGACGAATTGGCACAAACTAAAGCCATCTTCCCCTGGCAACATGACATCAAGTAGTAATAAATCGGGATATCCATTCTCTATAATGTATTCACGCATCTGTGCGCCATTAGAGACGGTTGATACTTCAAATCCCATCTTGCTCAAATATTCATCAAGCAATTCGCAGATATCTTGGTCGTCATCCACCACTAGAATATGATTTTGATTTTCTTTTATCATCGACTACAGCAATCCATGCTTCGTTATAGCTTAAGTAAGATTATCCTATATCTTACTTTTCTGCTCTCATAACTTTTCTGTTCTTACAATGACGATAGCAACATTTCAATAACATTCCGACAACCAAACACAAGAAGCATGATGCATGTAGTCCAAAAATGATTTTCTAGATCAAATTTATCGTCTCAATCGGCTACCACCAGCTCGATTTCGCATTTGCTGTGTTCTTGGACGAATTTGCATTGCTGGGCGGACCGCTGATGGATTACGTAAATGCGGTGCTTGCCCGTTTTGAATTCGTTGACGACTGGCTTCAAGTTTTTCTCGGTTGATGTTAACCGGATTTACTCGTTGCGATGGATATTTAGCAGGTAATACTCTTTGATTCCCCGTTGAAATGCCAGCTCCTGAACCTGTTGCTCCTGAAGAGATGTTTTGCCAACGAGCTGCCGCCGCTTGCTTTTGTTCTTCGGTTAAATTGGTATTCGCTACACGTTCACGCACCGCTTGTTTTTGCTCATCACTTAGCCCTTTGGTAGAAAGTTGATCACGGATCGATTGTCGATCAGAATCCGACATACCATTCATTTGATTGCGAATTTCTTCACGCTTTTCGTTCAAAGCTTGTTTTTTATCTGCAGGCAATGTGTCGTATTTGTTTTGAATATCTTGTCTTAGCGCAGGAAGATCTATGTTGTCCCCTTGTCGCCAGTCTTTTACTTTATCTCGAATTTCATCTTGCTCGTCATCATCTAAGGTATCCCACCAATGTTCGAGTGCGTCTTCCATTTCTTCATCGGTATGGCAACAATGCGGATAAGCATGATCTTGGTAGTACCAATAATCGTTGTACCACCATTCATTCGCATAGTTATAACCATAGCCGTTCGAGTAGGCATAGCGGGAAGATGGGTGAGATGAATAAGAATAGCTAGAACAACCAGTCAGTAGAGTTAAGCTCAATGCACCGATCACTGTCAGCGTTTTTTTAGATAAAAAAGACATGCTACTTCTCCTTGGGTTACCAAAACTTTAGCCCAATTCGTTCAATCAATAAAGTTTTCAACACTATAAGTGTGCCAACAGTAACCACTTGTTTCCTATAAAAAAGCCTCGCTTGGAAATTTAACCAAACGAGGCTTGTATTGTTACCGCTTAAAGTCAGAATTTAATCAATTTTGATTGTCAGACTTCTTGCTTACTAACTTTTTGTACCAAAGTGGATGGTGGTGCTTGATGTGCTCAAGAGGTAATTTACCATCTCCAAACATTGAACGTAGACCATCGCGGTTGATTGGGAATACCGCAAAGTAAATGTGCGCAACCATCATGATGCAAAGTAACACAAAGCAAACTGCGTGAATGCTACGACACCACTCTTGCATATCAAGAGACATTTGGCCGCGGAACATCAAGCCAATACCCGTTAGCGTAATGCCAACCGTACAAGCGATGATCGCCCATGCCATTAGTTTTTGCGCTACGTTGTATTTGCCGATGTTGCCGTGTTTGAATGTGGTGTATGTAAAGATCACTTCTTTAATACCTGCAATCAATGCGCCGATTGACCATTTTTCTTCTGGCCAGATTTGCCATTTCTTAATGTCTTTTAGCATCACCAATACAAATGGGATAGATGAAAGAACAAAGAAGAATGCAATCACACGGTGCAACATACGCGCAGTGTTAATGCCGTCTGCTAATTGAATGCTGTTTGCGCCAGTGACGAAGTCATAAGGCACAGCATACAAGTAACCTAACCAGCTAAAGCTATGTGAAAACACAGGTAAACCAGTAATGATCAAGAAGAACATAAAATGAATAATGTGCTTATGATACCAACGCTGCATGCCGTTAAAGGCTTGGATTTGTTTATCGGTTTCATGGTTCATCTTATTTTTCCTCCTGCTTTTGGCTTTCTTTCAATTCAGCTTCTTGCACTTGTTTTTTACGTTGGCTGAAGTAGAACAAGCCATGCAAGGCTAATGCACCGGCTGTTACACCAACACCAATGCCAGACACATCTTTAGCGACAGAGCGAATTTGCATTCCCACTTCTTTTGGATTTTCTGGGATCAGGTATTGTTCTGAATATTCTTTTGGTGCGATGGTTAACCAGTTCAGTTTACCCACAGTATCGTTTGGTGCTTCATCACCGTATAACACTATGTCTTGCTTCAAGGTATCTTGATAATGTTGGCGACGCTTACGGCCTTCTTCTAGCATTTCTTCACGAGTACCAGAAATTAACGCACCCGTTGGACATGCAGAAACACAAGCTTGAGGCAGACCATTCTCAACACGGTCATAGCAACCAATACACTTGCTTGCTTTGTTGGTTTGCGGGCTGTAATGAGGCACATTGTATGGACAAACATCCACACAAGTTTGACAACCAACACAAGCGGCTTCATTAATCACCACTTGTCCACCCGGACGACGCTCGATTGCGTGGCTTGGGCAGTTTTCTAAACAAGGTGCATTTTCACAGTGGTTACAATGGTGGAAACCAACAATTGTGCGCGCATTCGGGAATTCACCGATTTCATGGCTGACCGGAGTTAAGTAATAGGTATCACTACCCTCACTATTCATCGAAACAGCGATATCTTGGTGGGTCTTTCTTTTTTCGCGTAAACGGTTTTCGCTGCTGCATGCTGTCATACAAGCGAAACAGTTGATGCAATCCACTGCATCGTACAAAATTACATCACTCATGCGTGGATCCTCTCAATTTTCAAAACAACATCTTGTGGTGTATGGGTTTTCACACCAGGGGCTAAACGTGTATGACCAAATTGGTTCGGATTAATGCCATCTTGTGGCGCAAAAGTGAACTTGTTATCAGGTCCATACAAGCCTTTACCTGCACAGAAATAAGAGAAAATCACATCAGGATGAATCGTTTGACGTGGTTCAACCGTTGCAATTTGTTGGTCCGATTTATCATCTTTCGACCAAACTGCAACTTTATCGCCTGATTTCAAACCAAGCTCGTTTGCACGTTTGGTATTGATAAACACGCTGCTAAAATGCGTTTCATTTTGAAGGAAATGCAAAATTGCGTTGTCTTTCGCTTGTGCACCAGTAAAGCTGCCTAGCGGAGAGAAACCAGTTACAGGAATAAATTCATTGCCTTTTACTTCGCCGTGATCGGCAATCCAACGAGGTGGAAGCTGAACGTTAAGCGGTGAAGCGTGATCAATGTATGCGTAATCAGGAGCATCAGCTTTCATCGAACTCCAGAAATTAAACAGTTGGGTACTGAAAATTTCGTAACGCTGAGTCGGTGTTGCAGCAACAAGAGGATGTTTGGTTTCGAAACCACTCCAACCGCCCGCTTCTTCTAGTGCTTCAAGTGAAGTTGGCAATGTTTTGCGTTCTTCATCTGTGATGCCTTGAATGCCAGCAAGCTGTTTACGTTTCGCTCCATCTAAACCATTTTCAGCAATATCAGCAAAATAGGTTTGATAATCACTGTCACTGAATACACGCTTCGCTAGCTCAGTTAAGATCCAGTAACCCGGTTTAGAGTCATGCAGCGGATCAATTGCTTTCTTATGAACGCCAACTACTGGCACTAGTGTTTTGTAATCTGCACCCAGTAATTCGTCACGTTCTAAATAAGTACAGTCTGGCAAGATCACATCAGCAAACATCAAGGTGTCATTCCAAAATGGAGAAACTGCAACCACATCAGAAACGCCTTTTAACATAGCTGCAATATCTGCACCGCCCGTTGCGCCACCTAATAGGTTGTTACCCCACAAGAAGATCATTTCTGGCTTCATTGGAATATCTTGGTGATAAGCGTTTGCTACCAATGCACGGTGCGATTCTGTATTTACGCCCCAGCTATCGGTTTCATTTTGATTGAACCATTTAGTGAATGATTGTGCGCTTGAAGGTGGAGCAATTAACGGTGCACCAAGTTCTGCATTTTTGTTCACTAAGATACCGCCTTTCTCACCGAAAGTACCAAGCAATAAGTTCAATTGCAGTGCTGCTAATTGTGAACGCAAATCAGAGCTGTGACGTGCAAAACGGTAGCCAACTTCAACAAAACATTGTGGCATTGCATCAGCCAAACGGTTTGCAATCGATTCCACTTGCTCTTGCTTAATACCACATTCTTTGGTCAATTCATCCATTGAAAGCGCAAGCAAAGATTGGCTCCATGCAGCCCAAGCCGTTGTTACTTTTTGGCCGTTGAAATCCCATTCACCGTTAAATTCGCTTTCTTTCGCATCAGCTTTGTTTACGATTTGTTGTGCTTGTTTATCAAATACATAGTAATTTGGCGTTGCGTCAATTGGTGCAAATGTTTCCGCATTCACTAACATGTCAGCATTGGTTTTTTCTGCCAATGATGCCCAGTTAACCTTGTTCGCTTTAACTAGCGTTTGCATTACCGCCATTAAGAATGAGCTGTCAGTACCCGGACGAATTGGCTGCCATTCAGCATAAGATTGGCCTAATTCATTTGGACGACGAGGATCGACGATAGTAAATGGCACACCGTTTTTCTGAGCGTTAGCAAATAGCTTCGACCAGCCGTAACCGATAACCGCACCACCTGGGTTTTTACCGATCATCACGCCGTATTTTGAGTGTTCCCAATCGGAAGTGAATGCACCTGCGCCACCTTTACCAAATACCATTTGTTGTGCAAACGCAGTACTTTTCCAACAAGTATCCGCATAATCAACTATGTTATTCGTGCCTAAAAGGTGGAAGAAACTTTTATCGAACATTGGCGCTGAAGAATAACGATAGAAGTAGTAAAGATTTTCGATTTGATTGTTGTCTTGCAGTTTTTTAATTGAAGCAGCAACACGATCTAACGCTTCATTCCAAGTTGCAGGACGGAACTGACCTTCGCCACGCTCACCAGTACGAATCAATGGCGTTTTAATACGATCTTCACTGTATAACGCAGCTAGACCAGCACGACCACGACCACAAACACCAGCGTATTTATTCACTGGATTGTTTTCGATTCGAATCACTTCACCATTTTTTACTACCGCAAAAGCAGGACAAGTTTGCGCACACATACGACACATCACAGGCACACGCTTTTCACCCATAAATACGGCTGAAGATACGGTTAATGTTGAGTTTGAAGTTGAAAGAGATTGAGCAAGCGTTGCGGTCGACATGAATAATGCCGAGCCACCTACTAAAGAGGCGCCCTTTAAGAAAGAGCGCCTACCTTGGCTAAAACGAGTTTTCATATTGCTTCCAATTTTATTTTTAAGTAATTATGGAGCAATTTTTATCACTACTACTTTGGGGTAGTCGTGATCAGAATCAAATGTAAGTGAATGTAAGGAAAAAGCATCATCAATTATGATCTAGTTCTATTTTTACTGTTCTTTTTGAATCAAATATTAAATAAAAAGCCTTTAGTGTCATAACTAAAGGCTCAATTTTTTTTAACATTTTTTATGTGTCACATAACCTTGTTTTTTATAAGGTTATCCTTTGAAAACCGGCAAAATATTCAACATGGTTAGGAAGTGGAAAACCGCAGTTGCTACACCAAATAACAAAATCAGGTATGGAACCATATTACCACCAGCAACCATAAAGCCTTGGTGTCCGTCTTTACGCTGACGAGATTTCAACGCTAGCAATGCTGGAATGATACAAGTCCAAACGGTTGCAGCTGCCCCTGCATAACCAATCGCAAGAATAAAGCCAAATGGGAACAATAAAGACAACACTAACGGCGGCATAAAAGTCACTGCCCAAGTTTTTGTGCGGCCTGTTTTGCTGCGATTATCGAAATGGAATAAGTCTGCAATGTAATCAAATACACCTAAACCCACACCGATAAATGAAGATAGAATAGCAGAAACCGAGAAGATATTAATTGCTTGCGACACTTTTTCTGAAGCAACGACTGAGCCCAAAGCACTCAATAACACATCGACGTTGCCATCTTTTGCAATCACAGGACCAAACGCATCACGTGACAAGTGACCGAAGATACTAATCAACCAAATTACATATAAGAACAACGCAATAGACGTACCGCCTAAAATCGCTAATTTCGCTTTTCTCTCTTCACCATAATATGAGCGCATTGAAGCAACTGAGTGGTGATAACCAAAAGAAGTTAAAGCAATCGGAAGCAGTGCCATCGCATATTTTCCGTATTCACCGCTTTCATTTACTGCGTCAGTTAATTTCGACATATCAACATGTACGGTCAAACCAAACACGCCAAAAATAAAGCTAAACAGCATGACACAAATCAGCACAACTGAAATACGGTCAACCGCACGAGTCGAGTGCCAAACTACGCTAGAAGCTAAGAATACAAAAATAATCGAAGCGGTTTTGCTTTCTAAACCAAGTGAACCTTGCAAGATCAAACCAAACGATGTGGTGTAAGCGTAAAGCAAAATACCACCAACGAAGTACACAGTTAGGTTATTAAATGCATTAACCTTTTCGCCAAGCAAATCCGAAGTCACAGTATTAAAAGACACGTTCAAATCGTAATGTTTAAACGCTTCTAACAACAGCCAACCTGAAACTGTCATCACAATCATGGTTAGAGCAATCGCTGCGATAGACCAAAATGTCCACGCACCCGCTCCCGCACTTGGTAAACCAAGCATACCTGCGCCGACACAAACACTCGCAATAATACAAGCACCGCCCACTAAAGATGGTTGTTTCGCTGTTGTAACAGTTGTCATATTGAATTCTCTTTACGCTAAATTAAATGCCATAACGGAAACGGCGGCATTTAAAAACAAACAAGCATCAAGCGAAGAAGGAAGGGAATGAACCAAAGAGTTGTAAAACGAAAAGGTAATCCATTTCTATGCTGATGATGTGGCTATCATAACCACATAAATCGCATCAGTAAACTAGTTAACTGATACAAAGTAAAAAAAGGACTAAAATTGATAAGTCAATCGCGGTTCGTTTAATACCAAACCGCATATTGAGTTAAGGTCGATAACGAAATGCCTCAACAAAAGCAGAAAAGGCCGGAGATGATTGTCGCCGATTTGGGTAATAAAGATGGAAGCCCGAAAAGAATGGCGTCCAGTCAGTTAAAATGATTTTAAGTCGCCCGTCATCTAAATACGGTCTAGCTATTTCTTCAGGTACAAACCCTAGCCCTATCCCGTCCACTGCAGCATTCAAAACATGCATAGTGCTATTAAAAACCAGTTGCCCATTCCCTTTAACCGTAAACTCTTTACCATCTTTCTCAAATTCCCATGCGTAAATCGAACCATCTGGTCGATGTCGAATATCAATGCAGGCGTGTTCTGGTAATTCATAAGGAGTTTTAGGTTCTCCATGATGTTTAAAATATTCTGGCGATCCCACAACCACTAAACGTACATCAGGCCCAACAGGAACGGCGATCATATCTTGGCTGATCGATTCACCGAACCGAATTCCCGCATCAAATCTTTCTGTCACAACATTAGAAAAGCCGTAATCCACATACATTTCGACTCTGATTTCAGGAAAGTCTTTCAAGAACTGGGTGAGTTTTGGTCTTAAACACAATTCTATTTGATCATCAGTACATGAAATTCGAATGGTTCCTGCTGGTTTGTCTCGCAACTCCCCTAATGCTTCGACTTCGTGACTGATCATGTCAAAAAGTGGCGTAAGAGAAGATAGTAACCTTTCACCTGCTTCGGTCGGGGACACATTTCGCGTCGTTCGTGCTAATAATCTCAAGCCCAAACGTTCTTCCAACTGTTTCATCCTGTGACTCAGTGCAGACGGCGTAACACCAAGGATTGCCGCAGCTTTAGTGAAGCTTTGTTTTTCGGCAACCGCAAGAAATGCTTGTAGGTCATCAATTTTTGTATATTTCATTACTGAATTTTTCTCACAACTACATTCGATTTATACCTACTAATCAAATTGCCACTTCTCTGTCAATATTTATTAATACATTAAGGGCATGAAGCCAAAGTGAAAATTAACCTTTCAAGGAGTTCGAATTATGAGTTTTGACAAAAATAAAAGCGATCAAGATATGGCTGATTCCAATCCATCTCGTCGCACGTTTCTAAAAAATACGGGAGTTTGCATGGCTGCACTTAGCACCTTGTCAACCACAGATATAGCTTTCGCAGCCACAACTGATGCGCCAAAGTTATCGAATGAGTGGGATAAAACGTTCAAATTAAGTGAGAAAGTTAATCACCAAAAAGTCAGCTTTAAAAACCGATACGGCATTACCTTAGTCGGTGATTTATATGTGCCAAAAAATGTAAACGGTAAACAAGCGGCATTAGTGGTTAGTGGCCCATTTGGTGCAGTTAAAGAGCAATCATCTGGCCTTTATGCACAAACAATGGCAGAACGTGGTTTTGTGACTTTAGCTTTTGACCCATCTTACACAGGTGAAAGCAGCGGTGAACCTCGTAACTTAGCGTCACCAGATATTAATACTGAAGACTTCAGCGCTGCTGTTGATTTTATTGGTTTGCAATCGAATGTTGACCGTAATCGAATCGGTTTAATTGGTATTTGTGGCTACAGCGGCATGGGTCTAACCGCTGCAACCAGTGATAGCCGAATCAAAGCTGTTGCAACTGCTTCTATGTATGACATGTCACGCAGCATGAGCCGCAGTTACAAAGACAGTTATACGATGGAACAACGCCATAAAGTTGTGGAATACCTAAGTGAGCAACGTTGGGCTGATGCTGAGAATGGCACTTACGCACTGGGTTATCATGAAGTTCCATTCGATGCAGATGGCAACATCATCAAAGGTGATCGAGTTTTACCTGAAAAACTGCCAGCAAATCCTGATCCAGTATTAGCAGCATTTTTCGATTACTACCGTACACCTCGAGGTTTCCACCCAAGAGGCATTAACTCCGCAAGTGCTTGGACGGCAACAACTCCGGTGTCTTTCTTTAGTTTCCCAATGTACGCCAACATTGAGATGATCGCACCACGCCCAATTATGCTTGTTGCGGGTGAAAATGCGCACTCACGTTACTATTCTGAAGATGTTCATAAACTGGCTCCTGAGAATTCAGAATTGGTGATTATTCCAAATGCAGATCATGTTGATCTTTATGATCAAATGGACAAAATCCCGTTCGATAAATTAACAGCATTCTTCCAAAAGAATCTGGTGTAAATACAAGTTCCAACCAAGACAAAGCCAAGTAGATACAAAATCAAATAAAGATAAATCTAAAGGCAACTGTGACCAAACACAGTTGCCTTTCCTTATTCCTTTTTATTAAGAGCGTTATGAATTCTCAAACTGAATCAACACTAGCTACAAACCAAAATCTAGAAAAACCAACAACTCCCCAATCTTATTGGAGTGGCGTTTTCGCTATGACGTTATGTGTTTTCACTCTGATCGCTTCAGAATTTATGCCTGTCAGCTTGCTCACACCAATCGCAGGTTCGCTCAATATTAGTGAAGGTATGGCTGGACAAGGGATAGCGATTTCTGGTGCATTTGCTGTTTTCACTAGCCTATTTATTTCAACTTTGGCTGGTAACCTAAACCGCAAAACATTAATGCTTCTTTTGACTGTTTTAATGGGTGTATCTGGAGCGACAATTGGAATGGCAAGCAGTTATGTCAGTTACATGCTTGGACGCGCTTTAATCGGAATGGTTATTGGTGGCTTCTGGTCGATGTCTGCGGCAATTGCTATGCGTTTAGTTCCACAAGAAAAAGTATCAAAAGCATTAGCCATTTTTAACGGCGGTAATGCAATCGCCATGGTGGTTGCTGCGCCGTTGGGAGCATATTTAGGAGCAACTATTGGCTGGCGTGGTGCTTTCCTTGCGCTCATTCCTGTTTCAATCATCACCTTGATTTGGCAATGGTTTAGTTTGCCGTCGATGGAAGTTGAATCTCATTCAGGAGCAACACCGCCATCAGCAAAACAAACCAGTGCATTTCAAGTTTTAGCATTATTACGTCAACCCATTGTTTGTACTGGGATGCTTGCGGTTGGTATTTTCTTTATGGGGCAATTCACTTTATACACCTATGTTCGCCCGTTCCTAGAAACCGCAACTTTGATGAATGAAACACTATTGTCATTCACTTTAATGTTGATTGGTATCGCTGGCTTTATTGGCACAAGTTTTATCAATATCCCTTTGAAAAAGTCGCTGTCTAAAACTTTAATTCGACTTCCGATTTTAATGGCAATCATTGCAGTATCTTTAACGCTTTGGGGACATAAAGTCGGAGTCGTTATTGGGCTATTGTCTTTATGGGGAATGATAGCAACCGCCGCACCTGTTGGTTGGTGGACTTGGGTAGCAAAAACATTCCCGACCAATGCAGAGTCTGGCGGCGGTTTAATGGTAGCAGTGATTCAACTGTCGATTGCTTTAGGTTCAACCTTAGGCGGAATCCTATTCGACCACTACGGGTTTGAAAGCAGTTTTATGGTGAGCGCAGTATTGTTGGTTGTAGCAGCATTACTGGCTAAGAAAGTATCAAAAATATAGATATTTAAAATTCAACACAGCAGAAAAGCAAAAACCCCAGACAACTTATTCAGTTATCTGGGGTTTTCTAATATGGCACGCCCTACAGGATTCGAACCTGTGACCACCTGCTTAGAAGGCAGGTGCTCTATCCAGCTGAGCTAAGGGCGCTTTGAGTGGAGAATTATACGAGATGAACGAGTTAGGTCAATGGGTTTCTAAGTGATCAGGGTTTGAGTGCTGAAAAAAAAACCATCACGCTAAATTAACTCACAACATTTACCTTCTCGCAATCGTTTGCCTTGTGGCTATTGATTAGGATTTTTGCGACAATACGCCGCATTGTAGTGCTGCAGGTCTTAAAGATAGTAAGGAAAACCATGACTGCTCAAATTATTGATGGAAAATTAACTGCTCAAACTGTTCGCTCTGAAGTGAAAGCTCGTGTTCAAGCACGTCTTGAAGCAGGTTTGCGTGCCCCTGGCCTAGCTGTTGTTCTTGTCGGCAGCGATCCAGCATCTCAAGTTTATGTAGGCAGCAAACGCCGTGCCTGTGAAGAAGTAGGCTTTATCTCTAAATCCTTTGATTTACCAGCTACAACTTCAGAAGAAGAATTATTAGCTATGGTTGACCAGCTAAATAATGATCCTGAAATCGACGGCATTCTGGTGCAACTTCCTCTGCCAGCGGGTATGGATAGCACTAAGGTTTTGGAATCTATTCACCCTGAAAAAGACGTTGATGGCTTCCACCCTTATAATGTTGGCCGCTTATGTCAACGTATGCCTAAACTGCGCTCTTGTACGCCAAAAGGTATCATTACGATGCTAGAGCGCTATGAAATCCCGACTCATGGCAAACACGCCGTTGTTGTTGGTGCATCAAACATTGTTGGTCGCCCTATGACGCTTGAGCTATTGCTCGCAGGTTGTACAACGACAACGTGTCACCGCTTCACCGGCGACGCTTTAGAGCATCATGTTCGCCAAGCCGATATTTTAGTTGTAGCAGTTGGTCGACCAGATTTCATTCCGGGTGCTTGGATCAAAAAAGGCGCAGTGGTGATCGATGTAGGTATTAAC
This sequence comes from Vibrio sp., assembly GCA_047975485.1. Lineage (GTDB taxonomy): Bacteria > Pseudomonadota > Gammaproteobacteria > Enterobacterales > Vibrionaceae > Vibrio. Next base: position 153,781 of record JBKEDP010000043.1, on the reverse strand, counting down.
CGCTTAGAAAATGGCAAACTTGTTGGTGATGTTGAATATGATGTTGCTAAAGAAAATGCGAGCTTCATTACACCAGTACCGGGTGGCGTTGGTCCAATGACAGTAGCAAGCTTAATTGAAAACACCATGTATGCGTGTGAGCATTTCTCTAAGAACTAATATCCTCCGTATTTAGATCTAAAATTCAGAATAAAGAAAACCCTTGTCGATATCGCTATCAACAAGGGTTTTTTATGCTTTTCATTTCAATATTGGGAGAAACTGCTACTCGTGGTAACAGTTTCTATTTTCCAATTTATTTGTGTTCAATCTGTTCTGCTTCGTGCGCTTTTTCAGCTTCATCATGTTTAGCCGATTTCACGCCAAACAATTTCATTACGCCCACATAGAATAATGGAACGAAGAAGATAGCTAAGAATGTCGCAGTTAACATACCACCGATTACCGAAGTACCGATTGCGTGACGAGAGTTCGCACCCGCACCAGAACTGATCGCCAGTGGTAATACACCTAGAATGAACGCAAGTGATGTCATCAAGATTGGACGCAGACGCATACGACACGCTTCCAATGTTGCTTCCATCAAAGTCATACCTTTATCGTAGAGATCTTTGGCGAATTCTACGATCAAGATGGCGTTCTTCGCAGACAGACCAATTGTAGTTAACAGACCTACTTGCAAGTACACGTCGTTTTCTAAGCCGCGAAGTAGCGTTGCACCAAGCGCACCTAAAATACCAAGTGGAACAACCAAAATTACCGCCATTGGAATTGACCAGCTTTCGTACAATGCTGCCAAGCTCAAGAATACAACCACCATTGAAATAGCGTATAGCATTGGCGCTTGAGAACCTGACATACGTTCTTGGTATGACATGCCTGTCCAACTCACTGCTACACCATCTGGTAATGTTGCTGCAATTTCTTCAATCGCATTCATCGCATCACCGGTACTGTAACCTTCACCAGCTTCACCTAAGATTTCAAGTGCTGAGTTACCGTTATAACGTTGTAAGTTTGGTGAACCAGTACCCCAACGAACGCTACTAAATGCGTTAAACGGCACCATTTTGCCTTCACCATTGCGTACATACCATTTGTTCAAGTCATCTGGCTTCATACGGTGTGGTGCATCAGATTGAATGTAAACGCGTTTCACACGACCTGCATCGATGAAGTCATTCACATAAGCTGAACCCCAAGCCATAGATAGCGTTTGGTTAATATCGCTAATGGTTACATCTAATGCTTTCGCTTTTTCGTAATCAAGATCGATGAAGAATTGCGCAGTATCATCCAAGCCATTTGGACGAACTTTCTGTAGCACTGGGTTTTGCGCCGCTTTTTGCAGCAGCATGTTACGTGCTTCCATCAATTTTTCATGACCAAGACCAGCACGGTCTTCAAGGAAGAAGTCGAAACCAGTTGCTTGACCTAATTCAACGATTGGAGGCAAGTTAAACGCTAGAACAACACCTTCTTTGTTATTTGCGAAGTGTTGCATCAAACGACCAATGATTGAGTTAACGTCTTGGCCTTTACCTTCACGTTCAGACCAGTCTTTCAAACCTGGGAACGCCATTGCCGCATTCTGGCTTTGACCAACGAAGCTATAACCTGAAACTTGGAATAAAGAATCAACGTTCTCTTTTTCTTCTGTTTTCAAGTACTCCTCAACTTCGCCCATCAGTTTTTCAGTACGCTCTAAAGTCGCACCTGCTGGTAATTGCGCCATGATCACGAAGTTACCTTGGTCTTCGTCAGGCAAGAAGCTTGATGGAATAGACTTAAATAACCAACCAATCAAAGGAAGCATCACGATATAGATAACGAATAAACGTTTAGGGCGATGCAACACCTTAGCTACACCTGATGTGTATGATTCACTTGATTTGTTGAAGTTACGGTTAAACCAACCAAAGAAACCAGTTGTTTTCTCACCGTGGGTAGGTTTCAACATAGTTGCACAAAGTGCTGGTGTGAAAATCATTGCCACAAGAACAGAAAGTACCATCGCTGATACGATTGTTAATGAGAACTGACGGTAGATCGCACCAGTTGAACCACTCATAAATGCCATTGGGATGAATACCGCTGACAGTACCATCGCAACGCCCACAAGTGCGCCCGTGATTTCACTCATCGCTTTACGTGTTGCTTCAAGCGGTGGCAGATTTTCTTCCGCCATTACACGTTCCACGTTTTCCACCACCACGATGGCATCATCCACCAGCAAGCCGATGGCGAGAACCATACCGAACATGGTTAAGGTGTTCACACTAAAGCCCATTGCCGCCATAACGCCGAATGTACCCAAAAGTACAACCGGTACAGCGATGGTTGGGATCAAGGTTGCACGCAAGTTCTGTAGGAACAAGTACATAACCAAGAATACCAATACAACCGCTTCGATTAGCGTGTGAACCACTTCTTCAATCGAAATCTTAACAAACGGAATGGTGTCGTATGGTTTTACAACTTTCAGACCATCTGGGAAGGTTTTTTCAAGTTCTGCAATTTTTTCATCAACCAACTTTTGCGTGTCGATTGCGTTCGCACCAGTTGCAAGTTGGATACCCACACCCGCAGCACCATCACCGTTATAGCGAGAAAGGACACTCACATCCTCACCACCTAAAGCGACGCGAGCAACGTCTTTCACACGGATTTGAGAACCGTCTTCATTCACTTTAAGTAGAATATTTTCGAATTGCTCAACGCTTTCTAAACGGCTTTGTGCAGTGATAGTTGCGTTAATCAACTGGCCTGGAACCGCTGGAGCACCACCGATTTGACCTACGGTTACTTCGGTGTTTTGTGCTTCAATAGCAGAATAAAGATCAGAAGGAACTAAGCCGTAGCTGGTTAGTTTCGCAGGATCTAGCCAGATACGCATAGAGTACTGAGAACCAAACACCTGTACGTTACCCACACCGTTCAAACGGCTTAAAGGATCCGATACATGGGCGTTAACGTAGTCGGCGATGTCATTTTGGTCCATGCTGCCATCGGTCGAAATAAACGCCAAGATAGACATGAATGAAGATGAGGTTTTACGAACTGTTAGACCTTGCTTTTGTACTTCCGTTGGTAATGAACTGGTTGCTTGTTGCAACTGGTTTTGTACCTGAACTTGTGCGATATCTGGGTCAGTACCCAATGCAAAAGTTAGAGTTACGCTTACCGTACCAGAAGAACTACTTGATGAAGACATGTACAACAAGTTATCCAAACCTGTCATGTTCTGTTCAATCACCTGAGTTACGGAGTTTTCCGCTGTTTTTGCCGATGCACCTGGGTATACAGCTTGGATCTGAACCGCTGGTGGCGCAATCGTTGGATATTGCTGTACTGGCAAACCGATAACCGCGAGGGTACCTGCCAGCATGATTAAGATCGCGATCACCCATGCAAATATCGGGCGATCAATAAAAAATCTAGCCATGATTATATATGCCTATTATTCCGCTTTAGGTGAAGTTTCTTTTGCCGCTTCTGCTGGTTTTGCATCAACAGGCTTAACAGTTACTTCCATGCCAGGACGTAAGCGTTGTAGATTGTTAGCAATCACTTGATCGCCTTCATTCAAACCTGAAGTAATCACCCATTCATTATCATTTACAGTTGCACCAGTGGTTACTGTACGTTCAGCAACTTTACCGCCTTCAACGACTAACACGTAAGAAGAACCGTCTGGCTTAAACGCAATCAAAGCTTGAGATAGCGTGATCATTGGTTGGTTATCGGCAATCACGATGCTTGAACGAACAAACATGCCAGGAAGTAATACATTGCTAGGGTTTGGAACAACAGCACGCATAGTAACGCTACCGGTTGTGCTATCTACTTTAGTACCAGCAAAAGTCAATTTACCTTGCTGATCATAAGCTGAACCATCTTCAAGTTTAACCGTAACCATTGGGTTAGTTTGGTCACCTAGGCTTTTCTTAATTTTCGCCATTTCAAGCGAAGATTGAGTCATATCCACATAAATAGGATCAAGCGGTTGAATAGTTGTCAATAATTGAGCTTGGCCAGCAGTTACTAATGCACCTTCAGTTACTTGAGAAATATCAATACGGCCAGTAATTGGTGCTGTCACTTTGGTGTAAGAAAGGTTGATTTTAGCGTTATCTAAAGCCGCTTTTGCTACAGCAGATTGCGCTCTCGCTTGTCTCCAGTTACCGTCAGCTTTGTCGTAATCATCTTGGCTGATTAACTTACGACCAACTAAGCCTTTATAACGTTGAGCTGTTTTGCCCAGAACTTCTTCATCAGCTTTGGCTTTTAGATAAGCCGCATTTGCGCTGTTTACATCAGCTTGGTATGGCGCTGGATCGATTTGGTAAAGCACATCACCTTTCTTAACCAACTGACCTTCTTCAAAGAAACGCTGTTGCAGTATGCCTGATACCTGTGGGCGAACTTCAGAAATTTGCGTTGCTACAACACGGGCTGGAAGTTCTGTAAAAATACTGGTTGGTTTTTTTGCGATGCTAAGTACTTCGACTTGCATTGCTTGAGCAGCGGCAGATTGCGCTGAATCAGTTGATTGAGAATCACACCCGGCGATCCCTAGCACTAAAGCAGCAGACAATAATCCCACATTAAAACGGTTTACAAGCATAATGGTGTCTCAATATTGTGTTGAAAAATGAAAAGGCTACCACAAAAAAGCGGCAGCCTTAAAATAAACCTAATGTATTTCAAATAAAATTAAATTAGATCAAATTTACATAACTTTACTTTTATTGTCCACTTGTGCAGCAAAATCACTTTGGACAAGAAATTTTAATCTTTATCAACTATTTTGTCCGCTAATGTACTTACCGCAATGGCAAAGTAATAAGAGCGGTTCCAGTGCATCAACACGTTATAGTTGTTGTACACAAGATAACTGCGACCATCTTCATCATCTGGCATGATTAGCCATGCTTTGATGTCTTTATCGAGAGTTGGTAACGGAGAACCATCTAGATCGGTAATGCCTAGCTGAGCCCACTCTTGCAGCATCTTGCCTTTTTCGGCATCACGACCTTGTAAGTCTGGGTTGATACCGTGCGGCACTTTGATTTGACGCCCCCAAGTGTAACTGTCGTCCCAACCTTCAGTTTTTAAATAATTAGCAGTTGAAGCGAATACATCTTGCTTAGTCTTCCAGATGTCTTTTTTACCGTCGCCATTACCATCAGCTGCATAAGCCAAGAAAGAAGTCGGCATAAATTGGCACTGCCCCATCGCACCAGCCCATGAACCTTTCATGTTTTCTGCGCTGATGTGGCCTTCATCAATGATTTGTAATGCAGCCATGGTTTGTTTTCGGAATAATTCTTCACGACGACCATCAAATGCCAGTGTCGCTAATGCGCTGACGACATTGTAGTTGCCAGTAAATTTACCGAAGTTACTTTCTACGCCCCAAAGCGCAACGATGAACCGAGGTTGCACACCGAACTGTTCACCGATTCGTTTCAGGTCATCGTAATTTTCTTGGTATAGGGCTTTTGCTTGTTTGACTTTCCATGCAGGAACCGCACGAGGAATGTATTCATCCAGTGTCAGTTTTTTCTCAGGCTGGTTATTATCGGCTTTGACTGCATGAGGTTTGAAGGCAACATTTTTAAATGCCGCTTGAATGGTCGCATCTGAAATTCCACGCAATTTTGCTTCTTGTTTTAAGGTTTCAATGTATGCCTTAAAACGTTCTTCTTGCGTCATATTGGTATCAGTTGCACTTGCCGTTAATTGGCTAATTGCCGCATCTTCGACAATCGTTAACTCAGGAGCAGCTTCTGTTTTTTCAGTTGCGGCCAAAGAGGAAAAACTCACTAAACTGCTGAGCAAGACGGCGGAAATACCTACAAACTTCTTATCCATATTCATCCTTATTGAGGCTAAGTTTTGAATTTGTCTTTACTCAGACTTAGCTTTACTCGCTTTGTATTCATCTAACAAATTAACTGGCGGTGGCGGTAATTGCAAAAAGAAACCGTCATCATTCAGTGATTTTTTCACCTTTTCAATGTCAACCATGGCAAGTTTACGACCTTCCATTTTCATCACCATAACGAAAACCGGCTTGCCAAACATTTGCATCAATGCTTCCGGCACATCAGAAAAATCGTCTTTCTTGGGAATATACAGATAAGTCCCTTCTTTCTTCGAACTTTTATAAATGGAACACAACATACATTACCCTTTTTCTTTTACTTTGCTCTTACTGAACACAACTTATTGCCTGTTCTTATAAACCCGGTTTTTACCGAAATATTTAGGTTCGAACACTATCACGCTTGAGGTTGTAAAATCATTAACTCACGTCTAAAAACACGTCGAAATTTACGCTGAATGAACATATTGTAGGCGCTCACTTAACTTTGGGGTTGCTTTGGCTTGGATTTAATTGATTTTTTTATCATTATGACAAGCAATTAACTTAATTAATGCTGAAATAAACTATAACATTATGAATCTTAATTTTAGTTATGCTCTTATGGCTAAAATGCCGTAACATGCTTGTATTTCAGTTGAACCAATCAAGCACGCAACTTTCAGAGTAAGATTTCTCTATGTCAACAAAACCTGATTTAAAAGGCAGCAGTTTTGCACTTTCTGTTCTTCATTTACCTGAAGATAATATTGAAAACTGCATCCAATTTTTACACAGCAAAGTAGAACAAGCTCCGGCTTTTTTTCGTCATGCCCCTCTTGTGGTTGACATTTCAAAAGCGCAGCAAGTTGACATTAACTTTCAGCAACTTCGTGAAGAAATTGTTCTGGCAGGCATGATTCCAGTTGGCATTACTGGCGTTAAAGGCAATGTAATCAAAGAACATATTACTGATGCAGGTTTTGCGATTATGTCGAACAGTAAATCGACGTATCAGGCACCTGTTGAAAGTGTACCAACTAAAATCATTCGTACGCCGATCCGTTCTGGTCAGCAAGTGTATGCAAAAGATTGCGATTTGGTGATTTTAAATCACGTAAGTGCAGGTGCAGAAGTGATCGCCGATGGCAGTATTCATATTCATGGAACTTGTCGTGGACGTGCGATCGCTGGCGCAAGTGGACAGAAAGGCGCAATGATTCTTTGTGAGGATTTACAGGCTGAATTGGTTTCTATCGCAGGTATTTATTACTTGAGTGATAAGATTGATCAAGAATGTTGGCAGAAAAAAGTCATCATGACCTTGCATGAAGAACGCATGCAATTTGATGTGATTGGATAAAATATCTAGCCTCTTAACCTTGAGGGGATATTTTCGTTACAATATCTACTTTCTTCACAAAAGGTTAAGAGCCAGTTTAAAACGTGAACCGTAATTTTGAATACGTTAAATAATCTAGTGATTAAGTAAAAATAAAGAATTCAAACAACAAAAGGGAATAATAAATGGCGCGTACTATCGTCGTAACGTCAGGTAAAGGCGGAGTAGGTAAAACTACATCCAGTGCTGCTATTGCAACTGGCCTTGCTTTAAAAGGCAAAAAAACCGCTGTCATCGATTTCGATATTGGTCTACGTAATCTTGATTTGATTATGGGATGTGAGCGCCGAGTTGTTTACGATTTCGTGAACGTTATTAATGGTGAAGCAACACTAAACCAAGCATTAATTAAAGATAAGCGCTGCGATAATCTTTATGTGCTTCCTGCTTCTCAAACTCGTGATAAAGATGCTCTAACTCATACGGGTGTAAAACGTGTTCTAACTGAATTACACGACATGGGCTTTGACTTCATCATCTGTGACTCTCCTGCTGGCATCGAGCAAGGGGCATTGATGTCTCTGTATTTTGCTGATGAAGCTGTAATCACAACTAACCCTGAAGTTTCGTCTGTTCGTGACTCTGACCGCATTCTTGGTATTTTAGATTCTCGTTCGCTACGTGCAGAACAAGGTCTAGAGCCAGTAAAACAACACTTACTTCTAACTCGTTACAATCCTTCGCGTGTTACCGCTGGTGAGATGTTAAGCGTAACAGATGTAGAAGAAATCCTGCATATTCCTTTGGTGGGTGTGATCCCAGAAAGCCAAGCGGTATTGAATGCATCAAACAAGGGTATTCCAGTGATCCACGACACGGAATCTGACGCAGGCCAAGCCTACATGGATGCTGTTGACCGTTTACTGGGAGAAGAAAAAGAGTTTCGCTTCCTAACCGAAGAGAAGAAAAGCATCTTTAAGAGATTATTTGGGGGATAAACATGTCATTACTACAGTTCTTCCGACCAAAGAAAAAAGATTCCGCAAACTTAGCGAAAGAACGTTTACAAATTATTGTGGCTGAGCGCCGTAACCATGGCAGTGCGAACCCATCTTATTTGCCTCAACTAAAAGAAGATATTCTTCAAGTATTGAGCAAATATGTCGCTGTTGATCCGTCGATGGTCAATGTCAGCCTAGAACAAGGCGATGATGATTTGTCTGTTCTTGAGCTTAATATCCAGTTGCCAGACAAAGATTAGAGCGATAACTTTGTTGTATTGAATGAGTTAAGATATAGAGAACACAAGGATTGCGGTTCTCTGAATAGCTCCCATAAAAAATGCCTTTCACGTGAAAGGCATTTTTGTTTTTAGCTTTTATTATGCATCGCTTTTACATCTTGCTATCTAAGCGAGTAGCCAGTAATTCTTTGCGCCACGACTTCATAATATCCGGCTGCTTTTCTTCGCTGCGATTATGCTTCCAAACCCAATTAATATATTGGTTTAGCTGCTTTTTCGAAGCTAAGAATTCTGTTGCCAAGCCTGATTGTTGTGAAACCGCTTTCACTTCATCTTTCAATAGTTTGAACAACTGCTTATAAGCGGGGTTATCCATTAAGCGAGTGATTTTCTCTGGCCATTCACTTTCAGGAATACGCTTGCCTTGCTCAACGAAATCCAACAAGGTTTTACCATGACGACGAATTTCACGGTAATCGAAACCCGCATCATCCATCTGTTTTAAGCTAGTCATGTTAAGGCGGCAGATTTCAATCATGTTCGGCTCTTTGACAATAAAGTTTAATGCCAAATCACGCTTTTGCGCTTCCAATAAACGCCATTTCGCCATGATTTTTAACGTCGCTAATTGCTGTTGATTTAGCGTCCATGCCCCTTTCACCGCTAAATATGCTTTGTCTGGGTCAATGGTTTTTAAGCGTTTTTCAATCAGCAATTTGGATTCTTGTTGTGCTGCCGCTAACCAGCCTTTTTCTTCCACTTGCTCTAGCAGTTTTTGATATAGAGGCAGCAGGTAATACACATCCGCCGCCGCATAATCCAATTGCTTTTGAGTCAAAGGACGAGCCAACCAATCCGTGCGGGATTCGCTCTTGTCTAACTCCACACCAAGATAATCATTCACCAAAGAAGCAAAGCCAGTCGATAAACCGTAACCTAAAAATGCCGCCATTAATTGAGTATCAATCATAGGCGTTGGCGAGCAACCAAAGGCATGTTGGAATACTTCTAAATCTTCACCACAAGCATGCAAAACCTTAATGACAGACGTATCGGTCAACAAATCAGCCAGTGCTTGCATGTCTTGAATTTCAACCGGATCAATTAGCGATAATTGTTCGCCATCGTAAAGTTGAATCAAACCCAACTGAGGATGATAAGTACGAGTACGAACAAACTCGGTATCAAGCATAACAACATCAAATTGACGCGCATGTTGGCAAACCGCTTCTAATGCTTCCGTGGTATTAACTATGGTGTAATTCACAAGATCCCTTTAGCTTTTTTGTTTGGCAAGTTTTGCCATATTTTCATCGCGTAATTCACGGCGCAGAATTTTACCCACATTACTTTTTGGTAATTCTTCACGGAACTCCACCACTTTCGGGATTTTGTAACCCGTCAAGTGCTGACGACAATGTGCGATCAATTCTTCTTTTGTCAGGCTACTATCGCTTTTTACTACGTAAATTTTAACTATCTCACCTGAGTTTGCACTTGGTTGTCCAATCGCTGCGACTTCTAATACTTTTGAGTTTAGCGCCACAACATCTTCAATTTCATTTGGATAAACGTTAAAGCCCGACACCAAAATCATGTCTTTTTTACGGTCAACGATGTAGATAAAGCCTTGCTCATCAACACGAACGATATCGCCCGTTGAAAGCCAACCGTCTTGCGTTAACACTTCACGGGTTGCTTCAGGACGCTTCCAGTAACCTTCCATTACTTGTGGGCCACGAACTTGTAATTCACCGGTTTGATCAAGTGATAGAACATTACCTTCATCATCAACTAAGCGAATTTCAGTTGACGGCATCGGCAAACCAATCGACGAGCTATATTGATTTGAATCGTATGGGTTAGCAGCAACAAGTGGCGAACACTCCGTTAAACCATAACCTTCTAACAAGAAACAACCTGTGACTTTCTGCCACTTTTCGGCAACTGCACGTTGAACCGCCATACCGCCACCAACAGAAAAACGTAAATGGCTGAAATCAGTCTCTTTAAAGTCTTCGTTGTTAAGCAGCGCATTAAACAGCGTGTTCACACCCATTAAGGCGGTGAATTTCACTTTTTGCAGCTCTTTAACGAACGTTGGAATGTCTTTCGGGTTGGTGATCAGCAAGTTTGTACCACCAAACTCAATGAACAATAAGCAGTTAATGGTTAAAGCAAACACATGGTAAAGCGGTAAAGCAGTGACGACGAATTCACGACCTTCCTGCAAGAATGGACCAAATGCCCCTTTCGCTTGCAGTACGTTAGCCACCATGTTGCGGTGAGACAAAATCGCCCCTTTCGCAACACCTGTTGTGCCGCCAGTATATTGAAGAAATGCAATATCATCGCCTTCAATAAATGGCTTCACGTATTGCATGCGACGGCCACGGTACAAAGCCTTGCGGAAAGAAATCGCTCCCGGTAAATCGTATTTTGGCACTAAACCTTTCACATACTTCACCACGAAATCCACCAGCGTGCCTTTTACTTTTGGCAGCATTTGTCCAAGACTAGTCAAGATAACGTGTTTAACGGGGGTATTTTTTACCGCTTTTTCTAAGGTATGTGCAAAGTTAGACACAATCACAATCGCCGTTGCGTCAGCATCATTAAGTTGATGTTCTAACTCACGAGGTGTGTACAGTGGATTCACGTTTACCGCGATCATGCCCGCACGCAAAATACCGAATAATGCTACTGGATATTGCAGAACGTTCGGCATCATCAAGGCGACACGATCGCCTTTTTTCAGTTTCAGATCATTTTGCAAATAAGCAGCAAAGGCACGGCTACGCTCTTCTAATTTGCGGAAAGTCATCACTGAGCCCATGTTCATAAAAGCTGGCTGATCAGCATACTTCTGAACAGCTTGCTCAAACATGTCGACTAGCGAAGAGTATTTTTCTGGATCAATAAATTCCGGCACATCTTCTGGGTAACGCTGTAACCACGGTTTTTCCACGGTGTTTTCCTTTTAAATCTTTTTTCTCATTTTTTCGTTCGCACCTTTAATGCTGGGTGTCTGACGTTAAAAAATGGATTGAGTAAATTTTACTAATAACTGGCTAACCGCTTCAGGAGATTGAATGTGGCAATGATGCCCGCCTGAAACCGTTACCTGCTCATTCTGTTTGTTATCTGTGTTCTGTGTATTTAATGCTTGTTTTCGCTCGGTTGCTTGTGCAAGTTGAGGAAAACCTTTATCGCCTAATATCAACAAATTGGGGCATTCCACTGCCTCTAAATACGTCAATGCTTGTTCTTCTGTCATCCGATATGGCGACTCGCATCTTAATTTTGGATCATAACGCCAATACCAAAAACCATCTTGTTCAACCGTTCCCCGCTCAATCATAGGTTTCAATTGTTTCGCGGTTAACTTATTGGCTTCCATTCGGTGTAAACAAGCATCTCGTTGTGACTCGTAACGTCTCAATGGCTTAGCGAGTATTCTCTGACGACTTAATATCCCTTTGCGTAAACGAGATACTGTATTGGCTGAATCATCAGAAAGAGGCCCAAGTCCTTCAATTTGAACTAAACCTCTGACATTTTCTGGAAAGGCGGCACTATAGCAACTTGCGACCAAAGCACCAAGCGAATGACCGACTAAAATAAGATTTTTTGCACAAATTTGGTTCAATAAGTAATGAAGATCGGCGATATAGTCATGAAAGGCATAAAAATCATTCTTGTCTCTGCGGTCAGATAATCCATGCCCAGGGAAATCTAGCGCAAGCATTCGCCAGTGTTGAGTCTCTGGCATTTGGGAAAGATGCTCTAAAACAGAATGAAAACTGGCGGCGTTATCAAGCCAGCCATGTAGGAATAGCAGTGTCACTTCTTCATGGTTCACTTGACCATTCTCGGCGTGAAAATCTGTTGTATTTTGATGCTCAACTTCTAAAGCAGCCAAGCGAATATGAGGCAGTTGAAAGTGACGTTCTTTAAGCATAGCCATCCTTTATTTTTATTGTAATTTTAGGCAGTTATTTTCATTTCAACTCTTGGATCACGGTTGCTCTTGCCGGTCCATAATAGCCATCACAGAAAATCGAACCTCGGTAGCAATCTCCCCAGAACGGATCATCAATATAGGTTGTGGTTTTGATTTGCCATAAGTGGTGCGCTGAAGCCTCTATCACTGGGAATTGGTAATCGTATTGCCCCACTTTGCCTTTTTCAGTTGGCTTTGATTTGCCTTGAACCGTAATCAAGCGTCCTTCTTTATAAGCGACTGGGTCTAAAAAACCTTTGATATAAGCCACAAAACGACCTTCTGGTTCAACATCTAATGCAGGACGTCCTGTAGAAGAAATCGGCAAATTCACAATTTCTAATCGAGTCGAATCTTCTAAATTAGTCAGTTTGCTGATCACGCCGCCCATTCGAACGTCAGAGGAAGTTTTGAGATCAGATTGCTTGGAATTGGCTAACTGTGTTGACCACTGCTGATAATCAGTGATTAAAGGTTGAGTGGTTTCAAGCTCAGGAGGCAAAGTAGCACAAGCAGAAACACCAAGTAACATCATTAAAATCAAACAATATTTTTTCATGGTGCTTCTCCTTTTTAAGCCAATTTATTTTTAAGCAATTTGGTTAAGACAAAATACTTAATCAAATAGTTCAACCAAATCGCTAATCGACTTTATTCGCGTCCCGGTAATTTTTTCCAAGTCACTTTATCCCGCAAATAGGTTGGGCTAGCTTGTTCAGCTTCAACTGTATTGCCTTTTTGCCATTCATGTTGCGCCAAAACCACAATATCTTGCGCTTCGGGATAAAGCACATCGCTGTTTTGTAGAGCAAATGGGAAATTAGTTAATTGCTCAGAATACGCATCCCAACCGGTTCCAACTTGAGTCCAAGTCTGATCAGAAGCAACCACATTTGCTGCCACTTCTTGAGGTGGGATCACACATTCTGGCTCACCACTTTCTTGCCCAATATTAAGTTCAACCGCTTGCCATTCGCCATTAGTTTGACGCTGATATTGTCCCCAATAAACTTCACCCATACGAGCATCAATTGCAGCAACCACATTTTCTGCTTGATGAACACGGAACGCCGCTTGCGACATTGCCGCTAAAGTTGAAATACCGATCATTGGCAGTTCTGCACCAAAGGCTAAACCCTGTGCAATGCCGATACCGATACGAACACCTGTAAAGCTACCCGGCCCACGACCAAAAGCTAATGCATCTAATTCTTGTAGCGTTACGCCCGCTTCTTTTAATACTTCATCGACCATTGGCAGAATTTTTTTCGTATGGTCACGAGGAGCAACTTCACTACGAGTAATAATTTGATCACCGATCATTAATGCCACAGAACAGTTTTCTGTTGATGTGTCTAAGGCAAGGATTTTTGCGCTCATTTAAGCCTCAAGTTGTTTGTTTAATTCGTTTCTAAATCTGGAGTATCTTTTTCTTCGTTATTTCCTGCATGAACTTTTTCTACAAGAGCATCTTTTGCAAGTTCATTTGTTATCGCTACTTGCGCTAAGAAATCCGATACTTTTTTTAAATCTCGTGTACGAGGAATAGGCGGTAAACTTTGTAAAAATAAGCCACCATAATCTCGTGTGACTAAGCGATTATCACAAATGATCAATACGCCTTTGTCGGTTTTATCTCGGATAAGTCGTCCAACACCTTGCTTTAAGGTGATCACTGCATCGGGTAATTGCACTTCATTGAAAGGCTCGCCGTGTTTCAACTTACAATCTTCAATTCGCGCTTTTAACAAGGGATCATCCGGTGCGGTAAACGGTAGTTTGTCGATAATAACACAGCTTAGGGTGTCGCCTCTAACGTCAATCCCTTCCCAAAACGCCCCTGTCGCCACCAGCACTGCATTACCAAGTTCAAGAAACTCATTCAAAAGCTTTTGTTTACTGGTTTCCCCTTGCACTAAAACTGGCAAGGTTAATTGTTCTCGAAATAAATCCGCTAGTTGGCGCATCATTTTATGAGAAGTACAAAGGAAGAAACAACGGCCATTATTCCCTTGGATCACTGGTGCTAGCATACGAGCTAATTTTTCTGCAGCGCCATGACTATTCGGTTCTGGCAAGTAGCGTGGCACGCATAACAAAGCTTGTGATTGATAATCGAACGGACTCGGCAAAGTAAATTGCTGGGCAGGTTCAATACCTAGTCGTTGAGTGAAGTGGTCAAAATTGTCTTTAACCGCCAGCGTTGCCGAAGTGAAAATCCAGCTGCCCTGTTTGGTTTCGATTTGTTCTTTAAACTTGTCGGACACGGAAAGTGGCGTTAAGTGCAAACTAAAATGTCTTGGGGAACATTCAAACCAATAAGAATAGCCAGTAATCGACACATCACAGACTCTATTCAGACGAGATTTAATAGTGTGCGTGCGCTCATAAGCGGCGTCTAATAATTCACTTCGACCAAGTGCTAGTTTCAGCACTTCCAATGCCAAATCGAGTGATTCATTTAAGCGCTCAACATGCTCCATTACTTTTTTTGATTTGACCGCATCTCGCCAGTTGCCTTTCGAACCGCCTCCTCCTTGGTTAAGAGATCCTTGATTAAAAGCACCTTGGCTATTCGCGTAATTCAAATCCCCAAGCGCAATACGCAAGTCCATAAAACCTTGTTCAAGCTTGATGGCAATCTTTTGTAATTGGCGCATGTCTTTGGCTTCAGTGCGATAACCAATTTCTATATCTTTCGCGAGTTCTTGAATTTGGCGGCTAGAAATCGATTGACCGAAATATTGGCTAGCAATGTCAGGCAACTGGTGTGCTTCATCGAAAATAAACACTTCCGCTTCAGGAATTAGCTCACCAAAGCCGGTTTCTTTAATCGCTAAATCTGCCAAAAATAAATGATGGTTCACCACAACAACGTCGGAATCCATTGCTCTTTGACGAGCTTTACGCACAAAACAATCTTGATAGCTTGGGCATTCTTTCCCAAGACAGTTGTCGTTAGTAGAAGTAATGGTGCTAATGATTGGAGAATCTTCTGCAATCGCATCGCAATCACCTAAATCACCAGTTTTACTTTCCGACGACCAAGAACGTACTTTGACCAATTGAGATAGCAGTTCAGGATCGGCTTCTACGTTGTGACTTTCAATCAACTGGCGGCTTAATCGGTCATGGCAAAGGTAATTCGATCGTCCTTTCAGCAAAGAAACATAACCAGTAAAACCAAGGGCTTCGACCATTAAAGGTAAATCACGGTGAAACAACTGTTCTTGTAAGTTTTTCGAACCGGTACTGATGATGACTTTTTTTCCACTTAACAAGGCTGGCACTAAGTAAGCAAAAGTTTTTCCCGTCCCCGTTCCTGCTTCCACCACTAACTGCTGCTCATGCTTAATCGCTTGATGCACAGCGTTGGCCATATCAAGTTGAGGTTGGCGTGCTTGAAAACCCGGAATGGCTTTGCCTAATGCGCCAGAGGAAGAAAATGCCTTGGTAATGCTCAAGTGTACGATACCCAATAAAAACTCGGAAAAATTAGCTGGGATTATGGCAGCTTTATCAAAACAGGGGAAATAACAAAATGAATATCATTAATCTCCTTGCCAACTTCCTGAGCGACCGCTAAATTGGTTCGCTACATTTGAGCAAAGACTCATTATCAGGTAAGTATTTTTAATAATAAAAAAAGACACACAACATTATGGAAAGAAAAACACTTTTAACGCATTGCAGTGATGAACGGGGATTAATTGCCAAAATCACTAATATTTGTTTCAAACATCAGCTGAATATCATCCACAACAACGAGTTTGTAGATAACGTCAGCGGCCACTTTTTCATGCGCACAGAATTGGAAGGCATTTTCAACGATCAAACTTTCTTAGAAGATCTTGATCTTGCTCTGCCAAAAGAAAGCAAACGTTCGTTAATCAGTTCGTCACGCAAGAAAATCGTCATCATGGTGACAAAAGAAGCGCACTGCTTGGGCGATATTTTGATGAAAGCTTACGATGGCAGCCTAGATGTTGAAATCGCAGCGGTTGTAGGTAACTACGATAAATTACAAGGTTTAACCGAACGTTTTGGCATTCCTTATCATCATATTTCTCACGAGGGTTTAAGCCGTGAAGAACATGAAGAAAAAATGCTGGAAGTGGTGAAATCTTATGATCCTCGCTACGTTGTTTTAGCGAAATACATGCGTATTCTAACGCCAAACTTTGTAGCGCAATTCCCACATAAAATCATCAATATTCACCACAGCTTTTTGCCTGCCTTTATTGGTGCGAAACCGTATCAGCAAGCATTTGATCGTGGTGTGAAAATCATTGGTGCAACGGCGCACTTTGTGACCAACAATTTAGATGAAGGCCCAATCATTAAGCAAGATGTAATCCCTGTGGATCACAACTTTAGTGCTTCAGATATGGCGCAAGCAGGACGTGATGTTGAGAAAAATGTTCTGAGCAAAGCATTGAGCAAGGTCGTCAACGATCACGTCTTCGTTTACGGCAACAAAACCGTTATTTTATAATTCGCTTAAAATCACGTCTTTCAAAGTGTGCGGATGCAGTTTAATGCAAACGCCACTTTCTGACTTGAATGCCACGGTAGGGTTAGCCAAACGCTCGCCCTCACCTTTCGGGCTTGATAATTTCACTTTCACGCCCATATATTCTAAACAATCCCAACGCGCTTCAATTTCAGGAAAGGCTTTTTTGACATCAGCTAGAAAATCTTCTGCGGTTTGCGCTTGGCTATTAACCACAAATTCCACATGTTCCCAACCTTGATTTCGATACGTTTTCACACTTGGATATGGCAACTCCAACAATTTGATTTGTTGATTGGACACTTCAAACGCTTTGTCTAATTCAATCACAATAATTGGGCGACCGTTAATCATCGCATCAGAAATTTGTGTCCCTTCAGCAAGCCATGCTTGATGCGTGTGTTCTGCAACCGATTGTTCGTTGATTCGAATCGCAACATGATCAGCCACTAGCGAGTTAAGTTTTAAGCCAATCACTTCAGCGAAAGTTTCAACCTTCTGCCAAAATTCAGGAAGTTGAGCTCTAAGTGTTGCGGGTAATAATTGTGTTTTTACATCTGTATTCATAACATTCTTATATTTATGCGATTATTCCGCACTAGTGTACCGAAAAAAACCACAGAAAATGAATATTTGTTTTTTAAACCAGTGACAAATATTGCTATCATAGATCACATTTTCTGACTAAGAATTCTGTTTAATGAAGCTCTTTTATTGCTTTATTGAAATTACTATATTTAACAAATAGATAGGAAACGCGCGTGAATATTGCAGCCCTTCTTAACGATAAAGTTTCTCAGGCTCTTGAAGCCGCTGGTGCACCTGCTGGAAGCCCAGCTGCGGTTCGACAATCCGCAAAAGCACAATTTGGTGATTACCAAGCAAACGGTGTAATGGGTGTAGCAAAGAAATTGGGCATGAACCCACGCGAATTTGCTCAAAAAGTTTTAGACGTTTTAGATCTTGATGGCGTGGCTATCAAAACTGAAATCGCTGGCCCAGGTTTCATCAACATTTTCTTAGACCCTGCTTTTCTTGCAAACCAAGCCTCTCTAGCTCTTGCTGATGAGCGTTTAGGTATTGCACTTGAAGAACAACAAACTATCGTTGCGGACTACTCTGCGCCAAACGTTGCAAAAGAAATGCACGTTGGTCACTTACGTTCAACCATCATTGGTGATGCGGTTGTTCGTACTCTTGAGTTTTTAGGTCACAAAGTTATCCGTGCAAACCACATTGGTGACTGGGGTACGCAGTTCGGTATGTTGATTGCAAACCTTGAGCGTGTCGAAAAAGAAAGCGGCGAAGTTTCAATGGAACTGGCTGATCTTGAAGCTTTCTACCGTGAATCGAAAAAACTTTACGATGAAGATGAAGCATTCGCAGAACGTGCTCGTGGTTATGTAGTGAAACTACAAGGTGGTGACCAAGATTGTGCGAAAATGTGGAAGAAGTTGGTCGACATCACAATGGTGCAAAACCAACGTAACTACGATCGTCTAAACGTTTCTTTGACTCGTGATGATGTGATGGGCGAAAGCATGTACAACGACATGTTGCCTGAAATCGTTGCTGATCTGAAAACAAAAGGTTTAGCGGTTGAAGATGACGGCGCACAAGTTGTGTTCTTAGACGAATACAAAAACAAAGATGGCGAACCTATGGGCGTTATCGTTCAAAAACGTGACGGTGGCTTCCTATACACCACAACCGATATTGCTTGTGCGAAATACCGTTACGAGCAACTTGGCGCAAATCGTGTTCTTTACTTCATCGACTCACGTCAGCACCAACACCTAATGCAAGCTTGGACTATCGTTCGTAAAGCTGAATATGTGCCTGAGTCAGTATCTCTTGAGCACCACGCATTCGGTATGATGCTGGGTAAAGATGGTCGTCCATTCAAAACTCGTGCTGGTGGTACAGTTCGCCTTGCTGATCTTTTAGATGAAGCAACAGAACGTGCACAAAAACTTATTGAATCTAAAAACCCTGAATTATCTGCAGAAGAAAAAGCGAATATCGCTAACACGGTTGCAATGGCTGCAGTTAAGTACTCTGACCTTTCTAAGCACCGCACTACCGATTACATTTTTGATTGGGACAACATGCTGGCGTTTGAAGGTAACACTGCACCATACATGCAATACGCTTACACTCGTGTAGCTTCTATCTTTGCTAAAGCTGGCATCGATATGAATGGCTTAACAGGTGAAATCACTATTTCTGATGAGAAAGAAAAAGCACTGATTTCTAAACTTCTTCAATTTGATGAAGCAGTAAGCTCTGTTGCTCGTGAAGGTCAACCTCACTTAATGTGTAGCTACTTATTCGAATTAGCAGGTCAATTCTCTAGTTTCTACGAAGCGTGCCCAATCTTGAGCGCAGAAGATGAAACTGTGAAATCTAGCCGCTTGAAACTGGCTGCACTTACAGCGAAAACCATTAAGCAAGGTTTGTCACTTCTAGGTATTGAAACTCTAGAGCGCATGTAATTATCAGCGTTCTTGGTTAAAGCTTAAAGTCCCCTTAATTTTCGTGATTCAAGGGGACTTTTTTTATCTCAGGTATATTAAAACCACACGGGGAAACAATAATGGAATTTACTCTGCACCCACAACTTAAAGCTGATACGGATGTGATTGGCGAGTTCCCACTTTGCCTTGCTCTATTACACAAAGAAGATATTGGTCCTTGGGTTATCTTGGTACCGAAAGTAGCAAACCTTCAAGAATTGCACCACTTGCCAATGGAGCAACAACAGCAATTTTTAGTGGAATCGAAAGCGGTATTTAATTCGCTTGAAGATCTGTTTCAGCCGAAAAAACTCAATCTTGGCGCATTAGGCAATATGGTTCCTCAATTGCACATTCATCATATTGCGCGCTTTGAAACTGACGTTGCATGGCCGGGACCTGTTTGGGGAAATACCGAGGGGAAAACTCGCTCACAAGAAAGTACGCAAAAACTGGTTGCACAATTAGCTTCAGCATTTGCAGAACGTTGTGTGGATTTTAAATAAATCGAATTTGCAAAAATAAGGCATTAAAAAAGCGCAGAGATCATTCCATCTCTACGCTTTTTACAATTTAGCTTTATACAAATTAAGCGATTGTTTTATTAACTAAACTAGCAACTACATAATATTAACGACATCAATACGCATTGCTTGTTCTTTCTTGCCCACTTGTTTTAGACGCAGATAAACTGCAATAAAGAGCAACAACATCAAAGCAATCCACAAGCTACTGCTTACTGGATGTGCAGCAAAGCTTGATGCTTGGTAATAAATTGTCGCTGAAGCGTAAGCCAAGAACATTGTCCAAACACCGATAAAGCGAGCAAAAGGTTTACCGAATTCACGAACATAAGCCCCCATAGCAGCAGCACATGGTGTGTATAGCAATACAAACAACAAGTAAGCAAAAGCTGCACCGCTAGTCGCAAAGTAAGATTGTAAGTTAGAGAAAATGCCTTGGCTTACACCTTGTTCTTCTGCTGCAACGTCTTGGTGTTCCAAGTCACCCACTTCAATACCTAGAGGATCACTAAAGCTCAAATCAGCTAGGTTATCAGGAATAGTTTGGAATGCTTCTTTTAAGCTTGCGCCTAGATCATATTCCGCATCGCCTTCTGCTTCAGGGTCCGAATACAAGTTATTCAATGTACCCACTACCGCTTCTTTGGCAAAAATACCCGTGATAATCCCTACCGTTGCTGGCCAGTTATGTTCCTCAACACCCATTGGAGCAAACGCTGGTGTAACGACTTGTGCCGCTTTTGACAGTACAGAGTTTTGGCTATCTTCGTTACCGAATGAACCGTCCATACCCAAAGAGTTAAAGAAGCTTAAAACGGCCACGATAAGCACGATAGTTTTACCTGCACCAAGCACGAAACGTTTTAGCTTCTGCCATGTTTTGATTAATACATTGCGCACGGTTGGAATTTCATAATCAGGAATTTCCATGATAAAGCTGCTGCTTTTGCCCGGATACAAAGTATTTTTAAGCAATAGACCAGTAAACACCGCCGCAAAAATACCAATTAGGTACAATGCAAAAACTACGTTTTGACCTGCAGATGGGAAGAACGCTGCTGCAAACAAAGTGTAAACAGGTAAACGTGCGCCACATGACATGAATGGAGCCATCGCTGCCGACAGTTTACGCTCACGTTCTTGATCCATGGTACGAGTTGCCATGATTGCTGGTACGTTACAACCAAAACCAAGAATAAGTGGGACAAACGCTTTGCCCGGTAAGCCAATTTTTTGCATCACTTTATCAAGTACAAATGCTGCACGCGCCATGTAACCAGAGCTTTCAAGTAAAGATAGGAATAGATACAAGCAAGCAATGACCGGAATAAAGGTAGCAACGGTTTGAATACCGCCACCTAGACCATCAGCAATAATAGTCACAAGCCAAACTGGTAAATGACCGTCTAATAAATAGTGTCCACCATCAACCAATAATGCGCCAACACCAATATCAAATACATCAATAAAGGCGCTGCCCACGTTAATTGAGAACATAAACATGGTGTACATAACTAAGAAGAAGAATGGAATACCGAACCATTTATTCAAGATCACTTGGTCGAGTTTTTCAGTAAAAGTTTTATTAAGCACTGAAGAACTACTACGAACTTGATTTACCAATTGGTGCAAGTAATCGTATTTAGTTGAAGTGATGGTTAGATCAAGATCCATCTCTGTTTGCAAGCGCATTACAACTGCTTTGCATTGGTCAACATGGTTTGATGACAATTGATTGAACATTAACGCATCTTGCTCTAATGCTCGAATTGACATCGCACGCGGTGAAATAATGCTTTCTTGTGGCCAAATTGAATTAAGTTCACCAATCGCTTGTTCAATTACTTGCGGATAATCAAGCTGCAAACTTTCAATTTGCACTGGTTGTTGAGTCAGTTGATGTAAATCATTTTTGAATTGAGCAACTTGAGATTTATTAATCGCAGAAAGAATATAAACCGGACAACCCAAGACTTTGGATAATGCATCAACATCAATTTCTTGTCTTTCACGACGCAAGGCATCAAGTTTGTTTAGCACTACAACCATTGGGCGGCCAAGTTCGCGCAGTTGCAGTGTCATATATAAGCTACGTTCTAAGCTCGTTGCATCAACCACGTTAATAATAAGATCGGCTGGCATAGAAGAAACCGCAGAAGATGCAATAGATTCATCAATACTGTTTGCATCATTTGCGCTATCTAAAGAATAAATACCAGGTAAGTCAGTCAACTCGAAACCTTGGTTATTATGAGTAAATGAACCTGTTTTTTTCTCAACAGTAACACCAGCCCAGTTACCAACGTGTTGCTTCGCACCTGTTAGGCTATTAAATAATGTGGTTTTACCGCTATTCGGGTTACCTACAGTTAAAATATGGAAACTCATTGGTTCACCTCTATTTCAATATTTTTTGCCACTTGACCTCGAATAGCGACAGAAACACCTCTTACTTCAACTTGCAGAGGATCACCCATTGGCGCTTTGCGAACCATTTTTACTGACGTGTTTGGTAGCATACCCATGATCATGAGTTTTTTTCTCACATCATTGGATAACGCTTCTAAATTTAAAATCGTTGCTGCCTGTCCAGACTTCAGCTCATCGAGTTTCATATTAATACACCGGTTTACAGTAATTCTTCTGGTCACTTATCTCTTTTTATTAGATCCGAAATCAGTAACCAGAAGAATCATTCTTAATGATAACTATTATTATTAGCGATACTACTCCTGCATAAAAAAACCACTAATGATCTAGATCAAATTAACAATTATTTACATTAAATCCAGATCTCAAAACTAATATTTTGTTTTTGCTAGTCGGCAACTCATCAAGTAGCAAACACGCTCACATCCCGTCAAAATCGTTAATTTCTCACTAAAAATAAGAACAACAAAAAAACATAACATGTTGTTTTTAAATGAAATAAGTACCTTGTCGCAATCCTTATAGTTAATTGTCGCTTATTTTATGTGGGTAATTATTAGAATAGCGTATAAATACATCCATCGATAACGACTGGTTATCAAACCCTTTTATTCCTGATGTGTATTGCTCGTCAATACACTCCGGCAGCAAGCGAAGGTGTCATTGACACCCGTGGCACTGTCCCCCGGCTGTGCCACGTTTTTTTTTATTCCAAGCTTTTAATTAAGTCACAACAAAGGGGCACATTGAAATCTAACTTAGATTAACAATGTGCCCCTTTCTCTTTGTTTTTCTGGCATTTCGGTTAACGCTACTGACTTATCTCCGACCGAATAACTGTTCATCAAAACAGCCTTCACCAATCGAAGGTTACTAAGATTATTTGTTACTCCCAAATGCACTTTCTATAAATTTCGTTGGCGTTACGCCGAAGTATTGTTTAAAACGTTGAGAGAAATAAGAAGGATCGTTGAAACCACTTTCGAAGGCTGTTTCTGAAATCTTTTCTCCCGAAATTAACAATTCGCAAGCTTTTTCTAATCTCACCTTAATTAAGTAATCCATAAAAGAACTATTCGTCAGAGACTTAAACTTACGCTGCAGACTTCGCTCTGAGATATATAACATCTTAGCGGCATGGCTAGTGCTAAATTCAGGGTTTTGATAATGGGCCTGCACAAGTTGATAGACCTTTTCTAACCAATCATTTTGCGCATGAAACTCGGTTCTTTTCTCTCTATTATCAGCCAAGCTCTGCCTAATTTTCTCAGTGCGACCAGCTTGTGATGATTCATGAACAATAATCACAGGATCAGAAGTCGATGCTGGGTGCGTTTGAATTGGCCATGCAATGGAAAGCCGTGTTAAATGCGTATATTGATTAAAGTGAAATTCAAATTGCCCACCACTTTGCTCTGCTATATGTGCAATTGCAGGAAGGGATGTATCCGATAAAGTGTAATTATGTTCTACAACAGGAACACCGAACTCTTGAGCCTCAAAAGCTAAGATTTCTTCTTCCGATAACCCTTCACCAATATCTTCAATTGAAATTCTTAATTCTTGCTCATTCAATTTTGCTGATAAGTGAATAATTTGATTCGGATCGGATCGAATAAGCGAACTGGCCATTAAGGTATTAAGAATCATATCAAGGTTGAAATGCTTCACTCTAACGAAACAACCTTGAGTATTGTCTTCTACTAATATAGTAATCCCCGATTTATCCGCTTCTTGTTGCCAGCCTGTAATCACAGCTTTTAATACAAGAGAAACAACTTGCCCATCTAATAATGCCGTTTTCTCACCGTGACGTGAGTAAAGGGTCATAATTTGATTTAACGGTTCAAGCGCTTTATCGGTGTAATCTAGCACCGCAGCTTCAGAAAGGCAGGGATCAGACAAATGATTTCTTAAATTTTTAATCTCTGATCGCGCTTGATATACCATATCTCCGACCAGCATTTTACGAGTTTGAGATAGCTTACGAAGTTGAACGTTACTGCTGACCAATAACTGACTTTGATGTCTTAATTGCTGCGTTTTCAAATTAATTAATCGACGTAAACGCAAATTAGCCTTTACTGTTAATTTTGAACGCCAAGCAATAAATCCAATTACTGAACATAGTAAGACGACACCAAATAATGCCACTGTCCATGGCAACATATACCAAGGTTTATCGACAATAAATACATAGCGATTACCTATTTTATTGGTCCCCATTTGTGCTGTTGTCTTAAATTCCAAGGAGTAACGCCCAGGAGCAAGGTGATCAAAAGTTAATTGAGAACCTCTGAATGAAATCCACTGCTCATTTTGGCTTCCAATCAATCTATACTGCAGCTGTGGCATATCAAAATTAGGTAACACTCCAAACTTTACGCTCAATGAATGTGCATAATCGACATGGATTTCTTCTCCCATTTTTGGAGCTAAAGCGAGAGTCGAATGATCCGATTGCACTTCGCTCACAAAAACTTGATCAATTGGCAGTGAAGTTTGTTTTAACGCTTTCGTTTCGACGGCAATCATTCCCAATTTGGTTGTTAAAGTCAGTAAATCCCCTTCTGGAGAAAGAGAACATCCATTAGGTAAAAATTCATTTCTAACCAAACCAAAAGGTGATGAAAAATGGCGGACTAGCAAACCGTTCTGGTTATAAAAATTCAAACCATTCGTGGTTGTAACCCAAGCACCGTCACCAGTAGAAGCAACACAAAGAGGAACGCTATTTAATCTAAGTAATGGCAATTTTAACGCAATGTTCTCACTGTTGTTATTCTCACGACCTTGGAACAAGGCCAAGCCATAACTATTCGCACCCCAAACACGGCCATTATTTGCTTCGGATAATGAAATCACAGAGCCATAGCCCACACTTTGTTCATCAAAAGTGACAGATTTATCCTTATCTTGATATCGATAAATACCCTGGTCTGTTCCTATCCATAAATCCTTACTTTTGCCAGAACTTAGATAGGTGATCGATGATGATCCATCTGTATCCAACATCCAATCCATGCCTAATTTAGATGTCGTTTTTGAACCTGGTGAATATTGATAAATGCCTTTTTCGGTTGAAAGCCAAACATTACCTTCAGAATTAACGGTCAAATGCGTGATATCTTCACCACTCCAGCCATCATTCGGCATTTTATTAAGTTGGTGAGTGTTGATATCTAAACGCCACAGTAGATCTTTAGTTGTTAACCATAAAGTCTGCTCAAACAGTGCAAGATGTGAAATATTGCTCGTGAGGATTTGTTCAATATTATGCATATTGTCGTCATCCATCATAACTGCGACTTTATACAAACCAGACCCGGTTGCGAGCCATGCAGTACCAGCGTCCGTTGTAACTACGTCGTTAATTTCGACATAAGGCAAATTATATTTTGCGCCACCAAATCGAATGCGTTTAAAAATATCTCCGATTTGAGAAAAATAATTCACTCCCTTCGAGGTAGCAATCCAAATACCATTTTGGTTATCAGCCGCTAACGCCATGACATTATTACTAGAAAGTGCAAAGTCATCTTGGTAGGTCGCATCGATGTGCTTAGCTTGTTGTCTTTTTAAGTTATAAATGAACAAACCGCGTTTGGTTCCGACCCAATAATCATTTTTTGTTATCAGTACTGCTTGGATCAAACCCTCGACGATCAAATTCACTTGCGGTGTAATCGTCGACATATTTAATTCAAACAATCCATCATGTGTACTCACTAAAAGGCGATTATAGTTTTTGTCGAACTGAAGATTTTGAATGTGGAAGAATGGTTGAGTGGCGACACGGCGAAATTGCCCGTATTCCAAGTAAAACAGAGCATCAGAAGTCGCTACGATCCACTTTCCATTGAACAATACCGCATTTTGAATTGTATTGTTTTCATCCGTGTCATCATCAGTAATCACATTGGTTTGTGACACATTGACTTTACTTGAGAATTTTTCACTTAAGTCTAGAGAATAGAAGCCGTGACTACCATAAAACCAAAGATACCCATCAGAAACACCGATAGACTCAAATTTGACGTCCTTTTCTGCTTGGAAAACCACTTCAAATTTTCCTGATGGCAGGATCTTCACCAGCTTATTATTGTGCAATTGCCAAAATGCACCATCGGCATAAGTAATAGTTTTATCTTGAGTAGAAAAAAGGGATGTTCCGGAAGTTTGTGCTGGAAGTGGCGCAATATGCTGACCATCAAAGTAAAAAATTTTATTTTGAATATCTTGCAGCCATATTCCCCCCTTATCGCTAGGAAAGAGATTTTTGGCTGTTAGAAATTGCCCTTGCGTTTGGCTTGGCAAGGAATAAAAAATAGCATCATTTTCTATCGCATGAGCAGAAGAAATAGAGATGATTACAAGCACAAAAAAACGCAAAATCCGCAAAATCACAACAAGCCTTTAATTTTTATTATTCATCCATTGAACGTCAAAATTATGGCACATAAACAAATAATTCGACGTATTTATATATTGAAAATATATCGCAAAAATATCAAGCAAAAATAGAAAAATAATGTGAAATCAATGTACTAGATTTTATGCCATCTCGACACTGAGACGGCGGGATTTAGAATCTGCTCTGAAATGAGAGTTGGATTAGAAGTGAAGTTACTAAAATGTGGAGTTATTTGTTGATAAACAACTCCACAAAAATGTCAGGTAGCAAAGGTGTTATTCCAAGTCCGTATTAACGAGTTAAACAGCTTTGAAACTGACTACCTAGGTCTTGTAAAAACTGAAAATATGCACCAACCTGAGCTTGGTAATCTGTCGCTAATGGATCAAGCTGCCCTAGTTTGACATTGGTGCCACGCATGGTGGACTCAATTACCGCAGGAGTAAATTGTGGCTCAGCAAACACACAATACACTTCATCTGATTGCAACTTGGTTCGAATATCAATCAAGGTTTTTGCACCTGGTCGACGATCTGGTGAAACCGTAAATGCGCCTAAATGGTTAAGCTTGAAGTAACTTTCGTAATATTCATAAGCATCATGGAACACGTAATAGCCGTGATCTTTTACTGTTGAAACCTTTTGCTCAATAGCAGCGGTAGTAGTAGCAAGTTGCTTAACAAAATCTGCATAATTTTGTGCATACTCTTTTGTATGTTGTGGATCGATAACCGCCAATTTATCTGAAATTACTTTTGCCATTTGCTGAGCTTGAGTTGGACCAAGCCAGATGTGCGGATTGTAATTGCCGTGATGGTGATGTCCGTCATCGTGATGTTCATGCCCTTCATGTTCATCGTATTCAATTTTTTTGATGCTTGAAGACTGGTCTAATTGTAGGCTGTTACTTGCCCCTTCTAGTGAACTTTCTAAAAATGACTCTAAACCGGGGCCAACCCATACAAATAAATCCGCTGATTTTAACTTACGAATATCTGAAGGTTTTAATGCGTAATCGTGTGGAGATGTATTACTACCAAGCAATACATCAACATCAGTCACACCCTTGGTTAATTCTAATGTGATCAATTGAAGAGGTTTAATGGATGCCATCACGGTAATAGCACTGTCTTGCTTTTCTGTTGCCCAAGTTGAAGCCGAGGCAAAAACAAATAACATTGCCAGTGCGATCCATGCCTGTGATAAAATGCGCTGCATAATTTTCCTCATTAGAATGTGTGGGAATCATCATTTAGCTGGTTGGTAACCAGTCACAACAATGTTACTATATAACATTACAAAACAGCAAGCGGATCACCATGTCTCATCTTATTCAGCTCGAAAACTTATCAGTTAAATTTAATGAAAAAGCGGTGCTTGATAACATTAACCTGACCATTAAAAAAGGAGAAATCACCACCTTGATTGGCCCTAATGGCGCAGGTAAATCAACATTAGTTAAAGTGATGTTAGGTTTAATCAAGAACTACTCGGGACAAATATCCAAAGCTAAAAAGTTGAGAATTGGCTACGTTCCTCAAAAACTAAAACTGAATGATAGCTTGCCGCTTACCGTTAATCGCTTCTTAAAGCTGGCTGGAAAATACAGTACCAATGAATTGCGTGAAGCCTTAGCTTTAGTCGGTGCTGACAGTTTACATTCCAACGATATGCATAAGCTATCCGGAGGTGAAACTCAGCGGGTGTTATTAGCTCGGGCGTTATTACTGCGTCCTGATCTATTAGTATTGGATGAACCGGCACAAGGTGTGGACGTACAAGGTCAAATTGATTTGTATGCTTTGATTAATACGCTACGAAAACGTTTTGGCTGTGCCGTTTTTATGGTTTCTCATGATTTGCATTTAGTGATGGCACAAACCGATGAAGTGATTTGTTTGCAGCATCATATTTGTTGTTCTGGTGCACCAGAAGCGATTACCAAACACCCTTCTTATATTGCGATGTTTGGACAAACTCTTGGACAAACGGCAAAAGAAACATTGGCATTTTATCACCATGATCACCACCATCATCACGATTTAGCAGGGGAACCTGTTGAAGGCGAAGTCAGTGGTTGTTCGCATTCCAATTGCAGTCATGGTCATACTTCATCAGCAATTCTTGCACCTAGCACACACAAAAAGAGTCATTAATTTCTTATGTTTGATATTTTATTTCCCTCTATTTTAGCTGGACTTGGTATTGCCATTATTGCTGGCCCTTTAGGCTCTTTGGTCGTGTGGCGAAAAATGGCTTATTTTGGTGACACACTGGCGCACGCTTCTTTACTTGGCCTTGCATTGGGCTTTTTATTAGATGTGAATTTGTACTTAGCCTTGGTGGTATGTTGTTTAGGTATTGCTGCAATACTGGCAACGTTACAAGAACAAAAAGTGGTAGCAACCGATACATTATTGGGAATTTTGGCGCACAGTTCTTTGTCTTTAGGTTTAGTAGCAGTAAGCTTTTTGGATAATGTGCGAGTCGATTTGATGAGTTACTTATTCGGAGACCTACTGGCAGTTTCAAATTCAGATCTGTTCTTTATCTATGCCGGTGGTTTGGTCATTTTGGCTTTACTAACTTACTTTTGGCAACCCTTATTATCTACTTCAATCAATGAAGAACTTGCCAGTGTTGAAGGTATTAACGTTCCATTGATGCGAATCGTTTTAATGCTTTTAGTTGGACTCGTAATTGCGGTTGGGATGAAATTTGTCGGTGCGTTAATCATTACATCTTTATTGATTATCCCTGCTGCGACAGCAAGACGCTTTGCCAAAACACCAGAACAAATGGCAATTGGTGCTTCATGTTTAGGCATGATTGCGGTTCTTTGCGGCATCTCATTATCCTGGTTTTATGACACGCCCGCAGGTCCATCAGTGGTGATTTCAGCTGCAGCATTATTTATGTTGAGCCAGTTCAAACCGGTTCGTTAAAGTCAAAATCCATAAAAAATGCTGGTGGAATATTGAACTCCACCAGCATTCTTTTACTTCTTTTCTACTTCTATATTCTTTTAGGGCTTACGCTTTTGGCAAACGGTGGGTTCCACACAATTTATTGCCCGCAGGATCGCGCAAGTAAGCTAAGTACAAACGTCCTGCTGGACCATTACGTTCTCCCGGTGGATCTTCACAAGTGATACCGCCATTTTCTACGCCCGCTTTATGCCAAGCATCAACCAATTCAGGTGATGAAATAGCAAAACCTAATGTTGAACCATTACCGTGTGTCGCTGGCTCACCATTGATTGGCAAAGTGATAATGAAAATACCTTTCTCATTAGCATAAATACAGCGATTATCCATCACGATACCCGGTTCATAACCTAGTACAGCAAGTGTTGCATCATAAAATTTCTTGGAAGCTTCAATATCATTGGCACCAAGCATGACATGACTAAACATTATTATCTCCTTGATTTATATGAGCGCAGAGCTCAAAAAGCCACAGAAATACGGTATCTCTGTGGCTTTAAATTCTAACTATCATACTCGAAGTAGTTGGCGTTGCAGTGAGGCGACAAGTTCATGAATCCCCATGAGCTTAGCTTGCCTAAGTGATTGGGGTGAATGAACGCCGTCAACAAAGCTGCGGCGTCAAATACGAAGAGTATGAAATTACCAACCTGTCACTTCTTTTAGTGCTTCGCCGATTTCAGCAAGTGACTTAGTGGTTTTCACGCCAGCCGCTTCTAGTGCAGCAAATTTATCTTCTGCTGTACCTTTACCGCCTGAAATGATTGCACCTGCGTGACCCATACGTTTGCCCGGAGGCGCAGTCACACCAGCAATGTATGACACAACTGGTTTAGTCACGTTAGCTTTAATGTAAGCTGCCGCTTCTTCTTCCGCTGTACCACCGATTTCACCGATCATCACAATCGCTTCAGTTGCAGGGTCGTTTTGGAACATTTCCAATACGTCGATGAAGTTAGTACCCGGAATTGGGTCACCACCGATACCAACACAAGTTGATTGGCCGAAACCTGCATCTGTAGTTTGTTTAACGGCTTCGTATGTAAGCGTACCTGAGCGAGAAACAATGCCCACTTTACCCGGTTTGTGAATGTGACCCGGCATGATACCGATCTTACATTCTCCCGGAGTGATCACGCCCGGACAGTTAGGGCCGATCATGCGAACGCCTGTTTCTTCTAACTTCACTTTCACATCAAGCATATCCAAAGTTGGAATACCTTCTGTGATAGTTACGATTAGCTCGATGCCTGCATCAATCGCTTCTAAAATCGCATCTTTACAGAATGGAGCTGGAACGTAGATAACCGTTGCTGTTGCGCCAGTTGCTTCTACTGCTTCACGAACCGTATTGAAAACAGGTAGGCCTAAGTGCTCAGTTCCACCTTTACCCGGAGAAACACCACCGACTAATTTTGTACCGTAAGCAAGTGCTTGTTCTGAGTGGAAAGTACCTTGACCACCAGTAAAGCCTTGGCAAATAACTTTTGTATCTTTATTAATAAGTACAGCCATGATTATTTGCCCTCCGCCGCTTTAACAACTTGAACTGCAGCATCCTTAAGTGATGTCGCTGCGATAATAGATAGACCAGATTTAGCAAGAGCTTCACGGCCTAATTCTGCGTTAGTACCTTCAAGACGAACCACAACAGGCACTTCTACACCAACTTCTTTAACTGCGCCGATAATGCCTTCCGCAATCATGTCACAACGTACGATACCACCGAAGATATTCACTAATACCGCTTTCACATTCTTATCAGATAGGATGATTTTGAATGCTTCACCAACACGTTCTTTGGTTGCACCACCACCAACATCTAGGAAGTTTGCGGGTTTACCACCGTGTAGATTAACGATATCCATTGTACCCATAGCAAGACCAGCACCGTTCACCATGCAGCCTACGTTGCCATCAAGTGCTACGTAGTTCAGCTCGTATTGAGCTGCATGTGCTTCACGTTCATCTTCTTGAGATGGATCGTGCATTTCACGCAATTTTGGCTGACGGTACATCGCATTCGAATCGATATTGATTTTGCCATCCAGACACAACAAATCACCGCTACCTGTGATCACAAGAGGGTTAATTTCAAGAAGGGCTAAATCATACTGAGCGAACATTTTACCTAGACCCATAAAGATCTGAGTAAATTGTTTGATTTGATTGCCTGTTAAGCCAAGTTTGAATGCTAGCTCACGGCCTTGATAGGCTTGCGGACCAACCAATGGATCGATTGCCGCTTTGTGGATTAATTCTGGTGTTTCTTCTGCCACTTTCTCAATTTCCACACCACCTTCTGTTGATGCCATGAAAACGATACGACGAGAACCTCGATCGACGACTGCACCCAAATATAATTCGTTTGCAATGTCTGATGCTTCTTCAACCAAGATTTTTGTTACTGGCTGACCTTTCGCATCTGTTTGATAGGTTACTAGGTTTTTGCCTAGCCATTTTTGAGCAAATTCTTTCACACCGTCTTTGGTATCGTGCAGTTCAACACCACCCGCTTTACCACGGCCACCCGCATGTACCTGACATTTCACTACCTTTTTAGCAGTTGAAATACGACCTGCCGCTTCATAAGCCTCTAATGGCGTATTACAAGCGTAACCTTCTGGTACCGGCAATCCAAATTCAGCAAATAATTGCTTAGCTTGATATTCATGCAAATTCATGTGCTACTTCCATTTTTTATCCGTTGGGATTTATTATTCCATTGGCATTAGAGAAATATCCGCTTCTCTATAAAGCCATGCTCGTAGGTGTACTTTACTCCACGCATTTAATGCTGCAATAAAAATGTGACATTAATCACGCCAAGTGTAAACCCGCCGAGTGATTTTTTTACTCGGCGGATTCTGTCTATTGGCTCAAGTGGTTAAACATCAAGCAATAAACGTGCAGGATCTTCCAGTAACTCTTTGATTGTCACTAGGAATCCAACTGACTCACGACCATCAATTAAACGGTGATCATAAGACAAAGCGAGATACATCATTGGTAAAATTTCAACTTTACCGTCTACCGCCATCGGACGATCTTGGATTTTATGCATACCCAAGATAGCTGATTGAGGTGGGTTAATAATTGGTGTCGACATCAATGAACCGAACACACCACCGTTAGTAATGGTGAAGTTACCGCCCATTAAATCTTCAACTTGAAGTTTGCCGTCACGACCTTTGATTGCGAGCTCTTTGATACCTTTTTCAATATCAGCAAAGCCAAGCTGATCACAATCTTTCAGTACTGGCGTTACCAGACCACGAGGAGTCGAAACCGCCATGCTGATATCGAAATAGTTGTGATAAACAATATCGTCACCATCAATCGACGCATTCACTTCTGGGTAACGTTTTAGAGCTTCTGTTACTGCTTTCACATAGAAAGACATAAAGCCTAAACGTGTATCGTGACGTTTTTCGAACTGGTCTTTATATTGCGCACGAAGATCCATGATTGGCTTCATGTTCACTTCGTTAAACGTAGTCAGCATCGCTGTAGAATTTTTCGCTTCAAGCAGACGATTTGCTACTGTTTTACGCAAGCGAGTCATAGGAACACGTTTTTGTGAACGTGCTGCCGCAGGAACTTGAACCGCAGCTGCTTCTTGCTCTGCTGGTTTAGAAGCAGCTGGTTTAGCAAGGTGTGCATCCACATCTTCACGTGTAATACGACCACCAACACCAGTACCTTTCACGTCAGACGGTTCAAGGTTATGTTCTGCCAGTAGGCGGCGAACTGCTGGGCTAAGCGCATCGTTTGATTCTTCGGTCAAAGATGCTTTATGACGTTTGTCTGGTGACGCTTCTGTTGTTTCAGCTGAATCTTTCGTTGGCTCGCCTGCCACCGCACCCGGTTTCAGTTTTGCCAATAATTGTTTTGAAAGAACGGTCGCGCCTTCTTCTTCAACAATCGCTTCTAAAACACCATCATCTGGTGCTGGCACTTCAAGCACCACTTTATCCGTTTCAATTTCAACTAATACTTCGTCACGTTGAACTGCGTCACCCGGCTTTTTGTGCCAAGTAGCAACCGTTGCATCTGCGACCGATTCAGGTAAATCTGGAACCAGAATTTCAATTGTCATATCTATTTATTCCTTATCTCTAGTTCATCCAACTAGGATTATTAATCCATTGTGCTAAAAGTCTGTTCACTCAACTAACGGGTTAAAGTGCGATTAAAAATCGAGATTTAACGCATCATCAACCAATGATTTTTGTTGTTTCAAGTGAACCGACATATAACCAACCGCTGGAGAAGCAGAAGCTGGTCGACCGGCATATTTTAAGTTTGCACCATTTGGCAGTGCGAAACGCATATTGTGTTGACTGCTGTACCAAGCACCTTGGTTTTGAGGTTCTTCTTGGCACCAAATGAAGTCTTCCACATTAGTGTATTGCTCAATCGCTTTACTCACATCTTCGTAAGGGAACGGGTAAAGTTGCTCAACACGGATGATAGCAACATCTTCTTGTTCATTCTTACGGCGTTGTTCCAGTAAGTCGTAATACACTTTGCCCGAACACATCACAACACGTTTCACTTTACTTGGCTCAAGAGCATCAATCTCTGCAATCGCAGGTTGGAATGTTCCTTCAGCCAGTTCCTCGAAAGTCGAAGTACAAAGCGGATGACGAAGCAATGATTTCGGCGACATCACGATTAATGGGCGACGCATTTGGCGAATAACTTGACGGCGCAACATGTGGTAAACCTGTGCAGGTGTTGATGGCACAACCACTTGGATATTTTGTTCAGCACACAATTGCAAGTAACGTTCTAGGCGAGCTGATGAGTGCTCTGGGCCTTGACCTTCATAGCCATGAGGAAGCAACATGGTTAAGCCACATAAGCGACCCCATTTTTGCTCACCTGATGAAATGAACTGGTCAATCACCACTTGCGCACCGTTGGCAAAGTCACCGAACTGCGCTTCCCAAATGGTTAAACCACCCGGCTCTGCAGTTGCGTAACCATATTCAAATGCCAACACCGCTTCCTCAGAAAGAACCGAGTCAAATACTTGGAATGGGCCTTGTGCATTATGAATATGAGCAAGCGGCATATAAGTGCTTGCTGTTTCTTGATCGTGCAATACCGCATGACGATGGAAGAAAGTCCCACGGCCTGAGTCTTGACCTGTGATACGGATACGTTTACCCATATCAACCAAGGTTGCATAAGCCAGAATTTCAGCCATACCCCAGTGAACGGCTTTTTCGCCATTCACCATAGACACACGGTCGCTGTAGAGTTTATCTACACGGCTTTGCAGTTTATGACTTTCAGGATAAGAACATACTTTACTGCCCAATTCAGAAAGTCGCTTACCATCAACTTGGCTATCCCATTCCTCATTCCATTCATGGTTGAGATAAGGAGTCCAGTCAACAGAATGCAACGCCATTGGACGCCATTCTTTCACCACAACTTCACCACGGTCTAAAGCATCACGGTACTCATTGACCATTTGTGTCGCCAGTTCAAGATCGATGTCTTTTCGATCCACCAAAACGTCAGCATAAATCTTACGCGGCGTTGGGTGCTTTTTGATTTTTTGGTACATCAAAGGCTGAGTCGCATTCGGCTCATCAGCTTCGTTATGACCATGACGGCGGTAACAGACTAAGTCGATAACCACATCACGCTTAAACTCGTTACGATAATCCAAAGCAATGCGAGTGATGAAAGCAACCGCTTCTGGATCGTCTGCATTTACGTGGAAAATCGGAGCCTGTACCATTTTGGCAATATCGGTACAGTACATGGTTGAGCGAGTGTCACGAGGATTTGAGGTGGTGAAACCAATTTGGTTGTTAACCACGATACGAACCGTACCGCCTACTTGGTAACCTCGAGCTTGTGACATGTTGAAGGTTTCAGCCACTACACCTTGACCAGCAATCGCCGAGTCACCATGGATCGTAATTGGAAGCACTTTGCTGCCGTCTTTATCCCCTAAACGATCTTGACGAGCGCGTACCGAACCAATAACCACTGGGTTAACGATTTCTAAGTGAGATGGGTTAAACGCTAACGCAAGGTGAACATCGCCACCCGGTGTTGCGAAATCAGCCGAGAAACCTTGGTGATATTTTACGTCACCGGTTCCCCATGATTCGCCATGCTTACCTGCGAACTCATCGAACAAATCTTGAGTCTTTTTACCCAATACGTTCACAAGCATGTTTAAGCGACCACGGTGAGCCATACCAATAACGACTTCACGCATGCCCTTTGAGCCAGCATGACGGATCAGTTCTTTTGTCATTGGAATCAGTGCGTCACCACCTTCAAGTGAGAAGCGTTTTGCCCCTGGGAATTTTGCCCCCAAGTAACGCTCAAGGCCTTCCGCAGCAGTGAGTTCATGTAAGAAGGTTTGCTTTTCTTCGGCAGTGAATTTACCTTCACCAATCACAGATTCTAAGCGGTCTTGAATCCAACGCTTTTCTTCTGTGTTAGTGATGTGCATGTATTCTGCACCAATCGAACCACAATAGATTTTATTTAATGCAGAGAAAATATCCTTTAGCTGCATGGTTTCACGACCAACAGCGAAAGAACCGACATTAAAGGTTTCTTCAAAATCTTCAGGGGTCAAATTATGAAATGCTGGATCGAGATCAGGCACAGATTCTCGTTTCCAGATATTAAGAGGATCAAGGTTTGCAGCTTGATGCCCACGGAAACGGTAAGCATTTATTAACTGCAAGACTTTTACTTGTTTAGCATCGACATCAGGATCACTAACTTGGACATTGTAATGCTTTGTCTCTTTCGCTAATCGTCTGAAGTAGTCACGAACACGAGAATGTGGTTGCTCACCCGAAACTGGAGCTTCAGCAGGTAAAGCATCAAACACCTTCTTCCATTCGTCACCGACTTGATCGGGATCACTAAGATACAGTTCGTAGAGTTCTTCTACGTAGGTTGCATTGGCGCCAGCCAAGTGTGAAGACTCGAGCCATGCCTTCATCACGCCGTTGTGCATATATTCCCTTAACCTGTTTGGTTTCAATTATGCGGAAAGCACTCAAAAATAAGTGCTAATTGTTCGCCGACTAAGCTGTAAGTAAAAAAATCACATACAACCAAGTCGACTCCCATGCTTCTTTACGTTCCATATAGCGTACGAAGCAAACTTTTAAACTTAAACTGAACGATTAATCAGCATACTCTTAATGTGACCAATCGCTTTAGTAGGATTTAACCCTTTAGGACAAACATTTACACAATTCATGATCTCATGGCAACGAAAAACGCTAAATGCATCATCAAGATTCGACAGACGTTCATCTGTTGCTGTATCACGGCTATCAATCAGCCAACGATATGCAGCTAATAGACCAGCAGGACCAATAAATTTATCTGGGTTCCACCAGAAGGATGGACACGATGTCGTACAACAAGCACACATAATGCAGTCATACAGACCGTCTAGGTGCGCACGATCTTCTGGGGATTGTAAATGCTCACGAGAAGGTGGTAATTCACCATCATTAATAAGATACGGTTTCACTTTTGCATAGTTATCGTAGAATTGCGCCATATCGACAATCAAATCACGAATGACTGGCAAACCTGGTAATGGGCGGATCACAACCGTGCCCTTTCCTGTTAGCGTGGAAAGCGGAGTGATACAAGCTAGACCATTCTTACCATTCATGTTTACGCCGTCGGAACCACAAACCCCTTCACGACAAGAACGACGGAATGAAATACTTGGATCTTGCTCTTTCAGCAAAATCAGTGCATCCAATAACATCATGTCCGAGCCTTCTTTGACTTCCAGCGTGTAGTCCTTCATATAAGGCTTTTTATCGACATCAGGATTGTAACGATATAAAGAAAAATTCACTTTCATTCTTCAATCCTCCCTTAATATGTACGAACTTTTGGTGGAAACGCTTCACGGTACACTGGCTGCATATTGACGTCACGCTTAGACATTTGCTCTGTTTCTGGGTTATAGATTGAGTGACATAACCAGTTTGCATCATCACGATCTGGGTAATCGAAACGAGCGTGAGCACCACGGCTTTCGGTTCGGTAGTTAGCAGCTACAGCAGTTGCATAAGCGGTTTCCATCAAGTTATCTAGCTCTAAACATTCCACACGTTGCGTATTGAACTCGGTAGATTTGTCAGAAAGATGCGCTGATTTCAGACGCTCACGGATCACTTTCAATTCTTCCAAACCTTCTGCCATCGCATCGCCTTCACGGAATACAGAGAAGCTACGTTGCATACAGTTTTGTAGGTCTTTACGGATTTGAACTGGATCTTCACCACTTGTACTGCCTTCCCAACGGTTATAGCGAGCAAGGGATGCTTCAATATCAGATTCTGTCGCAGGACGAGCTTCTGCTTGCGCTGCCAATGTGTCACCAAGATGTAAACCAGTTGCACGACCAAATACCACAAGGTCAAGCAGTGAATTACCACCTAAGCGGTTTGCACCATGAACTGAAACCGATGCGATTTCACCACAAGCAAATAGGCCTTGAACTTCTGAATCGGAACCGTCAGCATTTTGTTTAATTGCCTGACCAGAAACCTGAGTTGGCACCCCACCCATCATGTAGTGACAAGTTGGGATTACAGGAATTGGTTCTTTAACTGGATCAACGTGAGCAAAAGTACGAGATAGTTCCAAAATACCCGGCAAGCGAGCATCAAGCACATCTTTACCTAGGTGATCGAGTTTCAGTTTAATATGAGGCCCCCAAGGACCATCACAGCCGCGGCCTTCACGGATTTCGATCATCATTGAACGAGCAACTACGTCACGACCCGCAAGGTCTTTCGCATTTGGTGCATAACGTTCCATGAAGCGTTCGCCATCTTTATTTAGCAGATAACCACCTTCACCACGACAACCTTCAGTTACAAGTACACCTGCACCAGCAATACCCGTTGGGTGGAACTGCCACATTTCGATATCTTGCATTGGTACACCAGCACGTAGAGCCATGCCCACGCCATCACCTGTATTGATGTGTGCGTTAGTGGTTGATTGGTAAATACGACCTGCACCACCCGTTGCTAAAATCGTTGCTTTTGCTTTGAAGTAACAGATCTCACCATTTTCCATGCAAATCGCAGTTGCGCCTAAGATTGCACCATCTTGGTTTTTTACCAGATCAAGTGCATACCACTCTGAGAAAATCGTAGTTTTGTGTTTGATGTTTTGTTGGTAAAGCGTATGCAATAAAGCATGACCCGTACGGTCAGCTGCCGCTGCAGTTCGTGCGGCTTGCTCGCCACCAAAGTCTTTCGACTGACCACCGAATGGACGTTGATAAATTGAACCATCATCAAAACGAGAAAACGGCAAACCCATTTTCTCAAGTTCAATAACGGATTCAGGCCCGTGCTTACACATATACTCGATAGCGTTTTGGTCACCAATGTAATCTGAACCTTTTACGGTATCGTACATGTGCCATTGCCAATCATCTTTATGTGAGTTACCTAGTGCAACAGTGATACCACCTTGCGCTGAAACAGTATGAGAACGGGTTGGAAAAACTTTAGAGAGCAACGCACAAGAAAGGCCTTGCTCTGAAATTTGTAATGCGGCACGCATACCTGCGCCACCTGCGCCGATCACTACGGCGTCAAATTCACGAACGGGAATACTCACTTAAACACCCCACAGAATAAATAGACCAGTTAGGAAATACGCTGCTAGAGCTACAATCACAACAAGTTGTAGCACCATGCGTAACACGGTCGGTTTAATGTAATCAGTCAATACTTGCCACATACCGATCCATGCATGAATCAATACACAGAGAAGTGCAATCATGGTGAAGACTTTGGTTGAAGTTCCACCGAAGAAGGATTGCCATGAGGCGTAATTGATGTCTGGCCCAAATGCAAAAAAGCACACCATGTACACGGTATACAGTGCCATGATAATGCCCGTTGCACGGATGAGGAGGTAATCATGTACTCCATTACGTCCGAATGAAGAAATGTGCTTTACCATACAATGACTCCTGCAAATACCGATAATACTGCTGTAACAATGAAAACCACTTTCGCACTTTTCATTCCGCTTTCCTTTTCTTCACAATATTTCATGTCCATAAGCAAATGACGAACGCCACCACAAATGTGATAAAACAGCGCCGTTAAAATGCCCCACAAAATAAATTTCACAAAAAAGCCATCAACGATGTCAGCGGCTTCTGCAAAACCAGTTGGAGAAGATAAAGAAGTA
The DNA here is from genome assembly GCA_047975485.1 of Vibrio sp. Lineage (GTDB taxonomy): Bacteria > Pseudomonadota > Gammaproteobacteria > Enterobacterales > Vibrionaceae > Vibrio. Next base: position 113,698 of record JBKEDP010000043.1, on the reverse strand, counting down.
GCAAGTAGCCATAGCAAGATACCAACGGAAACAAACATAATGACACCAGAGACACGGTGCACAATGGATGCGATCGCTGTGATCGGAAATTGTATGGTTTGTAAATCTAAGTTTACTGGTCTGGACTTTCTTTCTTTCACGGGTGCTCACTCAGCTCCATCTCAGAGCATTTATAGTTATCGATGTAGCCCACTTAACACTCAACACCCATTTAATTAACATCTTTCAGTCCATAACACCCAGTTTATCTATGAATTTTTTGTTAATTAAACGACCGTTTTAACTGAGATTGCTTCCTAAACCCCTGAAAAAATAGTGTGTTAAGTGAGGTATTCTTTGGCACTATACGACTGCTAACATAGAATTTCAATTAATGTAACAAAATATGCTACATAGAACATATTTTTAACTTTTTCCACGCAAAAAATGAAATACAACACACACTTCCGGTTAGAATAATTGACTTTGAGTGTGATCCTGAGTACAAAAAAGCTACACAAAAAAAATCCTGGACGGATTATTTATACAAAAAGGAGAATGTCATGACGGAAAAGAAAGCGACTCTTCATATTGAAGGTCAGACACCTATTGAGCTCCCAATCCTAAGCGGCACAGATGGCCCTGATGTATTGGATGTTCGTAAATTAGGTGCGAGCGGTTATTTCACATTTGACCCTGGTTTTCTTGCTACTGCGTCTTGCGAATCCCAAATAACTTACATCGACGGCGGCAAAGGCATCTTGCTGCATCGCGGTTTTCCTATCGATCAACTTGCGAACAATGCCAGCTATTTGGAAGTGTGTTACATCTTGCTTTATGGTGAAGCACCAACCGACGACGAATACAAAAAGTTCAAAAAAATTGTTTCCGACCACACCATGGTGCATGAGCAAATTGCCAGCTTCTTCCATGGTTTCCGCCGTGACGCACATCCAATGGCGGTGATGTGTGGCGTAGTTGGCGCACTTGCTGCTTTCTACCACGACTCTTTAGATATCAATAACGCAACCCATCGTGAAATTACGGCATTCCGACTGCTATCGAAAATGCCAACCTTGGCAGCGATGTGTTACAAATACTCAATTGGTCAGCCATTTATCTACCCTCGTAACGAACTAGATTATGCTGGCAACTTCTTACACATGATGTTTGCTAACCCATGTGAGGAATATGTTGTAAACCCAACTGTTGCTCGTGCAATGGATAAAATATTTACCCTTCATGCTGATCACGAACAAAATGCTTCCACATCAACTGTTCGTCTAGCAGGTTCATCTGGCGCTAACCCATTTGCATGTATTGCTGCGGGTATCGCTTCACTATGGGGCCCAGCTCATGGTGGTGCGAACGAAGCTTGTTTGAGAATGTTGGAAGAAATCGGCAGCGTTGAAAATATTCCTGAATATATTGAACGTGCGAAAGATAAAGATGATCCGTTCCGCTTAATGGGCTTTGGTCACCGTGTTTATAAGAATTTTGACCCTCGCGCCAAAGTAATGCGTGACTCTTGTCATGAAGTGCTGTCTGAATTGAACATCGAAGATCCACTATTAGACGTGGCGATGGAATTAGAACGCATTGCGCTTTCTGACCCTTACTTTGTTGAGAAGAAACTGTACCCGAACGTAGACTTCTACTCAGGTATTATTCTTAAAGCGATTGGTATTCCAATTTCGATGTTTACGGTAATCTTTGCGATTTCTCGTACTATCGGTTGGATTGCACACTGGAATGAAATGCATGACGATCCGCACAACCGCATCGGTCGCCCTCGTCAGCTTTATACTGGTAAGCTAAGCCGCGATTTCAACTCACAAGTAAAACGCTAATATAACGACAACTCACTTGATTTAGTTAATTAGCATTTAGAACTTATAGATAAAAAGCGAACCTTGAATTTTTTTCAGGGTTCGCTTTTGTTTTTCTAAACTCAATTAAGCTCTAGTTGTATTAGTTCTTGATCCAATTAAAGCCTGGTGGTCATATTAAACCGGATTATCAATATCCATAAAACTCACATCAAACCCATGCTCTGCTGCCAACCATTCACCTAACGCTTTTACACCGTAGCGCTCAGTTGCATGATGCCCTGCTGCAAAATAATGAATATCTAACTCACGAGCGCTGTACGTGGTACGTTCTGAAACTTCGCCAGAAATAAAAGCATCCAGACCTGATTTTGCAGCCAACTCAATATAATCTTGGCCACCACCTGTACACCAGCCGATGGTTTTAATTTTTTTGTGTGCGTTACCCGCAGCAATATGTAAAGGTTGGCGATTTAGCACTTGATTGATTTTTTGACTCAACTCTTCTGCGGTCAATGCTGTTTTGAAATTCCCAAACATTACCACCGACTGAGCATGACCTTCTAAACCACCTTGCACTTCAATATCAAGCAATTGTGCCAGTTGTGCGTTATTTCCGAGTGTCGGATGAATATCTAACGGCAAGTGATAAGCAAACAAGTTGATGTCATTTTGAATCAGCGCACGAATGCGTTTACCTTTCATGCCAACAATCGGCTCTGGTTCACCTTTCCAAAAATAACCGTGGTGAACCAAAATCGCATCCGCTTTGGCTTCAATGGCGTAATCAATTATGGCTTGTGAAGCGGTCACACCTGTCACAATTTTTTTGATTTCGCTTTTACCTTCCACTTGTAAACCGTTTGGACAATAGTCTTTGATTAACTGCGGTGATAAAGTTTGATTTAATAATGTTTCCAGTTGCCAATTGTTCATGTGTCTATAACCTTGTTTTATCTTCGGCCTTGTTTTAAAAACGTCACTCAACCATAGTTCTTCAACCCATAGATCTTAAACATAGTGTGACAGTGATTATAGGTTCACTTCAAGCCCAAACTAAAAAAGTAGAACATAAATGAAATACGCTATTTCTCAGCAAGAACAAGATCATCTATTTCAAAAGATAAGTCAGTGGATGGCATGTCACCCGCCCTTGATTCAATCTAATTCCGCAGAATTGAGCAATACGCCATTTCAAACCAATTACCCACTTCGGGATCTCATTTACCAAGGCAATTCCCGCTTAGGATTTTGGTACCAACACTTGTGCCACCAGCATTTTCTTTCTCATCCAAATTATCAAGTTTTAGCAGAAGAAGTTCAGTTGAACCATGAGGGAAAAACCATTGGGGCGATTGATTTCATTTTGCAAAACACACGGAATCAGCAAGTGGAACATTGGGAAGTAGCGGTTAAGTTTTATATGCTTTTTGATGGTTTATGGTACGGGCCAAATAGCCGAGATCGATTGGATTTAAAATTAGCACACATGTTGGATCACCAATTGAGTATGTCACAACATCCTGCGTTTAAAGCTTTGTATCCAGAACTTGACCAAATTCAGCCTAAGCTATTGATGCAAGGCCGCTTATATATCAATCCGTTTAGAGACGAAAAAATCCCAACTCATTGTTTAGATCACCCTATCGAAACCAGTCAAGTTAATGGTTATTGGTGCTTTTGGGATGAATGGCAACAAATCGCAGAGCCTTTATATGTTCTGAAAAAAGGCCAATGGTTAACAGGAAAAGAATCGAATTCGGAATTACTCACTACCGAGCAAGAACACTTCGTGCATTGCCAAACAGAATCTGGAGAATTTTGGTTTATTTTGCCAAGAACATGGCCGAGTAAGAATAAAATCTTTAAATGACAGGCATTAAAAAAGCGAGAAGTTACCCTCTCGCTTTTGTTTTCAATCGTTTTTTATCCAAGTAATTGATGTTGCAGTGAGGCGACAAGTTCATGAGACCCCATGAGTGTAGCTTGCCTACTCGATTGGGGTGAATGAACGCAGTCAACAAAACTGCAGCTTCAAGAACGAAGGATAAAATTAAAGACCTGCGTTTTTGAATACCTGATTCACAATCTCTTGTGCTTCTTGCTCAATCAACTTCAAGTGTTCTTCACCTTTGAAGCTTTCACAGTAAATTTTGTAAATGTCTTCCGTGCCAGAAGGACGAGCAGCAAACCAACCGTTTTCTGTTGTCACTTTCAAACCACCGATAGCTGCGCCATTACCTTGAGCATGAGTTAAACGAGCTGTGATTTTCTCACCGGCAAGTTCATCAGCGCTCACCATTTCTGGCGACAAGTTTTTCAGTACATTTTTTTGCTCTGAATTTGCTACCGCTTGAATACGGTTATAAGCTGATGCGCCATGTTTTGCAGCTAACTTATTGTAGTATTGTTGCGGATTCATGCCTGTTACAGCCGTGATTTCTGCGGCAAGCAAACATAGGATGATGCCATCTTTATCGGTTGACCATGCAGTGCCATCTTTACGTAAGAATGAAGCACCCGCACTTTCTTCGCCACCGAAACCAAAGCTGCCATCAAATAAACCATCAACAAACCATTTAAAGCCAACTGGTACTTCACAAAGTTCACGGCCTAAATCGGCTACCACACGGTCGATAATCGCACTTGAAACTAGGGTTTTACCTACTTTCACGTCATTTTTCCAACCATCACGATGACGGAATAAGTAATCAATACATACCGCTAAATAATGGTTCGGATTCATCAGACCTTCAGGCGTCACAATGCCGTGGCGGTCGTAATCTGGGTCATTACCAAACGCTAAATCGTAATCATCTTTCAGAGACAATAAACTTGCCATTGCATAAGGAGATGAACAATCCATGCGGATCACACCATCTTTATCTAAAGTCATAAATTGGAAAGAAGGATCAACGGTTTCGCTTACCAAGGTTAAATCGAGTTGGTAAGTTTTCGCAATTCTGCGCCAGTATTCAATACCCGCACCGCCTAATGGATCAACACCGATTTTCAAGTTGGCTTTTTGAATCGCTTCCATGTCGATTACGTTTACTAAATCGTCGATATAAGGCTGGACCAAATCTAACTCTTTCGCTTGTTTCAAAGCAGAAAGATCGCGTTTCACACCTTGCAAACCATTAGCAATATATTCGTTTGCCTTATCTTCAATGCGTTGTGTGATTTCCGCTTCAGCAGGACCACCATGACTTGGATTGTACTTAATACCACCATCTTGCGGTGGGTTATGCGAAGGCGTAATTACAATACCGTCAGCTTTTTCTTCGTGCTTTTGGTTGTAAGTTAAAATGGCATGAGAAATGCCCGGCGTTGGTGTAAAACCATTATTTTCTTGGCCAATAACTTCAATACCATTGGCAATCAACACTTCAACAACAGAACGGTAAGCAGGCTCAGAAAGTGCGTGAGTATCTTTGCCCACAAACATTGGTCCAGTTAAACCCGTTGCGACACGCTCATCCACAACCGCTTGTGCAATCGCAAGAATATGTGTTTCATTAAATGAAGCTTTGCTAGACGTGCCACGGTGACCAGATGTACCAAACTGAACGCTATGCGCTGTATTGTTGGCATCAGGTTTAATAGAGAAGTAATCACTTACTAAAGCAGGGATATTGATAAGATCTTCAGCTAACGCTTTGGTTCCGGCTCTTGGATGAATGGCCATAATATTAGTTCCTTTAAATCAAAAAGCCCCATAATAATTTGAAGTCATATTATGAGGCTTGGGTATTCGTTATGATGTCCGCGAGTTAAATTGCATTACATACTTTTTCGATTAAGTCGGCTTGGAAGCCCATTTGCGTCATTAACTGGCTAACCATCTGGCGTTTACGATTAGTATTGTTATTCGTAATTACCCAGAATGGTGTGTTTGGAATAGAACGAGGCTTAGTTGTTTTACCGCTTTCTAGCAGAGTTTGCTCGTTGTCAGCAAAGTAAACACGCGTACGTCCTTTCACTTTGGCTGCATCAGCAAAATCTTCCGCATTGATTTGGTATAAAGAAGACAAGATCAACATGAAGCGATCAATTGCTTTGCCTTTTTCTGCAAATTCATCTGAAATCAGTAATGAACGCATCACTTTAACACTGTCTGGTTTTTCAATCTTTGCGACTGGTTTTGCTTTTTCTACAACAGGTTGTGCAGTGACTGCAACGGATGCTTGTGACGCATTTTGTCCACCGATTAAAAGTCGACGTAAAATATCCGAGGCACTCTCACCAATGTGTTGGGTTTGGCTCGCAATATAACGATAAAGTTCTTCATCTACTTCAATGGTTTTCATTGTCTTTTCACAATCTCATCTATTTAAAACTGGTGGGGATTATAACCATAACTGTCAAGATTCTCTATGCCAATTCGTTTAACTAAGTCATAAAAACGATCAAATAGATCCTTGTTCGCCTAAAGAATGCACAAAAGCCCCGATAATCCTGAGATCATCGAGGCTGTTTGATACTTGCATCTGAAAGCCAAAGTAATTGGAGTTGCAGTGAGGCAACAAGTTCATGAGACCCCATGAGCATTGCTTGCCTATGACTTCTTTTTAAGAGCAATAGGGGGCGAGTGAACGCAGTTAACAAAGCTGCAGCTTCAAGTACGAAGGCTATTATTTAGCCGGTTTCGAACCTAATATATGTTGGTCAATCGCTGATGGTGTTCCATAAAGTGAATCTTTCGCATGGAACTCTTTTGCCGTTTCTGCAACAGATGTTTTCATACGAGGATCTTGTGGTCGTTCGTGACTATTCACAAAGAAAGACACATCCCACGCTTGTTGATCCGTTAACGTATTACCTTTACTTAATGGCATGTTCGCTTTGATGAAATTAGCAGCTGAACTGATTTGATGCATACCTGCACCCCAGTTATAACTGTCTTTACCCCAAAGCGGTGGGAACACATAGCGACCCCCTACTTTTTGGCCTTCGCCATTTTCACCGTGGCATAACGCACATTCTGCTTTATACACTTCGTGTCCACGAGCAAAGTCCGGTTTTTGTTCTGCCTCTTTCACTGCAGGGAAACCGCGGCCCGGAATTTTAGAGTTCACGGTTGCGTTAGTCGCTAACCAATATGAATAAGCCGTTAAATCCATAATCGCATCACTGGTTGCTGCAGGCGGTTTACCATTCATTGAATAAGCATAACAACCTTGTAGACGGTCAGCATAAGTGTTCACTTTTTTGTTCTTACCACGATAAGCAGGATAAGAAACATAAGCCCCCCACATTGGCGCGGAGTTTTCCAAACGTCCACCAGACAAGTGACAGTTAGTACAATTCATACCATTGCCGACTGTGCCATCTTTAAGCAAAGGTTCTGAATTCATAAAAATGGCATAGCCACGTTTTACTGATTCGCCAAAATGTTCTTCCGGAATATCATTCCAGTCGGGTACTTTGTGGTAATTCTCACCATCAGCTAATGCCTTACCCGGTTCAACATTGGCTAGATCTTCATGCCCTTTTGCATCTGCTGCTATTGCTGATCCTGAAAATACCGATGCAGAAAATAGAGAGGCGCTGATTAGAGTCAATATTAATTTTCTCATTTTGTCACCTCACTTGCCGCTGCTACAGGCGTACCTAAATTCGCAAAATAATCCGAAACCGCTTTGATTTCTTCATCCGTCAAACCTTTTGCAATCGGCCCCATCAGCGCCATTGCTCCTGCCGGACGAGTATCTGCTTTCCATGCTTTCATTTGGTTAACAAGGTAAGACGCATTTTGCCCAGCCAAACGAGGGAAAGATGGTTTCACCCCAACACCACTTGGCCCATGACACGCAACACAAGCCGGAACATTGGCTTCCATTTTTCCGGTGTAAGCGATTCGTTCACCTAATTCCATATCGCCTGGCCACTTTTCACCACGCCATTGTAGCTTGAACGTATCGGCATTAGGTACGCTCGAATAATGTTTCACTATGGTGTCCAGTTGCTCATCAGAAATTTGGTAGATAAAGGCATCCATAAAAGTGGTATGGCGAGCTTTGGCACGGAAATTCTCAACTTGTTCGCGTAGGTAAGGTTCCGATTGCCCCCATAGATTAGGGATGTGGTCGAGCGTTGAAACACCGTTCACGCCATGACAGGCAGAACAAAATTCAACGATCCCTTCTTTATGTTGAGGAAGCGTTTCTGCCGTTCCAATCAAAGGAAACAACATCAACGCCCCCCAAATGAGTTTTCTTTTCATACATCGCTTCCTATTCTTATTTATTATTAACAGAAAAGTTACAATAAAAACAAAAAGTTAAGAATCCACTCTTTATCTATCTACTGTTTTATAAATAGTATAACCTACTGAAATGAAAAAAAATAAGTGAAATAACCGCTTATAACTTATTGTTATTAAGAAAACCCTAGTAACAAACCATCAACTTTAGCGGATATAAATCAATCGCAGTGATGACTTTTTGTTAACGAATCGTTTATGATCGTTCTGAGATTGGTCGTTTAGAAATGGTCGTTCCGAAATAATTGTTCACTAAGGAAAAACATGACGTCACCACAACTACACCACACAATTCACGGTACAGGCCCTACGATGGTTCTGATCCACGGGCTATTTGGCAGTTTGAGTAATCTGGGATTATTAGCGCGAGATTTCGTTCAAGATCATCAGGTCATTAGCATTGATTTACGTAATCACGGACAGTCTTTTCATAGCGATGAAATGAACTACTCCTTGATGGCACAAGACATTAATCACCTACTCATTGATTTAAATATCAGCGAAGCCATTGTGGTCGGACATTCTATGGGTGGAAAAGCTGCCATGGCACTCACCGCTATTGCTTCAGAAAAAATAAAGCAACTTATCGTATTGGATATGGCTCCAGTTGCTTATCAAACTCGACGTCACGACAATGTGTTTGCAGGGTTACAAAAAGTCATAGAAGGCAAGCCAACCACTCGTAAACAAGCGATTGAATTACTGGCTGAAACCGTTGAAATCGAAGGTGTGCGTCAATTTTTAGCTAAATCATTAACGCTTAAAGACGGTTATATGCAGTGGCTATTCAATGTCGATGCCCTGTCCAAACAATATATGAATATTCTAGGCTGGGAGCCTGTACCTGCTTTTACCGGTAAAACTTTATTTCTAAAAGGTGCAGATTCGGAATATATCTTGTCTGAATATCAAGCTGATATTGTCGAACAATTCCCAAATAGCAAAGCACATATCATTGCCAATACCGGACACTGGCTGCATGCTGAAAAACCGGTGGAAGTGGTGCGTTCTATTCGTCGTTTTATAGCGAAATAATTCCCATTTACTGGCAGCAAAACCTGACAACGCATTAACTTTCCAACGGATTAATGCTATAGTTCCCCAACAAAATACAACGGTGGCTAAACGTATGCTTTACGAACATATCAATACCATTGAATCAGTTGGATTAGATCTGTTTTTTGCGTCACTTTTTTTGCTGATTGGTTTGGCAATTAAGGACGTATTGAAACAAGGTAATGTTCCTGTTTTTGGTCGCCGAATTGTATGGCTTGTTCTATTTTTAGGTTGTGCAGGCTTCATTGCTAAAGGTTTGATACAAATCAGCTGGGAAGGCACGGGCTTAGGCTAAACCTCACATAATTCAATGTTTTCATAAGAAATACCGACATATCCGGTACTAAACAAATAGGTAATATCTCTATGGCGAGCGTAGGACTCTTCTTTGGTAGCGACACTGGCAACACTGAAGCCGTGGCAAAAATGATTCAAAAAGAACTGGGCAAACAACTTGTTCATGTTCAAGACATAGCAAAAAGCAGCAAAGAAGATATTGATAACTTCGATCTACTACTATTAGGCATTCCTACTTGGTATTACGGTGAGTCTCAATGTGATTGGGATGACTTCTTCCCTGAACTTGAAGCAATTGATTTCTCAACTAAGCTTGTAGCTATTTTTGGCTGTGGAGATCAAGAAGATTACGCTGAATACTTCTGTGATGCGATGGGCACAATCCGTGACATCGTTGAAGCGAAAGGCGGCACTATCATTGGTTACTGGCCAACTGAAGGTTACGAGTTCGAAGCATCTAAAGCATTAGTTGATGACAACAACTTTATCGGTCTATGTATTGATGAAGATCGTCAACCTGAACTAACAGAAGAACGTGTAAAAACTTGGTCTAAGCAAATTTATGATGAGATGTGCCTAGCAGAGTTGGCGGATTAATCACAATTTGCGCAATTGAGCGACTTATTGGTACGAGTATTTTGTTATTCTCATTCAAGTGCTATAGTCGCTCAAGAAACATTTTTACAACATATGAAATTCAGTAAGTTATTGTATTCATATTTTTTAGACCCTACTGAAATTATCAATGTCTTCTGTTTAAAACAGAAACTCCATAGGAAAGTACAATGCCAGATAATAACCAAGCGCTAAAGGAAGCCGGCTTAAAAGTCACTCTGCCTCGTTTAAAGATCTTAGAAGTTTTACAACAACCTGATTGCCAACACATCAGTGCCGAAGATCTTTATAAGAAACTTATCGACCTTGGTGAAGAAATTGGCCTTGCGACTGTTTACCGTGTTTTAAACCAATTTGATGATGCGGGCATTGTTACTCGTCACCATTTTGAAGGTGGTAAATCTGTTTTTGAATTATCAACTCAGCACCATCACGATCATCTTGTTTGCTTAGATTGTGGTGAAGTAATCGAGTTTTCTGATCCTGTGATTGAAGCACGTCAAAAAGAAATTGCTGAACTATACAATGTGAAGCTAACTAACCACAGCTTGTACTTGTATGGCCGTTGTGCAGAAGGTAATTGCAAAACAAGCAAGAACGCACATAAAGCAAAATAATCGCTTAACGTCTAAATAAAAGCAAAAAGATAAAATCTGGATTCAAAAAAGCGCACTTCAATTTGAAACTGAAGTGCGCTTTTTATTTATACTTTAACTTTAAAAATGGAAACTGCTGATATAGCCGCTCCCATTTTAAGTTATCAGTAGCAGACGTTAATCTTGACCGTCGATTTTAGCCCAAGTATCACGTAAACCAACAGTGCGGTTGAATACTAGTTTTTCTGGTGTTGAATCTTTTGAATCAATGCAGAAGTAACCAGTACGCTCGAATTGATAACCTACGCCCGCTTGAGCTGTTTTCAAGCTTGGCTCTACAAACGCTTTTTTCACAATCAGCGAATCAGGGTTGATAGTTGCTGCAAAGTCATCAGCTGCTCCTGGGTTTGGAACAGTGAACAAGCGATCGTATAAGCGAACGTCTGCTTCAAGACCTTTTTCTGCAGAAACCCAATGGATAACACCTTTTACTTTACGACCATCAGCTGGGTTTTTACCTAGTGTTTCAGGATCGTAAGTACAGTAAATAGTGGTTACCTTGCCATCAGCATCTTTTTCAATGCGATTAGCTTGGATCACATAAGCACCACGCAAACGCACTTCTTTACCTAGAACCAAACGCTTGTATTTTTTGTTTGCTTCTTCACGGAAATCATCAGCTTCAATCCAAACTTCTTTCGTAAATGGCACTTCACGAGAACCCATTTCTGGTTTGTTTGGATGGTTAGCAATAGTTAACGTTTCTTCACCTTCAAAGTTTTCAATAACCACTTTAACTGGATCAAGAACTGCCATTGCACGTGCTGCGTTTTCATTCAAATCTTCACGAATACATGCTTCTAGTGAGCTGAATTCGATCATGTTGTCTTGCTTAGTCACACCAATGCGAGAACAGAATTCACGAATTGAGTTTGGTGTAAAACCACGACGACGTAGACCAGAAATTGTTGGCATACGAGGATCGTCCCAACCGTTAACTAATTTCTCAGTCACAAGTTGGTTTAGCTTACGCTTAGACATCACTGTGTATTCAAGATTCAGACGGCTGAATTCATACTGATGCGGCTGGCATTCAATAGTAATGTTCTCCAACACCCAATCGTATAGACGTCGGTTATCTTGGAACTCAAGCGTACAAATTGAGTGCGTAATGCCTTCTAACGCATCAGAAATACAGTGCGTGAAATCGTACATTGGGTAAATGCACCATTTATCACCAGTTTGATGATGCTCGATAAAACGAACACGGTATAAAACTGGATCGCGCATCACGATAAAAGAAGAAGCCATGTCGATTTTTGCACGTAGACAAGCTTTACCTTCTTCAAAGCCACCAGCGCGCATTTTTTCAAATAACGCTAAGTTTTCTTCAACGCTACGATCACGGTATGGGCTGTTCTTACCTGGCTCTTTTAGAGTGCCACGGTATTCACGGATTTCATCAGGAGTTAGCTCATCAACATAAGCCAAGCCTTTTTCGATTAACTCTACTGCATAGCCGTAAAGCGCATCAAAGTAGTTAGATGAATAGCAAATTTCGCCATCCCAGTTAAAACCAAGCCAGTTTACGTCTTCTTTAATAGATTCAACGTATTCGATATCTTCTTTAGCAGGGTTAGTGTCATCAAAGCGAAGGTTACACTTTCCCTGATAATCTTTAGCTAAACCAAAGTTCAGACAGATCGACTTTGCGTGGCCGATATGTAAGTAACCATTCGGTTCAGGTGGGAAACGAGTGTGAATTTCATTGTGTTTACCGTCTGATAAATCTTTATCAATAATTTGACGGATAAAATTAGATGGTCGAGCCTCAGCTTCACTCATCGACAGTACCTCAGTAAATATATGCGTCTTTTTATAATTGGGGCTAATGATCCACAATTCTAGCCCTTTACACAACCATAACCGTGCTTTTCTTTGTTAAAGAACAAAAATCAATTCACAATGGTGCGAATTACTCAATTTTGGCGGCCTATTTTCTGAAATTTTGTGCATAAAAAAAGCTCCACACAGGGAGCTTTTTCAATTACATGATGTTGAACTTATTATGGAAGTGTCACATCTGATAGATCATCGCTTGCTGGGATTTCTTTCATTTCGCCAGCTACGATTTCAGCAAGAGGACCTAGGATAACTTGGAGGTTATTTTCACCAAGTTTCACTACACCTTTTGCTCCTAATTTTTTCAGTACCGCTTCGTTAACAATTGAGCGGTCTTTCAAGCTCAAACGTAAACGAGTGATACAAGCATCAATGGTATTGATGTTGCTGTGTCCACCTAGAGCTTTCAAGTATTGACGAGCAACCATACCTGAATCTTTGTTTTTAGATTCTGCGACTACTGGCGCTTCTTCGTCTTCACGACCTGGTGTTTTCATGTTGAACGCACGGATTAAGAAGCTAAAGATAAAGAAGTAAGCTGCACCGAATACCAAACCGATAATTAGCAAGGTAACTGGTTTCGTTGCTAAGCCCCAGTTCAATACGAAGTCGATAAGACCAGCAGAGAAGCCAAAGCCGTGTAGCGTACCAAACATGTTAGCCACAACTAAAGACAGGCCAGTCAATACTGCGTGAACTGCATATAGACCCGGAGCTAGGAACATGAACATGAATTCTAGTGGTTCTGTGATACCGGTTAGGAATGAACAGAATGCAACTGAGAACAATGCACCTGCCACTTGGCTACGACGATCAGCAGGAGCGGCTAAGTACATAGCTAACGCACCACCAGGTAGACCAAACATCATGACAGGGAAGAAGCCGTTCATGAATACACCAGCAGATTTGTCACCGCCAAAGTAACGGTTCAAGTCACCAGTTTTTAGAGTTTCTTTCACACTATCAACTACTGCTGTAATTTCTGGAGTCACTGCATTGTTGAATGTGAATGTATGCTCTTGACCAACTACTAGAGTTTTAGCAATTTCTGGATCCACACATAACTGGTGAATATTTGCGAATACACCAGAACCTGTCACCATCACTTCTTGACATGAACCCATGCCAAACCAGAAGTAAGAGTTAAGAACGTGGTGAAGACCAACTGGGATCAAAGCACGGTTCAATGTACCGTAAACGAATTGACCAATTGCGCCAGAAGTTGAGATTGCATGCGCCAATGTGTCTAAACCATGCTGAACTGCTGGCCAAACCACACCGAAAACAGCACCTGCAACCAATGCAAACAAGCCTGCCATGATTGGAACTAAACGGCGACCAGAGAAGAAAGCAAGCCATTCAGGTAAGCGTGTTGCGTGGAAAGCATTATAGCAGTGACCGGCAATGATACCTGCAAAGATACCACCGAAGAATGACATGTTTACATCAGCATTGATTTCCGTTGCTGTTGCTGTCAAAACAAAGTAAGCCACCGCACCAGCAAGACCTGCTGCGCCCGCACCATCTTTTGACAAACCAATTGCAATACCTAAACCAAATAGCAATGGCAATTGACTAAAAATAGCATTACCGGCAGAAGCCATAAATGCAATGTCTAATAGGTCTGGTTGACCCAAACGTAATAAAAGCGCTGCAACAGGTAACGTTGCAATAGGAAGCATCAAAGCTTTACCTAAACGTTGCGCGTATCCAAGAATATTCACCGTAATTCCCCCCTATAGGATTTGGTAAAAGTTCGCACTTATTTTTCTAATTGAATTTAGTACACCGACAGTCTATGGGATTTATTTTAGCTCGCAAATTAAAACCTAGGTATTTGTGATCTCCATCAAGACTTATTCGGGCAATTAACCCAAGATTGTGAACAAATTATCGTCTTGGTACTGGATAGTTTTCAAAACTTATTTTATTATGAAAAATAATTAAAATTGATTAAATATCAACCGTTCTATTTTTTATCCAGTCGAGGTGTTCTGTGAGACTTATCCCACTTGAAAATGCAAACGAAGTCGGCCTATGGTCTGCTCGTCATATTGTTAATAAAATCAACAAGTTCAAACCAACTGAAGATCGCCCTTTTGTATTGGGTTTACCTACTGGTGGCACGCCTTTAAACACCTACAAACAGCTAATCAAGCTACATCAAGCAGGTGAAGTAAGCTTTAAGCATGTTGTCACTTTTAACATGGATGAGTACGTTGGTTTACCTGCTGAGCACCCAGAATCTTATCGTTCTTTCATGTATCAAAATTTCTTTAATCACATTGATATCCAAGAAAAAAACATCAATTTATTGAACGGTAATGCTGAAGATCACGAAGCAGAATGCAAACGCTACGAAGATAAAATTAAGTCTTACGGTCGCATCAATCTATTCATGGGTGGCGTAGGCAATGATGGTCATATCGCATTTAACGAGCCAGCATCCTCCCTTTCTTCTCGTACACGCATTAAAACGCTGACTGAAGATACTCGTATCGCAAACTCTCGCTTCTTCGACGGTGATATTAACCAAGTACCAAAATACTCTCTGACTATTGGTGTGGGTACACTTCTAGATTCTGAAGAAGTGATGATCTTAATCACTGGCCACAACAAAGCACTTGCCTTAGAAGCTGCAGTTGAAGGTTCTGTTAACCACTTATGGACAGTTTCAGCACTGCAACTTCACCCTAAATCAGTGATTGTTTGTGACGAACCATCAACTCAAGAATTGAAAGTAAAAACAGTGAAATACTTTAAAGAGTTAGAAGCTGAAAACATTAAGAATCTAAAATAATAGGATTGCCAATCATGTATGCTCTGATTAATGCAAAAATCTATACTGGACATGAGGTTCTTCGCCAGCATGCCGTTGTGATTAATGCAGATAAAATTCATGCTGTTGTCAAAGCAGAGGAATTGCCAAAAGGTATTGAAACCATCGATTTACAAGGGGCGAACCTAAGCCCTGGCTTTATTGATTTGCAACTTAATGGTTGTGGCGGCGTGATGTTTAATGACGAAGTCACACCTAAAACGATGCAAATCATGCATGAAGCGAACCTAAAATCCGGTTGTACCAGCTTTCTTCCTACTCTGATCACCTCATCAGATGAAAGCATGAAGCAAGCTCTAGATGCCGCTCGCACCTACATGCAGCAGCATCAAAACCAAGTTCTTGGTCTGCATTTAGAAGGCCCGTATTTAAATATACAGAAAAAAGGTATTCATCAATCTGACTTTATTCGCCAGTCAGACGATGACATGATCCAAACCATTTGTGAAAACCATGATGTAGTTGCAAAAGTGACATTAGCGCCAGAGCAAAACTCGCCTGAGCATATTCATCGTTTGAAAGAAGCTGGCATTGTGGTTTCTATTGGTCATACAAATGCGACTTATGCTGAAGCACGCGAAGGTTTTGCTCACGGCATTACTTTCGCTACTCACCTATTTAATGCAATGACATCTATGGTTGGTCGTGAGCCGGGTGTGGTTGGTGCGATTTATGATACGCCAGAAGTGTATGCGGGTGTGATTGCTGACGGCTTCCATGTTGACTACGCAAATATCAGAATTGCTCATAAAATCAAAGGCGATAAGCTAGTATTAGTGACCGATGCCACAGCTCCAGCAGGCGCAGACATGGATCACTTTATTTTTGTTGGTAAGAAAGTATATTACAGAGACGGCAAGTGTGTTGATGAAAATGGCACGCTTGGCGGTTCAGCTTTAACCATGATCGAAGCCGTACAAAATTCGGTGGAACATGTAGGAATCGCTTTAGACGAAGCACTAAGAATGGCCACACTTTATCCTGCCCGTGCAATTGGTGTAGAAGATAAATTGGGTGAAATCAAAACAGGTAAGATTGCAAACATCACTGTTTTTGATCGTGACTTTAATGTAAAAGCGACAGTAGTAAACGGAAGATACGAGCACATATAAAATATGATTGGCGGACAAATTGGTAATGTAGATTTAGTTAAACAACTAAATAGCGCAGCGGTATATCGATTAATTGATCAACAAGGACCTATCTCAAGGATCCAAGTTGCCGATGTGAGCCAATTAGCTCCAGCCAGCGTCACTAAAATTACTCGTCAACTTCTTGAACGTGGTTTAATCAAAGAGGTCGCACAGCAAGCCTCAACTGGCGGACGCCGTGCGATTTCTTTAACTACAGAAACCACACCATTTCATTCTATTGCTATTCGCTTAGGTCGTGATTTCATCCAGTTGAGTTTGTATAACTTGAGTGGTTACGAACTGGCGAAACATCATGCTTCTTTCAAATACACAAAACAGCAAGATTTACTCGAAGGTTTGATCTTACACATTCAAGCTTTTATACGTAAAAACAAAGATCTCATCGAGCAATTGATTGCGATTGCCGTTACTCTTCCCGGTTTGGTGAATCCAGAAACTGGCGTGGTTGAATACATGCCAAATACGGAAATAGACAATCTTTCTTTAGGTCAATTAATCAAAGACACATTTTCGGTTGAAGCCTTTGTTGGTAATGATATTCGTGGCCTTGCTCTTGCTGAACATTATTTTGGTGCAAGCAAAGATTGCCAAGATTCGATTCTCGTCAGTGTTTACCGAGGAACCGGTGCTGGCATTATCGTCAACGGGCAAGTATTCCTTGGCTCAAACCGTAATGTAGGTGAAATTGGCCATATTCAAATTGAACCACTTGGCGATCGTTGTCATTGTGGAAACTTCGGTTGCTTAGAAACTATTGCGGCTAATCCGGCCATTATTGCGCATGTTCAATCTTTATTAGAGCAAGGTTATCCTTCCAGCCTACTTTCAGTAGAAACTTTGAGCATGACGGAAATTTGCGAGCATGCTAATCAAGGTGATGAATTAGCGATTCAAGCCTTAACTCGAGTCGGCCAATACTTAGGTAAAGCGATTGCGATGACAGTAAACTTGTTTAATCCACAAAAAATTGTGATTGCGGGCGAATTAGTAAGATCAAAAGCTATTATTTTCAAGGCGATACAGCGTAATATTGAAAACCATTCCATTCCAAAATTTCATCAGAATTTACCGATTGTGGAATCGACGCTTTATGAGCAACCAACGATCAGTGCATTTGCCATGATCAAACGTGCCATGCTGAACGGCGTATTACTGCAAAAATTATTAGAAGAATAAACTCGTAATTAAAAACGTCACAAATAGACGCCAATATAATCTCTACCTTATCAAGCAGGATGCTTCATTGGCGTAGAGAAAAATTTAGCGGATGCCTCAAGATTAATCCGCTTTTTTGTTTTAGGGAAAGAAACACATGGATATTGTTCTTATCATCGCAGCCTTTTTATCGGGTTTTATTGCTCTAAAGGCCAATCTCCCACCTTTAGTCGGATTTCTCATTGCTGGCTTTGTGTTGCAGTATTATGGGTTCGAGTCGAGTGAAGCCATATCAACCATTTCCGATTTAGGTGTCACCCTATTACTCTTTACTATTGGTTTAAAGCTGGATGTTCGCATCTTACTTGCCAGAGAAATTTGGGGTAGCGCCACTTTACACAACATAACTTCAACTCTTTTTTATATGGCAGCCTTAGTCGCTTTCAAAGCTCTAGGTATCACCATGTTTGAGCAAATCGACAGCTCACAATTACTATTACTCGCCTTTGTTTTGTCTTTTTCTAGTACTGTTTTCGCGATTAAAGCATTAGAAGAAAAAGGTAACTTAAACTCTACCTTTGCCACTATTTCGATTGGCATCTTGGTCATGCAAGATATCTTTGCTGTTTTGTTCCTGACTATTTCCACTGGAAAATTACCCGAATGGTATGCGCTAGGTTTGCTAATCCTACCTTTCTTGCGCCCTCTATTTTATAAACTACTCGATAAATCCGGCCACGGTGAAATGCTGGTCCTGTTTGGATTTTTTATGGCATTAGTCATGGGCGCAGGCTTATTTAAACTAGTGGGTATGAAAGCAGACTTAGGTGCGCTTATTATGGGTATGTTGTTAGCGGGCCACTTTAAAGCATCGGAACTGTCTAAATCTCTCTTCAATATTAAGGAATTATTCCTCGTTTGCTTCTTCCTCAATATTGGCTTAACTGATATGCCTACGGTGAATGCCTTTATTCTTGCAGTTCTACTGGTATGTTTATTACCGTTCAAAGTCGTTCTCTATTACTTCGTAATTAATATCTTTAAATTCCGCGTGCGCACTTCTCTGCTTGCCTCGCTCACCTTATTAAACTACAGCGAATTTGGCCTCATTGTCTCTGGTATTGCTTATAAACTAGGTTGGCTACCGGGTGAAATGATGGTTGCGATTGCGTTAGCAGTTTCTCTATCTTTTATTATCTCTGCGCCAATCAACAACATGAGCAACAACATTTACCGTTCATCATCAAAATGGCTGCGCGAACAGGCGGAAGAAAAACTGCATTTGAAAGACAAGCGCATTAACCCTGGTCAGGCACAAGTTTTGATTTTAGGCATGGGCCGAATTGGTACCGGTGCTTATGATGAAATTCGCACTCGTTATGGAAAGATCAGCATGGGTGTAGAGACCAAAGCAGACGTAGTTCAATCTCACCGCAGAAGTGGCCGCAATGTAATCCAAGGCGACGCCACTGACTCTGATTTCTGGGAACGTATTTTAGATATTGCTAATGTGAAATTAGTATTACTCGCAATGCCACATCACAGAGGTAATCAATCTGCGTTGGAACAGTTAAAAGCAAGAAATTACCAAGGCAAAATTGCTGCGATCGCCGAATACCCAGACCAAATCACCAAAATGATGGAAAATGGTGTCGATGCGGCCTTTAACATTTATAACGAAGCTGGTGCGGGTTTTGCTCGCCACGTTTGTGATGAATTGAATCCACAATTTACCCCTATGCGTGTTGGCAACTGGGACAAATCTGCCGATTTAACGCAATGAAATCAAATTTAAATAAAAGTAATTAAGTAAAACTAGAACAAAAAGCGACACCAATTAGAAAAAATTCATCAAATAGCAAAATATGATAAATAATATTCACTCAAACCTTTTATTTGTCATTTTTTCAATAAATAACCGTTGCTTTTTTTATTGAGAGTGGCAAATTGGTTGCAACAAAGAGTTACATTGTCCAACAGAGCAATAAACTCAAGGACAGTGAAAGAATTAGAACTAAAACGGATTTTAAGGAAAAGAGTATGTGTTCAGTATTTGGCATTTTAGACATTAAATCAGACGCAACACCCCTTCGCGCTCAAGCGTTAGAGATGTCTAAAAAACTTCGCCACCGTGGCCCAGATTGGTCAGGTATCTATGCTTCAGACAAAGCAATTCTTGCACACGAGCGTTTATCAATCGTTGGCTTAAACAGCGGTGCTCAACCTCTATATAGCGTCGATAAAAAACACATCCTTGCGGTAAACGGCGAAATCTACAACCACAAAGAAATTCGCGCTCGTTACGCTGACAAATTTGAGTTCCAAACCGATTCTGACTGTGAAGTTATCTTGGCTTTGTATCAAGAACTTGGTGACCAACTACTTGAAGAGCTAAACGGTATCTTTGCTTTCGTTCTTTATGATGAAGAAAAAGACAAATACCTAGTTGGCCGTGACCACATCGGTATCATCCCTCTTTACCAAGGTTATGACGAACATGGCAACTACTATGTGGCTTCTGAAATGAAAGCACTGGTTCCTGTTTGTAACACCATTAGTGAATTCCCTCCTGGTTGCTACTACGGTTCAGATGATAAAGAACCAGTACGTTACTACCAACGTGATTGGATGGAATACGCAGCAGTTCAAGGCAACTTAACTAGCAAAGAAGATTTAACTAAAGCATTAGAAGATGCAGTTAAACGCCAACTAATGACTGACGTACCATACGGCGTATTACTTTCTGGTGGTTTAGATTCATCTATCACTTCAGCTGTAGCAAAACGTTTTGCAGCAATGCGTATTGAAGATGATGAAAAAACACAAGCATGGTGGCCTCAACTTCACTCATTTGCGATTGGTCTTGAAGGTGCACCAGATTTGAAAGCCGCTCGTGAAGTTGCTGACAAACTAGGTACGGTTCACCATGAAATGACGTACACAGTTCAAGAAGGTTTGGATGCAATTCGTGATGTGATTTATCACGTTGAAACTTACGATGTAACCACCATTCGTGCTTCAACTCCAATGTTCCTACTTGCTCGTAAGATCAAAGCAATGGGCATCAAAATGGTACTTTCTGGTGAAGGCGCAGATGAAATCTTCGGCGGTTACTTGTACTTCCACAAAGCGCCAAACGCAAAAGAATTCCATGAAGAAACAGTTCGTAAACTGCTTGCATTGAATATGTTTGACTGTGCTCGTGCTAACAAATCACTTGCAGCTTGGGGTGTTGAAGGTCGTGTACCATTCTTGGATAAAGAATTTATTGATGTAGCAATGCGTCTAAACCCAGAAGATAAGATGTGTGGCAACGGCAAAATGGAAAAACACGTTCTACGTGAATGTTTTGAACATTACTTACCAGAATCTATCGCATGGCGTCATAAAGAACAGTTCTCTGATGGCGTAGGCTACAACTGGATTGACACGCTAAAAGCACAAGCTGAAGAAAAAGTAACGGATCAACAACTGGCTAACGCAGCATTTAAGTTCCCATACAACACACCAACCACAAAAGAAGGCTATGTGTACCGTGAGATCTTTGATGAGCTATTCCCACTAGAATCAGCAGCGAAATGTGTTCCGGGTGGCCCATCTGTAGCTTGTTCTTCTGCAAAAGCAATTGAATGGGATGAGTCATTCAAAAACAACGCTGATCCATCAGGTCGTGCAGTAAAAGCGGTTCATAAAGGCGCTTACTAATTTGTGAAAGTCTAACTTAGTCGAATAAAAAACTTAGACGAATAAAAAAGAGCTTATAGGCAATTCTGTTTCAAGAAAAATCCTATAAGCTCTTTTATTTTAATCAGTTACACCGAGAGTTAGATGGATTTTTGAGCTTTTATTTAGAACTCAAATCAAATTACCAGCTCACATCTGTATTATCTACGTTTATTTCTACTGGCTTATTAATCATCTTAATCAATAAAATCGAACGCATTTCCCCATCAGGCTCTTGGTAAATGGCGTCAAAACCAGCAAATTGTCCTGTTTTTATCGTCACCACATCACCAGTTTTCGGCACGCTTTCATGATCTGCTGGATCCACATGCATACGACGCATTTTCTCAATCACATAGCGCGGCACTTGATACGGCTGCCCGCCAAAGCGTATAAAGTCTGTCACTCCTCTGGTGGAGCGAATCGTCGTAAAACTTGGGTGATTATTTTGTTCTAAACCAATAAAGATATATGAAGGGAATAAGGGCTCTATCACCGATTTCCTTTTTCCCCGAACAATTTTTTCAATTTCAATCTCAGGGTAGTAACATTCGATGTTTTGATTCTCTAAATGTAACTTTGCTCGATTCTGCTCCCCTCTTTTACAGTAGAGCAAATACCAATTTCTCATCGTTTATTACCATTAAAAAATTTCATCTATCCTAACAGCTGCGCATGATTATTCACACTACTATCCTGTTATGAAATCGATAAACACCAGCCCAAAAACAACAAAAATTCAACATTTAACATCGAATTCCAACACTGAAGCACAAAAAACACGCACACAGAAAAAAAATGCAAAAAAAACACTTTTAAGGGATTGTAGTTTTAAATTTTGAACTGTATACATAATGCCAGCATTAGATTCTGTGATGGCTAGCATTAAAAAAACTTATGCGTTGCGATTCGTTGCAGATTAAAACAAAAAGCTAACAGAAAAAACACAAACAAAACATTATTTGGTTTATATGGTGGCTTTTCGCTCTATAGAACCAAACACTCAGGTGGAAATACAAATGACAACACAACAAGCGAATGTGTCACAAACTAAGTCGTTTATGACTGTGTCACTGATCGAATTATGGGAACGATTCGGTTACTACGGCATGCAAGCCCTAATCGTATACTTCATGATTCAGCGTCTAGGGTTTGAAGATTCTGATGCAAACTTAGTATGGGGTGCATGTGCAGCTCTAATCTATGTTTCTCCAGCAATCGGTGGCTGGATTGGCGATAAAGTTTTAGGTACCAAGCGCACCATGTTAATCGGTACATTAGTTCTAGCTATCGGCTACGCTCTAATGACGCTTCCTTCTGAAAACGCTTTGGTTCTTTATACTGCTCTAGGTGTTATCGTTGTTGGTAACGGTATGTTCAAACCAAACGCAGGTAACCTAGTTCGTAAAATTTATGAAGGCGACGATTCTAAAATCGACAGTGCGTTCACTATTTACTACATGGCGGTTAACGTTGGTTCAACTTTCTCAATGCTTCTAACGCCTTGGGTTAAAGATTACGTAAATGAGCAATACCAAAACGAATTCGGTTGGCACGCAGCTTTCGCAGTTTGCTGTGTTGGTCTTATTGTTGGTATGGCGAACTACTTCGTAATGCGCAACACGCTTAAAAAATACGGTTCTGAGCCAGATAAACTACCTCTAAACTACGGTAAGCTTGCTCTTGTTTTAGTTGGTTCACTGCTTGCTGTAGGTGCATCTGTTCTTATCTTGCGTTACCAAGACCTAGCTCGTATCTTCGTTTACGTTGCAGGTATCGTGGTACTAGGCATCTTTGCTCACCTAATCCGTAACAGTGAAAAACACGAACGTGCTGGTCTAATCGCTGCACTTATCTTGATTATCCAAACTGTATTCTTCTTCATCTTCTATCAACAAATGTCTACGTCTCTAGCATTGTTTGCATTACGTAACGTTGATTTGAACTTCACAGTATTTGGCGCTCATCTTCTAACTTGGTCTCCAGCTCAGTTCCAAGCGTTGAACCCAATCTGGATCATGGTTCTTAGCCCAGTTCTTGCACTTATGTACAACAAAGCTGGCGCAAAAAACAAAGACCTTTCAATTGCAGCTAAATTCGCTCTAGGCTTTGCTGTTGTAGCTATCGGTTTCTTCATCTACGGCTTTGGCGGTAACTTCGCTGTTGAAGGTAAAACAACTTCTTGGGTAATGATCGGTGGTTACGGTGCTTACTCTCTAGGTGAATTGCTAGTAAGTGGTCTTGGCCTTGCAATGATTGCTCGTTACGTTCCTGAGCGTATGGGTGGCTTCATGATGGGTGCATACTTCGTTGCTTCTGGTATTGCTCAATACCTAGGTGGTGTGGTTGCTAACTTTGCAAGTATTCCAAAAGGCATGACAGATCCACTAGAAACTCTAAACATCTACACAAGCCTATTCAACAAATTAGGTATGGCAGCAATCGTATGTACTTTCATCGCTCTAGCTGTTCTACCTCTAATGCGTAAACTTGACCGTGAGCACCGCTCAAACTAAGTTTTAAAATAAGCATTAGCTAATTAGCTAGATACAAAAATACCGCATCAACTGATGCGGTATTTTTTTGTCTAAATATAAGTTAGTCATCACTGCTACTTGCGACACAATTCATGCAATGGATTTACTTCTTATCATTTAGCCCACCGAAATAGAAAGATGCTTCCCCATTGCCATCATGGCACTATTCAGTGTATCGATTTTCGTATTATGGTGAAGGTTAACAATACGTTGGATCTCTTGCTTTCGAGTTCCCATTCGACGAGCCAATTCGATTTGAGATGTTTTGGTCTCAAGCATGGTATTCAAGGTCAAGACTTTCGCCCACACGGATAAGGGAACTTCGACCAAATCTAATTCAAGATGATGAGAAGGCATCGGTACAGGCCGTTCATCTTCAAAATAAAAATCAAACGCTGTAATTAATGCGGCAACAGCTTCTTGTTTAGCATCTTCAACCGTTTCACCGCAAGTTAATGCTTCTGGTATATCAGGGAATGACACCATAAAGTTATCCCCATCTGGGGTAATTTTTACAGGATAATACATAGTCTTTACCTTTATGTTTAAAGCTGCCATTACTTTAAATTTAGCTGTGTTTTAATAGCATTGGCTAACCCTTTGCCTATCTCCTTACTAGGGTGCCTTGGTAACGTTGACTGTTTACCTTGATAGTAGAGTTTTAGATGATTTGTACCTTGTTTAACCTCTACACCTTGAGACTCTAACCAACGCCGAAACTCACTTTGCTTCACTTTGTCACCATCATATTCATCAACAACACAAAGGTAAACAAAAATGGTTACTTCTGACAAAAAAGTTTACTTTGCTAGTGGAAGGAGTCGGTATGTTACAAGCTGTGAGAAGTGATTTTGTATGAAAAATTAGTGATGTCCGATAAGTAACGTTACTCCACTAACGCCGCCATCATTTCAATATGTTCTTCTGAATCGTTTAAACATTCGATATAGCGGTATTCTTTGCCACCAGCGTCTTGGTAAATAGCTTTGCACTCAATAGCGATTTCTTCCAAAGTCTCGATGCAGTCACAGGCAAACGCAGGAGAAATCACATCCAACGTACTAAGTTGCTGTCTGGCTAATTGTTCTAATGTTTTGTCTGTATAAGGTTGCAGCCACTCTTCTTTGCCAAAGCGAGATTGATAACTCATGCCGATTTGGTCTTGAACTAAGCCTAGTTCAATTCTCAGTAATTCTGTCGTGTGCTCACAATGCTTAGGATACACATCCCCTTGATTCGCTAATCGCTTAGGTATTCCGTGATAAGAGCAAAGTAAGTACTCACCTTGTCCATGTTGTTGCCAATATTCTCTCACCTTAGTAGCCAGTGCTTGGATATATAGAGGATGAGAATAATAATTGCGGATAAAACGATAAGACGGGAGCATTACTCGCTTTTGAAAGTCGCGAGCTAAAGCATCCGAAACCGCAGCAGTGGTCGTTGTTGAATATTGTGGATAAAGCGGCAAGATAACAATCTCATCGCATCCTTGAGCCATGAGTTTGTCTATACCTGTGGTTAAACTAGGATTGCCGTAAGTCATACCAATTTCAACAGGACGCTGAAGTTTCGCTTGTAAAGCTTCAGCTTGACGCTTGGCGTAAACCATTAACGGCGAGCCATCTTGCATCCAAACTTGCTGATAAACCTTAGCAACCTTTGGCGCACGTCGAGGTAAAATCACGCCGTTCAACAACGGCTGCCAAACAATACTTGGAATACTTACCACACGCTTGTCGCTAAGAAATTGCTTTAAAAATCGTTTAATTGCTTGAGGTGTCGCTGCATCAGGTGTACCTAAATTCACCAATAAGACGCCTTGTTTTTTTGTTTGTTGTTCTTGAAGTAATGATTCTTCCATGAGTTTCCTAAAAATATAAAAAAAGCGACCTAATATTCGGTCGCTTTAATATAACAAAATTTCATATAGATAGAATGTCCACTACCAACGCTTTTCGCTATTGTTACAGTCTATTCTATCTATCAATACACTATTGGAAATTAAGCTAGTGCTTTCTCGATGTCAGCACTTACTTCAGTTACAGGCTTAGTACCGTCGAATTTAAGGTACTTAGTGTTACCTGCTTCAGCTTCTTTTGAGTAGTAAGCGATAAGCGGAGCAGTTTGCTCATGGTAAACACCTAGACGAGCACGTACTGTTTCTTCTTTGTCGTCATCACGAACAACAAGATCTTCGCCAGTTACGTCATCTTTACCTTCCACTTTAGGCGGGTTGTAAACAACGTGGTAAGTACGACCAGAAGCTAGGTGAGCACGACGACCTGCCATACGCTCAACGATTACGCTGTCTGCAACGTCAAATTCGATCACGTAATCTACATCAACACCTAATTCTTTTAAGCCATCAGCTTGTGGAATTGTGCGAGGGAACCCATCTAGCAAGAAGCCTTTTTCACAATCGTCTTGTGCAATACGCTCTTTGATTAGGCCCAAAATGATGTCATCTGAAACGAGTTGGCCTGCATCAATTACCGCTTTAGCTTGTTTGCCCATCTCTGTGCCTGCTTTAATTGCAGCGCGTAGCATGTCGCCAGTAGAGATTTGTGGAATACCAAACTTTTCCATAATGAATTGAGCTTGAGTACCTTTACCAGCACCCGGAGCGCCTAAAAGAATGATGCGCATGTCTATTCCTCTTGTTTAATACTGATGCCAATTCCAATAATTTGACTGGCATGTTTAATTGGCATTATACCGAAGCTCACTTAAGTAAGTATGAATCAAAAGAACATACTCTGGTAAGTTTCGGTATAAGGCATAATCGATTTATAAAAGCTGAATCAATATATCTTAAATTTGCATAAGTATATATCTAATTACCATGTGAAATCGATTTACTACAAAATTAAGGCCGGGATTCTATCACAAATCACGGCCCTATTTCATTTTTACTTAGTCACAAATTTACTTAGTTAGAAGTGCATTGATTGCACCGACAAAGTGACTTGGATCTTCCATTGCACCACGTTCTGAAAGCATTGCTTGACCAAGTAACACTTCAACCCAACGGCCAAATGCTTCTTCGTCCGCTTCATCAGCCATGCGTTTAACTAGGCTGTGGTTCGGGTTCAATTCAAAAATGTACTTCACTTCTGGCACTTCTTGACCTGCTGCTGCAAGCAATTTTGCCATTTGTGTACCCATTTCATAATCGTCTGTAACCACAACCGCTGGCGTGCTCGCTAACTTAAAGGTAGTGCGAACATCTTTCACACGGTCGCCCAAGTAAGTTTTGGTGCGCTCAACAACAGATTTAAACTCTTCTTCTGTTTCTTTGCGGTGTTCTTTTTCAGACTCATCTTCAAATTTCGATAAGTCTAGGCCAGCTTTTGTAATCGCTTGGAATTGTTTGCCATCAAACTCGGTTAAGTAGTTCATCAACCATTCGTCAATGCGATCCACCATCAAGATAACTTCTAAGCCTTTTGACTTAAATTGCTCTAAGTGCGGGCTGTTTTTCGCTGCTGCGTAGCTATCTGCAGTCAGGTAGTAAATCTTGTCTTGGCCTTCTTTCATTCGCTCAACATAAGAAGCTAATGAAACCGTTTGGTCTGAGTTATCTACATGAGTTGAAGCAAAACGCATCAAGCCAGCAATTTTTTCTTTGTTTGAGAAGTCTTCCGCAGGACCTTCTTTTAATACCAAACCAAACTCTTTCCAGAAGCCTTGGTATTTTTCTTCGTCACGGTTCGCTAATTTCTCTAGCATACCCAATACACGCTTAGTACAAGCATTGCGTAGTGATTGAGTGATCTTGTTATCTTGTAAAATTTCACGGGACACGTTTAAAGGAAGATCGTTTGAATCGATTAAACCTTTCACGAAACGTAAATAAGATGGCATGAATTGCTCTGCGTCATCCATGATAAATACGCGTTGAACGTATAACTTCAAGCCACTTTGATGGTCACGGTTCATCATATCCCAAGGTGCTTTTGATGGGATATAAAGCAAGCTAGTGTAATCGTTCTTACCTTCAACCTTGTTGTGGCTCCAAGTTAGAGGATCCGCAAAGTCGTGAGAAACGTGTTTGTAGAATTCTGTGTATTCTTCATCAGTGATGTCAGATTTAGCACGAGTCCAAAGCGCTTGAGCCTTGTTCACTTGTTCCCAAGAAGATTCTTTCTTAGTGACTTTGGTGCCATCTTCATTTTCTTCACCTGTCTCAACATCTTTCTCAGTCCAGATAGAAACAGGAATTCCGATATGATCAGAGTATTTACCAATCACATCACGCAAACGGTATTCAGAAAGGAACTCTTTACCTTCGTCACGCATGTGCAAGATGATATCAGTACCACGAGATTCTTTGGTGATATCTTCGATTGTGTAATCGCCTTCACCCGCAGAATGCCATTGCACTGCTTTATCTGCTGGTAAATCAGCTGCACGAGTGCGAACGGTTACTGCGTCTGCCACGATAAATGCAGAATAGAAACCAACACCAAACTGACCAATCAGTTGAGAGTCTTTGCTTTGGTCTTCTGAAAGTTTAGAGAAGAAATCCGCTGTGCCTGATTTTGCAATCGTACCAAGATGCTCGATCACATCTTCACGTGACATACCGATACCGTTATCAGAAATAGTCAGTGTGTTGGTTTCAGTATTAAAAGACAGTTTAACCCCTAAATCTGCATCACCTTGGTACAGATCAGGATTAGATAGAGCTTGAAAGCGTAGTTTATCGGCTGCATCAGATGCGTTTGAGATCAACTCACGCAAGAAAATTTCTTTGTTGGAATATAAAGAATGGATCATTAGGTGAAGAAGTTGTTTTACTTCTGACTGAAATCCACGAGTTTCTTTATTGTTGATGATTGTATCGCTCATTTGAACTCCATTGACTATGTTAACCATGTACTCGAATCGGTCTTGCTGGCATTTTAGCCAAACCTGTTATCAACATGGGTTTACTAAAAACGTAACTCTACAAATTGGGTCAATAGACAAAAATTCAAGGTAAAAATTCATCAAAACGGTGTTTTTCTTATGATTTTTTATTATGATAAAAGCTAAAAATATCTCAAAATATCAAGACGACTAAACACAACAATGTATAAACACAAGCTAAACATGGCATCAACGTTATTTTTATATAAATTTATGACAGAGACTGAGTAGAATGACGAACCTTGGTACTAAATATATTCTGGCTCAAAAGTTCATATTTGACCCGTACAGCTATACCCTGTGCGACCTACAAGATAATAACAATACGGTTAGATTAGGCAGCAACGAAAGCCGTATTCTTTTAATTTTACTTGAGAATCAACCTCAAATAGTCAGTCGCGACCAATTACACGAATACGTATGGAGAGAGCCGGGTTTTCAAGTAGATGACTCTAGCTTGACTCAGGCTATATCTATGTTGCGTAAGATGCTTCAAGACTCTACAAAGTCACCGCAATTTGTCAAAACCATACCAAAACGTGGCTATCAATTAATTTGTACGGTTGAATCTGCATCAAAACCGAAAGTTAAAGACGAATTAACTAATCACACTGCTGCCCCTGTACAAACAAATAGTGTAACGACTGAGAACACAATCTCTGCACCACAAGATGCATCAGAAATTGCTGTATCTCCAGTTCCTGCACCTCCTATTTCACCATCTCCAATCTCTTTAAAACAAAAACCAGCACCAGAACCTAAACAAAAGCCAGAAATTAGAAAAAAACCTAAAAATATCAAAAAATTATTACCATTGTTTATGTTATGGGCTCTAATTATTATCATTCCTATTGTTGCTTGGTTTGCAGAAACGCCGAAATCAGCCAATTTAGTACAAATAGATACACTAGATAATATTCCAGTGCTTATTCCAGATAATCAGCCTAAATTTGTAAAATGGAAGCCGGTCATCACAGAGTGTACTAACTTGTACTTAGAGTCAGATCCGACACCAGTAAAACAAATTATTATCACTGGCGGAGAAGAAGAACGGGTGTCAGTCAATTACATTTACGACTTAACCAATTCGGCCAAAAATAAAACTATCGTGCTGTTTTTTGACACGAAAAACTTCGAATCACTGTGTCGATAAGGGAGCGCACTATGAAAATTTTATTATCTATTTGTGCCCTTATCGTTAGTCTGATTGGCTCTTGGTTTTTCTGGCACGGCGATTTTAAATTGCAGCATCATTTGATTTCAAAAGAATGGAAGTCCACCAGTGTGGCTTACATGAATTTATGGGATCAAAAGGTCAGCGATTTTGATAAAGCAGTAATTTATTCAACTATGAAATACTTGCCAAATCATACCTATATTAAGAATTCGACATTGGTTTTTTCCAGCCCTGATTTCAAAAAACCGGTTGAAATCAATATTGCTGAGTCCGGTAACTGGGATCTAAGTGACCACTATTTGTTAGTGGGTCCGATGCAATTTAAGGACATCACAACCACACCCATTACACAAATAACACCAGCTCAGGCGGAAGAATTAAAGACGTTATTTAAAGTGAATTCACAGCAAAGCAGAAAAATTGATGTTATTGATAAAAATACCTTACTTGTGACCAGCTTAGGTCATGGTTCAACAGTAATGTATGCTCAATAAGCAACCATTGATGTTCATTCAAGTTTTCTATTGCTAATTCAACGACTTTGTTAAGGATGACATTGCGTTATGACAACCAACTCTTCACCAGTAAATAATTCTCAGCAACAAAAAGCAAAGATTGATATTTACTATTGTCGCCAATGCAATTGGATGTTGCGGGCGACATGGTTGAGCCAAGAATTACTACACACCTTTAGCGAAGAAATCGACCGAGTATCATTACACCCAGATACCGGCGGTCGATTTGAGATTTTCTGCAATGAACAGCGTATTTGGGAAAGGAAAACTGATGATGGATTTCCTGAAGCAAAAGTTCTAAAACAACGCGTCCGAGATATTATTGCGCCAGAAATGAATCTCGGACATGTCGATAGATAATCAGAAACCCTCGTAAAACAGTCCAACTAAAGTGAGCAACCACTTACTATCAACTCTCCATCCAAACTGTAAACGCTAAAGGTTCCATCGTCATAAACACCGTAACTGGCTTCGAAACCATTCTTAGGAATTGTGGTTGAACCTGGGTTAAAAATAAAATACTCACCTACCCATCCTGCTTGTGGAATGTGCGTGTGGCCGTGACACAATACATCTTTTGGATTCAGTAATGGTAATCGGTCTTGGTTATATAAGTGCCCGTGCGTTAAGAATAGTTTCTGCCCTGATTCTAGCAAGATAGGTGCGTAATCGGTCATCATTGGGAATGCCAATAACATTTGGTCGACTTCACTATCACAATTGCCTCGAACTGCGATAATCTGACTTTTATACTGATTCAATAAGTCGGCAACTGATGCAGGATTGTAGCCAACTGGTACAGGGTTTCTTGGTCCGTGATTTAATACATCACCAAGTAAAACCAAGTGTTGCGCCCCTGATTGTTCAAATAACGAAATCACTTTTTCTGTTGCAGGCAAACAGCCATGTAAATCAGAAATAAAGAAAAGCTTCATAGCAACATCACTCTTGTTGGTTAAACTCAAAATCTATACCCAAAGCAATTTGAGTCTATAATCAATAATATTCACGAAGGAGACGCTATGCATATTTTGCTCACTGGAGGTACAGGGTTCATTGGCACTGAACTCATCAAACACTTAACCGGAAATCAAATCACGGTGCTGACTCGCTCTCCTAAAAATGCAAAATCCGCTTTACGTCACGCCGATTTTTCGAACATCGACTATATCAATAATCTTTCAGAACTCACTGATCTCAATCATATTGATATTGTGATCAATCTTGCTGGAGAACCGATTGCCGCTAAACGCTGGACAAGTGAACAAAAAGAAAAAATTTGCAGCAGCCGTTGGAACACCACTGAGCAACTGGTTCAGTTAATCAATAATAGCAG
The DNA here is from genome assembly GCA_047975485.1 of Vibrio sp. Lineage (GTDB taxonomy): Bacteria > Pseudomonadota > Gammaproteobacteria > Enterobacterales > Vibrionaceae > Vibrio. The sequence goes on along the minus strand of JBKEDP010000043.1, from coordinate 81,812 downwards.
CCAACCTCCACACTGCTTTATTAGTGGTTCTGCTGTGGGCATTTATGGCGATAAAGATCGGCATGAAGTATATGAAAATGCCAAACTCACTAAGCAAGGATTCCCATTTCATGTTTGTCAAAAATGGGAACAACTAGCACTAAATGTTCAACCTGACTCGACGCGTGTATGCCTATTAAGAACAGGCATTGTGCTGGGTGAAAATGGTGGTGCGCTACAGGCGATGTTACCGTCATTTAAAATGGGGCTAGGCGGAAAGTTAGGAAATGGTAAACAGTTTATGCCATGGATTCACCTGCAAGATGCAGCTCGTGCCATTGCTTTTTTAGCTAACCACTCCAAAGCTCATGGCATTTTTAACCTTTGTGCGCCACATCCTGTCAGCAATGCGGATTTCACCAAAGCGTTAGCGAAAACTATCAAACGACCTGCGATTTTTACCATGCCAAAATGGTTGATGAGTATGATGATGGGGGAATCTTCGATTTTACTTTTCGACAGCGTTCGCGCCAAACCTAAGCACCTAACCGAGCTTGGGTTCACTTTTGCATTTTCACATTTAGAACCAGCACTAAAACAAATATTCCACGCCCGCTAGAATGCTGTTAGTTATATAAAAACCTATGTCATTAAACCGCAATAAATGTGTGTCATTATGTTTCCATAATAATTATCACCTCTACTCGGACATATATGACATTAACAAAACTCAATTGGTTATGTGTGACACTGGTCGTCGTATTCTTTTTGATCACCTAACCCACAGTTAAATATTCAGTTCCTTGCGCAGCTTTTCCCTCTCGCCCCTTGAAATAAAGCAAATCACCCTTATTTAATATAAAAACGCAAACCGCTTAAGGATACTGAGATGCAACCTGATTTCATCGTCGAACTGAACGAACAAAACTTCCGCCCTGTTATTGAAGGTTCAAAACAACTGCCTGTGCTTATTCATTTTTGGGCACCTTCAATTCCAGAAAGTACAACCGTGATCGACGAACTACAGCAACTTGCAGCACAGTATCAAGGTGCATTTACCTTAGCTTTCTTAAACTGCGAACAAGAACAAATGCTAGCATCGCAGTTTGGTGTTCAAGGTCTACCAACCATTGCGCTGTTTTCTCATGGGCAAGCAGTAGATGGAATGGGCGGACCGCAGCCAATTCAAGCCATTCAAGCGATGTTGGAAAAACATTTACCAAGCCAAGACGATTTAGCATTGAAGTCGGCAATGGAGGCGATGGAAGTTGGCCAACATGCTCAAGCTTTACAGTTGCTACAATCACTACCTGAAAGTTACACAACTCGTGGTGACATCAAACTAGCGATTGCAGACTGTTTGCTCGAAACGCAACAATTCGATGCGGCGAAAGAACTGCTCAGTGCGATTCCACTTGAATATCAAGATAATTACTACAAAGGTTTGATTGCAAAATTAGAGTTGCATGAACAAGCTGCTGATAGCCCTGAAATCCAGTCATTAGAAGCGCAACTTGCAGCCGATCCAAGTAACCTAACTGTGATTGCAGAATTGGCGTTGCAGTATCATCAAGTATCTCGTGATGAAGAAGCATTGCAACTGCTTATGAGTGTATTGAAGAAAGATCTTAATGCACAAGATGGCGATATCAAGAAAGTGTTTATGGATATTCTATCGGCACTGGGTCAAGGCAACGCAATTGCATCTAAATTCCGTCGCCAACTGTACTCTCTGCTTTACTAATTTCAGCTAGTTGGAATGACAACAACTCGATTTGCCCGTTAATCCGTTGATGATCGGGCAATCAGCACCTTCATCTCCCGGACATTCATTTATCCACTCGACCAATTGCTGACGTATCGCACTTAATTCTGCCAGCTTTTTATCCACTTCTTGCAGTTTAACCTTAGTCGCTTCTTTGACTTCATAACTGGTACGATTGGGATCACTGGCTAATCGAACTAGAGCTTTGCATTCATCTAAATGAAAGCCTACCGCCCTCGCTTTGGCAACCATTTTAAGCTGCTCGATATGAATTTCATTGTAATCACGATAACCATTTTCCAGACGAATTGGTGCTGAGATGATGTCCTTTTCTTCATAGAAACGAATCGATTTTGCGGATAATCCTGTCAATTTAGAAACTTGGCTGATGTTCATATTTAACCTACTAAAACCTAGAATTAAAAACCAAAACTCAGAAAACAAAAAGGCACCTAATTGATGCCTTTAAATTCTTCATACATGCTCAAGTGAACACTATAGTCCTAATATTGCGATGAGTTGTTCTTCTGTTTGGATTTCAATACCAAGTTCTTGCGCTTTGGCTAGTTTAGAACCCGCAGCTTCGCCGGCAAATAGAATATCGGTTTTCTTCGATACACTGCCCGTTACCTTAGCGCCTAATGCTTGCAGAGCCGCTTTAGCATCGTTGCGGTTAAGTTGGCTAAATGAACCTGTGATCACGACAGTTTTGTCTTTCAGTACAAGATCTTCTTCCGCTTGCTCGACAACAGTTTCATCCCAATTCACGCCATGAGCGATCAACTCATCGATCACTTTCTGGTTATTCTCTTGAGCAAAGAAATGGACTATGTGTTCCGCCACAACTTGACCCACATCAGGCACTTCAATCAATTGTTCTTTGGTTGCGCTGCGTACTTTTTCTAAAGTGACAAAATGCGTTGCCAAGTTTTGCGCAGTTGCTTCACCCACCTCTCGGATGCCAAGAGAATATAGGAAACGTGGCAAAGTGGTTTCTTTCGATGCTTCTAACGCATTCACAATGTTTTGCGCAGATTTAGGACCTAAACGATCCAACACAGTTAATACGCCCGCTGACAAAGTGAAAAGATCCGCCGGCGTTTGTACCATTTCTTTTTCAACCAGTTGCTCGATTACTTTCACGCCTAAACCATCGACATCCATCGCTTTACGAGAAACGAAATGTTTAAGTGCTTCAGTACGTTGTGCTTGGCAAATTAAACCGCCAGTACAACGTGTAATGGCTTCGCCTTCAATACGCTCTACATCAGAATGACAAACTGGACACTGAGTTGGATACTGCACAGCAACCGTATTGTCGGGGCGCATACTTTCTACAACGCCAACAATTTTCGGGATCACATCACCGGCGCGACGCACAATCACGGTATCACCAATACGAACATCTAAACGTTCAATTTCATCGGCATTATGCAAGGTAGCATTACTCACGGTTACACCGCCAACGTAAACGGGCTCTAACTTAGCAACAGGTGTAATTGCGCCAGTACGTCCTACCTGGAATTCCACATCATTTAAACGTGTCATTTCTTCTTGTGCTGGAAATTTATACGCAATCGCCCAACGTGGCGCTCGAGCAACAAAGCCAAGTTGTTCTTGCAACTCAATATCATCAACCTTAATTACTACACCATCAATTTCATACGCCAAACTCGAACGACGCTCAAGAATATCTTGATAGTAGGCTTTCACATTTTCCAAACCTTCAACAACTTTAGTCTCTGGGCACATTGGTAAGCCCCAAGATTTTAAAGTTAGAAAACGTTGATAATGGCTTTGTGGTAATTCTCCCCCTTCCACTACACCGACGCTGTAAGCATAAAAACTTAAAGGACGAGTTGCCGTCACTTTTGAATCTAGCTGACGCAAACTGCCCGCTGCGGCATTACGAGGGTTAGCAAAAGGTTTAGTGCCGTTTTTCAGTGCTTTTTCGTTAAACGCATTAAAGCCGTCTAACAGCATAAACACTTCGCCACGCACTTCGATACGAGAAGGAAAATCTTTGCCCACTAATTTTAGTGGAATCGATTTAATCGTTTTCACGTTAGCGGTAATATTTTCACCGGTTGAACCATCACCACGAGTAGCCGCTTGCACCAAGATGCCATTTTCATACAGCAGACTTACCGCTAAACCATCTAATTTCGGTTCACAGCAATAAGTTTCACAACGACGATTTAAGCGAGAAGCAATTCGATCATCAAAGCCATTAAGCTCGGAATCATCAAAAGCGTTATCAAGTGAAAGCATTGGAATTTCGTGTTTAACTTGCGTAAAGCCATCTAACGGTTTGCCACCAACACGCATGCTTGGTGAAGATTCTGACGCAAACTCAGGATGCGCTTGCTCCAACGCCATGAGTTCACGCATCAAACGATCATATTCAGCATCGGTAATTTCTGGATTATCTTCGACATAATAACGAATACCATGATGATGTAAGGTTTCGCGTAATTGTTCTATTTGTTGTTGAATGTCGTTGCTCATTTTCTTTACCTAAGAATGCGTTTACTCGAAATATAAATGTGAAAAAGGCTCCCGATATAAGGAGCCTAATAGAGTTATTTTGTGGCGCTATTATTCCGCTTTCGGATTGCGTTTCATGAAGTCTCGTACTTGCTGACTGTATGCCGCTAAACGGTTTGGCGTCATTAAGTTACGTTTGTCATCCAGCACATTTGCGCCAAGGCTATCAGCAATGCGCTGTGCAGTTGAAAGCATCAGTTTGTAATTTTGCTCTGCATCACCAACACAAGGTAAAGTCATAAAGAATGAAATGCCTTTCGTGCTGAACTCAGCAGGATCGTAATGCTTCAAGTTACCCGGTTTCATCATGTTGGCAACACTGAAAATAATCTTACCTGTGCCGTCTGGTTCAACGTGACGGTGGAAAATATCCATTGCGCCATAAACTAAGCCGTGTGCCTGCATCACTGGGAATAATTCTGTACCCGCAAACTCGTGATTACCAGCTGCATGAACATGGAACACAATCACCTCCATTTCTGGCTCTGGTTCCGGTTCTGGCTCAGGTTGCGGCTCTGGTTGAGTTAGCGGTTGAGAAAGACCTTGAGGCTGAATAAATTGCGGTTGTGTTTCCGATGACGCATTGAATGAATCCATGTTGGTATTCAGCGTCATTGGCTCAGGTTCTTGCTCTTGGTTTTGAATGTGCGACGGCTGCTCTGTAGATTCAAACTTTGGTTCAGCTTGAGTTGCAACTACAGGCTCATCTTCGTCATCACTTGGAATAGCAGAAAACTTATCAGCCGGTTTGTCTGAAAATGATGATTGAGTCGCACTACCAAATAGCGGATCGTCATCGTCTTCATCTTCGACAGCGTTAAATGCAGGTTCTTTACGCTCTTTGCTTACTGGTGCGGCTGTTTTTGCGCCTACAGGTTTAGCATGAGAAACGATACCTTCATCTGCATCGTCATCAAGAGCCGTATCGAGTTTAGGATCTAATTTGTTTGAAGGTCTGTCGCCAAACTTCGCTTTACCTTCTTTTTTACTCGTCCATATACCATGTACAAGCAAACCAGCAATCGCCAATCCGCCAACAATGATGAGTACTAATCGCAATTCCTGCATTTGTCGCTCTCAACTATTAATATAATTATTGATGAAAATATAATAAAACTCGGTCTCGAAAGACATATTCTCGCTCTATCATGCCACAAAGAGTTTGCGAGTGAGAGAGCTATCCTAAAACTACTGATTACTTTACCAAAAAGTGACACCTATTTTGAACCTATTAATGCCACTATTAATATAACTTTTCATTTAAAATCAAATTTATTGCATCAAAAAGCCTTATCAAGGTTCAAGGTGAGGTATATAGCATCAGTTTTTGGACTCCACCTTTGTACTCTAACGGACAGACAGGTAAGATATTACTGCTTTGTTAACAAAATTGGAGTTTTCATGTCATCACCTCTTCCATCCACTCAAGATAAGACCGGATTCGGCTACTTTGCTTATGGGGCTCGACTTTGTTTTCAGCCGGGAATACGACGTTTTGTGATCCTGCCTTTACTGACTAACATTTTGTTGTTTGGTGGTTCACTCTTCTATTTATATAGCAACCTAAGTGAATGGATTGAACATTGGCTCGGCACCATTCCTGATATGTTCTCGTGGCTCGCTTACCTTTTGTTACCATTATTAGGTTTAACCATCATTGCGGCTTTTAGTTACTTTTTTAGTACGGTTGCAAACTGGATAGCTGCGCCATTCAACGGCTTATTGGCTGAGCAATTAGAAATCAAACTCACCGGCCATAAACCGAGTGACCAAAGTATGTTGTCTTTAATAAAAGATACACCACGGATTTTACACCGTGAATGGGTCAAATTGGTGTACTACATTCCGAAAGCATTAGGCTTATTTATTCTGCTTTTAATCCCAGCGTTAGGGCAAACTTTAGGGCCGATCTTATGGTTTGCATTCTCAGCTTGGATGATGGCAATTCAATATTGTGATTACCCATTCGATAACCACAAGGTCACGTTTCATAAAATGAAGGATGATCTGAAAGCCGACAAATGGCGAGCATACAGCTTTGGTGGAATGGTAGCGATTTGTACCATGATCCCAATTGTGAACTTATTTGTTATGCCGGTAGCGGTTTGTGGTGCAACAGCTATGTGGGTTGAGAGATATAAAAACCATAACATATAACCAATAATTACTTTAACCATGCTGCGTGTAGATTTATTCTCATTCATAGATAAATTTCACACACATATATAACGAACGTGTAATGAAGGAACATTAAGATGACAAAGATTTACGAAGATAATTCACAAACCATTGGTAACACACCGCTTGTACGTCTAAATCGCGTAAGCAAAGGAAATGTTTTAGCGAAAATCGAATCTCGTAACCCAAGTTTTAGTGTCAAATGCCGTATCGGTGCCAACATGGTTTGGGAAGCGGAAAAATCTGGTCAATTAAAACCGGGCGTTGAAATCGTAGAGCCAACCAGTGGTAACACAGGTATTGCACTTGCTTACGTTGCTGCTGCTCGTGGTTATAAGCTGACTCTAACTATGCCAGAATCAATGAGCCTTGAGCGTCGTAAACTGCTTAAAGCACTTGGCGCAAACCTTGAACTAACTGAAGCTGCAAAAGGCATGAAAGCTGCAATTGCTAAAGCAGAAGAAATTGTTGCAAGCGACCCAAGCAAATATTTGCTACTTCAACAATTCAACAACCCAGCAAACCCAGCAATTCACGAGCAAACTACAGGCCCTGAAATTTGGGATGCAACTGATGGTCAAGTTGATGTGCTAATTTCTGGTGTAGGTACAGGCGGTACAATTACAGGTACAACCCGTTACTTGAAACAAACTCGTGGCAAGGCAATTACCAGTGTTGCAGTTGAACCAGCTGAGTCACCAGTTATCGCTCAAGCACTAGCGGGCGAAGAAATTAAACCAGCTCCACACAAAATCCAAGGCATCGGTGCTGGCTTTATTCCAGGCAACCTAGATTTATCTTTAGTAGACAAAGTAGTTTCAGTTACTTCGGATGAAGCGATTGAAATGGCGCGTCGCTTAATGGAAGAAGAAGGTATTTTGGCGGGAATTTCATCAGGTGCAGCAGTTGTTGCTGCGAATAAAATTGCTGAACTTCCTGAATTTGCAGAAAAAACCATTGTGGCAATTTTACCTAGCTCAGGTGAGCGATACCTAAGCACCGCCTTGTTTGCAGGGCTATTTACTGAAAAAGAGAACGGACAGTAAAACTGGTTCAAATCAATTTTTTCCTGAAAAAAGCTCCTTTATGGGGCTTTTTTGTTGATCCGCACCACACCTTTAGTGATAATCAGGGCGTTTTATTTTTAGCTGCGAAATAAAGTGCGCTAAAAACAACCAATACAATCGTTTTCTATTTTGTAAAACGATTAGTGATGACTGAAAGAAACGCTTAATGCATAAGTTATTTTTCGACGACTAAGGCGATAAATACGAACCTAAGCTAAACTACTTTCAGTTTCTAACAAAAAGTAAATTAATCGGGGTAACACACATGTATCAGAAGCAAGTTGAAATCACTGCAGAAAACGGTCTTCACACTCGTCCAGCAGCTCAGTTCGTAAAAGAAGCTAAAGCATTTGATGCTGACATCACAGTGACTTCTAACGGCAAAAGCGCAAGCGCAAAAAGCCTATTCAAGCTACAAACTCTAGGCCTAGTTAAAGGTACTGTAGTAACTATCTCTGCAGAAGGTCCTCAAGCAGAAGCTGCTGTTGATCACCTAGTTGCTCTAATGGATGAGCTACACTAATCACATCTTGTGATTCGCTGTTTTTTTCTATTTTTATATTTGAACAAATTAAGGTAAGGCTATGATTTCTGGAATTCTAGCATCTCCTGGTATTGCTTTCGGTAAAGCACTACTTCTTCAAGAAGATGAAATTGTCCTAAATAAAACTCCTATTTCGGACGATCAAGTTGAAGCAGAAGTACAACGCTTCTTTGATGCTCGTAATAAATCTTCTGAGCAATTAGAAGTCGTTAAACAAAAAGCACTTGAAACTTTTGGTGAAGAAAAAGAAGCTATCTTCGAAGGCCACATCATGTTGCTTGAAGATGAAGAGCTAGAAGAAGAAATTTTAGCCCTCATCAAATCAGACAAAATGTCTGCAGATCTTGCAATTCACACTGTAATTGAAGAACAAGCTACTGCACTTGAGTCTCTTGATGATGACTACCTTAAAGAACGTGCTACTGATATTCGTGATATCGGTAGCCGTTTTGTAAAAAATGCTCTAGGTATTAACATTGTTTCTCTAGGCGCTATCAACGAAGAAGTAATTCTTGTTGCTAACGACCTAACTCCATCTGAAACTGCACAAATCAACCTACAATACGTTCTAGGTTTCGCTTGTGACATCGGTGGTCGTACTTCTCACACTTCAATCATGGCTCGTTCTCTTGAACTTCCTGCGATTGTTGGTACTAACGACATCACTTCTCGCGTTTCAAATGGTGACATCTTAATCCTAGATGCTATCAACAACAAAATCATCATTAACCCTTCTGAAGCGGAACTAGCGGAAGCGAAAAGCATTCGTGACACTTTCCTTGCTGAAAAAGAAGAGTTAGCGAAACTTAAAGACCTACCAGCTGTTACTCTTGATGACCACCACGTAGAAGTGTGCGGTAACATCGGTACAGTTAAAGACTGTGACGGTATCATCCGTAACGGTGGTGAAGGTGTTGGTCTTTACCGTACAGAATTCCTATTTATGGATCGTGATGCACTTCCAACTGAGGAAGAGCAATACCAAGCGTACAAAGAAGTTGCAGAAACTATGGGTGACCAAGCGGTAATTATCCGTACTATGGACATCGGTGGTGATAAAGATCTTCCATACATGGATCTTCCTGCAGAAATGAACCCGTTCCTAGGCTGGCGTGCAGTACGTATCAGCTTGGATCGTCGTGAAATCCTAAAAGACCAACTTCGTGGTATTTTACGAGCTTCTGCGCACGGTAAGCTACGCGTTATGTTCCCAATGATCATCTCTGTTGAAGAGATCCGTGAACTTAAAGCAGCGATTGAGCAATACAAAGCTGAACTTCGTTCTGAAGGCCTAGCATTCGACGAAAACATCGAAATCGGTGTAATGGTTGAAACGCCAGCAGCTGCAGCGATTGCACATCACCTAGCTAAAGAAGTATCATTCTTCAGTATCGGTACTAACGATTTAACTCAATACACTCTAGCAGTAGACCGTGGTAACGAGTTAATTTCTCACCTATACAACCCACTATCTCCAGCAGTTCTAACTGTGATCAAGCAAGTTATCGATGCTTCTCACAAAGAAGGCAAATGGACTGGTATGTGTGGTGAGCTAGCTGGTGACGAACGCGCTACTCTACTTCTATTGGGTATGGGTCTAGACGAGTTCAGCATGAGCGGTATTTCTATCCCACGCGTTAAGAAAATTATCCGTAACTCGACTTTCGCAGAAGTGAAAGCAATGGCTGATGAAGCACTTGCTCTTCCAACTGCAGCTGAAATTCAAGCTTGCGTTGATAAATTTATCGCAGAAAAATCTATTTAAGAATATAATCTTGTCCAAAGATTAAAACTGAATTGCTTAGGAGCATAACATGGGTCTGTTCGACAAACTGAAAAAGCTAGTTTCTGACGACGCAACTGACGCTGGCGCGATCGAAATCATCGCACCACTTTCTGGTGAAATCGTTAACATTGAAGATGTGCCAGATGTTGTTTTCGCAGAAAAAATCGTTGGTGACGGCGTTGCGATCAAGCCAAACGGTGACAAAATGGTTGCACCTGTAAACGGTACAATCGGTAAAATCTTCGAAACTAACCACGCATTCTCTATCGAGTCTGACGAAGGTATCGAGCTATTCGTTCACTTTGGTATCGACACTGTTGAACTAAAAGGTGAAGGTTTCACTCGCATCGCTGAAGAAGGTCAAACTGTTAAAGCTGGCGACACTATCATCGAATTCGATCTTGCATACCTACAAGAAAATGCAAAATCTACTTTGACTCCAGTTGTTATCTCTAACATGGACGAAATCAAAGAGTTGAACAAACTTTCTGGTAACGTTGTTGTTGGTGAAACTCCAGTTATCCGTATCACTAAGTAATTCTTAGTCTTACAAGATAACCCTAAAAAACGCCGCTCATTGAGTGGCGTTTTTTGTTTTCTGGAGTTTAATGGATTTTGTAATCTTTGAAGGTTGAGGTAGTTACTTTCTGCCTAAATTTTGCTTTGTGAAACGCCAGTATTTTTGAGTAAACCGTCATGGATGACGGTTAGGCTTCTCGAGGACAAGGATGTCCTCTTGAAGCCGTTAACAAAAATACCAAGTGAAACAAAGATAACAAAATTTCCAGCAGCGGCCTTTTTGCCTACTTTTGGGGCTGTTGCCAAAAGTAGGTCGCCGAAGGCTAATCACCTGAAGCCCCTAATAACCTGAAGATAAGTTAAACAAGTAAATTTTGAAATTGGTATTCTTTCAATTAGCTATTTAACTTCACGCTAATGCCAATTCCGCTAACATTTCTTCAGATGGTGCAAACAAGTAAGCGCCAGTCACAGCGGTTGTGAAACGTAAAAGCTGATCGGTTTTGCCATCGGTTTCACCAAACATGCTTTCAAGTTGCGCTTTAAAGTTATGAATGCGGTTACAGTAAGCCAAGAACAATAAACCGTGATCACCAGAAACCGAACCATAAGGCAAGCTGTGGCGAACCATTTTAAGGCCTACGCCGTTTTCTTTAATATCAACACGACCAACGTGAGATTGTGCTGGCACATTGTCTAATTCAATAGAGTCAGGCTTAGTACGGCCAATCACCTTCTCTTGTGCTGATACATTCAAACGATTCCATGCAGGCAAGTTATGCACGTAACGCTGAGTCATTACATAACTGCCACCAGCGAATTCACCTTCTGGAATGATAGCAACATTACGACGCTCATCCCCTTCAGGGTTTTCTGTACCGTCAACGAAATCGGTCATATCACGGCTGTCTAGGTAGCGATAACCGTATGTCTCATCGATGATTTCAACATCTTCTGCAATTTCCATCATCAACTTACGTAATAGGTAGAAATGCAAATCATGACGTAGAGAATGAATATGTATCAATACATCCGCTTCTGTTGCTGGAGCAATCACATCACCTTTGCCTAATTGCACAAACGGCACAAGTTCTTCTGGCATAGCTTGATTGGTTTTTTTCCAGAAAGAATGAGTGAATGCGATTGCCGTATATAAAGCAGCACCTTGAGAATCATTTAGCTCTGAAGCTAACGCCGGTAAAGTTTTTAGTTGCTCAAGAACAGCCGCATGGTTCGCTTTGATTTTCAGCAGGCATTTTAAAGAAAACGGGTTTGCTTCTGGAATAATTGCTGATTGTGGTTGTGCCATTATTGCTTCCTTACTATTTGTAATTTTTAGATTCTTATCGTTTTAACGAGCTTATGTATTAGCAAATTAGTGTATTAACACACTGATGTTTCAACAAATTTGCATATTAACGAAACTGAGGGATTGAAAACGTATCCTTTACCCGCTGAGAACGCAGTAAATACAAGAATAGCCACATCAATCCTAATAATGTGAGCGCATCGCTCCAGTTAAATAGCCACTGCAACTGCACAAGGTGATAAATCGTCAGTGAGCATTGTATCAACACAAGCCCAATTGTGTAGGCTCTACCAAAAGATATAAAGCGATTTAGCCACTTTCTCTCAGGTGTGCGTAGTGAAACCGCCCAAACCAAAATTAAAGTAGGAAAACCGACCGCTAAACCAAGATACAAACTGTTCTGCACTGGGTAAATAATTTCTAAAAGTTGACTGCTCATGGTTCGACTGGCACTGGCGACGACAAACACCACCCAAGCTTTTGCTAACAAGAACCAACCTAAGTACAGCCATATATTCGGCTTTAAAAAACCATTTTTATCGTAATCTTCTAATTCGTATTTCATGGTTCGTATTTTACGGTTTTTATTTCACCGACTCTTTACTTTCTTTCATGTTATTCAGGCTTTTCTCAATAGCTATGATAACCTAACCCAAATTCCGATAAATCATAAACGTAATCTTAGCGATTGAGACAATGAAAAAAAGTATATCACCAGAAACACAACAAGAAGCATTCGGCATTGCTAAAGCGACGCAAAAACCGGGACAGACCAAAGAACAGACAAAATTAATCGCTCAAGGTATTGAAAAAGGCATTGCGCTGTATAAGAAACAGCAGAAAGAAAAGCAGCGTGAAGCAGACAAATTACGCAAGAAACAAGCAAAAACTGCTCAAGCATCTTCCTCGCAAATGCCAACTGAAGACATCACAGGCAGTAGCAAAGAAAAAGAGTCGTTCAAAAATACTTCTTTGCTACCTTGGTGTTTATTAGTCATCAGTTGGGTTGGGTTTATCGCATATTTTGCTTTAGGCTAATAACCCCAAAAGCAGGTCGATAAGCAAAAATAGCGATATACAAAGTGTCGACAAATTAAAACTAAGCTACCTGCTCTTGCAAAAATTCTGCAATATCATTTTGCCAGGTCAATAAAATCTCAAGGTCAAATGGTCCCCAGTCATTTACTGAATAATAACCATCATTATGACGGCGGCCATCTTGCACAAAAGACAAATGAATCCCAATCGCTGGCAAAGCTTTTAGCACATCCTGAATAGTTCTTCTTGGCCAACCGGTAATGTCCATTAATCTCGGTACATTTGGGCGCTCAATTTCCTTGATCAATAAAGCGATATATAAACGTCTTGCAAACACAGGGCTCAATTTCACAGCCACATCCTCTTATTAACTTGCGAATTAATTAATTTACTTACCTAAACCCTAACTGCGGGCCTCAAAATACATAGAGTACAAAACAATTACTCAAAATAAGGTTTAGCATTATTACCATAAATCAAGGCTATCTTTTTGAGGAAGATCAATCCCACCCCAACCATTTCACTTTGAAAGCCTGTACATAGGTCTATTTAATTGTGTAGGATTCAATGTTGTAAACACTCTTCTCAATGAAGTAATTTATCTTCCCAAATATGAAAGGAACAACATTTGGACAACGCTATGATCACCATGTACGGCATCCCGAATTGCGACACCATCAAAAAAGCAAAAAAATGGCTCGAAGCTGAAAATATTGCCTTTGAATTTCACGATTACCGAAAAAATGGCATTAGTGCTGAATTAGTTGCACAATTTTGCAAACAGTTTGGTTGGGAAACAGTTCTTAATAAACGCGGCACCACTTACCGACAATTAACGGATGATCAAAAAGCCTCTTTGAATGAAGAAACCGCTATTCCGTTATTAGTTGAACATCCAGCCATGATCAAGCGTCCAATTTTAGTGACTAACGATAAATCACTGATTGGCTTTAAAGCAGCTGAATACGCTGAGCTATTCAAATAAGAACAACTCAAATAAGCATTATTAGAATAAGGAAAAACAAGGATGTCAGACAGTCCCGTACTGAGTCTTGCTAAAGATTTACTGCAACGCCAATCCATCACCCCAGAAGATGCTGGTTGCCAAGAATTAATGATCAATCGCCTTAAAGCACTTGGTTTTGAAATTGAAGTAATGGTGTTTGAAGATACTACCAACTTCTGGGCTCGCCGTGGTACAGAAGCTCCATTGTTCGCTTTTGCCGGTCATACCGATGTAGTTCCAACCGGTTCGCTAGAGCAATGGCACACGCCTCCATTTGAGCCAACGGTTATTGATGGTTATCTCCACGCTCGTGGTGCGGCAGATATGAAAGGCTCTTTAGCTTGCATGGTGGTTGCGGTAGAGCGTTTTATTGCAGATCACCCTGATCATAAAGGATCGATTGGATTCTTAATCACTTCAGATGAAGAAGGCCCATTTATTAACGGTACAACTCGTGTTGTCGATACCTTAATGGCGCGTGATGAAATCATTGATATGTGTATTGTGGGCGAACCATCAAGCACGAACCAAGTGGGTGATGTAATCAAAAATGGCCGCCGTGGTTCAATTACTGGCGACTTAACCGTGAAAGGCGTTCAAGGTCATGTTGCTTATCCGCATCTGGCTAAAAACCCTGTTCACCAAGCTTTGCCTGCTTTAACTGAGTTAGCACAAACGGTTTGGGATAACGGCAATGAATTCTTCCCACCAACCAGTTTCCAAATTCCAAACTTATCTTCTGGCACTGGTGCATCTAACGTTATTCCGGGCGAATTTAAGGTGCAGTTTAACTTCCGCTTTAGCACTGAATTAACCGATGTTGAGATTAAACGTCGTGTTCATTCTGTCCTTGATGCACATGGTTTGGACTACGATCTAAAATGGACACTAAGCGGTCATCCATTCTTAACTTCAAAAGGCACTTTGATTGATGCGGTTGTAAAAGCAGTAGAAGATGTGAATCATCAATCAGCACAGTTACTTACAACAGGTGGAACATCGGATGGTCGCTTCATCGCACAAATGGGTGGTCAAGTGGTTGAACTAGGGCCAGTGAACGCCACTATTCATAAAGTGAACGAGTGCGTGAAAGTCGCAGATTTAGAAAAGCTCACTGATATGTATCAGAAGACCTTAGAATATTCCTTACTGGATTAAGCCCTAGTAGATTAAGGCAAGAAAAGTAAATTAAGGAAAGAAAATGACATCCTATTCACTTGAGCAATTAACCGGATTAACACAAAGCCATTTGACGAACATTCTTGTCGGTCAGAAGGAGTTTCTCGTTCATCATGCGGTGAAAAAGCCGTTAGAAGGATTAATCCAAGATGCAAAAGTGAATGGGTTCGACTTTTCTATCGCCAGCAGTTTTCGAGATTATCACCGCCAAGCCGCTATTTGGAACGCAAAATTTACCGGTGAGCGCCCTATTTTGGATAACAATAGCCAACCGTTAGATGCCAGCCAACTCACCGAGCTAGAAAAAATCCACGCCATCATGCGTTGGTCTGCTTTACCCGGTGGAAGTCGTCATCATTGGGGATGTGAATTGGATGTATATGCTCGAAATTGCTTGCCTGAAAATGTCACGATTCAGCTAGAACCTTGGGAATATGAAACAGGTCATCAGGCGGAATTTTTCCAATGGTTAACCGAAGCCATGCCAAAATTTGGTTTCTATTTACCTTACCAGCAAGATTTAGGCGGCGTTGCGATTGAGCCTTGGCATATCAGTGAAGTGGAGATAGGGAAAGCGATGTTAAATCAACTTTCCATCGACGCTTTACAAACCGTTTGGCAACAAAATCCATTTATGGGAAGCGAAACCGTATCTCAACACGCACAAAGCCTCTATAATCAATTTATAACTAACATCACTATTAAGTAGGACGTATGGACGTAGAGCTTTTACTTAACCCTTGGGTGATCAGCGCAATTATCGTGATATTTATCGTAGGTAATTTAGCTTCGATGAAATATTTAGGCAAATCTCACCTTGTTCGCCGTAATCCGAATCAAAAGTCAGATCTCGATAAACTGATTGAAATTTATAAAGAAAAAGATAAAGCGGACGCTCAACAAGTGCGAACAGCAAATAAAACAGCTGATTCTGAACCGACAAAAGAGCAGAAAAACGATCAGTAGAAATTCTCGCCATCGAATGAGTTGGTCATAAAAATTAAAGATAAAAAAACACCGCAATCTCAACAATTGCGGTGTTTTTTATAGAACCAATATTCAATAGAAATTATTGATTATTCGCATTATCCAGTAGAGCAGCCATTACAGGAATGAAAGACTCTAAATCTTCTTCTAGAATTGGCTTACCATCTTTATCTGCAACACTGAATGAAGTTCGGTTATCTAAATCACCCAACTGAATCGTGTATTTACTTTCTTCAATAGATAAAGGTTTCACACCTAAGCTTTCCCAAACTTCATCGTCTGGTTCTTTGTAAGTCACTTCCATTGAACCTTGAGATTCATTAGTGTCCGTTACGTCAAAGCCCACTTTAGGTAGAGCATCTTCTACTTTAGTCCACACTAAATCATAAGGTGCGCGAGCAATCAGAACAGGTAAACCACTGCGATCTTGACCTAAAGAAACAGGGACACGGTTGATCAAATCAAGCGCACGCTGTCTTGCTTCTTCTGTTGTTTGTTTATCGTATTCTGTTGTGATGTAGTTCACCATGGTGCTTGAATAACGATCTTTCACCTCTGGTGTTAAATCAACATTGTCACCATCTTCACGCCATTCAACTAAAGACACCATAAAACCATAACGGCCTGCAGTATCTAAACGTTGAACTACATAGCGACCTTCGATTTGGTAGCTTTCATCTTCTGCACTTAAATTCACCCAATCGGTTTCAAGAACAGAATCAGAATCTGCGCGTAGTTTGATATTCTTCTCATCGGCCATGCGATGCATTAAATCCCAAACTTTATTTAACTCATCTTGGCTAATTAGCCATACAGTCACATCGTTGTTAACTTTATCAACACGTGCACCCGGGATCAGCTCTAAAACTTGTTGCGGTGGACGAATATCCACATCACGACCTGTTTTACCGGTAAATTCCCCTTGAGGAATATTAAATTGCGGATAAAACTGAGGTTGTGCGTCAGGTAAAGTTACCCATTGCTGATCCAACTTGGTATCTAAATAAGCAAAATCATCTTTAGCTTGTCGGCGCTCTTCAGGATCCCCAGCACACGCTGACAATACTAATACCGCTAGTGAACTTATCACTAACTGGTGAGTGAATTTCATATTTATTATAACTCCTGAAAATAAACTTGAAGCATTACCCAGAATTACCTAGGCAATTAACTTCAAGCTCATCTTTATTGAATACCTGCGTCGATTAAAGATTGCGTCATCACCGCTTGGCCTTTCTCGCTCAACTCAATCAGAGGTAAACGCAAATGACCTTCAGTGATCAGACCCAATTTTTTAGCCGCCCATTTTACAGGAATTGGGCTGGATTCAATAAATAAATTTTTATGCAATGGCATCAACTTCTGATTAATTGCTTCTGCTTCATCAAACTGACCTTCTCGAGCCAGCTTGAACATTTGAGCCATCTCCACAGCGGCGATGTTATTAGTTACCGAAATAACACCTTGGCCACCAAGCTTAACAAATTCAAGCCCAGTTGCATCGTCGCCACTTAGTAAGATAAATTCTTCGCCACAAAGTTCACGCAATTTTGCAACTCGTGAAACATCACCCGTTGCTTCTTTGATCCCAACAATCTTATCTAACTTAGATAAACGCCCTACTGTTTCAGGCAATAAGTCTACGCCGGTACGTCCTGGAACGTTATAAAGAATGATCGGCACTTCACTGGCTTCAGCAATCGCTTTGTAGTGTTGATATAAACCTTCTTGAGGGGGCTTATTGTAGTACGGTGTCACACTTAAACAACCCGCAACACCAGAATTATTCAGCAAACGGCTAAATGTCACTGCTTCGTGAGTGGCATTTGCCCCCGTTCCAGCAATAACAGGAATACGTCCAGCGGCAAATTCAACCACTTTATTTACAACTTTGACATGTTCTTCTACGGTTAGCGTCGGTGACTCACCCGTTGTCCCTACAGCGACAATGCCATCTGTCCCTGCTTCGATATGATATTCAACTAAACGTTTTAGTCCTTCATAATCTACTTCATCAAGATGATTAAAGGGCGTAATTAACGCAACAATACTTCCTGAGAACATGATTTTCTCCTTAATCCAATTGTTTTAGCATGTTACTTTAACCAGCTTAAAAAACACAAGGGGGCAGGTGGCGTTTCTGTAGATTTACACACAAATAATCCCTTTCCTCTCGGGAAAATTTTTGATTCCTTGAGCTGCCATCAATTCAAACCATATTTATTTCAATTGGTTTTTATTTGGTTCAATCAAGCAACCGCAATAAAATGATGAGTTGTTCAAGATAGAGTTTCAGAACTATGTTAAGATAACCGCATTATTTCGATTCGGATGTTGGGATTATGATTCATCATTTAGTCATCACAGCTGTGGGTTCAGACAGACCCGGAATTTGCAACCACTTAACGCAGGTTGTCACCCAATCTGGTGGGAACATCATCGATAGTCGAATAGCCCTGTTTGGTAAAGAATTCACTTTGATTATGCTGGTTTCAGGCAAGATGAACACCATCACGCGTATTGAAACCTTATTGCCTACCACTGGCGTAGAACACGATTTATTGATCGTAATGAAACGCACCGCACCGCACCAAGCCCCAACATACACTTACAAAGTCGATTGTAATATTGAAGCCGATGACCGCTTAGGATTAACCGAAGCCATTACTCAATTTTATTCTAACCACCATATCAATATCTCCGAATTGAGCGCCCAAACCATTAAAGGTGCAGATTCTGGTGTCGATCAGTTTCATATTTCGATTTCAGGCTTAACAGAAGCAGAAAACGACACCACTAAATTGCAAACAGCTTTCCAACGCCTATGTGACATGCTGTCAGTTAAAGGCGAAATCAATATTCAAGAAAAAACGGAACATTAAGGATTAATCAAGCATGCAAACGTTAACCGCTGGCACTCCTGCTCCTCAATTTTCACTACTTGACCAAGATGGCAACACGGTATCTTTAGGTGATTTTAAAGGTAAGAAAATCCTATTCTATTTCTACCCGAAAGCCATGACTCCTGGCTGTACCGTTCAAGCTCAAGGCTTGCGCGATGTGCAGAAAGAATTAGAAGCGAAAAACGTAGTGGTTCTTGGTGTGAGCATTGATCCAGTGAAACGCTTAGGTAAATTCATTGAGCGCGATAATCTAAACTTCACTCTACTTTCCGATGAAGATCATGCGGTTGCAGAGCAGTTTGGCGTGTGGGGTGAGAAAAAATTCATGGGTAAAATCTATGATGGTCTACACCGCATCAGCTTCCTAATTGATGAAAATGGCGTTATTGAGCATGTATTTAATAAGTTCAAAACCAAAGATCATCATGAAGTGGTTTTGAATTATTTGAACGAAAACGCATAAACGTATTTTTCAGTAAACACAAAACAACCAAGCCCCGATCATCACTATCGGGGCTTTATTTTTATTACCAGTTTGTTTTTGTTACTAACTAAACAAGATATTAAGGCTACTCTTGTGGTGTTTGCTCATCAAACAAATCGGTACTTGGCAACGCATTCCAAACGGCTTTAACAAGAGTTGCAAGCGGGATAGCAAAGAACACGCCCCAGAATCCCCATAAACCACCAAACACTAATACTGCCACAATGATCGCAACTGGATGCAGGTTTACCGCTTCAGAAAATAGAACGGGAACTAAAACGTTGCCATCTAGGATCTGAACAATAAAGTAGGCAATAACTAACCAATAAAACTGCGGCCCAATTCCCCATTGAAATAATGCAACTAAGGCAACAGGGACGGTGACAGCAAACGCACCGATATATGGAATTAATACCGAGAAACCCACCGCAACGGCGAGCAAAACCGGATAACGTAGATCAAAGGCAAAGAACACCGCATAGGTTGCCACGCCAACAATCACGATTTCCACCACTTTACCGCGAATATAATTGGAAATTTGGCTGTGCATTTCATCCCAAACCTTGGTCGCTAAACGGCGGTTTTTCGGCAAAATACCACTGAACATTTGCAACAAGACAGATTTATCTTTCAACAAGAAGAAAATCAATAACGGCACTAAAACCAGATAAACACTTAATGTCGCAATACTTAACAATGAAGCCATTGAGCCACGTAGAATCGCATCCCCCATACCAATAACCTTGGTTTGAATATTGTTCATCACAACTTCAATCACTTCCATATTGGCAAGCACTGGGTAACGTTCAGGCAAACTGGTCACATAAATTTGGAATGTGGTGTACATGCTTGGCATATCGTTAAGCAAGCTCGCTATCTGACGCCAAACTGTCGGCACCAATACAAAGAAAGCCAATAACATTAAACCAATAAAGGCACTCACCACGAGCAAAACCGACAACACACGCGGCATTCCCAGTTTACAAAAACGATTCACCGGCCATTCAAGCAGATAAGCCAAAACAATGGCGACTAATAACGGAGCAATTAAGTGTCCAAAGAAGTAAATGGTGATGAAGCCAAAAAATAAAATAGCAACCAGACTCACAGCATGTGGGTCAGAAAAGCGTCGTTTGTACCAACGAGTGATCATGTCAAACATGAATGTTTATTCCTTTTTCGTCACGATTAATGTGAATTCCTGATCTTCAGTCTTTTCTTTTGCAAACAGTTCTACAGAATAAGGTGACTGATTGAAATACCGCAACATATCATTTGTTGAAGCGAGATCATTCGATAAAATTTTAAGCGATTGATTCGACGACAATATCTCGGCTTTTCTTTTTGCCAGTAATAATGCCATGGGGCAACGTTCGTGAGTTAAATCCAAACAAGGTAAATTGTGGTGATTAGGTTCCATTCTTTCAATCAATCGTTATGATATAACTTGAGTTTGAAGCTATCCTTTCATACTTTAGGTCTAGTTCATCTAACTTGAAAGTTAATCCTTTTAGCTAGTAGCATTGTAAATAATTTACTTTAAAAAGAAACCAAACGCAGTGCCTAAAGTCTCATGTATAGGGCAATTAAGGAAAGTAATCTTCTAAAGTTTGATTTGCTACTCATACAAAGGCTAAAAAAGTATTAATCTTCTGAGATTCAGACCGGATGGAAACCCTTTCATTCTGACAAAAATGGATGTTATTGAACGATATGCGCAAATATTTTCGCACAACGCTATGTTTATCTCTTGCGGCTATCCTGAGTTTTCAGTCGACAGCTTTTGCTGAGCAAGATTTACCCGACATAGGCACCACCGCAGCTGGCACGCTCACCATTGACCAAGAATTAGGATATGGTGATGCGTATATGAGAATTTTGCGAGCCAGTGCACCAATCATTGATGATCCTGTAATGGATGAATACATTGGCACGCTTGGCCATAAGTTGGTTGCCAATGCTCGTGACGTCAAAACCCCCTTCCACTTTCACTTAATTCGCGACGGCAGCGTTAACGCCTTTGCATTTTTTGGTGGTTATGTCGTTGCCAATACCGGTTTATTTTTACATGCCGATAATGAAAGTGAACTCGCCTCCGTTTTTGCCCACGAAATTTCACACATTACTCAACGCCACCTTGCTCGCCATATGGAAGCTCAAGCACGCAACACCCCACTTACCGTTGCCGCTTTAGTTGGTTCTTTATTGTTGGCGTTTGCTTCTCCACAAGCAGGTGTTGCAGCATTAAGTGCGACCAGTGCGGGTTCAATGCAAGCTAGTATCAACTACACCCGTTCTAACGAGCAAGAAGCTGACCGATTTGGTATCGAAACTTTAGCGAAATCGGGTTTTGACCCAGAAGGTATGCCAAACTTTTTCGGACATCTAGCGGATCAATATCGTTATAGCAGCATGCCGCCTCCGATGCTCCTTAGTCACCCATTACCACAAGCCCGTTTAACCGAAGCTCGTGCAAGAGCTGATAGCTATAAAAAAGTCACACCAAGAGTCTCGATTAATTTCCATTTGGCCAAGGCTCGTGTCATTGCGCGCTATGCTGGTATTGATCAAAGCCAATCACTCGACTGGTTTAATCGCCACATGAAAAAAGCCAGCCCAAGCGTGAAACCAACGCTGGAATATGGGCAAGCGGTTGTGTATCTCGATAATGGTCGATACAACGATGCTAAGGCAATTTTAACCAAGCTACTTGCTACTGATCCCTATAACGATTTCTACCTTGATGCTGTGTCTGATCTATACATCCGCACCAAGCAATTCGACCAAGCGCTTTCTCTATTACAAAAAGGCTTAAGTCGTAAACCAAATAACAAAGCAATTACCGTCAACTACGCTAACGTACTAATTGAAGCAAACCGTAATAAAGAAGCAATTAAAATTTTGCAGCGTTACACTCATGATAACCCTGATGAGGTTGTTGGTTGGTCGTTGCTTGCTACGGCAAATAGCCACCTCGGTGATGAAGCGGAACAACTGGCGGCTCAAGGTGAAATTTTGGCTCTGCGTGCAAATTGGAATAAAGCGATCAGTAATTACACTCGTTCAAGCCAACTTGCTCCACTCGGCAGTTTGCAGCAAGCGCGCTACGATGCTCGAATCGATCAACTACGCTTAGAACAACAACGTTTCGCTGCATTGCAAGATTAGAATTTGAGTTGAATATTTATAAAAATAAACAAAGGAAGAACCATGTCTGTAACCATTTACC
This sequence comes from Vibrio sp., assembly GCA_047975485.1. Classification (GTDB taxonomy): domain Bacteria; phylum Pseudomonadota; class Gammaproteobacteria; order Enterobacterales; family Vibrionaceae; genus Vibrio. Next base: position 59,292 of record JBKEDP010000043.1, on the reverse strand, counting down.
ACAACCCTCGCTGTTCAAAGAGCCGTCAAACTTTAGAGCTATTGACAGAAAAAGGCATTGAGCCAGAAATCGTGAAATACCTTGATGAAGCACCGAGTGTTGAAACGCTAAAAACTTTGTACAAGCAACTTGGTTTATCAAACGTTCGTGACATGATGCGTACTAAAGAAGATGACTACAAAGCCTTAAACCTTGGTGATGCAAGCGTGACAGATGAAGCCTTATTTGAAGCAATGGTTTCACATCCAAAATTGCTTGAGCGTCCAATCGTGGTAGCAAATGGCAAAGCGCGTCACGGTCGCCCTCCAGAGCAAGTGCTTGAGATTCTATGAGTCTAAACGCTAACGTAAATATTATTGTGTTGTACCACTCGCGCCACGGTACAACACAACAACTCGCTCGCCACATTGCTCGTGGTGTGGAATCCATTCCCAATTGCCAAGCTACGTTACGTACAGTGGCAGAAATTTCTAGCGAGAATGAAACGCCTCGCACCGCTTCTAATTCCGATCCCATTATTTCTTTAGATGAACTGAAAAACTGCGATGGTTTAGCATTAGGCTGCCCCGTTTGGTTTGGCAATATGACGGCGGCAATGAAGCACTTTTGGGATCAAACCACCCCACTTTGGATTAGTGGGAGTTTGATCGACAAACCTGCATGCGTGTTTACTTCCTCTTCTTCACCACATGGCGGACAAGAAACCACACTGCAATCCATGATGCTTCCACTATTTCATCACGGCATGATGGTGATGGGTATTCCATATTCTGAACCGAATTTGCACACCAGCATGAAAGGCGGCACACCTTATGGTGCATCTTCCATTGCGAAAGAAAATGAACGAAATCTTGATAAACAAGTGACCGAGTTAGCATTTGCACAAGGACAACGTTTAGCAAAAGCGGCAGTCGCATTATCATCGATTGATTAAAACAGTGGATTGAAAGTAAAAGGACTTATGAATCAAACTACATCTAAAACCACACCAGTTTCAAATCCTGCGAACATGTATCGCTTTCGTCTTCTGGCATTAATCAGCTACTTTGCGCTTATTGCATGGATTTTAGCGTGGCACGGTTTTATCTCGCCTCATCCTGATCTTAATCCAACCGCCGTCACCATTGGTTGGCTAATTCCAATCTTATTACCTTTCGTTGGCATCGTTAAAGGCAAGCCCTACACCCACGCATGGGCGAACTTTATTCTGATGTTCTACTTCCTGCATGCGCTCACTATTTTGTATGTCGATAACGGCGAACGCTGGTTGGCTTTCGTGGAACTAATACTGACTTCCGCTAACTTTGTCGGCAACATTTTATACGCCCGCCACAAAGGCAAAGCATTAGGCTTAAAGCTGACTCGTTTATCGGAAGTCGAAAAGCAAGAAAAGGCGAGATTTGAAGCAGGAAAGAATCAGTAACGATTACTCGGCTGCCCCACAATCATGAAAGATTTTCGCCATACCTTTCTGCACTTCCGTCCTTAACCAACGGTGTGCAAGGTTATTGTGTTGCCTTGCATGCCAAATCATAAAGTATTGATAGCTAGCTGTTTCGACAGGAGTTTCCACCACTATTACATCCAAATTTTCAGCCGCTTTTTTCGCTAAACAACCGGGTAAGGTGAGCAATAAATCACTTTGTTCAATGGTATAAGGGGTGGCTGTAAAATGTGGCATACGCAATACCACGTTTCGTTTGCGGCCAATTTTGGCAAGAGCTACATCAATCGATCCAGCACGATCACCGCCCATCGTGATTAAAGCATGAGAAGCCGCGCAATAATCATCAAGGCTTAACGGATTATCTGTTGTGATGGTTTGCGCTAACGGATGATCTTTGCGCATCATGGTCATTAGCCGATCCGAACCTAAAGCTTGTGCGTAAATATCTGCTGGGGCTTTTTGCACATCAACATCGCTACTGAAACTCAAATCCGCTTCGCCTAAGGAAAGCTTTTCCATCATATCGGGCTGACGATTCAAGCAAGTTAGTGAAATATTTGGCGCTTGTTCAAACAAGGTTTTATACACGGGTGGCATAAAAACTTGCGAGAAAAAATCACTCATCATCAAGGTGAAATGAGTGTGAGATTCTTTAGGTTCGAACTCGGCAGGATTTAACAAGGTTTCAGCATGTTGCAATAAACAATCCAATGAAGTGGAAAGTTCCGTCGTTCGCTCGGTTGGCAATAACCCGCCTTTGGTTCGTACAAATAATGGATCACCAAATTGATGACGCAAACGCTGCAAGGTTCGGCTCATAGCAGATTGAGTAATATTTAACTGCATTGCCGCTTTGGTCACACTGCGAGTACGGATCAAAGCTTGAAGTGCCACCAGCAAGTTCAAATCAACTTGGCTTAATTTATTCATAATATGATTTTGACTCATTAAGAAAATTATCAATATGCATTAGGAATATAATCTTTTTCCCGTTAATCTAACAGCCTCAAAAAATTCTATTTTCTTTTTCTCCTACCTCTCGATTAAGGAATAATCCCAATGACGATTCAAAGTAAAGGTTACGCACTCAAACAGCGTCCGGTTGGTTTACCTACGGCAGAATGTTTTGAACTCAGAACTGAAACTCTAACCGAGCTAAAACAAGGCGAATTCCTAATTAAAAACCTGTGGCTTTCGGTTGATCCTTATATGCGTGGTCGAATGAGTACGGGAGAAAGTTATGTTGCGCCATTTGAAGTGGGCGAAATCATGCAAGGTGGTGCGATTGGCGAAGTGATTGAATCACAACACCCCGATTTCCAAGTAGGCGACAAGGTGAATAGCATGCTGGGCTGGCGTGAATATGCGATTTCAGACGGTGACATGGTACAAAAGCTACCTAAAACCCCACTACCAGACCAAACTTTCCTCGGCACAGCCGGTATGCCCGGTTTAACTGCGTGGGTTGGCCTGAATATTATTGGTGCATTAAAAGAAGGTGAAACTGTGCTTGTGTCGGCAGCATCTGGTGCAGTCGGTAGCCTTGTTTGCCAATTCGCTAAATTAAAAGGCTGTCGAGTCATTGGTAGCGCAGGCAGTGATGAAAAAGTGGAATGGCTGAAATCGCTCGGTGTAGATGGCGTTATCAATTACAAACATTGCCATAACGCACAAGAATTGGAAGCCGCACTAAGAGAACATTGCCCGAATGGCGTTGATGTCTGTTATGAAAACGTCGGCGGTGATCATTTAGAAGCAGCACTGAACCTATTAAACCAATTCGGGCGCATGACCATTTGCGGCATGATTGACTTATACAATACCGAAGAAAACCAAACCGGCCCAAGCAACATTGCCAATATCTTGAAGAAAAGTTTACGAGTTCAAGGCTTTATTGTTTCGGATCATTGGCATCACTACCCTGAATACGTTAAACAGTTAAGCCAATGGGTAAGCGAAGGCAAAATTGACTGGAAAGAAACCGTGCACAACGGAATTGAATCTACACCAGATGCCTTTTTAGGATTATTTTCCGGTCAGAACATGGGGAAAATGCTGATCAAACTCGATTAATCAAATTAATCTCAACCAAATACCCCAACCAATTACATCAAAAGCAGATCGAATATGCGATCTGCGAACGTTCGGAGCAGTACATGAACAACTTTAGTTACCACAACACCACTCAAATCCATTTTGGCCAAGGTCAAATTGCCGCAATCACAAACAGCATTCCAAAAGACAAAAAGATCCTTGTGACTTACGGTGGTGGTTCTATCAAATCTAACGGTGTTTACGACCAAGTAAAAACCGCTCTTGCTGACCACAACTGGGATGAGTTTTCTGGTATCGAGCCAAACCCACAATACGACACGCTAATGAAAGCGGTTGAGAAAATCCGTGCTGAAAGTTTTGATTACCTATTGGCTGTTGGCGGCGGTTCTGTTGTTGATGGTACTAAATTCATCGCAGCTGCAGTTAACTTTGAAGGCGACGCTTGGGATATCCTAGCGAAAGGCGCAAATGTTGAATCTGCATTGCCTCTAGGTTGTGTGTTAACGCTTCCAGCAACAGGTTCTGAAACCAACGCAGGTGCAGTTGTGACTCGCATCAAAGACAAACTGGCATTTATGAACCCGCTTGTTCGTCCTCAATTTGCAGTATTAGATCCTCAAACAACAATGAGCCTTTCTGAACGCCAAACTGCAAACGGTGTGGTTGATGCTTTTGTTCACGTTATGGAGCAATACCTAACTTACCCTGTGAATGCGAAAATCCAAGACCGTTTTGCGGAAGGTATTTTGCTAACGCTGATCGAAGAAGGTCCAAAACTTATCGCTAACCCACAAGATCTTGAAGCTCGCACTAACGTAATGTGGTCGGCAACTCAAGCTCTTAGTGGTTTGATTGGTTTAGGTGTACCGCAAGACTGGTCAACACACCGTATCGGCCATGAGTTAACAGGTCAATTCGGTATCGATCACGGTCGTACGCTAACTATCGTTCTTCCTGCTGTTATGGAAGTAAACCGTGCTGATAAGAAAGAAAAGCTTCTGCAATACGCAGCTCGCATTTGGAACATCACTGAAGGTTCTGAAGACGCTCGCATCGACGCAGCAATTGCAAAAACTAAAGAGTTCTTTAGCGCAATGAAAACGCCTGTTTCTCTATCTGAAGTAGATTTAGATGCAGCAAGCATTGACCTTGCAGTTGAAAGCTTCGCAGCCCACACACCAGAAGCAATCGGTGAACGCGGCAATGTAGATCCAGCACGCGCTCGTTTGATTTTGGAAACTGCGCTGTAATTGATTTTTAAAATTTAGATAGTTTAAAGGGCGCTGTTTGAAGCGCCCTTTTTGTTTATATTTAACTGTCCTAAATGAATTTGAATAACCGAAAATCCGATCAAGAGGTTAACTTATAGTTTGCCGCCATTTTATCAACATCAAATTTAGCGAAGTTCATAATTCGATCGGTATCCTCAAATGGAATAACATTGACGCCAAGATCATTCATTCCTTGCTCTACAATATCAAACGCTTTCAGAAATTCTTTTTTCTTCTGTTCTGGGCTTTCAATAGTAAAGAGAAAATCCTCTTTCTTTATCGCTTCAGCATTAATTAAATGTTTCGCTCTAGAAATCCAACGATCACCATGATCAACTAGTAGCAATGGTGTTTGTTGATTGAATGCTAAAGGTTTAATTGCTTTCACATGGTCGACAACTTCTGCAACGAGTGGCAACTTAAAAGAACTAAAACCAATATCCAAGCTTTGTTCTTTATATTTGATATCAATTATATTGGTTAGGTTTTTCCGTAAAGCACTAACCATTTGCTTTTCTCTATATTCTTTAGAGTCAGCAAAACTACGTCCAATCAACCGGTGAAACAACATATCGAGAGATTGCTCAGGGTTAGACGTCAGTATGACTCCCGTTTCGCTAAACGTCATTATACCTTCTCGCTGCCGAGTTATTTCAGCGACAAAATTATGAAGTTGGCTACCTGTTAACCCAGAAGAAACCTGCTTTACGTATTGCAATTCTTTTTCAAAAGTCGAAATAGCTTTTGAATACAAATTTCCATCTAAATCATCGAAAAAATCAGAGACACGTTTGAAACGTTTAGGGGCTAATTTAAAATCAAGATAACCCGTTTTTGGCGCATAAGCTAATACACCAACGTTTGCGAATTCGAAAGTTTCAGCAAAAGGCATAAAGCGAACGGTGGTAAAGTTAAGTGCTAACTTCATTTTTTATGCCCTCCCTAAATGGGCGACCAACCACTCTTTTACTAAACCAGAGCAAAGTGCATTACTCCCTTTCACTACATATTTTCTGTTGTCATCGGCACGACAAAGATAAGGTTCAGTAAGCCCTTGATTCATTTTTCGGATAATTTCATCTATCGATATTTGGGACACTTAATCTCAAGACCTTAATTTGATTCAATTATTACGGTTTGAAATTGAGGCTATCATAGGAAATAGATTTAACACGTCAATTTTATAGAAATTGCGACATCACTTAATTAAATGGAAGTAACCCACTGCAATACCATCTTTGAAAGTGTACCTGCTGTTTATTTAACCCCAAACCAAACCCCACCAGCAATCTGCTCCTCAGTTAAACCCATTGGGGCATTCAACTGAATAAGTGTTTTATCTTTTGCTAACTCTTTCACCAAGTCCGCTTTTGTGCCTTTCAGCTTAACGGTAAATGTCACGGCATCGCTTTGCATAGTGCTGACTTTTGCGCTATCAACCATTGGCAAGTTGTTGAGCATTTCTCTTAATTCAACAAAGGTTTTAGATGACTTGATGCCCGTAAAATTCACCATCACTTGACTGGTTTGAACTGCAGCTTGGGTTTGTTTATTCTTCTCGAAATAATAAGACGTGAGATCATCAACAAGGTTTTGCATGCTTGTGGCTAATTCGTCCGATTCTTTACCTGACTGTGGTTTAGTTTGAGTGGTTAACAAATCTGCTGGCGGTGTATCAAATAGCTGCCAGTTTAAGTCTACATCTTCGTCATCTTGCTCAATTTTGATGATCAAGACTGCATCAGTTGAATAGCGATTACTTGCTTCTTGTACAGCTTCAGAGGAATCATTCCATAAATCGATTGGCGAGATTTTCGTAATGTCATCGATATCACCAATTGGAAAAGTTAACGGCAAGCCAGCTTGTTCCGCAAAATCACGTAAAGCAGCAACGGAATCTAAGCCCGATTGATCCCAACCGATTTGGCGTGCCATGCTGTCATCTTCAACAATCCACACTAAAATATTTTCACGCTCGGCAGGCCAAATAGCGGAACCGGCATTGGCTAATAAGGTATTTACTTGCTCTGGGTTAAACGACATATCTAGGCTGCGTTTGCCATGCAAAGTACCTGCTTTTACAGTTTCAACATAGCTTTGGCTTTTGGTTAAGGCTTTTTGAATGGTGTCGTTATCAGCAATATTTCTATTTCCTGAAGCCTTGATTAACACTTGCTCTAAACCTTGTTGTTTCGAGTCATCTCTGGCAGCAATTCGCTCTGATCTTTTATCCCCTTTTACTGGATTAGCTTGATGATCAATTGCGACTTCCGCATGATAAACATCCACTTGGGTTTTAGCGAAAACAGGTGCAATAGATAAAGAAGTGAAAACCGATAGAATTGAAAACAGAACAGCAAAAAACTTACGCATACATCTATAACCTGAAAAGAAATAAACCAGAACCTGAAAACAAAATAAATCAGCCCCTGAAAAACAAAAAAAGCGACACTGCATTAGAGTCGCTTCTTAGTCAATAAATTCCCTTAATAGAGAGTTTATTTATAACTTATTGAGTACCGAAGATTTTATCGCCTGCATCGCCAAGACCAGGAACGATGTAGCCTTTGTCATTCAGTTTTTCATCAATCGCGGCAGTGTAAAGCTCGATATCTGGGTGCGCTTTTTCTAACGCTTCGATACCTTCTGGAGCAGCTACAAGCACAAGCACTTTAATGTGATTACAACCTTGCTCTTTTAGAAGGTCGATAGTTGCGATCATAGAACCGCCAGTCGCCAACATTGGGTCAACAACTAATGCGATACGCTCATCAATGCTTGAAGTTAATTTGTTGAAATAAGGGATAGGTTCAAGCGTTTCTTCGTCACGGTAAATACCCACAACTGAAATACGAGCACTTGGCATGTGTTCTAAAACACCGTCCATCATACCTAGACCAGCACGTAGAATAGGTACAACCGTTACTTTTTTACCTTTGATTTGGTCGATTTCTACAGGGCCATTCCAGCCTTCAATCGTTACTTTTTCTGTTTCAAAGTCTGCAGTTGCTTCATAAGTAAGAAGGCTACCAACCTCTGTTGCTAATTCACGAAAACGTTTTGTACTAATATCGCCTTCGCGCATCAGACCTAGTTTATGCTTAACCAGTGGGTGTTTCACTTCTACGACTTTCATGTCTAACTCCGTGCTTAATTTTTGACAAACGGGAGAAGTATACTCTAAAAGTGACAAAATTTATTGATAGATGTCATCTAATTTCTTGCTGCTAACGTGGAAAAAACAATCTCAAAAAAATTCGCGCAAACGTTTTCCTTTTTAATTTAACCCCTGTTAGAATAGCGCCGTTTTTCACATCCAATCAAAATCAAAGGTGAGGATATCCCGTGAGTGGTAACAATTCTTCTCTAAGCTACAAAGACGCTGGTGTTGATATTGATGCAGGTAATGCATTAGTCGATAAAATTAAGGGTGTGGTTAAACGCACTCGTCGCCCTGAAGTAATGGGTGGCATTGGTGGCTTTGGCGCATTATGCGAGCTTCCAACCAAATACAAGCAGCCGCTATTGGTTTCTGGCACTGACGGTGTTGGTACAAAATTGCGTCTGGCTTTGGATATGAAAAAACACGACACCATTGGTATCGACTTGGTGGCTATGTGTGTGAACGACCTGATCGTTCAAGGTGCTGAACCTCTTTTCTTCTTAGATTACTACGCAACTGGCAAATTAGATGTTGATACAGCAGCAAGCGTTGTTGCAGGTATTGGCGAAGGTTGTGTTCAAGCTGGTTGTGCGCTTATCGGTGGTGAAACTGCTGAAATGCCAGGAATGTACGAAGGCGAAGACTACGACGTTGCAGGTTTCTGCGTGGGCGTGGTAGAAAAAGCTGACGTGATTGACGGTTCTAAAGTAGCGGCTGGTGATGCTCTAATCGCTGTAGGTTCAAGTGGCCCTCACTCGAACGGTTACTCTTTAATCCGTAAGATTCTTGAAGTTTCAAACGCAGATCTAAACGAAGATTTGAATGGTCGCACTATCGGCGAACACCTAATCGAACCAACGAAGATTTACATCAAGTCTGGTTTGAAAATGATTGAGAAGCACGACATTCATGCGATTTCTCACATCACAGGTGGTGGTTTCTGGGAAAACATCCCTCGCGTACTACCTGAAGGCACTAAAGCAGTTGTCGACGGTAACAGCTGGGAATGGCCTGCTATCTTCTCTTGGTTACAAGAAAAAGGTAACGTTGAGACTTACGAAATGTACCGCACATTTAACTGTGGTGTTGGTCTAATCGTTGCGTTACCACAAGATCAAGCTCAAGCAGCGGTAGAATTGCTGAAAGCGGAAGGCGAAAACGCATGGGTTATCGGCCAAATCGCAGCAGCAGAAGCTGGTGAAGAACAGGTTGAAATCAACTAATTATCCTTCGTACTTGAAGCTGTAGCTTTGTTGACTACGTTCATTCACCCCAATCACATAGACGAGCTATGCTCATGGGGCTTCATGAACTTGTCGCCTCGCTACAACTCCAATTACTTTGGCTAATAAGATTATTTATTGATTGATTGCAGGTTTAGTTTTCTACTTAACCTGCAATTTTTTTATCTGAATCATCGTAGAATAAGCAATTCAAAAGTTCGAAAAGCCAACCAAATAAGTGAATACAGAAAGGTATTAAAGATATGAAGAATATCGTCGTTTTAATTTCAGGAAATGGAAGTAACCTACAAGCGATTATTGATGCTTGTGAAGCAGGGAAAATCAAAGCGAACGTTGCGGCGGTGTTTTCAAACAAACAAGATGCTTACGGATTAGAGCGTGCGAAAGAACACGGAATTGCTGCGTATTTTGTTTCTCCACAAGATTTTATTAACGAAGAGACAGGCAAGCCAGATCGTGAAACTTTTGACCACGAACTAATGAAGCAAATCGACCAATATCAACCTGATTTGGTGATCCTTGCCGGTTACATGCGAATTCTATCTAGCGAATTTGTTCAGCATTACATGGGCAAAATGCTCAATATCCACCCCTCTCTTTTGCCAAAATATTCTGGCTTGCACACCCACCAGCGTGCGATTGAGGCCAAAGATGAAGAACACGGAACCAGCGTGCATTTTGTAACGGAAGAACTCGACGGCGGCCCAGTGGTTTTACAAGCCAAAGTACCCGTATTTGAAGATGACACAGCGGAAATTTTAGCTGAACGAGTGTTGATTCAAGAACATCAAATTTATCCATTGGTCGCACAATGGTTTATTGATGGCCGTTTAGAGATGAAAGACGATGCAGCGATATTAGATGGCGTTCAGCTTGATATTCATGGCTACGCTCAAGACTGATTACTTCAGTTACCAACATTAAAAAAGACTCTGCAGCTTTGACTTTGTCATACTATCTCGCAGAGTCTTTTTACATACATTCGTTTTAGTGTGTGCCTAATCAAGTAAGACTAGATATCACAAGTCGGTTTTGATTCTGCAAACGGCTCATTAACCAATTCTAAACTGTTGTCTAAAATCAGTTCACCGAAATGGAAAACACCAAACTCACCCGGTTTCATTCGATGCCAACGTTCATTATCGGTTAATGGTTGAGTTGCGATAATCGATACCACATCATTGGGTGTGGTTTCTTCTTGAAAATCAATCGTCATCTCTTCATCAATCAAGGTCGCTTTACCAAATGGCGCACGGCGAGTGATCCAATGAAGATTATTTGTACAATAAGTTAAAACGTATTCGCCATCAGTAAGTAGCATATTGAACACACCAAGGGCTTTTAACTCATCACAACAATGCGCAATAAAGGTTGCAATATCATTAATTTGATTGGGATGTGGCGGCTCAGGATAACGAGTTTCCAACTTATCGAGCAGCCAACAAAATGCCTTTTCGCTGTCGGTTTCACCAATTGGACGGTGACGACCTGTTTCAAGATCTTGATAACCCGTTAGTTGGCCATTGTGCGCAAATGTCCAGTTTTTACCCCATAACTCACGAGTAAACGGGTGGGTATTTTCTAAGTTAACTCCACCACGGTTTGCTTGGCGAATATGACTGATCACCGCACAACTTTTGATCGGATAGCTTTGCACTAATTGCGCAATTTTAGAATGGCAGCTCGGATTCGGATCTTTAAACGTGCGGCAACCTTTACCTTCATAAAAAGTAATGCCCCAACCATCTCGGTGTGGGCCAGTATTACCGCCTCGTTGAATTAACCCTGTAAAACTAAAACAAATATCCGTTGGAACGTTTGCACTCATCCCGAGTAGTTCACACATCTGCCATTCTTTCCTTTTTATCCAAAAGTTCTTATCTAGAAATGAAGTTACCTATTTCAATTTTAGGCTTATTTTTCCATCTCTTTTTCAATTAATTGGATCACAATGTGAATCACTTTAATGTGAACTTCTTGGATACGATCAGCGTAACCAAAATGTGGAACACGGATTTCGACATCCGCAATACCTGCCATTTTGCCGCCATCTTTACCCGTTAATGCAATGGTTTTCATGCCTTTTGCTTTCGCTGTTTCCATTGCTTTTAGGATGTTGCCTGAATTGCCAGAAGTCGATAGGCCAAACACCACATCGCCTTTTTGACCAACAGCTTCAAGGTAGCGAGAGAAAACATAATCGTAGCCGAAGTCATTACTCACACAAGAAAGGTGGCTTGGATCTGAAATAGCAATACCAGGATAACCCGGACGGTTTTCACGGTAGCGGCCTGTTAGTTCCTCAGCAAAGTGCATTGCATCACAGTGAGAACCACCATTACCACAAGACAATACTTTACCGCCTTGCTTGAATGAATCAGCAATCAGTTTCGCTGCATCTTCAATATCTTGAATGTTTTTGTCATCACTTAAAAATGCCTCTAAAACTTTAGCGGCTTCAGTCAGTTCACTTCGGATTAAATCTTGATACATGGGGAATTCCCTTTTTTAATACATATTGCTAATGAGTTTACCTACAAAGAGCGAAGTTAACAAACTGCGACTTTCAATAGGGAAGGAATACAGCTTCTTATCCAAAATACAAATGCCAAACTATGAATTGAAAATTTTATTTCATGCTTTGGATCACTTTTTAATCATCTGGAGATTTTACAATTACTCAACAACACTACAATGTGAATTCTGGTACGACCAGATTGATAATTGTTATCAATAGCTGACTTTTAACTCTCATCAAAGATAAGGAAGACAAGATGACCCTACTCTCTATCGTCGTTGCGCTTGTTGTCTGCGGCTTTTGCTTATATCACCGTCGCTCACAATACGAAACCCTTGGTGCAACTGGTGCTGTTTTATTGATTGCGACGCTGCTTGGCGGTTTATCCATCTTTATTCTCGCACTCTTTGTTATTTTTGCGCTGGTGATCTGTGTGACTTCCATTCGCCAATCCTTGATCAGTAAACCGGCGTTAGATGTATTCCGAAAAATCTTACCGGCAATGTCGCAAACGGAAAAAGAAGCGATTGATGCAGGTACCGTTTGGTGGGAAGCCGAGCTATTTAAAGGCAAGCCTGATTGGAACAAACTGGCACAAATTAAAGAGCCGAAGTTATCAGCGGAAGAACAAGCTTTTATTGATGGCCCAGTGCAAGAAGTGTGTCGCATGGCGAATGATTTCGAAATCACGCACGAACTTGCCGATATGCCTGAAGAAATTTGGCAATATCTGAAAGACCATAAATTCTTCGCCATGATCATTAAGAAAAAATATGGCGGTTTAGAATTCTCAGCTTATGCGCAATCTGTTGTGCTACAAAAATTAGCCGGTGTTTCTGCAGTACTAGCTTCAACCGTGGGTGTACCTAACTCTTTAGGCCCTGGTGAACTACTGCAACACTACGGCACGAAAGAACAACAAGATCATTACTTACCTCGCCTTGCTGAAGGTAAAGAAATTCCATGTTTCGCTTTAACTAGCCCTGAAGCTGGCTCCGATGCAGGTGCGATTCCTGATTTTGGTATCGTTTGTAAAGGCGAATGGGAAGACGAAGAAGTTTTAGGTATGCGTTTAACTTGGAACAAACGCTACATTACACTTGCTCCAGTTGCGACCGTGTTAGGTTTAGCATTTAAACTGCGTGACCCAGAAGGTTTACTTGGCGATCAAGAAAACATCGGTATTACATGTGCCCTAATTCCTACAGACACCAAAGGCGTGAAGATTGGTCGTCGCCACTTCCCGCTAAATATTCCATTCCAAAATGGCCCAACTCAAGGAAAAGACATTTTCGTCCCACTTGATTTCATCATTGGTGGCCCTGAAATGGCCGGTCAAGGTTGGCGTATGCTAGTGGAATGTTTGTCGGTTGGTCGTGGTATTACTCTGCCTTCAAACTCAACTGGTGGTGCAAAAACTGCAGCTTTAGCTACTGGTGCTTATGCTCGAATCCGTCGCCAATTCAAACAACCAATTGGTCACATGGAAGGTATCGAAGAACCACTAGCACGCATTGCTGGTAACACTTATATGATGGATGCTGCAGCTCAATTGACTGTTGCTGGCATTGATTTAGGTGAAAAACCGTCAGTTATTTCTGCGATTGTGAAGTACCACTGTACCCACCGTGGCCAACGCGCAATTATTGATGCGATGGACATTGTAGGCGGCAAAGGCGTATGTATGGGGCCTTCGAACTTCTTGGCTCGTGGCTATCAAGGTGCACCAATTGCAATTACTGTTGAAGGTGCGAACATCTTAACTCGTTCTATGATCATTTACGGTCAAGGTGCGATTCGCTGCCATCCTTATGTGTTGGAAGAAATGGATGCCGCACATTCTAAAGAAAGTAATGCACTCAGCCGTTTTGATGCTGCGGTAATGGGTCACATTGGCTTTAGCATGAGTAACGCAGTACGCAGTTTCTGGCTAGGTTTAACCGATGGTCGTGGTTCAGATTATGGCGTTCCTGCTGACTCGAACTTTAACGGCATCATCCACGATCAAATCAAAGGTTATTACCAAAAACTAAACCGTTATAGTGCCAACATTGCGCTAATGTCAGACATTTCAATGGCTGTGCTGGGCGGTTCGCTAAAACGTAAAGAGCGTTTATCAGCACGTTTGGGTGATGTGTTAAGCCAACTTTATTTGAGTTCAGCGACACTAAAACGCTTTGAAATGGAAGGCTATCAAGAAGCAGATTTACCTTTGGTTCACTGGGCAATTCAAGACAGCTTACACCAAGCAGAACAAGCGATTGATGAGTTTTTGCGTAACTTCCCATCTCGTGGGGCTGCAGTTCTAATGCGTGTATTGATGTTGCCTCTTGGCCGTGTACGTAAAGCACCAAGCGATAAACTAGATAGCCAATTGGCACAAATTCTACAAACACCATCAGAAACTCGTTCTCGTTTAGGTCGAAATCAATTCCTTGAAGCGAGCGAGCATAGTCCAAGCGGTAAACTAGAACGTGCTTTAGAAACCATCTTAAAAGCAGAGCCTATTTTTGATGCGGTATGTGAGAAATTAGGTAAACGCAAAGCCTTTGTTCAGCTAGATAAAATTGCTGACATCGGTTTAGAGAAAGAATGGATCACGACAGAAGAAGCAGAAACTTTACGCTTAGCAGAAAAACTTCGCCTAGAAACCATTAACGTAGACGATTTCGATCCAAGCGAATTAATGGCGCAAAAGGTAGAAGAAAAAGCGAGTAAAGTAGCTTAATTCAACCAGCTTTAATTTGAAGAAAAATGCTTAAAACGACAAACGCCTTAGATTTTATTTCTAAGGCGTTTTCTTTTATCTAATTGAAAGGATTTTAATCAACTTCAACTATCGCATTTACTCAGCATCAACAACGGTTTCACGCCACAAACACGCACCCTTCTTGGCAAATAGATCCAAACGTTCTTCATGCTTTTGCAGTTCATCTTCTGTCGCTTTTAAAACTTTTAACGCTTTGCGACCAGACACTCGTTTAATGGTTTCACCTGTACCGCCATCTTTCGCTTGACCAGCATTAAACTGCATGGCCGTTTGTCCACCTGTCATCATCAGGTAAACATCGGCTAGGATCTCGGCATCGAGCAATGCGCCGTGGAGAGTACGGTGTGAGTTATCTATGCCGTAACGGTCACATAAGATATCCAAGTTGTTACGCTTGCCGGGAAAAATCTTTTTCGCCATCGCCAAGGTATCGGTGATTTTACAAATTTGACTGGTTTTGACGTCTTGATTCGCCAATTCAAATTCGTAATCCATAAAGCTGACGTCGAAGGGTGCGTTATGAGCAACCAGTTCGGCACCTTTAATGAAGTCTAAAAACTCTTGGTGAACTTGAGTGTAATCCGGTTTATCAACCAAAAACTCATCGGTAATACCATGTACCGCAATCGCCTCTGGGTCACTGGCGCGATCAGGTTTAATATAAACGTGGAAATGATTTCCGGTTAGCTTACGGTTTACAATTTCAACGGCACCAATTTCGATAATTCGATGCCCCATATAAACTGGGCCACCTTCACGGTTCATACCCGTGGTTTCGGTATCGAGAACAATGATGCGATCATAAGAAGCATTAGTGCTGGTATTCATAATAAACTCTTGTCAGACTAGCCGTATTCACAGCTGATTACCCAATGTTATTAGGGCATGAAAGCAAAACACAATATTAAACTGGACTAATAGTATCAAATCATGGCGAAGCACGTTGAAATTTTCACAGATGGTTCTTGTTTAGGCAACCCCGGTCCCGGCGGTTATGGCATCGTTTTACGTTACAAAGGGAAAGAAAAGTATTTGTCAGAAGGTTTTACCATGACCACGAATAACCGCATGTAACTTATGGCGGCTGTTGTTTCATTAAAATCAATGACCTAACCTTGCCAAGTCACTTTAACGACCGATAGCCAATATGTTCGCCAAGGTATCACAAATTGGATCCATGGTTGGAAGAAGAAAAACTGGACAACTTCTGCCAAGAAGCCAGTAAAAAATGTCGATTTATGGAAAGCATTAGATCAAGAAACTCAACGCCATCAAATCGAATGGAAATGGGTGAAAGGTCATGCGGGACATAGAGAAAACGAAATCTGCGACGAACTGGCTCGCACCGCAGCTGAATCTCCTACTCAAGAAGATTCAGGATTTGAAGCAGCTTAACGTCGCTTTATAGCTTAAAGTCTTTTTATAAACTAAAGCCTGTTTATAGATTAAAGCCAGTTTATAGACTAAAGCCAGTTTATAGACTAAAGAAAGTTATCTAAAGCTGCTTATTTTGCTTAATTCGATTTAACCCAACACTGGCAGGTGAAAAGCGACGTTGCTTCACTTTCCAGTGGGTTTTAATCGGATTAAGTGGATACATGCGTTTTTTCGCCACAATAAAGTAAACACTTCCAAACACTGACCCACACGAACCTAAACCATGTTCTAACCAAGTGGTGACAGGCTTGCCTTTTTTGATAGGAAACAAGGCATAAGTATCGCAGTGTACAACCTCATAATTAAGAACACTCAGCCAATCTTTGATGCGATAAGGC
Source organism: Vibrio sp. (assembly GCA_047975485.1). GTDB lineage: Bacteria > Pseudomonadota > Gammaproteobacteria > Enterobacterales > Vibrionaceae > Vibrio. Next base: position 43,049 of record JBKEDP010000043.1, on the reverse strand, counting down.
GTGAACATGCGCCCACTCCACGGCAAATTATTCTTACGCCACGGCATTAGGCTCGACAAACCAATCAAACTCAATGGATTAAAGCCGGTTAAAATTAAGTGACCGTCATCAATAATAATTCTATCTACTTCTCGCAACAATCGATGAGGATCGCTACAATAGTCGAGCTGATGACAAACCAAGGCTGCGTCGATGCTTTTTTCGACAAACGGCAATTCATAGGCATCAGCAATAACGGAATGAAGCGGATTCACAGTATCGACATTAACTTGGTGTTTGATATTGCATTGATGAGTGGTTAATTCACAGCTTAACCCACCGAGTTTAAGCATGTGGTAACCAAACAGCTTAGGGCACCATTCATCAAGACGGGTTTGAATTGATTCAAAAACCCATTCCCCATTTTTTAGCTGCTGCCAAGAATGGGGTTGTTCGAACGATTTTTGAATTCGTGCTGGCTTCATAAATGACATCTCTTCGCAGTCGGGATTGGAGACCCACAATGTTAACTGATACAAATCATTCAGGCTTAACAGTCAAAAGCATACCTGCATTTAATGATAATTACATCTGGCTGATCCAACAAAATGATAGCCAATCATGCGCCGTTGTTGATCCAGGAGAAGCTGCGCCTGTTCTAGCTCAATTAGAAGAAGACAATCTAGAACTTGAACTGATCTTAATCACTCATCATCACAATGATCACACTGGCGGTTTATTCGAACTTTTACGCCGTTTCCCGAAAGCAAAGGTGATTGGCCCAAGCAATGATCCTGTTTTAATGCTGACTCAATCTGTTCAAGGTGGCGACCGCTTTGAAATCTTTGGTGAAACTTTCCTTGTGTTAGATGTTCCGGGTCACACGCTTGGCCACGTTGCTTACGTCGGTGACGGCAAACTATTTTGTGGTGATGTGTTGTTCTCAGCGGGTTGTGGCCGAGTATTCGAAGGCACTTATGAGCAAATGCACCAATCGCTACAAAAAATCGCTTCTTTGCCTTTAGAAACGCAAGTCTATTGCGCACACGAATATACTTCTTCCAATGTTTCTTTTGCGTTGGCTGTTGATCCAGATAACGAACAATTGCACCTTTACCGTGACGAAGTAAACCGTCTACGCGCTCAAGAAAAACCAACCATCCCTACCACGATTCAACAAGAAAAGTGGATTAACCCATTCTTACGTTGCCATGAACCGTGCATAATGAAGGCGGTTTCAATGCGTACTGATGAACTAACGGAACTCTCTGTTTTTGCTGCATTACGTGAATGGAAGAACGAATTTTAATACATTTTTACAATTTAGCTTATTTTTTAATCAGTAGCTAACCCCTTAAATTTGTTCAAAAAAACAGCTAAAACTTCATAAGTATCGGATTTTTAACATTCGTATTTATGAAGTTTTATGACTACATCGCTTGATTCTCCCTACCATTCACAAGTATCATTTGCAGCCATTATCATGTGAGACTGCATAAAAAATGACCTTAAAATACTCTTGGGCTTTGGCTTTCCTCCTGGCAGGATGTCAAACCATACCGACAACCGATCAAAAGACCGAGGCGCCGGGTAAGGACACCCCAACTGTATCTAATCAAACAGTCGTAAACGCCCTAACTAGACCAGATGTTAGAACTTTAGTTGCAAAGCAGCACCCTGAAATGCAACTAGCAAAATCAGAAAAAACAGCAAAATCAGAGCAAGCAGTAAAACCAAAGAGACACAAGAAGCCGGTGGAACTGACTCCCCAGCAACAGTCAGACCTTTGGAAACGTATTGCGATGCAATTTACGCTAGAAGTTCCAGATGAAAAAGACGTGGACTACTACCGTAACTGGTATCTGAAACACCCTGAACACCTAAAAACTGTTTCCGAGCGAGCGAAACCGTTCCTATATTTGATTGTTGATCGAATTGAAGATCGTGATTTGCCAATGGAATTAGCGCTATTACCAATCGTGGAAAGTTCGTTCGACCCGCATGCATACTCTTACAGCAGTGCTGCAGGTTTATGGCAGTTTATGCCTGGAACAGCGGATCACTTTGGTTTAGATCGTAACTATTGGTACGACGGCCGCCGTGATGTTGTAGCTTCGACTGATGCTGCTTTAGATTATATGACCTATTTAGGTGACCGTTTTAACGGAAACTGGGAACATGCGATTGCTTCGTACAATACCGGTGAAGGTCGTGTACAGAAAGAAATCAGCAAAAACCGTAAATTAGGTCGATCGACAGACTTTTTCTCTCTCGATTTACCAAAAGAAACGCGCAGTTATGTGCCTAAGTTACTTGCGTTAGCGGATATTATCTCTAACCAACAAGAATATGGTATTAAGATCCCTGCGATTCCAAACAAAGCGGTTTTAGCTCAAGTGAATCCGAAAGAGCAGCTTGATTTATCTCTTGCGGCTAAATATGCAGGTATTTCCGTTTCTGAATTAAAGAACTACAACCCAGCATTTAACCGTGGAGCAAGCTCTCCAAATGGGCCGTATAGCTTCTTGATCCCTGCGAACAAAGTAGATCGCTTTAATCAACAAGCTCGTGCCAACCGTGGTAAAGGCATTCAAATGCAACGTTACCAAGTTAAATCGGGCGATACGCTTAGTTTGATTGCTAAACGAAATGGTACTTCCGCACAAGCTATTCGAAATGCGAACCATATTTCTGGTTCTAATATTCGAATTGGTCAGAGTTTGTTAGTACCTCACATTGGTGGCGGCAATAAAGCAAGTGCTTCTAACACACGTATAGCGAAAGCAACACCGCAACGTGCAACACAGCGTTCACAAGCGGTAGCGAAAAATGGCATCAGCAAAACCGTTGTTTACAGCGTTCGCTCTGGTGACACCATTGGTAGCATTGCTCATAAATTCAAAGTAAAAACACAAGAAGTGTTAGCTTGGAATGGTTTAAAACAGAGAGATTATCTGCAACTAGGCCAAAAACTGACGCTGCATGTTGACATGAACAAGCTAGGTTCTTAATTGAATGACTAGGTTTGAATGACACACTAAAACGCCCTGCACTTGCGGGGCGTTTTGTTACCTATAGCATCTATGATTTGAAATATTTGGGGCTTGATATATTTGGGCTTTGCTATGTTTTGATGTTTGGAATATGAAACCCAACCACTCCCCTACTCTCCTTTTCTAGTTCAATTTTCCCAAACCTTAATTTTCTAACTCAAAATCCACCAGCATTGGGCTATGGTCGGAAGCAGAGGTTTCTGGAGAGCTCGCTTGTTGTAGTTTTAAGCCTCGATAAAACACATGGTCAAAAGCGAGAGCATTAATAAAGCGACGACGGTTGTCTGGCTGAAAACTGACTTCTTGCATCTGCAATTCAGCCATTTTGCTTTGTACTAATTCCAAGCGAGCATCCCGCCAAGTATTAAAATCGCCCGCAATAATCATTGGCCCTTGGTGTTTTTTCACCGCATTTTCTAACTCAATTATTTGCTGCTCAAAATCTTCTGTGCCTAACGTAAAGTTAATCGAGTGCAAATTGACCACAACCAAATCTTGTCCATTCGACAAACTATAACGAGCATACAAAGCCGATTTAGGTAGCAGAATCCAAGGTTCGACGGCGGTATAAGCGCAAGCTCGATTTGGCATTTGCGCAGCTAAGTTCACTACACCAGCACTGACATCAAAGGCTTTAAAGGCATTTACATAACTTGCTCCCCAAGATTGCTGACTTACCCATGCTTTCAATTCATCCGTCAAACTGGCTTCTTGCAGCATGATTAATTGAGTATGACGGCTTAATTTATCTAGCTCTTGCTGCCAGCCTTCATCACCTTGCTTATGAATATTCCACACCAAAATATTTAATTTGCCGTTGTCATCAATTGCAGGTGGTGTTTGCTCGGTCTGATGACAATACCAATCAGATTGCCATTGCTTGCTGTTACTGGAAGTTGATGCTGATGCTACGGTAGGTGTTGAGATTATTTGTGGTTTTTCGGGAATGCTGAAAATAGTAAAAAAACTACCGAAGCCTAAAGCAGCCAAGATAAGAAGTGCAAAAGTGAGGTGTTTGATCTTCATAAAATCCCTTTATAAAGGAGGCATAAAAAAGAAAAGGAAGCCATCGCCTCCTCCTCTTTCATTGAATCATTAAACTGATTTTTAAACCGCTTCGTCGTCTTCTTCACCTGTACGGATACGGATCACGCGCTCAACTTCAGTCACGAAAATCTTACCATCGCCGATTTTACCGGTTTGCGCTGTTTGCATAATGCAATCAATACAAGCATCAACCACATCGTCAGACACAACGATTTCTAGCTTAACTTTAGGTAAAAAGTCCACCATGTACTCTGCACCACGGTACAGTTCAGTGTGACCTTTTTGACGACCAAAACCTTTTACTTCAGATACCGTCATGCCCGTAATGCCAACATCAGCTAAAGATTCACGGACATCATCAAGTTTAAACGGTTTAATAATTGCTTCGATTTTTTTCATTTTTCTTATCCCTAAATCCCTGAAATGATGTTTTTAAGTATACCTTGCAAGCCAGAATGTGAAAAGAAACCTAGCTCTCAAGATAAGCTCTTATCTCATTCTTCACTTATAAATTATATTATGGATACCAAATGAGTTGATGCGTAACGCCACTATGATTTTTTTCAACAAATAGCCCTGCAACTGCAATCAATTGGTCGTTTTGCATTAAGAAAGGAATGCGATTTCGTTGCCACACCGGCACATCATATTCTTGCAGTAGTTTTTTCAAAGCCCGACTATGCTGACGAGTTTCTGGGTGAGCAAGAATTCCCGTCGCTTTAAACTGCACCTGAATGTGTTGAATATCTTCTGGTAAAGTTAGCGTCTGAATACTTTTGGCTTTCAATGATTGAACATCAAAATCCGCATCAAGTGATTTCAATTCCAGTCGCCCTAATCCATCGGGTAATTCCAATGCTTGTTGAATATCCCACTCAAGCACTTGTTGAGAAAGATCTTGCTGAACAGCAAACACATATAGACGGTCATTGTGACGACCAATTTGTGTATTTCCGAAGCGAAATATAGGCGCAGCATCAGTTTGCGCTAAAGCCACATCTTGCCAGCATTGCGCAAGTTGTTTCATGCTTGGCATCGGAAAACCTGATTCATCCAACCACATGCGTAAAATGGCATTACGAGCGGCTGGTGATTGCGTTTTCAGAGATTCAATAGCTAATGAACCATTTTCTCTTTGCATGGATTGATAGCGTTCAATCAGCAGTTCTTTCAGTAGACTTTCTTGCTCAGCACATAAAGCAGCACTTCTAGCGACCGACTGTTCTATGTTCGGCCAACGCTGTTTTAAAGCCGGTGCAATCTCGTGGCGAATGAAATTGCGATCAAAACGAGTGTCTTGGTTGCTTTCATCCTCCACCCACTCAAGTTGATGCTGCTGAGCATATTGCTCTAGTTGAGTTCGAGGAAGATCAAGTAGAGGTCGGAATAATTCTCCACCAGCAAAAGGCATATTAAACGCCATTGCCGATAAACCTTTTGGCCCGCTGCCACGCTTTAAGGCAAGCAAAAACGTTTCTAGCTGATCGCCCTGATGATGTGCAGTAAGTAACAGGCTTTGATTATCGACATATTTTGCCAAGGCTTGATAACGAGCATCTCGAGCCGCTTGTTCGATACTGATACGAGCGCCAAGTTCTAGCTGCACTTTCTCGCCATGAAATTCGATATTTTCTTGCTGACACCAAGCCTCACATTGCTGCATCCAATCATCGGCATTTTGGCTTAATCCATGATGAACATGAACAGCAATATATTGGTAAGTGGGATGTTGTTTTTTGAAACGCCCAAGCAAATGCAGCAGCACACGAGAATCCAAACCGCCACTTAATGCCAGTACAAATTTTTGTGCGCTTGAAGCCTGTTCAAGCAAACGTTGTGAAAGTTGAGAATACAACATCAAGCACCACTATCCATTTCAAATGATTTATTAAGATAACGACTAAAATAAACACAAACAAAAAAGCGAGCCATAAGCCCGCCTTTGATATGTTCGATACTAAAATTTAGCAATAACCGTAAGTCATAAGACGTTGATAACGACGCTCAAGTAGGTTGTCAGTATCAAGTACATCCAACTCTTCTAGTTGCTTCAAGAAAGTTTCTTTCATGTTTTCAGCCATTGCAACGTAATCACGATGCGCACCACCTAGTGGTTCTTCGATAACGGTATCGATAAGGCCCAGCTCTTTCAGACGAGGAGCAGTTAAGCCCATTGCATCTGCTGCTTGAGGTGCTTTTTCAGAATCACGCCATAAGATTGATGCACAACCTTCTGGAGAAATTACGGAATAAGTTGAGTATTGCAGCATGTTAACGTAATCGCCAACACCAATAGCTAACGCACCGCCTGAACCACCTTCACCAACAACGTTACAGATAACAGGTACTTTCAATCCAGACATCACTTTAAGGTTACGTGCAATCGCTTCTGATTGACCACGTTCTTCCGCACCAACACCAGGATATGCACCCGCTGTGTCAATGAAAGTAATAACTGGAATGTTAAAACGTTCCGCCATTTCCATTAAGCGCAATGCTTTACGGTAACCTTCTGGACGAGGCATACCAAAGTTACGGCGAACTTTTTCTTTAGTCTCACGACCTTTTTGATGACCAATTACCATAACAGGACGACCATCTAAACGCGCTAGACCACCAACAATTGCTTTATCGTCAGCATAAGCACGGTCGCCGGCTAGTTCATCAAATTCAGTAAAGATGTTTTTGATGTAATCAAGAGTGTAAGGACGCTTTGGATGGCGAGCTAATTGAGCTACTTGCCATGCACCTAAGTCACCAAAGATTTTTTTCTTTAGTTCTAAACTTTTTGTTTCAAGTTGGCTGATTTCTTTTCCTAAATCAACATCACCACCGTGACCAGAAACTTCGCGCAAAGCTTCGATTTTAGCTTCAAGTTCAACAATCGGTTTTTCAAATTCCAGAAAATCTAGGCTCATCAATGGATCCTTTATATCGTTTTAATTGTTCTTACCTACATTACTGCCACACAGTTTAACGCAATAAGAATCAGTCAGCGCATTTATTTGTCAAATTATGATATAGGTAATCATAAAAAAGTTATCTGCACTGTACTACAGTTAAGTTCTAGCGCAAGTTCAACAACAACTTACTCTAATATATTCTCGTTAATTAAATTCCAGCTCTACTTGCTTAGTACCGACTAAGAGTTTGAGTTCATCAAGTAGGTTATCATCCGGAGTAACACGCCATTCTACACCTAAAGTCAGCTTGGCTCTTGCATCTTCTCGTTGATAATAAATATTTACTGGCACAGTACCCGCTCGATACGGCTCTAACGCTTGAGTAAATTTCTCAAAGAATTGGCCGTTCATTTGAGATTGCTCAAGTGAAATCGACAAACCTCTGGCGTACTTTTCACGCGCATCAGCTAGGCTCATAACTTCTCTGGCCGACATTTTAAGCCCACCGTTAAAGTCATCAAAGCTGACCTGTCCAGAAACGATCACAATTTTGTCTTGCTCAAGCAATTCAGCATAGCGATCTAAGGCATCTGAAAATAGCATAACTTCAAGGCGACCTGAACGATCATCAAGCGTCATTAAGCCAATTCGATTACCACGCTTAGTCGTCATTACACGAGAAGCAATCACCAGACCTGCTACGGTAATAGATTGATCACGACGTGTTGGCTGCAAATCATTTAAACGGCACTGAGTATATTTCGATAATTCTTTGATATACGCATTAACAGGGTGGCCAGTTAGGTACAAACCAAGGGTTGAACGTTCCCCTTCAAGCCAAACTTTTTCAGGCCATTCTGGTACTTGAGCGTATGCTTGCTCTACTTCCTCTGGCGCTTCAGTTAATACGCCAAACATATCTGATTGACCGAACGCTTCCGCTTGATGGAACTGCCCTGCTGCTTTTACTGCTTCATCAAGTGATGCCATCATAGCGGCACGGTGCGGGCCTAAGCGGTCTAATGCACCCGCTTGGATCAGCTTTTCAATCACACGTTTATTACATTTTTTTAGGTCAACACGCGCACAGAAGTCGAACAAATCTTTAAAGTGACCGTCTTTTTCACGACAAGAAATAATGCTTTCAATCGGGCCTTCACCCACACCTTTGATTGCACCGATACCGTAAACAATCTCGCCATCTTCGTTAACGTTGAAGCGATACAAACCGGAGTTCACATCTGGCGGCAAAACTTTTAGATTCATGCGAATACATTCGTCCACCAAGCCAACGACTTTTTCGGTGTTATCCATATCCGCCGTCATTACCGCTGCCATAAACTCTGCAGGGTAATGGGTTTTCAGCCACAAGGTTTGGTAAGAAACTAACGCATAAGCTGCTGAGTGAGATTTGTTGAAGCCGTAACCTGCGAACTTTTCTACCAAGTCGAAGATCTTCATGGCAAGTTCGCCATCGACTCCGTTCTTTTCTGCACCCTCTTTAAACACCGAGCGCTGTTTTGCCATTTCTTCAGGCTTTTTCTTACCCATCGCACGACGAAGCATATCCGCGCCGCCAAGCGTATAGCCAGCAAGGATCTGGGCAATCTGCATTACCTGTTCTTGATACAAGATAATGCCGTAAGTTGGCTCAAGCGTTTCTTTTAGCGATTCGTGCTGCCAAGTTGCATCTGGGTACGATACTTCTTCTCGGCCATGTTTACGGTCGATAAAGTTATCTACCATGCCCGATTGCAACGGCCCCGGACGGAATAATGCTACCAGTGCGATGATGTCTTCAAAACAGTCAGGTTGCAGGCGTTTGATCAAATCTTTCATACCACGGGATTCCAACTGGAACACTGCCGTGGTTTCTGAATTTTGGAGTACTTTGAAAGAAGCTGGATCGGCTAAATCAATCGATTCAATGCGAACCGGATCTTTGCCTTCTTTCTTCAAGCGAGGATTAATTAAGCCCAACGCCCAGTCGATAATGGTTAAGGTGCGAAGACCTAAGAAGTCGAATTTTACTAAGCCCGCGTATTCAACGTCATTTTTATCGAATTGAGTAACAGGGAAATTACCTTCCGAGTCACAATAAATTGGTGCGAAGTCAGTAATCGTCGTTGGTGAGATAACCACACCACCGGCGTGTTTACCGGCATTTCGAGTACAACCTTCCAAAATGCGACACATGTCGATCAGTTCTTTGACTTCTTCATCTGCCTCATAAATTTCAGGCAATTGAGGTTCAGCATCAAAGGCTTTTTTCAGTGTCATACCCGGATCAGGCGGCACTAATTTGGAAATGCGATCAACAAATCCATACGGATGACCAAGTACACGACCAACATCTCGAATTACCGCTTTAGCCGCCATAGTACCGAAAGTGATGATCTGCGAAACCGCATCACGACCATACATTTCAGCAACGTGGTCGATTACTCGGTCGCGTTTATCCATACAGAAGTCGATATCGAAATCGGGCATAGATACACGTTCGGGGTTCAAGAAACGTTCGAACAGCAAATCGTATTCAAGTGGATCAAGGTCGGTGATTTTCAGTGCATAGGCCACCAAAGAACCCGCACCCGAACCTCGACCTGGACCAACTGGAATATCGTTATCTTTAGACCACTGGATGAATTCCATTACGATCAAGAAGTAACCAGGGAAACCCATTTGGTTGATTACGTCGAGTTCGATCTGTAAACGTTCATCGTATTCAGGGCGTTTTTCTAGGCGCACTTTTTCATCTGGGAATAAGAATTCCAGACGATCTTCCAAACCTTCACGGGATTTTTTCACCAAGAAGTCTTCAATTGCCAAGCCTTCGGTTGGGAAGTTCGGTAAGAAGTATTCGCCTAGACGTACAGTTACGTTACAACGCTTGGCAATTTCAACGGAGTTTTCGAGTGCTTCAGGAATGTCTTTGAACAGTTCGCACATTTCATCTTCCGTACGAAGATACTGCTGCGGACTGTAATTTTTCGGACGACGAGGATCTTCAAGAGTAAAACCATCGTGAATAGCAACACGGATTTCGTGCGCATCAAACTGGTTCGAATGAAGGAATACCACTTCGTTTGTGGCAACCACTGGCAATTCATATTGTTCAGCAATGTCTAAAGCAAAATGCAGATAGCTTTCTTCATCTGGACGGCCAGTACGAGTCAATTCTAAATAAAAATGATCAGGGAAATGGGTTTGATAGAACTCGACACATTGCTCAACTAAAGGTTGGTTACCTTTTAATAATGCGCGGCCAATCTCACCAGTACGACCACCAGAAAGAATGATTAAGCCTTCTTTATGATTGACTAACCATGATTTATCGATCACAGGCTGATGCTGAACATGCCCGCGTTGATAAGCTTCAGAAATCAATAAGGTTAAGTTTTTATAACCCACATTGTCTTTAGCGAGAACAGTGATCTTGGTAAGTTCATCGGCAAATTCTTCCGATTGCAGAGTGAAATCCGCACCAACAATCGGTTTTACACCGCAAGAATGCGCGGTACTGTAAAACTTCACCAAGCCACATAGGTTTGTAAAATCCGTCAGCGCCATTGCTGGCATACCGAGTTCAGCAACTTTTTTCACTAATGGCGGGACTTTCGATAAGCCATCGACCATGGAATAGTCACTATGAATACGTAAATGTACAAACTTTGGATCAGACATGTGGTGTTTTTCTACTTAAATATAAGGCAATCGTGAAAATATCGACACGGAAAAAGTAATGGCAGTCTATTCTATTCCAAGCACTTTTTTAACCGGTTTATAGCTTTTTCGGTACTGAGCTAATAATTCTTGCGAATGCGTGATGCCGTGAGTCTCAATCGCTTCCAAATGCGCTTTCGTTGGGTAGCCGTTATGTTTAGCAAAACCAAACTCTGGGTATTGAGCATCCAGTTGCTTCATTTCTTCATCACGGGTGACTTTAGCAATAATCGAAGCAGCACTGATTTCAGCTACACGCAAGTCCCCTTTCACGACAGCAGCACCTGCCATAGGCAATTCAGGGACTTTATTTCCATCAATCAAAACGAAATCAGGCTGAATAGAAAGCCCAGCGACAGCACGCTGCATGGCAATCATGGTTGCTTGTAGAATATTAAATTCATCGATTTCCCACGCTTCACAACGGCCTAAAGACCAAGCCAGTGCCTTTTCTTTAATTTCAGGCAATAGTGCTAAGCGTTTTTTCTCGCTGAGTTTTTTCGAATCGGTTAAACCTTCAATCGGATTGTTCGGATCGAGGATCACCGCTGCGGTCACAACTGCACCAACTAACGGGCCGCGACCAACTTCATCAACACCGGCAAAAAGCGAAAAGCCTTGTGGATATTCAAATTCTGGGAAATCTTGGCTCATGCTTTGCTCTCGTTTGTAATTTCTTGTTCGTTTGGAGTTTCTTGTTTGTTCGAAATATGTTGTTCGCTTAAAGTGGCCGACTCGACTGCTTGAGGTTCTAGCAACTCAGGAGCAATCAGATTCAATACCGCTTGTGCCGCTTGGGTGTCAGCATCTTTACGAATAAATTGGTGAAGTTGACGGAATGAATGCTGCATTTCTTCACCTTTTTCAGTGAACAGTTTCTCAACTTCATTAGCTAAGTTTTCGGGTGTGCAATCTTCTTGCAGCAACTCTTTCACTAATTCTTCGCCCGCTAGAATATTCGGCAAAGAAACAAATGGCGTTTTAAGCATACGGCGAGCAATAAAAGCAGAAATCGCATTCACACGATAACCGACAACCATTGGGCGGTTTACCAACATGCATTCCAGCGCAACCGTACCAGAAGCGAGCATAACGGCATCAGAAGCTTCGATGACAGTGCGAGCGGTTCCGTCACGCAGTTCGAAGTTCAATTCAGGCGCAAATTCTTTCCATGCCGCTTCAAATTGCTCACGACGTTTTTGATTTACCAAGGCAACCACAAAACCCAAATTAGGATGGGTTTTGGCTAAACGTTGGCAAGTTTGCATGAATGGTTCGCACAGCATTTTCAATTCGGCATTACGGCTTCCCGGCAATACAGCAAGCCATTCTTTGCTTTGATCTAGACCTAAGGTTTCACGCGCCACCGTTTTGTCGGTATCAAGTGGAATAGAGTCAGCTAAGGTGTGACCAATAAACTCACAAGGTACATCAAACTTATCGTAAAACGCTTTTTCAAACGGAAGGAAAGCCAACACTAAATTCGTTGCTTTTGCGATACCGTGAATACGATTTTGACGCCAAGCCCAAACTGATGGGCTAACGTAATGAACGGTTTTAATGCCTGCTTGTTTTAGTGGCAACTCAACACGCAAGTTAAAATCGGGCGCATCAATGCCGATAAAGACATCTGGCGGATTTTGCTTGAAGTAATCAACGATGGATTTTTTGATTTTTAGAATTCGAGTGAGGCGACCAAGTACTTCCACCAAGCCCATAACGGAAAGTTCTTCCATGTCGAACAAAGATTCACAGCCTTCTGCGATCATTTGCGGGCCACCAATGCCGACAAACTCTGCATCTGGATGAATTTTCTTAATCGCTTTAATCAAACCTGCACCGAGCGTATCGCCTGATAACTCACCTGCAACCACACCAATTTTTAACCGACGCTTCATATAAACCTGCCGTAACCTGAATTTAGGCTCACCTAATTAAAACGGTCTAATAAAAAAGGCCCAATAAATTAGGCCTTTGTTTTAATTATCTTGCCTTGTGCTTATCACAACTAGCGAATGTATTGTTATTAACAAATGTTTTATTAACGAACGTTTTTTATTAACGAACAATACCGCGAGTCGATGCTTCGATAAAGTCGATCATAGCTTGAACTGATGGGAATTCCTTCGCATCTTCAGCCATTTCTACTTTCGCTTCATCTACCGTGTTTTTGTTACGGTAAAGAGACTTGTAAGCACGACGAATCGCGTGGATTTCTTTCTTCTCGAAACCGCGACGCTTTAAGCCTTCGAAATTTACACCAAATGGCTTAGCGTGGTTACCTTGTGCGATCACAAATGGAGGTACGTCTTGAGCTACACCTGATGCACCGCCAACCATAGCGTGTTGACCAATTTGACAGAACTGGTGTACTGCAGAAATACCGCCGATGATAGCGAAATCGCCTACCGATACGTGACCTGCAAGTGTTACGTTATTCGCAAGAATACAACGGTTGCCAATCACACAGTCGTGCGCAACGTGTACGTTAACCATAAATAGGTTATCGCTACCAACTTGAGTGATGCCTTTATCTTGCGTTGTACCACGGTGCATACTTACGCTTTCACGAATTGTATTACGATCACCAATGATAAGCTGAGTTGGCTCACCTTTGTATTTCAAATCTTGACATGCTTCGCCGATAGAAGCGAATTGATAAATTTTATTCTCTTTACCAATTTTAGTTGGGCCTTTCACCACAACGTGAGAAAAGATCTCAGTACCTTCGCCGATTTCAACGTCAGCGCCGATATAAGTAAATGGACCAATTTTCACGTTTGCCGCAATTTTCACACCTTCTTCAATCACTGCTGAAGGGTGAATTTGTGCTGTTTCATGGATCAAAGTCATAGGGCTATCCTTAATTAAAACTCGCGACGTGCGCATTTTAGTTCTGCAGAACAAACAACTGCACCGTCAACTTTTGCTACACCGTTAAATAGTGCGATACCACGACGGTCTTTAATAAATTGTACTTCGATTACTAATTGGTCACCTGGCACTACTGGCTTACGGAATTTAGCGTTGTCGATGCTAGCAAAGTAGTAAAGCTCATTTTCAGCTGGTGCGCCAAATGATTTAAATGCCAATAAACCCGTCGCTTGAGCCATTGCTTCAAGAATTAAAACGCCTGGGAAAATTGGAAGTTGTGGGAAGTGACCAGTAAATTGTGGCTCGTTAACTGATACATTTTTTAATGCGACTAGGTAATTTTTTTCTTCGTAGTCCGTTACGCGATCAATCAATAGGAATGGGTAGCGATGAGGAAGAAGTTCACGGATTTCAGTGATATTTAGAGTTTTCTTTTCTGTAGTCAAAATTTTAATCCTATGGATGATCGTAAATCGTCAGATAAAAAATATTAAGGTCGATTATATACAAAAAAGACCTGCAGCGGGCAGGTCTTTATCAATACTTGAGCATTAAGACCGACTAATCTTCAAACTTTTTTTCTAACGCTTTTAAACGTTTGTGCATTTCATCGATCTTTAGAGTGCGAGCAGCGGTTTTGCGCCATTCTTTGTTGCTTTGCAATGGAATACCAGAAGAATAAATACCCTTCTCAGTAATACTGCGCATAACCATTCCCATACCAGTGATGGTTACGCCGTCTGCAATTTCGATGTGTCCGTTTAGAACAGATGCACCACCAATAATACAGTACTTACCAATTTTCACACTACCTGCCACAGTGGTACAACCAGCCATTGCTGTGCCGTAACCAATATGCACGTTATGCGCAATTTGTAAGTGGTTATCAATGATTACGTTGTCTTCGATAACAGTATCGTCAATTGCACCGCGGTCGATAGTAGTACAAGAGCCAATTTCAACACGGTTACCGATTTTCACCGAACCCAGTTGAGGGATCTTAACCCATTCGCCACGCGTATTCGCATAGCCAAATCCGTCTGCACCAATCACAGTGTTCGCTTGAATTAAGCACTTCTCGCCAATAACAACATTGTGATAAATGCTCACGTTTGCCCAGATTTTAGTATTGGCACCAATTTGTGCATTCTTACCAATAAAACAACCCGCACCAATCACCACGTTATCACCTAGCACAACGCCAGATTCAATCACAGCATGATGACCAATACACACACCTTCACCTAGTTTCGCATCAGGTGCGATCGCTGCTGTTGATTCAATCGCAGCAGCAGGTTCTGGAGTAGTATCTAATGCTTGAGCTACCAGAGCAAAAGCAAGATAAGGATCATCAACCACAATTGCATTGGTCTGGCAAAGATCTAGTTCGCTTGATTTAATCAAGATCGCTGTCGCTTTACATTCACCTAGGTGTTTACGGTATTTAGCATTGGTTAAGAAAGTGATTTGACCTTCACCTGCTTTATCCATAGCAGCGATAGTGGAAACGGTTAACTCACCGTTTCCATGTAACTCACCACCAGTAACTTTAGCTAATTCCGCCAGTGTCATTTTTGGCATAGTCTGATTTGGCATGAATACAACTCTATTAACGAAGTGCTTTGATTACTGCGTTTGTTAGGTCGCCTTCAGGTTTTGCGTAAAGTAACGCACCTTTTTCAACAACCATGTCGTAACCTTGTGCTTTTGATACTTTATTGATTGCAGTTTCTACTGATTGACCAATTTTTTGCATATCTGCACGACGTGTTTTAGCTAGATCAGCTTGAGCAGTTCTTGCTTGAACTTCTAGTTTTTGTTGCATTGATTGTAGGTCGATACGTGCATTCTGAACGTCAGTTGCAGACATCACTTTAGCATCACGATTTAGCTTATCAGCTTTCGCTTTGAATTGAGATTCCAAACGGTCTAATTGTGCTTTTTTACTTTTGCCTTCTTTTTCCCACTTTTGTACAGATGATTTGTACAAAGGTAGTGCATGCATTACTGCTTGGCTATCAACGTAACCAATTTTGCCTGCCGCTTGAGCCGCTGTAGCAGCTAGAGACGAGGTTAGAATAGCAAGAGAAATACCAGCAACTTTAATAAACTTTTTCACAACTTTTTTCCTTACAAAAGGTATATCAAAAAACTTTGGACAATTAAAAACTTAGAAAGTTCGACCAATACTGAAAGAGAAGAACTCTTCATCATCGCCATCATAGCTTTCAAGTGGTTTCGCAAGTGAGAACACAAGTGGTCCCATTGGCGATACCCATTGGAATGCAACACCGTATGATGCGCGGTATTCCCACGGGTCAGAATAGTCATATATGTATTTCTGACCACCGGTAATTCGATCACTATCAGGTTTGTGATATTCAGTATCCCAAACACTCGCGAAATCCATAAACACACTGGTACGAACCGAGTTGCGCATTTCTTCTGAAGCAAATGGGGTCGGAACAAACATTTCGATACTTGCTAAAGCAGTAGCGTTACCACCGGTTGCCTCATCAGTGCCTTTATATGTTTTACCATCATCATTAGTTTCAAGAGCTTTTGGACCAACCGAGTTAGAACCAAAACCACGGATGGTTGAGAAACCACCTGCATAGTAGTTTTCGTAGAATGGCAACACGTTGTCTTTACCGTGTGATTTACCATAACCATTTGCATAACCTATGCGACCACGAAGCAACAAGGTGTAATCTTGTGTATCAGAGAACGAGAAGTATTGTTTCGCATCGTATTGCAGTTTGTAGAACGGTGTATCCGAACCAGGCACGGTAATCTTAACGCTGGCACGTTGGTGGTTACCTGCAGTTGGGAAGTAACCTTTGTTCAGATTGTTTCGTGTCCAAGATAAAGTAATATCGTAATCATCGGTTTTTAGCACATCACCGTCGTAGTTACCTTCTTGCTCTTGAATCTCCAAGAACTCTTCGTTTTGTAGGTAAGGATCGATGTCAGAAATCTTGTAGTGCGTGTAGCCTACGCCAATTTCGAAGAAGTTCAATTCATCGAATGGGAAGCCCCATGTGATATCTAAACCGTAACTTTCGTTGGTGTAGTCAACAACGCCCGCATCGTCACCATCGAAGGTGTTATAGAAGATACGTCCACCCAAACTCACGCCATCAAGCGTCCAGTATGGGTCACGGTATTCTAAGCTGACGTTCTTTTGGTAATCGTTCATCATGGAGTTAATACCCACACGGTTACCTGTACCTAAGAAGTTCTCTTGAGTCAGACCTGCTTGTAAGCTCACACCTGATTCTGTACCGAAACCAACACCAAAGTTAATGCTGCCCGAGTTCGCTTCTTTAACGTTGTAAACCACGTCAACTTGGTCATCTGTACCCGGTACACGTTGAGTTTGCACATCAACCGTTTCGAAGAAACCTAAACGATTCAAACGGCTCTTACCAGTTTCAATCGATTTTGAGTTCAACCAACCGCTTTCCATTTGACGCATTTCACGGCGCAAAACTTCATCTTTGGTTGTTGTATTACCAGTGAAACGAATATCACGTACATACATACGTTTACCCGGATCAACTTGAACGGTTAGATTAACTTCTTTGGTTTCTTCGTTGAATTCTGGAATAGTTTGAACTTTTGGATAAGCGTAACCTGATTCACCAAGCAGTTTTTTCACGCCATCTTCAAGGTTCGTTACTTCTGAACCGTTATAGATATCGCCTGCTTCAAACGGAATCAATGCAGCAAAGTCTTTTTGCTTATCAATCAAGTCACCGCGGAATTTAACGTCTTTAACTTTATACTGTTCGCCTTCATCCACATTCAGGGTGATGTACACGCCTTTTTTATCTGGAGAGATAGAAACTTGCGTTGAAGTCACTTGGAACTTGAGGTAACCACGATCTAAGTAGTAGCTGCGAAGTTTTTCAATATCGCCCGCTAGCACTTGTTTCTGGTACTTCTCATCCGCCATGAAGTTCCACCAAGGCACATCCACATTCAAGTCAAAACGAGAAAGGAGTTCTTCATCGGTAAAGACTTTATTACCGATAAAATTGATTTGTTGAATCTTTGCAGATACACCTTCAGTGAAGACAAACTTCAAACCTGAACGGTTACGAGGTAGTGGAGTCACAACAGCTTTAACTGTTGCGTTATATTTACCTACGCTGTAGTAGAAATCTTCAAGACCTTTTTCAATCGCACTCAATTTAGTGCGATCTAGAGCTTCACCAACACGTACACCAGAAGCGTTTAGGTTTTCTTGAAGCTGTTCTTCTTTGATCGCCTTGTTACCAGAGAAAGTGATCTCTGCGATAGTTGGTCGCTCTTTTACTTCAACCAACAGCACATTGCCATCACGGTACACTTTTACATCTTCAAAGTTACCTGAAGAATATAGCGCTTGAATAATAGAAGAAGCATCTTGTTCATCAACGGTATCACCAACACGGACTGGCATTTTTAGTAAAACAGCACCTAATGCTACACGTTGTAAACCTTCAATTTTAATGTCTGAAACTTCGAATGTATCAGCATGTGCAACTGTGCTGAGAGCCAGCAGAGTTGAAACCCATAAACGTTTGATCGCCATAAATTTATTTATTAATCCTTTATACTTCTAGGCCTTGTTCAATTCACTACTTGCACTAAAGGCGAGCAAAATCATTAAAAATAGCAATAAGCATGAGAGAGAAAATTGCAACGCTACCGATCTTGTATCCAATTTCTTGTACTTTTTCTGATACAGGACGTCGAATTACTGCTTCGATAGCGAAAAATAGCAAATGACCACCGTCAAGTACAGGCAAAGGCAATAAGTTTATGATCCCTAAGTTCACACTTATTAATGCCAAGAAGCCTAAAAAGTACACTAAACCGTAGTCTGCCGTGGCTCCAGCACCTTTCGCAATGGTAATTGGACCACTTAAATTTTTCACACCCACATCACCGGTAAACAGTTTTTTTACCATGGTGAAAGTGATATCAATAATTTGGCCTGTTTTTTCTACCGCTTTAGGAATAGAAGCAAACACACCATATTTTTGTTCAAATCGGTAAGATTCTGGCCACTCACCAATAGTCGGTGCAATACCTGCGTAGCCAATCACATCACCGTTGTCTAACTTTTTACTCGAAGGCGTTAGCGTCAATGTCATTTCTGAGCCATTTCGCAATACTTTTATAGCAATGGTTTTATCTGCGCCAGTGCGAATGGCATCAACAAAATCAGACCATTTATTCAAAGGTTGATCATTGTACGCTAAAACTTTATCACCTTTTAGCAAGCCAGCTTTTTCTGCGGGGCTGTCTTTACCAATCTCACCAATTGTCGGTTCGATTTCTGGGTAATAAGGCGTAAAGCCCAAGGTTTCCATCGCAGAATCAACTTCAGGATCGAATTTCCAATCTTGAACATCCAGTGTCACATTTTGCTCAACACCCAACTCATCTGGTGAAGTAACGGTAAGTTGAATCTGGTCATCACCGATGTGAGAAACCAAAGTCATGTTCACTGTGTCCCAATCTGGGGTTTGGATTCCTGAAATGCTTTTAAGTTCCATTCCAGATTCAATTCCTGCACGTGCCACAATTGAATTTGGGGCCACGGTTCCAATTACTGGCTTAACCGCTGGCACGCCAATCATAAACACAAGCCAGTATGCGACAACCGCAAATAAGAAGTTAAATACTGGGCCTGCAGCAACAATCGCACTTCTGCGCCATAAACTCTTATGATCGAATGCAAGGTGCTTATCTTCGTCTGCTACATCCTCAACACGAGAATCGAGCATTTTAACAAAGCCACCAAGTGGGATCATTGCAATGGTATATTTTGTGCCATCTTTTGCTGTGCGGCTCCAAATTGCTTTACCAAAGCCGATTGAAAACTCTTCCACTTTTACGCCACAACGTCTCGCCACCCAGAAGTGACCAAACTCGTGGACAGTAACAAGTATTCCAAGGGCAACAATAAATGAAGCAAAGTTCCACAAAATGGTTGTCATTAAATAGAGTCTTCCCAATTACAATTCGTATTGAAATGCCAAAAACTTATAGAGCGTACAGAGCTTGGCCGTATATCGCTTCCGTAGCAAAAACTCGAGCTATTCTATCTAGCTCAAGCAAACTTTCCAAGCTATCAGTGTTTAGTGTTGATAAACCACACACTTTATTCATCACATTTTCATTCATGCGAGCTATATCGGTGAATTTCAACTCACGATTCAAAAAAGCCGCTACTGATATTTCATTAGCCGCATTTAAAGCAGTGGTGGCATGTTGTCCTAAGTAGCACGCTTCAATCGCTAATTCTAAACAAGGATAACGAGCCATATCTGGAGCTAGAAAGGTCAACTCGCTGACTTGAGTAAAATCAAGTGGCTTAACGCCTGATGGGATACGCTGCGGATAAGACATCGACAAAGCAATCGGCGTACACATATCCGGTTCACCCATTTGAGCTAAAACCGAACCATCCGTGTATTGCACCATAGAGTGAATAACTGATTGAGGATGAATCAATACTTTAAGCTGCTCTTGCTTTGCGTTGAACAACCATTTTGCCTCGATGAACTCTAAACCTTTGTTCATCATGGTTGCTGAATCCACTGAAATCTTCGGCCCCATTGACCAATTCGGATGCGCGATAGCCATTTCAGGTGTCACTGCTTCAAGCGTGCTGATATCACTATAACGGAACGGGCCGCCTGAGCCGGTTAGCAGGATTGAATGAATACCTTCTGCTTTTAGATCACAGTAACCTAATTGCGTTTGAGCTGATTGAGGTAAACATTGAAAAATAGCATTGTGCTCGCTATCAACAGGTAAAATTTGTGCGCCAGATTCTCGTGCGGCATCAATAAAGAATTGACCGGACATAACCAAGGCTTCTTTGTTAGCAAGTAGGATGCGTTTACCCGCTTTGACTGCAGCCATAGTCGGAAGCAAACCCGGTGAACCGACAATAGCTGCCATCACCATATCGACTTCATCAGCAGCAGAAATTTCACACAAGCCCTCTACGCCGGCTAAAACACGAGTCTGACTACTTTGCGCTTTCAGTTTTTTTTCAAGCAATAGTGCTGCGTTTTCATCCGCCATGGCAGCGTATTCTGGTTGCCACTTCAAACACAACTCTGTCATTTTTTCGACATTAGAACCTGCCGCTAAAGCATAAACAGAATAGGCTTCAGGGTTTTGTTCTAACACAGATAAAGTGCTTGCGCCGATTGAACCCGTTGCGCCTAAAATTGTTATTTTTTGCATAACAAACAAACCATTAATTTAAAGAGAATGAGCGAGATGAAAAATAGAAAAGCAAACCATTCATCAAGTAAACGGCCTGCTTTAATGAAAACTAAATCTTAATTGGTTACCTACATAGCCCTAACTATTATAGATAGGGCTAACTAGAACTAATTAACCAAATAGTAGAGCAAAGCAAAAACTGGGAACGCTGCCATTAAGCTATCAATGCGATCCAAAATGCCGCCATGTCCCGGAATAAGGTTACTGCTGTCTTTAATGTTTGAAACACGTTTCAGCATACTTTCCACTAAATCGCCTAGCACTGAAATCACCACTGTTGCAAAAGTAATTAACAGCATAGTAAACAAGCTTGAAAAGTGAATATTCAACAAAGGTGCAGTAAACCAACCAATCAGCATAGATAAAATCAAACCACCAATTAAACCTTCGATGGTTTTATTTGGGCTAACGCTTGGTGCCATTTTGTGTTTACCAAATGATTTACCAGAGAAGTATGCACCAGTATCAGCCGCCCAAACTAATAGACAAACAAACATCACTACTTTTGCGCCGTGGTAAGGGTCGGTTGCATAAGAATCCGCACGGATAACAAACACGCTCCACAAGAATGGGATCAAAGAAAGCATACCAAATGCATGACGCAGTACTTTACTGTTTTGCCAAAGTGAAGTGCTTTTCGGATAAGTTAAGGCTAAACCACTTGCGGCAATCCACCAAATCACACCAATCACGAAAATAGCAATATGAGAAGATGAAACACTCGACAAACTTGCTGTATCAAATGGAAGAACCAAGAAACTTAACGCAACAGCAATCACTGCAGGAATCAAGCTAAGAGCACGAGAAGTTGGTTCAACAAATTGAGTCCATTCCCAAAAACCCAACATGCCTATCGCCGTTAATGCAATGATAAACATTGGCATTGGCAGCGAAAAAATGCCCCATACAACTAGCGGTGCTAAAATTAGTGCGGTAATGATTCGTTGTTTCAAACTTTAAACCTTTATTCTTTTTTGTATTTGCTTGTTTGTATTTGCGTCTTTGATGTTCATTGGTATTCAACATGGTCATTGAAACCAAATTGACTAAGGATCAAGACGATTTATCTGTTTTTAATAATGATTGTAACTGCTCACCTGTACAGCCAAAGCGTCTTTCTCGGTTAATAAACCAAGCAACGGCATCCAGCATGGCCGCTTCATTAAATTCAGGCCAGAACAAGTCGGTAAAATAGAGTTCAGCATAAGCCATTTGCCACAGCATAAAGTTACTGATGCGACATTCACCACTGGTGCGGATCATTAAATCCACTTCAGGCAGATCAGACATGCAAACAAATTGGCCAACCATTGATTCGGTAATGTCTTGAGATTGTAGTTCACCCGCAGACACTTTTTCAGCGATTTGCTTAACGGCTTCAGTAATATCCCATTTACCGCCATAGTTGGCAGCTACATTAACAACGGTGCCGGTATTATCCTTGGTAAGCTCTTCTGCTGCGGCAATTTTTTTCTGTAAAGCAGAGCTAAATCGAGTTTTATCGCCAATAATTTGCAAACGTAAATTATTTTTGTGCAGTTTTTTAACTTCTTTGGTCAAAACCATCATAAAAAGATCCATCAAAAGACCGACCTCTTCTTCTGGACGTTTCCAGTTTTCGCTGCTAAATGCAAATAAAGTAATGGCTTGAACGCCTAATCGACTTGCTGTAGAAATCGATTCACGCACCGCACTTACGGCTTTTTTATGACCATAGATTCGAGGCTTTCCTTGCTGTTTTGCCCAACGTCCATTTCCATCCATAATGATGGCAATATGCTTAGGTAATAACTCTGGGGAGAATGGAGAATCAGACATTATTTTATTTACACTCTTAGTAAAACGAGTTGGCATAAAAAAAGCGCTATGCTGCAAGGCACAGCGCTCTATCTAAAAAAGAATTTAAAAATGAATCCGAAGATTACACTTCCATCAATTCTTTTTCTTTAACCGCTAATACATCATCAATGTTTTTCACTGCAGCATCAGTCAGTTTTTGAATTTCGTCTTGTGCTTTACGATCTTCATCTTCAGAAATTTCTTTGTCTTTCAAAAGACCTTTAAGATCTGCGTTTGCGTCACGACGGATGTTACGAACAGCAACACGACCACCTTCCGCTTCAGCGCGAACGATTTTAACTAGGTCTTTACGACGTTCTTCTGTTAGCGGTGGAAGTGGAACACGGATAACCGTACCCGCAGACATTGGGTTTAGACCAAGATCAGACTTCATGATTGCTTTTTCTACTGCAGCTGTTAGCTCTTTATCAAACACAGTGATAGCAAGAGTACGCGCATCTTCAGCAATGATGTTAGCAACTTGGTTTAGAGGCGTTGGTGCACCGTAGTATTCAACAGAAATGTTTTGCAGAATGCTTGGGTGTGCACGACCTGTACGGATTTTTGAAAGGTTGTTTTTTAGTGCTTCAACACTTTTTGCCATGCGCTCTTGAGCGTCTTTTTTGATTTCGTTAATCACAATATCACCTTGTTAATTAATCTATTTAGAATGGGTATCTCTATCTTTTTTAAAATCTAAAATCATTTTCAGAATCTAAAAACCGTCTACCCATTCAAGATGTATTTGCTTGAGACTAATGCTCAGATCTTAGTCAGCGAAGTTGCTGATTAGAGTGCCTTCTTGCTCACCCATTACCACACGACGTAATGCACCAGGTTTGTTCATGTTGAATACACGAATTGGCATTTTATGGTCACGAGCCAAAGTGAAAGCAGCTAAGTCCATTACTTTTAATTCTTTTTCAAGAACGCTGTTGTAGCTGAGTTTATCACACAAAACTGCATCTGGGTTAGCCACTGGGTCAGCAGTGTAAACGCCGTCTACTTTAGTTGCTTTTAGTACAACATCTGCTTCAATTTCGATACCGCGAAGACAAGCAGCAGAGTCTGTTGTGAAGAATGGGTTACCAGTACCTGCAGAGAAAATCACCACACGACCTTGACGAAGTTGGCTGATTGCATCCGCCCAGTTGTAATCGTCACACACGCCTTTAAGTTGAATCGCAGACATAACGCGAGCGTTCACATAAGCACGGTGTAGTGCATCACGCATTGCCAAGCCGTTCATTACTGTCGCAAGCATACCCATGTGGTCGCCAACTACGCGGTTCATACCCGCTTCAGCAAGACCAGCACCACGGAATAAGTTACCACCACCGATAACCACACCCACTTGAACACCAAGCTCAACAAGTTCTTTAATTTCTTGTGCCATACGATCCAAGATAGCTGGATCGATACCAAAACCTTCATCACCTTGTAGTGCTTCACCACTTAGTTTTAACAAAATACGTTGATATGCTGGCTTAGGATTCGTCGTCATGGAATTTACCTTTCAAAGATGGTTAATTAACGGTTATGAATAGACATTTGTGAATACTTATTTATAACCCCTAACGGGACATTTATATCTATTTAAATTTATAGCCAAAGTAATTGGAGTTGCAGTGAGGCGACAAGTTCGTGAGGCCCATGAGTGTAGCTTGCCTACTCCTTCTTTATAAAAGAAATAGGGGGCGAATGAACGCCGTCAACAAAACTGCAGCTTCAAGTACGAAGGCTATATCACAAAAAGACCGCAGCATTGCCACGGTCTCTTATTATGTCAGCTTTCAATAAGGATTAACCTTTTTGCGCTGCAGCAACTTCTTCAGCGAAGCTCATTTCTTCTTTCTTCTCGATACCTTCGCCTACTTCTAGACGAACGAATGAAGAAACAGAAACGCCTTTTTCTTTCAGCATGTCACCAACAGATTTCTTAGGTTCCATGATGAACGCTTGACCAGTTAAAGATACTTCGCCAGTGAATTTCTTCATGCGGCCTTCAACCATTTTCTCAGCGATTTCTTTAGGCTTGCCTTCGTTCATAGCGATTTCAACTTGAACTTCACGCTCTTTAGCAACTACGTCTGCAGGAACGTCAGAAGGAGTTAGGTACTCTGGACGAGAAGCAGCAACGTGCATTGCAACGTGTTTTAGAGTTTCAGCATCGCCTTCACCCGCTACAACAACACCGATTTTCTCACCGTGACGGTAAGAAGCTAGTGCAGTACCTTCAACGTATTCTACGCGACGGATGTTGATGTTTTCGCCGATTTTAGCAACTAGTGCTACGCGAGTTTCTTCGAATTGAGCTTGTAGAGCTTCAACTGTTGCTTTAGAAGCAAGAGCAGCAGCTGCAACTTCGTTTGCGAATGCAGTGAAGTTACCATCTTTAGCTACGAAGTCAGTTTGGCAGTTTACTTCAAGAAGAACAGCAACGCCGTTTTCTTCTTTGATGATGATTGCGCCTTCAGCAGCTACGTTGCCTGCTTTCTTAGCAGCTTTAGCAGCGCCAGATTTACGCATGTTTTCAATTGCTAGCTCGATGTCAGCGTTTGCTTCTACAAGCGCTTTTTTACATTCCATCATGCCTGCGCCAGTACGTTCACGCAGTTCTTTAACTAGGGCAGCAGTTACAGCCATTGTTTGATCCTCGGTTGATTCCAATAGGGTAAAAAACAGGGGTCTGCTAAATATAAAAGCATGACCCCTATTAGTAACTATAACTTAACCTCAACAGGTCAATGTGACAGTAAGATTAAGCGACTAGGAGTGCAATATTAAGCTTCTTCTACGAAAGCGTCTTTATCAGCAACTTCAGCTACGTCTTTGTTACGACCTTCAGTTACAGCTTGAGCTGCAGCGTTTAGGTATAGTTGTACTGCACGGATTGCATCGTCGTTACCTGGGATAACGAAATCAACGCCATCTGGGTCAGAGTTTGTATCTACAACAGCAAATACTGGAATACCTAGGTTGTTCGCTTCTTTGATAGCGATGTGTTCGTGATCAGCATCGATTACGAATAGAGCGTCAGGTAGGCCACCCATGTTTTTGATACCACCAAGAGATTTCTCTAGCTTCTCCATTTCGCGAGTACGCATTAGAGCTTCTTTCTTAGTTAGTTTTTCAAAAGTGCCGTCTTGAGCTTGAACTTCGAAATCTTTAAGACGTTTGATAGATTGACGAACAGTTTTGTAGTTAGTCAACATACCACCCAACCAACGGTTGTTCACGTAGTATTGGTTGCTGTTGATTGCTGCTTCTTTAACAGATTCAGAAGCTGCACGCTTAGTACCTACGAAAAGTACTTTGCCTTTACGCTCACCGATTTTGCCTAGCTCAGCTAGTGCATCGTTGAACATAGGAACTGTTTGTTCTAGGTTGATGATATGAACTTTGTTACGAGCGCCAAAGATGAATGGTTTCATTTTTGGGTTCCAGTAACGAGTTTGGTGACCGAAGTGAACACCAGCTTTAAGCATATCGCGCATTGATACAGTTGCCATTATATAATCCTCTATGGGGTTAGGCCTCCACATCCCCCATGATACCGACCCTTGGACGTCCTTATATAAAAGGATATTGTCTGCAAGAGCACCCCGGATCACGTGTCGGAATGTGTGTGATTTAAAATTAAAGTATAGGAAACCAGTACAACTTCGCCGAGTTTCGAAGAAAGGTGTTACCGATTTCGGTGCGCTTTATACCATAAAACACACTAAAAACACCAGAAAAACCCTTTGTTGATTTTGAGATTTCAGAAGAATCTTCTAAGTGACTCAATTTCATTGTTTGGAATAAATGCGCTTAAACCAGCAACTACCTACATTGTAGGAACATCCTCAAACCGATTTGAGCAAAGGTAAACCAAGTCGCAGCTTCAATGACGAAAGGGATATTTCAATTGCGATTAATTCCTACTCTTAATACACTACGCACTAAATGCTAATGCAAAATGAATAGTGATAGCACGAAAGAAAACGTGATAACGGGAAGAAATATGTCTATTAAAATTAATACCGCAGAAGAAATCGAAAAAATGCGTGTTGCATGTGCGCTAGCTGCTGAAGTTCTTGAAATGATCGAACCGCATGTAAAAGAAGGGGTAACGACTGAAGAACTGAATACGCTTTGCCACAATTACGCATTAGAGAAAGGTGCGTATTCTGCTCCGCTTGATTATCACGGTTATCCTAAATCGATTTGTACTTCAATCAACCACATCGTTTGTCACGGTATTCCTGCTTCTCAAGATGAAGTTGGTAGCAATGGTCAATTGAAACCTGCTGTACTTAAAAGTGGCGACATCGTGAACCTAGACATAACAGTGATCATTCCAAATGATCCAAACGCTGATCTAAGCACACGTCCTGAAGGTTACTATGGCGATACTTCAAAAATGTTCTTAGTAGGTGATGTTGCTCCTGCTGACAAACGTTTGTGCATGGTGACTCAAGAAGCACTTTATGTGGGTATGCGTAAAGTGAAACCGGGCGCAACCATTGGCGACATTGGCACAGCGATTGAAAAGTACATCAAAGAAAACAACAAAAAGAACCCACGCAACAAGTTCTCTATTGTTAAAGATTTCTGTGGTCACGGCATTGGTGATGAATTCCACTCAGAGCCACAAGTTGTGCATTACAAAAACTCTGATCGCCGCGTAATGAAAGAAGGCATGATCTTCACCATCGAGCCAATGATTAACGCTGGTAAGTTTGGTGTAACTGTTGATGCGCAAGATGACTGGACGGTTTACACTGGCGACGGTAAAAACTCGGCGCAATACGAGCACACAGTTCTTGTCACTAAAACAGGTTGTGAAGTTCTGACGTTACGCCAAGAAGAATCGATTCCTCGTTTAATGAACAATTGATCATTAACGAACAGCTAATCATTAACGAATAAATCGTCTTAAAAAAGCAATTCGAAAGCCGTGAACACATCTTAAATGTTCACGGCTTTTTTGTTGGTTTTATTGAGCTGAAAAGGTAGTATCAAAAGAGTTTTTTAATTCGTGGCAAGGAATGCATGCATGGTTTACCAGTCTCCAACCGCTCTTGACGATCAACAACTAAACGCAGCGGAACTTAAACAACAACTTGAACTTTTTTCCCAACATCAAAAAGATGCATTCTTAAACAACACTCAGCCAATTCAAGATCTCGTTTACCAGCGTGCCGCTTATATGGACGCCCTACTTTGCCGTCTATGGACGCATTTCAAATTTGATCAAATTGAATGCCTGAGCCTAATTGCTGTTGGCGGTTATGGACGAGGCGAACTACACCCGCTTTCTGACATTGATATTTTAATTCTGTCGCAAAAGAAAATTTCTGACGACGTTAATAAAAAAATCAGTGAATTCATCACGCTGTTATGGGATTTACGCCTCGAAGTTGGACAAAGCGTTCGTACTTTAAAAGAATGTATCAAGCTAGGAAAAGACGATTTAACCGTTGCCACCAACTTACAAGAAACCCGTTTACTCAGTGGTTGTGAAGATACTTTCCACCAGCTGATTGAAGCGATTTCTGCGCCAAAATTCTGGCCAAGTGAAGTTTTTTATAAAGCCAAACTCGAAGAACAACGTGAGCGCCATGCCCGTTATCACGACACCACTTATAACCTTGAACCGGACATTAAATCGAGTCCCGGTGGTTTGCGTGACATTCATACTTTAAGCTGGGTGGCTCGTCGCCATTTTGGTGCTACGTCTTTACGAGAAATGAGTTACGCAGGATTTCTAACCGATGCGGAATTTCGTGAATTATTAGAATGTCAGAACTTCTTATGGCGCGTTCGTTTTGCTTTGCATATTGAACTTAAACGCTACGACAATCGTTTAACTTTCGGTCATCAAGCAAAAGTGGCGGAGAATTTAGGCTTTGGTTCCGATGGTAACCGTAGCATTGAAATGATGATGAAAGAGTTTTACCGCACATTAAGACGTGTAGCAGAACTCAACAAAATGCTGCTAAAATTGTTCGACCAAGCGATCATGAATAAAGGCAAAGTGCCTGACGCTATCGTAATTAGTGACGATTTCCAACGTCGTGGTTCATTGATTGAAGCCCGCAAGCCTGCCCTATTCCAAGCTCGTCCCGAAACCATTTTGGATATGTTTTTGCACATTGCAAACGACTCCACTATCGAGGGTGTAAGCCCTGCAACCTTGCGTCAATTGCGCACCGCTCGTCGTCGTTTGAATCGCTTTTTGCACACCATTCCTGCGGCCCGTGAAAAGTTCATGGCTTTAATCAATCACCCGAATTCGTTGCACAAAGCCTTTAGCCTAATGCATAAGTTGGGCGTGTTGGCGGCCTATCTTCCGCAGTGGAGTCAAATTGTTGGGCAGATGCAATTCGACCTGTTCCACGTTTATACCGTTGATGAACATAGTATGCGCGTACTCAAGCAAATCCATGCTTTTAGCGATATAGCGAACCACGATAAACACCCGATTTGTTGTGATGTTTATCCTCGCATTCAAAAGAAGAACCTGTTGATTTTGGCGGCCATTTTCCACGATATCGGCAAAGGGCGAGGTGGTGATCACTCAGAAATTGGCGCAGTCGAAGCTTATGATTTCTGTATCGAACATGGCTTATCGAAACCTGAATCCAAACTGGTTTCTTGGTTAGTTCAAAACCACTTGTTGATGTCGGTAACAGCGCAGCGTCGAGATATTTATGATCCTGACGTGATCACCGAATTTGCTAAAAAAGTGCGGGATGAAGAATACCTTGAGAACTTGGTTTGTCTCACCGTTGCCGATATTTGCGCAACCAACCCTGAACTCTGGAACAGTTGGAAACGCACACTGTTAGCGGAACTCTTCTACTCAACCCAACGTGCATTGCGTCGCGGTTTAGAGAACCCAGTTGATCTGCGTGACCGTATTCGTCATAACCAACACATGGCTGCGGCAATGCTTCGCAAGGCTAACTTTACGCCGCGTGAAATTGAAGTGCTTTGGCAACGTTTTAAAGCCGATTACTTCCTACGTCATACGCCAACTCAAATCGCATGGCACAGTGAACACATTCTGAAAAACAATCCTGAAGAACCTTTGGTGTTAATCAGTAAAAATGCTACTCGTGGCGGTACTGAAGTGTTTATTTATGTGAAAGACAAAGCCAGCTTATTTGCCACAATGGCTGCGGAATTAGACCGTCGTAACTTGAGTATTCACGATGCGCAGATCATGACCAGTAAAGATGGCTATGCGCTCGATACTTTTATGGTACTCGATCAAAATGGCGAGCCAATTGAAGACATGCGCCACGAACAAATTCGCCATTCATTATCTGAAATGCTGAACGGTAATGTTTCACCAAGTAAACGCTACCGCCGTGCGCCAAATAAGCTCAAGCATTTCCCAGTAAAAACCATGGTGGATTTCATTCCAACTCGCACCGGTAAACGCAGCTTGATGGAATTAGTTGCGCTCGATACTCCGGGACTACTCGCAAAAATTGGTCAAGTATTTGCCAAATTGGGCGTAAACTTACATGGCGCTAAAATCACCACAATTGGCGAGCGTGCGGAAGATTTATTTATACTTACCTCCCCAAGTGGTGGTAGATTAGAACCTGAAGTAGAAGAACAATTGCAAATAGAGTTAGTCAAAGCGATCAAAGAATTATCACCAAACTAACTTATCTCCAGACAAAAATAAGAGGACCAGTTATGTATCCAAACTTAACACAGCTAGGCATCCCAGATGTTTCACTTATCTCTCGCTATAGCTTGCGTCAAGAAGCACAGGTCGATGTACTTAAAATTTACTTTCATAAGCAAAAAGGCGAATTGTTTGCCAAAAGCCTGAAGTTTAAATACCCACGCCAGCGTAAAAATATTCGCGTGCATAATCAACCAGATCAATACCGTGAAACTACTGAGATCAATCCAAGTTTGACTCATGTACTGACAGAATTGAATTTGATCACTAATCCAAAAGAAGAATCACAACAAGATATTAAACATAAGATTTTGAGCGATCTTCGTCACCTAGAAAAAGTGCTACACGGCAAAATTGCAGAGATTGAAGCCGATTTAGAAAAGCTGAAATAGCAGATAGAAGAACTGATAAACTTTAGATAAAACATCGCCCTCAATCTTTTTAGCGAAGATTGAGGGCGATTTTGTTTTAACTGCTTGTTTTACCCGCTCGTTTTTATAACTAGCTTAAAGAGTCCAGTTGAACTCATCAAACAACCCTTCCCATACCTCATCAAACTTGGCTTCAATCACAATGTTTTCTTGCGTGTATGGATGCACAAATTCCAACTTGCTGGCGTGAAGCATTAAACGATGAGCGTTATAAACTTCGCGGAATAAGCGGTTTTGCTTACCATCACCATGAGAGGTATCACCCAAGATTGGATGACGTAGATGTGCCATGTGACGACGTAATTGGTGTTTACGACCTGTGAGCGGTTTCATTTCAACTAAACAAAAACGACTGGTTGGAAAACGGCCTGTTGAATGTGGCACTTCGACTTTAGCTAATGGCTGATAAACCGTAATTGCCGATTGCGCTTCTGCTTCTTTATTAGCAAATTTATCGGCAATTTTGTCGTGTTCTTTTTTAAGCGAATAATCCAGCGTGTCGCCTTGTTCTATCCAACCACGAACAATTGCGTGGTAGGTTTTCTCAAAAGCATGTTCAGCAAACATTGGCGCAGTTTTCGAGGCAATCTCACTCGACAAACCAAACAGCAATACACCCGATGTTGGGCGATCTAAACGATGCAGAGGAAACACATGCTGACCAATTTGATCACGCAGAGTTTGCATCACAAATTGAGTTTCGTGACGGTCAAGCCAAGAACGGTGCACCAACATTCCAGCCGGTTTATTGACTGCAACAAAATATTCATCACGATAAACGATTTCTAATTCAATTGTTTCAGCTTCAATCGCTTCTGATTCAATATCTGAACCAGTTACAAAAGAGTGTTGCGGCAACGGTGTGTTTTCTATTTCAGACATTATTTTACGATTTCATCTAATTGATTAAGAATGGCAAGCAGTTGATCTCGTTGCTCACCTTTCGGCATTGCGTGTTCAAAGTATGGGCTGATTTCAAACCCTGTCGGCACTTCCGAACCCGATTCCACCAGTTCACGCATCTTTGGTAGAAATACCCACTGCAACCATTGCGTAGGCTTTAATGTATCAAGAGCAAAAGGCTGATCGCTTTGCAGTGCATCTTCTGCTGGTGCAACATCTTCCCATAATTCTAACTGAACCAGTTCATCATGGAGCAAGTTCAACACATCAGATAACGTTTTATTTGGATGCATAGTTTTACCTTTTCCGTTTATTTACAGTTTGGTTTAAGCTCAAGCCTTGATATATAGCTAAGTGGCCCTAAGATACCATCTCAAAGCAATATTTAACCTGAATTATTCATAAAATCTGGAATTTCACATGAATGCGATACACAACCTAAGCCAACTCATAGAACAAAGTCAGTGCCAGTACAAAATTTTCGACTTAGGCCGTCGCATTCAATGCATTGATAATTCAGACTTTAAGCAAGTTGAGCAAGGACAAAAACCTTATCCTTATCCGCTGCAACGTCACGCACACTTGGCTGTGGCTTATTGGAATGATGCTAAACAACCGTGGTTCTGGTTTCTAAAGTTCCCATTAGATGAACGAGGCTTATTGAATCAGACCGATATTGGTAACTTTTTAAAGTATGTCAGTGAGGCAATGGGCGTACATTTGAGCCAAGATTTGACCGAAGAGCAGCAACAGCATTTAGCGAATAACCCGTACACATTCAAACCGAATGACGACAAAATGGCGGTTTTTCACAGCGTGATCCGAGCGCATTTGCAGCTTCCAACAAGCCAATATTACGAACATGCGCAACATTATTTCACGGGTGATTTAGGTTGGAATAACTGGCAAACCGTAGGCTTACAAGGCATTACCGATATGTGCAGCCGTTTGTCGAGCGAACAAAATGGTGTAGCGATCCGTAAAGCCTTGTCGAAATTATCAAACGACCAAGCTAACTACCCAGCTTTGTATGCGTTACTCGGTGCGTTAGAACACGTTGCTTTACCAGATAAATTAGCAGAACGTTTAGCAGAATTAGCTCAAAATGAATGTGCTTCAAGTGAGCCAGACTTATTCTTGCTTTCCGCTTATGTTCGAGCTTTATCAGGTGCAAAAGCTGAATATTTGGAACCCATCCTTGAGGCGATTTTAGCGAAAGAATCACTCAGCCATACGGAAGTGTTGATTGCAATTGCAGGCCGTTGTTGGGCAGGTTTGAATACCGAAGCCCGTGCAGGGAAGTTTCTGCTTCGCTTGGCACAAACTCAAAACCAAGAGTTATTTAACCAATTATTTGCTGACTTGGTGATGATCCCAGATTTACGTTTTACGTTCTTACCATTGTTAAGCCATACACCAAGCCCAGAACTGGCTAACGCTTTGTATGCCTTACAGCAGCAGACCAAAGCAAAAGCTTAATTGAAAAAGTAAGGATAAAGATGATAACGGATTTATTGATGATTCTAGCCGTCATGTTTGGCGCATTTCTGTTTTGGCAACAACGCCGTCAATCAGAAATCGCACAAGCGGCCATTGCTCGACATTGCGATCAGCTTGATCTGCAATTGCTGTCGGTTTCTCGCTTACGTTATCAATTCCGACTTCCTGATGGTCAATTCCGTTTTAACGCTTTATATCAATTTGAATTTTCAGCCAGAGGTGATGATTATTACCAAGGCCGCGCGATTATGATTGGCTTCAAAGCGTATAAATTTATGCTGCCCCCTTATCGCATCGTAGAAAACCTATAGGAACACTTATGCAAACCACTAATGTAACCGAAGAACTTCAACGCATTTTGACTGCACTGGCTGAAGAAGGAAAAGAGCCAAGTGTGGCATTAGTTAAAGCACGTCTTTCTTCTCCAGTTCCAATGCCAGCTTTAATCACTACGATTAAGGCTTGGAAGTCATCGAACAAAGTGCCAAAAGTTGAAATCGCAAAACAAGAAGAAACTTTGACTCCTGAACAACGCATTGAACAATTAGAAAGCCAAGTGAAAGCGTTAACGGCTCGTTTAGAGCAACTTGAACAACGTTTATAAGCGAATTAAGAGAACGATAATGATGAAGATCTGGGTCGATGCCGATGCGTGTCCAAAAACCATTCGTGAAACCATTTGCCGTGCAGCAGAACGCACAGGCATCACCACTACGTTTATTGCTAACCATTTAGTGCCAGTGCCTAAGCGCAATAATATTCATAGCGTTCAGGTTGAAAGTGGTTTTGATATTGCCGATAACGAAATTGTGCGCCGTGTAGAAGCGGGTGATTTGGTGATCACTTCCGATATTCCATTGGCGGATGAAGTGATCACAAAAGGTGGGCAAGCATTAAGTTCTCGTGGCGAGCTTTATACTAAAGACACCATTAAGGCACGCTTAAATATTCGTGACTTTATGGATACCATGCGTTCAAGTGGTGTGCAAAGCGGCGGCCCTGCTCCTCTTTCTCAAACCGACAAACGAGAGTTCGCCAATCACTTAGATCGTATATTGGCGAAAGCAAAGTAATAAATTTTTGCGGGGAATCCTCTAAGTAATTGGAGTTGCAGTGAGGCGACAAGTTTATGAAGCCCCATGAGTGTAGATTGCCTACACATCTCTTATAAACAAAGAGCGGGGCGAATAAACGCAGTCAACAAAGCTGCAGCTTCAAGTACGACGAGGATTACTTCAGATGATCCCAAGAAAGATTGGACACGATCCTACAATCATCACATTTGAAATAGAAAATATCGTGTAGCGGTTCTTCTAACTTCCAATCACCACCACAGCGAGGACATGGACGCTCTTGCTCTGATTGCAAACTTTCACCGCCGACTCGATACAAATAGTAATAAGTCGGGATCTTGGTGATGTATTCAATGCGGCCACGCAAATCCCAACCACGGCGGAATAAGTCACTATCGGTTTGGGCTATTTCACGCAAGGTAGCATGCTCAGCTTGGCAAGCGCCCGCCATCTGAATTTCATCACAGGCTTGCCATTCGGTTTGCCATTTGATCACTGATTTATGATCGCCATTTAATGTTGGCGGAACATGGTAAAGCGGAATTGGACGGAAAGTGTCACCACAGCGAAGTGGCGAACAAGAATGCACATAAGTGGTGTACAGCACCTGCCAGCTTGGCTTTTCTTCTTCATCAAAAGCGACGGTTTGCTCAGAGTTCAAATCTCGGCCTAACACTTTAACTTTCGGTGCAAGCACTTTGGCGTCGGTCAATCTTTGCAAACACACTTTCACATAATCTGAATGATAATCAGAATGCAAACTGTCGGCTTCAGGGCAAATTAAACGCGCACGAAATTCACCATCGCCCACAATAATCGGAAACTCTCGACCTAAGATTTGCCCGTTATAACGCAGCGCATCGAACAGGCCATTGATCGACTTTTCTACCGCTTCAATAGTGGTGTTATCAAAACATTCAAAGCGTAACTCAACAACGTACACTTTACTCTCCTGTAAATTTTAAACTTCTACTTGGCACTGCAATAAAAATTGTTCAACGTCTGAACACAACACATCGCGCTTATTGGTTCCTAAACGTTCAAGCAGAACTTCACCAGTAATGTTGCAAATTGAAATCACATCCAATTCAGCATCGGTTGTGCCAATAAATACCGTTGGTTTCAGTTTCAAGCGACGTTGCGTAACTAAATGACCAAGAATATTTTCTTGCAGGCGCACGAAGTCATCATCACTCCAAACTTGCAGTAGAGTGAAAGGTTTTCCCTTCCATGAAAGCGTTAAATCTGCGCTGTATTGCGAGCCATAAAAAGCTTTAATATCGCAATGAATTTCCAGCTCAATGCCACGTTCAAGGCCCGAAAAATCAGCCAAACTATCACGTTCTTGTGGTAGCCATTCCACTGAATCATTACCAGAATCGTGCTGCACACAAGGTGAAGGAATGCCCACCATTTCATTAGCGGTTGGGAATCCTTGATAAGCTTCTTGCCATTTATCAACAAACTCATTGGTTAACACCGCCAAGGCTTGAGCGATATTGTGATTCATTGAAATCTCCTCGTCTTACAGAAACGAAACTTGGTATAAGTTTAAACAAAATGATGACAGCGGATGACAGAAAAGACTGAATCCATTACCATTCCCGCCTTAATGTAAGCGAGAAAAGAACATGCCTGATACATCAAAGCAAACAAAATATGCTAATGCCAAAGAATTGCAAG
Organism: Vibrio sp.; assembly: GCA_047975485.1. Taxonomy (GTDB): domain Bacteria; phylum Pseudomonadota; class Gammaproteobacteria; order Enterobacterales; family Vibrionaceae; genus Vibrio. Next base: position 7,055 of record JBKEDP010000043.1, on the reverse strand, counting down.
GTTTAACACTAGGTCAAACCACGAAATACAGTAATAATTATGATCCAAGTTTACTGCAAGCTGTGCCACGCAGTTTAAATCGTAATGATCTTGGCTTAACCGATTCTGCTGCACTACCTTTTGTTGGCGGCGATATTTGGACGCTATATGAATTATCTTGGCTTAATAAGAATGGTTTACCACAGGTGGCAGTTGGTGATGTTATTTTACCTGCGACTAGCCCGAACTTGATTGAATCAAAATCCTTTAAGCTGTATTTGAATAGTTTGAATCAGACTCAGTTTGATAATTGGGAACAGGTCCAACAAACCATAGCACAAGATCTTTCTGCTTGTGCTGGCCAGCCAGTTGAGGTGAATTTACGTCGCTTACATGAATACACAGGTCAAAACATTGTGACCATGCAAGGCGAATGCATTGACGATCAAGACATTATCATTTCGGATTACCACTTCGATGATAAATACTTAATCAATGCAGCTGGAGATAATGAAGTTAGCGAGTGCTTACATAGCCATCTTCTAAAATCAAACTGCTTAATCACCAATCAACCAGACTGGGGCAGCGTTGAAATCCAATACACGGGTAAACAAATTAATCGTGAAGCCTTGTTACGTTACATCGTCTCTTTCCGTGAACACAATGAATTCCACGAGCAATGTGTGGAACGTATTTTCTGCGACATTATGAAATATTGCCAACCGGAATCCTTAAGTGTGTATGCTCGTTATACTCGTCGCGGCGGTTTAGACATCAATCCATTCCGTTCAACAGAACTATCTCGACCAAACTCTATCGACCGAATGGCACGGCAATAACACAGCTCGCATAATCCGATTTAACTTGTTCTCAAACTAAGGGATAAATCCTGTTTGAGAACAAGATTGCGCCTCAACAAATCTTATTGATAGTGCTAGAATCAACCTCTTATTGACTCATTTTTTCAGTCAACTATATCAAATATTTACTCAACGTCAGCTTTATACGGAAGTCGTTCCCCATGAAGAAATGCCTTTGGATTTATCTTGCAGCCCTGCTGATTATTAGCTCGACCGTGCAAGCCAAAGCCTACCTTTCACCGCTATTAAAAGAAGCCGATAAATTGGTGGAAATTAATCCAAGACAAGCGTTGGAAATTACCAATCAATACATGGCGGACAGAAAACTAGTTTCTGGCCAAGGGCAAGATTACACCCTATCAAGAGAAAGCGAAAAAACCATTCGCACGCCAGCAGCTTCCGTTGAAGCACTGCAAATTACCGCTAAAGCACATTACGCATTAGGTGATGATGGCATGGCGTTATTATCGATAAAACAAGCAGAAAGGATTGCCGAGGAATACCATATTCTGCAGCCTTTTGTTTCCACTAAACTGCTGCATGCACAACTGACTTGGCAATCGAACCATAACCCTGAATTTATTGAACCTTATCTGTATGACATTAAAGATAAGGTCAATCAAAAAGGTGTCAACAAAGCTTGGCAACAGGAAACCCTTTATCAAATTGCTATGTTTGAAGCTGACATGCAAAGTCATTTAGGCCATCACGATAAAGCAGAAGATTTATTTCAAGATGCCTCTCGATATTTAACCAGCTTGGATTCGACTGATACCAATATTGATTACCACTTACGTCTCGGTGAGTATTACCTAAACGCCAACCAATATGATGAGTCTTTAAAAGAGCTGCTTACTACCTATTGGATGACAATCAAAGAAAGTGACAGCGCAGAATTGGCAAAGACAAACTTTTTGCTAGCTCAGTTGTTTTATCGCCGCCAAGTGTTTGATAAAGCGATATCTCATGCAACAGAAGCTGCAGATTACTATGGCAACTTCCCGCGCTCATTACCATTGATTCAAACAGTAAAATTGATGGCTGATACTTTCTTCCAACAGGGGAAATACAACCTTGCATTAGTGAATTATCTCAATGTTTTAGATAACGAATCTCATCAACAAGATTTACGAGATGTAATTCAACTACGCATCGATATTGCGCAAACTTATTTAAAAATTGTCGATTACAACAATGCTCAAACCTATCTTACTCAAGCTGAGCATTTGGTCGGCATGACAGATTTCAAACAATTAAAATCTCAAATTCTATTGCTTAAAGCCGCATTAGCATTACCACAAAATCATCCAAATGATGCCCTGGCCTTTACGCAAAATGCACTCGAAATCGCCAAAGCCTCAGAAAATAAAAATCTGCAGATGCAAGCTTATAAGACTCTGTCTAACATTTATCAACAAGCAGGTAATTATAAACAAGCATTTGAAAATCAAAAACTTTACCATAAGCTTTGGCAGTCGCAACAAGATCAATTTAATGCAGTCAATGAAGAAGTGTTTCGTCAGCAAAAAGATATTATCGAAAAGTCTTTGCACTATTCTGGGCTAGAAAACAACCTGATGAAAACGACAGAAAAATACACACAATATCAACGCTCTAGCATTATTGCGGCAGTATTGGCTTTTGTGTTCTTCTTCTTTTTTATCTATCGCGGTTATACAAATAAAAAAATCAAAAATGAGCTCAAATCTCAAACTCTTGATTTGTATACACACCCAAGATCTGGCTTACAAAATCTAAAATTACTCAACACCAAGCTACCTAAATCTATTGCTCACACTAATGCGATGTTTGAACAATGGCATTTAGGCGAACTGATCCACGAACCACTCAATGACCGCCTAAGTCTTGTGATGTTCGATCTGCCGTTTTTAAGAAATGCTTATTTGAAATTGGGTTATCAAACCGGTTTAGAACTTGAAAAGCAGTTTGGTGAATACATGAAACCGCTAATCAAAAAACCGGCGCGTCTGTATCATTTCGCTGATGGATTGTTTTTATATATTGAACCAAAAGCAGAAGAGCATGAATCTTTAGCTGAACACTTATTCGAGAAAGTAAAAAACTGGATCGATCAGTTTGAAAGCGAAGTTCCCGTTGATCACAGTTTCAAAATGGGCTTAGTGGAATATCCGTTCTTGCCTCGCGCTTATACAGCAATTAACGATCAAGAATTGATCGACATCCTCTTTATGGCTGTTTATCTCGCTCGAAAAATCAACTTCATTCACCCTGAAGATGAGAATCAATGGGTGCATATCCGTGCAATAGAAAACGCACCAGCCGCAAGTTTTGCCGGACAAAACATTCGCCAATCTTGCGAGCAAGCATTCGAGCATGGATTGATCAAAATTCACACTTCTGGCGGGCATGACGACACCGCAAGGGAAATTATTCGCCAAGATGATTATTTTGTACGTTCAAAGCTTACACCATTAAAAAGCTCTTCTTAATCTAATCTTCCTAATCTAATGTGGAGGCTTATTAGTTTTAAGAAAGTAGTAAAAGAAAAAATCAACCTTGCCATGCTTTTTTATTGACGAATCATTCAGTTAAGAAAAAAGATTAATGATAACAAGGCAATAATGAATTTAAGCAGTGGCGCTAGTTTGAAAATCTGTGTAAGGTGAATTTTCCTCATTCAAGCACCAACAAGAATAAGCATCCTAACCTTGATGCCTAAGCTGTGAGTGAGGTGAAAAGGAGTATTCTATGATGACACAAATTAGCCCACCAAAGGGCAGCCTTGACTTATTATCACAAGTAGAAGTCAACCAATTAACCAAAGCCGCTTCAAGCGACCTTTATCAACTTTACCGCAGTTGTTCTTTAGCGGTGCTGAATTCAGGCAGCCATACCGATAACTCGGAAGAATTATTAGCGTTAAACCGAACCTTTGAAGTAGAAGTTAACCGTCGTGAACGAGGCGTAAAACTAGACCTTATCGATCCACCTGAACATGCTTTTGTCGATGGCACTATCATCAAAGGTATTCAGGAGCATTTGTTCTCTGTTTTGCGTGATATTGTTTTCGTCCATGTTCAACTACACGAAGTTTACCGCCTGCGTTTAACTGATCCTGTCCAAATCACTAACCTTGTTTTTGGTATTTTGCGTAATGCGAAAGCCTTGCATACCGGTGTTGATCCTAATCTTGTGGTTTGCTGGGGTGGTCACTCAATTAACGAAATCGAATATCAATATACTCGTGAAGTGGGTAACGAACTGGGTTTACGTGAACTGAATATTTGTACGGGTTGTGGACCGGGTGCAATGGAAGGCCCGATGAAAGGCGCTGCGGTTGGTCACGCAAAACAGCGTTACGACACCAAGCGTTATATTGGTTTAACTGAACCATCCATTATTGCCGCTGAGCCGCCAAACCCAATCGTGAATGAACTCATCATCATGCCAGACATTGAAAAACGTTTGGAAGGTTTTGTGCGCATGGGACACGGCATTATCATTTTCCCTGGTGGTCCGGGTACTGCGGAAGAATTGCTGTATATCCTTGGTATTTTGATGCACCCTGATAATGCTGATCAGCCAATTCCACTGGTATTAACAGGGCCAAAAGAAAGCGAGGCTTACTTCCGCTCTATTGATCAATTCATTCACGATACATTAGGCCCAGCAGCTCAAAAGCATTATGAAATCGTAATTGATGATCCGGCAAAAGCAGCTCGCCTTGTAAAAGAAGCGATGCCAAAAGTAAAAGCACACCGCAAAGCGCATAACGATGCTTACTGTTTTAACTGGTCATTACATATTTCACCAGATTTCCAAGCACCGTTTGAGCCAACTCACGAGTCTATGGCGGCACTGGATTTACACCTAGAGCAACCACCAGAAAAATTGGCAGCGAACTTGCGTAAAGCTTTCTCAGGTATTGTTGCGGGTAACGTGAAATCAGAAGGCATCCGTGAAATTAAGAAACACGGTCCATTCATTATTGATGGCGACCGTAACTTAATGGAAAAAATGGACACCTTGTTGAATGACTTTGTGAAACAGCAACGCATGAAACTTCCGGGTTCGGAGTATGTTCCTTGTTACCGCATCGCTCGTTAAACTTTCAACATAAGCCGTTAAGCCTTAATTAACGCGCTAAATTTGTTACACTAGCCTCTGCTTTGAGTTCTCGCTCTAGCAGAGGCTTTTTTATGTGGAAGGAATAAAGAAATATGTCGATTCATTTAGTGATCATTGATGCGTTAAACCTCATACGCCGAGTGCATTCTGCGCAACCCGATCCAAGCGACATCGACCGCACGATTCAAACCACCAGTCGCACGATTCACAAAATTATCAGTGAATCTCAACCAACGCACATCATTGCGGTATTTGATCATCATTTACAAGACAGAGGTTGGCGCGCACAAGTATTGCCAAGCTATAAAGAAGATCGCAAACCTATGCCTGAGCCATTACTTAAAGGCTTAGAAAAGATCCAATCTGCTTGGTGGGAATTAGGAATTGATTCACTGCTTTCAGATGGTGATGAAGCCGATGATTTAGTCGCAACCTTGGCGCAAAAAGTCGCTTCTGCTGGTGAGAAAACCACCATCATTTCCACCGACAAAGGCTATTGCCAACTGCTTTCCCCAAATATTCAAATTCGCGATTATTTCCAACACCGTTGGCTAGATGCCCCTTTTGTAGAAAAAGAATTTGGCGTAAAACCAGAACAGCTGGCTGACTTTTGGGGACTCGCAGGGATCAGCTCAAGCAAAGTATCTGGCATTCCGGGAGTCGGCCCCAAAGCTGCTCAAGAGATATTGCAGAAATACGGTGATATTGAAACTGCTTATCAAGCCGAAGATCTACCTGCGAAATACCGTAAAAAGCTAGGTGAACACATCGAACTCGCCCGCACTTGCAAAACCATTGCCGCATTAAAAACCGATATGGAATTAGGATTTAATCTGGCAGATATTCGGTTTACTAAGCAAAGTTAAGACCACCGCCAATAATATTTAGAACTGTTTGAGACTTTATGAATAGAGATTCTTCCTCAGAGGTTGAGGCATTTATTTCTGCCTAAATTTTGCTTTGTGAAACGCTAGGCTTAATTATATGGTCCGCCTCACTCTCAGGCTCTACGCTTAGAGTAGGCATTCAGAAATGAGGTGAACCATATGTCTTCTATTCATATCTTAGGAATCGATTTAGGTAAGCATACTTTCCACGCTATAGGTCATAGTTACTCAGGTAATGAAGTTATGCGTAAAAAATTTAATCGAACTCAACTGCTTTCTTTTTTATCAAAATTAGAACCAACAACTGTTGCATTTGAAGCATGTGGTGGAGCTCATTGGCTAGCTCGAAAATGCATAAAATTCGGTCATAAAGCAAAACTCATCCCTCCCCAATACGTAAAACCTTACGTGAAAGGTAACAAAAATGATTTCATTGATGCATCTGCGATAGCAGAAGCAGCAAGTCGTCCCTCTATGCGATTTGTTGCAGTAAAAACTGAAGATGCTCAAGTTATAGCTGCAATTCATCGAATTCGAGATGGCTATATTAAAGAACGTACAGCTTGTATGTGCCGGATTGGTGCGATATTACTTGAATTTGGACTGAGCTTGCCCAAAGGGCATGCAAAGATGAAAGGTCTTTTCCAGTGGCTGGCAGAACAAAATCAAAAATTACCTCCATGTTTGCTAAGTGAGTTATGCCAAATACATGAGAATTATTCTTATTTAAATCAGCAGGTAAAAGATCAAGATATTAAAATTCAAGAAATTACTGAAAAAAATGAAATAGCTAGATTATTAAAAACCATCCCTGGTATTGGTGATTTAACATCAACACTTTGCATCGCTGATGTAAGTTCTGCGAATAACTTTACGAATGGGCGAAATATGGCCGCATGGCTAGGTCTTGTACCTAGGCAATTTTCTACAGGAGGTAAGCCCAAATTATTGGGAATAAGTAAGCGTGGAAACAAGCAGTTAAGATGTTTTTTTATTCATGGAGCAAGGGCTATTCTCGCTAGGCCAGAAACAACAGGTAAAGTATTTGGAGAATGGCTAGTCAATTTAAGAGCGACTAAACCATATAATGTCGTGGTAGTAGCATTAGCCAACAAGCTAGCAAGAATAGCTTGGGCGGTGTTACAGCACCGCCAAGCTTTTAAGGCTGCTTTGCAGCCATAACCGAGTTTGCAACGTCAATGAATGTGATGACGAAAAC